>JAFROX010000010.1 GCA_017429475.1 Bacteroidales bacterium
ATAGGGTTGCATAATATGGCAATTGACGCACGCGGAAGGGTCATCACCCAGATATGTCGTGAAACGCAACATATACAGGAAGAGACATCCGCCGCCAACGAAAACGCCCGCCAAGCACAGCAGGAGCACTTTTTGCCAAAGTTTTAGCCTAGTGATAAAGGCCATTGGGAAATTTTGGTTTAGTGTTTCAGTAAAGATAGTCAATCCTTCCCAATAAAACAAAGAAAGATACCTATCATAAATGCCGTTTCCGAACACATGACTATCCAAGGCCTCGCCAAATCTTGCGAGGTCTGCGGCGGTGTATAATAGGTCATACGATGGATTGTCACTAAGCGATAATGTGCCTCATAATACTCGGGTCATAGCGCTCCTGCAAGGACAGGGAACGTTTGCGTTGCCCGTTGAGCCAGTCACAGAACTCTTGCGATAGGGCCGAATCTTTCTGGTTTATAATTTAACCCATCGATTATTGTCGACATTTGGTCCTCCGGCCGTGCTGCTCGCAACGATTCTTATGACATTGATGCCATTCTTGAAACAAACGTTGCATCTATCTTCGCGCCAGGTCGTGAAACCACCTGTTCAAGCGAGAAACGAAAGAACCATCTTCGAAATTTATCGATTTTCGCTAAATATTAACTGAAAAACGATGTGAAAATCGCACTGAATTTGTTTGTTGCAAAACTTTGTATCTCACTGATATTCAATTAGTTACGAACATCTATTTCCCGATGCAAAAATTCTTGAAGATATTTCCCAAAATTTCATCGGTGGAGACGGCGCCGACGATGGTGCCGATGGAGTAGAGGGATTCCCTTATATCCTGGGCGACTAAGTCCGTGGGGACGTGTTCACCGAGGGCGACGTTGGCGCGGAGCAGAGCGTTGTAGGCGTCTTTCAGTGCGCTGTAATGGCGCATATTGCTGACGAGGACCATATTGCCGCTGGCGTTGAGATCCTTCTGGCTTTCAACCAGCATCGATTCCAGCACGTCGAGCCCGAGCTTCTGCTTGGCTGATATGGGAAGGATGGCGGCAGGGGTGAGGCCGGCATCGGCGGCCAGGGCCCTCACTTGCTCGACCAGGTCTTCATTGGAGGCCGGGGCTGTCTTGTCAGCGTGTGATAGAATGGTATTTTTGTCACACTTATTCAGCAGGATGAAAAGGGTTTGCTCGCTATTATTTATCTTTTTACTTAAAGATTGTATCGACTCCTGGAAACTGTCGGGATCAGTACTGTCGAGCATCATCAGAACTATCTGTGCCTGTCTGATTTTGTAAAATGTCCGCTCGATGCCCATCATCTCGATCTGTTCGAGAGTGGCACGGATGCCCGCAGTGTCGATGAAGCGGAACAGGACGCCGTCGAGGTTCATCACGTCTTCGATGGTGTCGCGGGTGGTGCCGGCTATCGACGATACAATGGCCCTGTCTTCGCGGAGAAGTGCGTTGAGGAGGGTGCTCTTGCCGGTATTTGTGGCTCCTACAATTGCCACTGGCACACCGTTTTTAAGCGCGTTGCCTAACTTGAAGCTTGAGATTAAGGAATTGATTTGCGCGCAGGAGTCGTCAAGCAGTTTCTGAAGCTCCTTGCGGTCAGCGAACTGCACTTCCTCCTCGCTGAAGTCAAGCTCCAGTTCGAGCAGCGAAACAATCTGCAGGAGGTTGGTGCGCATAGCTTCGAGCTCCTTCGAGAAGCCGCCTCTCATCTGCTGCATCGCCACATCGTGAGCTGCTTTAGTTTCACTTGATATAAGATCTCCTACTGCCTCTGCTTGAGCTAAATCCATCTTTCCATTAAGGAATGCGCGCTTGGTGAAATCGCCAGGCCCAGCATACTTTGCACCATTCTCGGTCAGCATAGTGAGCAGTTCCCTGACAATATAGTTGGACCCGTGGCAGGATATTTCGGCCGAGTCCTCTCCGGTGTAGGAATGAGGCTCGCGGAAGATGCTTACCAGTACGTCGTCCAGCAGGGTGCTGTCCTGACGGTATATATAGCCGTAGAGCAGGGTATAGCCCGGAACATCCTGCATCTTGACATCCTCTCTCTTGGGAGTGAACACCTTCGACAGGATCTCGAGGGTCTGAGGTCCGCTGATACGCACTACGGCAATGGCTCCGGAGCTATTGCCAGTGGAACAGGCGCAGATGGTTGTATTCTCAATATTAGACAATTCGCTCATACTACTTTAATAACAACTTGACTACATTTTCAACGTGTTGTGTCTGCGGGAACATATCCACCGGCTGCACTGCGGCGATATCGTATTTCTCTGAAAGGACCGCCAGGTCGCGGGCCTGTGAGGCGGGGTTGCAGCTGACGTATATTATGATCGGGGGCGCTGCCTCCAGTATTACCTGGGCGACGGAAGGGTGGATGCCTGCACGGGGCGGGTCGAGGACTATTAAATCGGGTTTTCCGTTAGCTTCAATGAACTCTTTATTAAGTACATCCTTCATATCACCTGCATAAAAGGTGCAGTTTCTGATGTTGTTCACTGAGGCATTCTCGCGGGCGTCTTCGATGGCTTCCGGCACATACTCTATGCCGACCACCTTGCTTGCTATGGAGGAAAGGAATAGTGCTATGGTTCCCGTGCCCGTGTAAAGGTCGTATATTACTGGATTTTGCACTACCTCACTTGAAGCGAAGTTGCGCACTACTGAGTATAATTTGAAGGCCTGTGCGCTGTTGGTCTGATAGAATGATTTCGGACCTATCTTGAAGCATAATTCGCCCATTTTTTCGTAGATGCAGTCCCTGCCCGAGAAGGTTTTTATCTCGAGGTCGCCGATTGTGTCGTTGGGTTTCGGGTTGATCACGTAATTGAGGGAGGTAATCTGTCCAAAATGGCCCGAAATGGCCTCTAACATTTTTGTTACATTATCGCTATCTCGCTCAGCATCAGGACCAAACACGACTGTCAGCATAATTTCGCCAGAAGAGGCTTCGCGGAGGATCAGGTTCCTCAAAAAGCCGTTCTGGACCCTCAAATCGAAGAAAGAAAGGCCGTTTCCGATGGCATATCGGCGTATGAAATTGCGGATTTCGTTGCAGGGCTCTGCCATCAGGTGACACTTTTTCAGATCGAGAACCTTGTCGAAAAATCCGCTGATGTGAAAGCCCAGTCCAAGCCGCTCTTCGTCGCTGAGGGCATCCGGATCTTCACCGGGGAGGATCCATCTGCGGTTTGAGAAGGTGAATTCCAGCTTATTTCTATAGTAATACTGCAAATCGGAGCCGATAATAGGGGAGATGTCAGGCAATTGCAGGTGTCCAATCCTTGTGAGTTGGTCTACTGCCTGACGTTGTTTTGCCTCCAGCTGCATTTCGTAGGGCAGGCATTGCCATTTGCAGCCGCCGCAGATTCCGAAATGTTCACATACCGGTTCGATGCGGTGCTCGGAGGGCTTGACCAGTCTTGCGGCATATCCGTCGATGTAGCCCTTGCGTTCGCGGCGCACCTGGACGTCCACTACGTCACCTGGAACCATACCCGGCACGAACAGCACCTTGCCGTTATAGTGGGCCAGGGCGTTGCCCTCGGCAGCCACATCTTCGATGACTATGTTTTCAAGCAGAGGCTTGTCTTTCTTCTTTCGGCTCATTTTCAATAATGGTATTTCTCCCAGAGGGCTTGCAGACGGGCCCGGATCGCGTCTTCGTGCTTGTTGCTGCCCGGTTCGTAAAATTTGGTGCCCTTGAAAGCGTCGGGAAGGAACTCCTGATCGACGAAGTTGCCTTCGTAAGAGTGGGCATATTTATAGTCCTTGGCATAGCCGAGATCCTTCATCAGTTTGGTGGGGGCATTGCGGAGATGCAGGGGGACCGGAGGTGCATCAGAGGTTGAATTGACTGCAGCCAATGCGCTGTCTATAGCCATATAAGCCGCATTGCTCTTCGGCGATGTGGCGAGGTATATGCAGCACTCTGCCAGCGGAATCCGAGCCTCCGGCATACCTACCTTGTGAACGGTGTCGAAGCAGGCATTGGCAAGCAGGAGGGCATTGGGGTTGGCAAGCCCGACATCCTCGGCCGCCAGGATCACCATACGCCTTGCTATGAAAAGCGGGTCTTCGCCGCCAGCCAGCATCCTGGCCATCCAGTATATGGCTCCGTTAGGGTCGCTGCCGCGCATACTCTTGATGAATGCGCTGATGATGTCGTAGTGCTGCTCGCCGTTCTTGTCGTAGAGAGCGATGTTCTGCTGCAGCGATGACTTCACAAGCTCGTCGGTGATGACCAGCGGATCATCGGGGTTGGTGGAGCATACCAGCTCGAGAATGTTCAGCAGCTTGCGGGCGTCGCCGTTGCAGAAGCTGAACAGGGCTTCTTTCTCCTTGACTTTGATCTTGCGTGCCGAGATTATGGCATCCTCGGTCAATGCACGGTTGAGCAATATATCTAAATCGCTATGTTCCAGTGGTTTAAGTACATAGACCTGAC
Organism: Bacteroidales bacterium; assembly: GCA_017429475.1. Classification (GTDB taxonomy): domain Bacteria; phylum Bacteroidota; class Bacteroidia; order Bacteroidales; family UBA932; genus Equibacterium. The sequence continues at coordinate 4,453 of JAFROX010000010.1, forward strand.
AGCGTGAAAGGAGAGGGGTTATCACTTCGAAGGAGGGATTTTCGGTTGTGGCGCCTATCAGGACCACGGTGCCGTCCTCCACGGCCCCCAGAAGGGCGTCCTGCTGGGCTTTGTTGAAGCGGTGGATCTCGTCTATGAAGAGGATCGGGGCTCCGTTTACGGCGAACATACGGCCGCTGCGGGCCTTGTCTATGACGTCGCGGACATCCTTGACGCCGCTGCTTACGGCAGACAAGGTGTAGAACTCTCGTTTGAGTGTGTTGGCGATGATCGTAGCTATCGTAGTCTTGCCGACACCCGGAGGTCCCCAAAGGATAAAGGACTTGACGTCACCGCTTTCAATCATACGGCGCAGCACCGAATCTTTGCCTACAAGATGTTCCTGGCCGACATATTCGTCGAGCGTGCAAGGACGCAGGCGTTCTGCCAGAGGAATGTATGCAGAGGAGGGTAAGCTGTCTTCCCGATATCCCTTACTTAACATAATATAAATTGTGTTAAAATCAAGTAAAGCATTCAAATTTAAGCAAATTATGCGGTATCACCATAATTTCAGTATTTTTGTCTTGATGAAAACGGCACGGAAAAACAACCATACCCTTACGTATATAATATGCGGCATCTTCCTGCTGCTGTTGTTTGCCGCGAACATTTTCTACGGCCCTGTGCACATTCCTTTCCGTGACGTACTGTCGATTCTCTTCGGCAGCGGCAGCGACCGTACAAGCTGGAACTACATTGTCCTTGAGACAAGGCTTCCCCAGGCCGTAACGGCGTTGTTGTCCGGGGCCGCCCTGGCTATCAGCGGTCTGATGCTCCAGACTTTCTTCAAGAATCCGCTGGCCGGCCCTTCTATACTCGGTATCAGTGACGGAGCGAACCTTGGAGTCGCTCTGGTTATGATATATTTCGCGTCGGCAAGCTATCTGACGACCATAATTGCCGCATTTGTCGGTGCAGCGATCGTGCTGGCCGTAATTATCCTTTTTGCCAGAAAGGTCAAAAACAACGTTATGCTGCTGATTATAGGCATAATGGTGGGTTATCTGGCATCCTCGGTAATCTCGATCCTGAACTACAGGGCATCGGCCGACAAGGTACACCAGTTCGTCATGTGGGGCATGGGAGATTTTTCCAGCGTTTCTACAGACAAACTGCCTTGGTTTGTGGCATTTACGGTTGTCGGGCTCATTATGTCGCTGATGATGACAAAGCCCCTCAACGCCTTGCTGCTGGGTGAAGACTATGCCCGCAACCTTGGCGTCCGCATACGTGCCGTAAGGCTTCTCATCCTTATCTGCACAGGTATACTTACTGCCACTGTAACAGCATTTTGCGGTCCCATATCCTTCATTGGTCTTGCTGTTCCGCACATAGCCCGTATGCTGCTGGCGTCCTCTAATCACAACCACCTTGTTCCTGTCACCATCCTGGCCGGATCGATAACGGCTCTGCTTTGCAATTTCGTCACATTGCTAGGCGATGCATCGAGTCCCCTACCCCTCAACGCCGTGACTTCCCTGGTCGGCGCCCCGGTAATCATATATGTCATAATGAGCAAGCGCAACGCTCAGTATTTCAATTGATTAGCATAGATCGATGGCGTCGTATCTCCAGATAGAGAACATTTCCAAGTCCTATGGTCCGAAAGTGCTTTTCGACCACATCGGCTTCAATGTCAATGAAGGAGACAAGATAGCCCTCATAGCCCCGAACGGCAGTGGCAAGACTTCTCTGATGCGCATTCTTGCCGGTAAGGACAAGTCGGACTCCGGCGGACAGATCAAGTTCTTGAAGGACATTCGCATAGCATTCCTTGAGCAGGAATATGAATATGATCCCGATGCAACCTTGCTGGAGCAGATCGTTTCTGGCAGCGGCAGGTTTATGGAGGGATTGGATGAGGCCGGACGCTTCGAATACGAGAGAAGGATCGTCCGTCTGCTTACGGAATTCTCGCTGCGCCCGGAGCAGAAGATGCGCGAGCTTTCCGGAGGCGAAGTGAAGCGCGTGGCCATTGCGGAAGTGCTTGCCACGGAGGCTGAATTCCTGATCCTGGACGAGCCGACCAACCACCTTGACATCGACGCCATAGAATTTCTCGAAAACTATCTGAAACGCTCTCGCTGCACCCTGTTTATGGTGACACACGACCGTTATTTCCTCGACCGTGTTTGCAACACCGTGATGGAACTCGACCACGGGCAAATTTATATCTACAAGGGCGATTACGAGAATTTCCTCGAAAAGCGTGAGGAGCGCATCTCCAACTATAACGCACAGACCGACCGAGTCCGCAATCTGCTGCGCCGCGAGCTTGAATGGATGCACGCCACTCCCTGTGCCCGCACCGGAAAAGCCAAGTATCGCAAGCAGGCTTTCTGGGAGCTTAAGGACCGGGCATCGCAGGCCTATGTGACCCGCCAGGTGTCGATGGAGTCTCTGGAAAGTTCAACCCGCCTCGGCACCAAGATCATCGACTGCCATAATCTGAGCTTCCGCTTTCCTGATGCCGCGGACGGTACCCCCGGCCCATGCATTGTCGATGATTTCAACTACAAATTCCAGCGTTATGACCGCATCGGCATAGTCGGCGCCAACGGCATCGGCAAGAGTACCTTCATCAATCTGCTGCTTGGCAACCTGCAGCCCACTTCGGGCACCATAGAACTCGGTGCATCCCTGAAGATTGGCTACTACAGCCAGCAGGGAATTGAGTTCGACGAGGGACAGACAGTGCTGGAGACCGTGAACAACACTTCCCTGCTCAACCAGTTCCTCTTCCCGCACGATATGCTGAACAACCCGATCTACAAGCTTTCAGGCGGCGAGAAGCGCAGGCTCTACCTGCTGACCATACTGATGCAGCAGCCCAATATGCTGATACTTGACGAGCCAACCAACGACCTTGACATAGTCACCTTGAATATCCTCGAAGAATACCTGCTGGACTTCAAAGGATCGCTGATAATCGTGACCCACGACCGACATTTCCTGGACCGTATAGCGGAGCATCTCCTTGTGTTCTGCGGCGACGGAGTCATCAAGGATTTCGTAGGCGGATATACGGAATACCGCAGCTTCATCAAAGACTATGAGGCTGAGCAACGCAAGGCTGCCCAGGTTCCTTCTGAAACTGCGCCAAAGGCCAAGCCCAAGGCCACGGCAGACGGCGCGAAGAAACGCCTTTCTTACAAGGAACAGCGTGAGCTTGAGAGTCTTGAGGCCGAGATGGCTCTTTTGAATGAGGAGAAGGCAAAAATAGAAGCCGCCCTCTCAGAAGGCGGCCTTCCCTATGACGAAATCGTCACTACATCGGCTCGTTACGAAACCGTCAAGCAGCTCCTTGACGAGAAGGAGCTGCGATGGCTCGAGCTTTCGATGTAAGTTGACTATTTTTCATTCTACTCAGTGTAGCCTTCCATTACCACAGTCTTGAAATTACCCTGTTTGAGGAGCTTCTTCATTGCCTTGGCAACGTCAGCCGAAGTGATGCTCTCGACAGTCTGCCTGTACTGGGTGTCAGCGTCGACGCCTGAGTCGAGATATTCGACAAGGGCTGCGCCGAAGTATGAGTTGCTTCTCTGGTTTTCTTCGTAAGTCTTGAGCAGATATTCCTTCACCTTTGAGAGAACCACCTCGCTCGGACCGGTCTTGCAGAACTCGTTAACGATTTCAAGGATGCGGGCATTCAGAGCACTATGTTTGTCTGGATCTGTCTGATAGACGATCTCGAGTATCTCAGTCGGTTTCGGCTTGTTTGAGAATTCGGTGACTACCTGCACCCCGTAGGTGCCTCCCTCCTTCTCCCTTATCTCCTCAGTGAAGATAATGTCGAGGGCCTGGCCGGCGATATCGACTGCCAGTTCGTTCTTGAGATTGTATTTAGCCTTGCCGGATGCCAGCATTACGACTGTGGCCATCGGGGTTTCCATCTTCTTGATGAAGACGTTCTCTTTGCGTCCCTTGACAATATCCATCTTGTTGTCAACGAATTTCTCACGCTGGCTGGTAGTCGGCAGGGCGCCGAGATACTGTGCAACGAGCGGAAGCATCGTCTGCTCGTCGAAGTTTCCTGTGAATACGAAATTGAAGTCAGCTGCGTTTGCGAAACGTTCGCGGGCTATCTGCATTATGCGTGCATAGTCGATCTTGTCGACATCAGCGGCTTTGAGCCTGTGAGCACGAGGGTGGCCGTTGTAGAGCACTTTGGTCAGACTGTCCTGAAGTGCTGACATAGGCTGCATCTCCTGGTTGACAAGGGATGAGTACAGGCGGCTCTTGTATGAAAGGAATGCATCATTGTCTTCGCGGCGGTCAGTGAAGCACAGGTAAACAAGCTGCATCATAGTCTCGAAGTCTTTCGGGGTAGAACTTCCCGAGAGGGATTCACCGAGATTGGAAATACTTGCATTGACGCTGACCTGCTTGCCTGCGAGAACTTTGGTAAGGTCTGTAGCGCTGAAATTGCCAAGTCCTCCGATGCCGAAGACTCCGTCTGCTGCCGTCAGGTTGATGATGTCAGATTCAGGATAGAGCGACATTCCGCCGTGGCTGAAGGCACGCATCTGGATCTGGTCTGCCTTGAAATCAGTGGGCTTCACATAGAAACCAACACCGTTTGACAGAGTATATTTGGTGTAACCGAATTTGGAAGGTTCGCTCTTGACGATGCTGCCGCCAACAGGAGGATTGGCAATCAGCGGTTCGTCAGAGACTTTGTCCTCGTATGGAGCGATGTCTTCGGCCTCTACATCAGCAAGGAGCTTTGCTATCTCCTGTTCGGTGGGTGTGTGAAGACCTTCCTTGTCAGGAAGCATACATACCACGACGAGGTTGCCCTCCTCTCCCATCAGCTGGGCCACGAGCTGGTTGACGGCCTCGACCGGAACGCTCGGAGCAAGCTGGTTGATGAGCGCGAACTCATTCTCTATGCCGGGGATAGGCTCGTTGTCGATGAAATGGCGTACATACTCGCTGCAGTAGTTGATGCTCTTGGTTTTCTGACGCTCGTTGTAGGCATTCTCCAGCTGGGTGAGATATTCCTGCTTTGCACGTTCGTACTCGGAAGCGGTGAAACCGTTGCGGGCCACGCGGAGCATCTCGCGGTAGATGGTCGAAATGCCTTTGTCAAGATCCTTGTCTGCGGTCACCACGATGCCGGTGTAAGCTCCTTCAGTCTTAGAAAGGAAATAGTCGTCGTCCTGGATGGCTGCCTGCATAAAAGGCGGTTCGGGCTGCATCATCAGCTCGTCAAGCCTCTGGCTTACCATAATGTCGGCCAGGCTGAAAGCATAGTTCATCACCAGATAGGTAAGGCTGCTCTTCATTTCGGCGGGGATGGGTTCGTGCTTCTTGAAGATGTATGCCATTGAATAAGGCTGCTCCTTGTCTTTGGCTATCGCAATGATAGGCTCGGCATTGTTCTCAACGGGAACGTAGTAGCGTTCAGCCGGGTTCATCGGAGTGGCGATGGTGCCGAAGATGTCCTTGATCTTGGCTTCGATCTGGTCCACATCGATGTCGCCGACAACGACGATACCCTGCTGGTCGGGGCGGTACCATTTCTCATAGTAGTCGCGCAGGACCTGGTACGGGAAATTGTCCACGATCTCCATCAGGCCGATGGGCATACGGTGTCCATACTTGTTGTTGGGGTAAACCTTGGGAAGAATCTGTTCGTACATACGCATCTGCGCATCCTGGCGGCTGCGCCACTCCTCGTGGATCACGCCTCTCTCCTTGTCGATGTCGTCGCCTTCTAGAAGCAGGCCGTCAGCCCAGTCGTGGAGTATCCACAGGCAGGAGTCGATAGCGCCGGGCACTGTCACGGGCACGTTGTCGATATTATAGACAGTCTCGTCGATTGAAGTGTATGCGTTAAGATCCGCTCCGAACTTGACTCCGATCGATTCCAGATACTTGATGACTCCGTTGCCCGGGAAATGCTCCGTTCCGTTGAAGCACATATGCTCCAGGAAGTGCGCAAGACCACGCTGGTTCTCTTCCTCAAGGATGGAACCGACCTTCTGTGCGATGTAGAAATGCGCCTGGTCCTTTGGTTCTTCGTTGTGGCGGATGTAATAGGTCAGCCCGTTGTCCAGTTTGCCGATACGTACCTGAGGGTCGGTCGGAATCTGGGGCATCTGCTGGGCTGATGCGGTCGCAGCTATGCCAAGGCATAGTACTGCGGCAAAAAAGATTTTTCTGATCATTTTATAATTGTTTCAAATATATCCATTGTCATTCTTCCATCGGGAAGTAATATCTGGGCTGATGTCCCGGCAGAACGTCGGGATGGTAGATGTACATCAGGTCTGCAAGGATCCGGTCTGGATGGATGGTGATGTCATCGTAATATGTCGTAACCAAAGTGTTGCAGGTATAGATCCTATGGTTCCTGAACGCGGCGAAGTTGGAATAGGGCTTGTATTCGCTCCGCAGGTCGGAATATGTGTAAGGTTTCTTCGTGCCGTATTTCAGCAGCCAGAAGTCGGCGTCGGCAGCCCTCTCGAATACCTCCTCGAACGAGAGCTGAACGCTGCTGGTTCCGGCCAGGTCCTTGAAGATGTAGTTGGCTCCGGCGTCTGTGTGGAAGATGGTCACATAGCTGCCGGCTCCGGGCACACCCCATAGGGCACCGTACTTGCGTTCCATTATTACCGAGGGCTTGTCTTCTTCAGAAATGCCGGCCACCATCGCCTTGAGGCTGTCATACTTGCTGCAGGTCTCGAAGAACAGGGAGTCGGCACGGTCGCGGCAGCCGAACAACAGGCCGTAGAAACGCACCCATTCGGTCCTGCCGAGCGGATGGCCTTCCATATAGTCTGCGGCCTCGACTATAGGCACTCCGATCTTCTCGGCATTGCCGTAGCCGCTGTTTTCGAAAGGCGATGCGATGATCATCTCGGCGTCAAGGTCTATAATCTTCTCTATGTTCGGTGAGGTGGACATTCCAAGGTCAGCTATGCGGCCGTCCGCCACTCTTGCAAGGATCTCAGGCGATATGATGTACTCGGGTTCGCAGACTCCGCAGATGCGGTCTATGCAGCCAAGCTGCTCCGCCATCGCGGAATGCACAGAAGTGTAGATGACGGCCCTCTCCACAGGCACGGGTATGACTATGGCGTTGTCCCTGACATCCTGCGGCACGTCGGCCGGAATCCTGGACGAATGCTTATTCTTGTCGACCAGCACATAGTTCTTGCGGATCCTGAGGGTGTCCCAGGGGTCGCGGATGCTCACCACCTCGCAGTCCTTGTAGTACTTGATCGTGAAGCCGTGTGCGTAGTAGACGCTGTCGACCTTCAGCACGCCGCCCTGATCGCCCGCACTGCTCCTGTTCCTGCAGGAAGGGAGGACAAGCAATATGATCAGAGCGAGCAGCAGATATGTTCTTTTCATCTTCAGAAGCTGAATTGATGTTTGCCGGGACCTATCTGATGCACCTCACCGCCGGGAAGACAGATCTCAGCCTCCATATTGGCGGGTATGCTGACGATCATCGACTTGCCGCCACCGGCAGTTTCTATATCCATTGTGATTTCTCCGCGGATTGTCGGAAGTTTCATCTTCGCGTAAGTCAGACTGGCAATGTGAGGCTCTATCCTGACTTTGGCGAAACCTGGTTCGACGGGCGTGACTCCCATCACCCTGAAAGGAATTATGTTTCCTGGAGCGGCCCCGGCAATGTGGTTCCAGTCCTGGTTGGGTTTGAAACTGTCGTCCCAGGCTTCGATGGTGATTGTGGAGCCTGTCCTTATGGTGTTATACCAGCTGCGCAGGTCCCCGGAAGAGAGCAGGCTGAGCCCGTAATCGTCCAGGCCGGCATCGTAGACAGCCTCCATCAGCACCTGTGCGCCGAATATGCTGCAGCGAAGGCCTCTGGACTGGATGAACCCTGCCACGGACGGCATCTGTCCTTCATCCACGAGTCCGCAGTAAACAGGCATCATATTGCCGTGAAGTGAGGAGTGGTCAGTGCCGATACCGTCGACATATACACCTCTTGTGCTGTCGAAGAAGGTTGCGTTGAAGGCTTTTCTGAAGGAAGCCGCCTTTGCCTCGATGGCACCGGCCTCGGCGTCCTTGCCGAGCACTGCGGCCATCTTGCCGAGCGTGCAGAGGACTTTGTAATACAATGCGTTTACCACGGTGTTGTAGTCGGTGTAGACATAGCCGTCATCCTCCCCTCCCTGCCCTGCCTGCAGGCCGAGTATGCCGGTATGGGGCCAGTCGACTATGTCGCGGATGGCCTCGCTGCGGTTGATGGACTTCAGGAAAGCATCGCTCTGCCCTTTGGTAGTGCTGACAAAACCGTTTTCCTGCAAGAGATCTTCCAGGCCGTGAGCCTTGAGAATGTCCCAGTGGGCAGCAATCGCTCTTGGATCGGCAGTGAACATATAGTCGTTCCAGGCCAGGAGCACTTCATAAAGTATCCATTCCGTCGGCCAGGTGGGCTGGTTCAGCAGGAACTCCATAGTCCTTCTGGCCAGCGAGTATTCACTGTCTGCGGCATAGTGGCACAGCTGCGCTATCAGGGCGTCATATTCATAGGGAATCCTCTCGCGGTCGCCGTCCACATAGATGCCAGCGAAGGAGGTCGCTTTTACCGAGTAGTGGCAGAGATCCCAAATACGGTTGAGTGTGTCGTTGGAACAATCGAAAGAAGCTGCCTTGGCGTTGAAGGGATAGCTCACAGCAATTCTGCGGGCATCGACCACTTCCGCTCCGCTCACTTCGCAATAGCGGAAGGGCATCACCACTCCCACTTCTTCGGGCAGTTTTACTGCAGAAGGGCCTGTATTCCGCCTGTCGGGCTCGAAGTATACCGGATATACGTGTATACCTTTTGATACGGGAACGTCGATTTTAGCGTATCTTACGGACGAATTGGAGCCTGCGGGCAGTCTCCATACCTTTCCGTTGTCGATCCTCTCTCCTACATGCACCGTTGCGACTCCGTCCTCAGATGTCCTGAGTGTCAACTCAAGCCATCCGAAAGCATCCCGGCCGAAATCTATGAGCGGCTTCAGGCTGACGGCTTTCTGCCGTTCCTGGACCAAAGGGTACCAGGCTGTCTCGTACTCCTGCAGGTCATTTGCTGTCGTGAAACGTTTCCTGGCCGACCAGTTGCTGCGATTGCTCTCTGAAGTCTTGACCCTCACCTTCCAGTCGTATGTGGTGCCGCCCTGAAGGGGCTTGCCGTCATAAGGCACGGAAACAGACTGGCCGCTCTCGACCCATCCGCTGTCCCATATCACTTTGCGGTTATTCGTAAGTTTGATCTGATAGCTTGTCTGCAGGCTTTCAGTGCCAGGCACAATCCAGCTGAACGAAGGTTTGGATGAGCGGATCAGCGCACCGTCGGGCTGACTAGTGTCCAGCATAAGGTCAGTACGGAGTCCTGAAGGATACTCCGAACACGCTACCGCAAGAAACGCGGTCAGGACTGTCAGAAGTATGCGGCTTTTCATCCCGTCAGAACTTTAGTACGGCGACTACCGGATAATGGTCCGAAATAAACGGTTTTCCAGCATACTGTCCGTCGAGCGTCTCAAACGAAACGGCTTTTGCAAAACCGCTGTAGTAGATATAGTCGATAGGACTCGACGCATTGCCCCAGGCATTGTAGGAGCCCTTGCTGTCAGTGACATCAGCAGTCACTCTCGCCGAAAGCATCTTTCCTTCCAGGGACTGCAGGCAGGGGTCGTCTGGCATCACGTTGAAATCGCCCGTGAGCACCATCGGCCAGCCTTCCTTGTTCATATCAGCTATCCTTTCAACTATGAGTGCGAGCCCGTTGCGGCGCGCTTCGGTTCCCACGTGGTCAAGATGAGTGTTGACATAATAGAAATGCCTCTTGCCGTCCTTGCTTTCCAGCAGGCACCAGGTTGCGGTACGGCGGCAGGCGGCATCCCATCCGAACGACACTTCGTCGGGAGTTTCAGACAGCCAGTATGTGCCCCAGTCCTTCAGGGTGAATTTGTCCTTGTTGTAGAAGATCGTCATCTGCTCTCCTTCCTTGACACCGTCGTCGCGGCCTACACCGATCGCACCGTACTGAGGACAGTTTTCTTCAAGGTATTCTCTCTGGAAATCGAAAGCCTCCTGGAGTCCGAATATGTCCGGCTGCTGTTCTTCGATCATAGCAACAGAAGCCTCCTTGCGAAGGTCCCACGAATTATCCCCGTCATTGGCCGTACCCATCCTGATATTGTATGATATAACCCTGATGGTTGAATTCTTGCCTGAGCAAGAACTGATTGCCGGCATAAGAAGCATCAAAGAGATGACGGCCAGCAGCAGTGAAGTCCTTTTCATAATCCAAGTTTTCAGATTAGTGCAAATATAGCAAATGCAGAAGGTATTTTTGATTAAATTTGTGGAATAACAATTATCGGAAAGCAATGAAAGAAATTACTATCGGCAACGGAAGCGTGCAGTATATCGGCGTTGACGACCTCGACATAGACCTTTTTGAAAGCCAGTACATCGTTCCTGAGGGAATGGCCTATAACTCGTACGTGATACTCGACGACAAAGTCGCAATCATGGACGGAGTGGACAGCCGCAAGGCCGCTGAATGGGAAGCGAAGCTATATGAGAAACTCGGCGAGAGAACCCCTGACTACATAGTAGTGCTCCACACTGAACCCGACCACAGCGGCAGCATCGCCCGCGTGATGTCCACCTATCCCAAGTGCCGCTGCGTCTGCTCTGCGAACGCAGCCAAGTTCATGAAGCAGTTCTACCCCGACCTCTCGTTCTCAGACCGTATCGATGTCGTGAAGGAAGGTGACACGCTGCTTCTCGGCACTCACTCCCTGCAATTCTTCGCTGCGCCTATGGTGCACTGGCCTGACGTACTGGTCGCATATGAGAGTTCAGAGAAGATTCTTTTCTCCGCCGACGCATTCGGCAAATTCGGCGCTCTCAGCAAGACTGAAGACGAAGACTGGGACTGCGAAGCGCGCCGCTACTACATCAACATAGTCGGCAAGTTCGGCCCTCAGGTGCAGGCACTGCTCAAGAAACTCGCAGGACTGGAAGTAAGCACCATCTGTCCTCTCCACGGCCCTGTCCTGAAGGAAAACCTCGGTTACTACATAAACCTCTATGACACCTGGAGCTCATACAGGCCCGAGACCGAAGGTGTCTTCATAGCCTATGCCTCGCTGCACGGCAATACCGCCCAGGCGGCACAGTATCTCGCCCAGAAGCTGGAAGCCAAGGGCGTCAAGCTGGAAATAGCAGACCTTAGCCGCAGCGACCTGGCCGAGAACATCGAAGGTGCGTTCCGCTATGACCGTATGGTGCTTGCCGCCCCTACCTATGAAGGAGGCCTGCATCCGCTTATGTCAGACTTCCTGCACCATCTCAAGGGCAAAGGATTCTGCAACAGGAAAATCGCCCTGATAGAAAATTGCACCTGGGCTCCTATGGCCGCCAAGGTGATGAAGGGCGAACTCGAGCAGATGAAGGACATCACCCTCTATGAGCGCGTTATTACCATACGCTCGGCCGTCACGGCAGACTCCCGTCAGGAACTCGACGCACTGGCGGCAGACTTGACAGCTTAAACAGCACTTTCATTAAGTCCCAACATAACAGTCAAAACAATGAAAAAGATTCTCATTTTCGTGATGATGCTTGCTGCTTTCTCAGCTTCAGCACAACAGAGAAACAACGTCGCTCCCTCATTTGCAGGAGCCGTTGAAGATTTCCAGCCCAATGTCACCAACCAGAGGGGACATCAGTATCCTATGGTCAACTCTCAGGGTGCCGTGCGCGCCCAGCTCCGTGCTCCGCAGGCCAGTTCGGTCCAGTTGGACATCGGCGGCGTCAGGTACGAGATGATTAAGGATGAGAACGGTGTATGGACCGGCACATCAGCCCCTCAGGATGTTGGTTTCCACTACTATCAGCTGAATGTCGACGGTGCTTCGGTGCCTGATCCCGGAACCATCTATTTCTTCGGTGCAGGCCGCTGGGGCAGCGGTATTGAAATCCCCTCTGCGGATATGGATATCTGGCAGGTGAAGAATGTGCCTCAGGGCGCCCTGGAAGAAAAATACTACTGGTCAAAGGCCACTGAGAGCATGCGCCACTGCTTCGTATATCTGCCCGCAGAATACCAGAAGAATCCCGACAAGAAATATCCCGTACTCTATCTCCAGCACGGAAACGCCGAGGATGAGAATGGCTGGGGTTCACAGGGTCACACCGCACAGATCCTGGACAACCTGATTGCAGCTGGCAAGGCTGTTCCGTTCATCGTTGTCATCGATTACGGCCAGAGCCAGAACATCCATCTGGTGGGTCAGTATGCTCCCGCCCAGCCTGCACAACCCGCTCAGCCCGGACAGCGTGCAGCAGGTCCCGATGCATTCCAGACCGTGCTGATTACTGACATCATCCCTATGGTTGAGAAAGAATATCGCGTTATCGCCGATGCACAGCACCGCGCAATGGCCGGCCTTTCAATGGGTGGCGGCCAGACCCGCAGGATTACTCTTGCCAACCCCACTATGTTCGCTTATGTAGGAATGTTCAGCGGCGGAGTGATGAGCGTCGAGGACATCAATGGCGCAGCCGGATTCAAGCAGACCAACAAGGTCGTGTTCATGAGCAGCGGCAGCAAGGAGAATCCGAGGGTGATGGAAGCTGCCGAGAGCCTCAGGGGCATCGGCATCAACGCCGTAGGCTACATCTCTGAAGGCACCGCACACGAATGGCACACCTGGCGCCGCAGCCTTTACGAGTTTGCACAGCTTCTGTTCAAATAGGATTCAGACTGTTACACAAAAAAAGGAGGCCCGTGAGCCTCCTTTTTTTTGTGCTTCGTCAGTCAGGTTTATTCTTTCATCCATACTTCCATATTGCCGGCTCCGCGGTGGTTCCAGGCATAGTACGGAATCAGAGACAGGCCCTTGGAAGCCTTGATTTCAGTTACGTTGAAAATCTTGCCGTCACCTTCGGTATTGAGAATGCCGTAGTTCGGAACAACTTCGAATGAAGAACCGCCGATGGCAGTGGCGTGAACATCCTTGCCGGCATTGTCAGCCCATTCGGCGCAGTATACCAGCGGGCCGCGCTCCACGGCGATCTTGCCGCGGTCGTCTTCCACGTTCTGATTGGCTTCCACCGTGCGTACAGGCATATCGAAATGGATTGAGACCACGTCGCCTTCCTTCCAGTTGCGTGACAGCGCCACATAGCCGTCCTTCCCTACCTTGGCGTTCTGCTTCCTGCCGTTTACGGCTATGCTCCACTCGGGAGTGATACCGTCTGCATATTGATAGAGGTCACCTGGAACGACTTCGTTTCTGACCCAGCCGGGGATACGGATCTTGATTATGAACTTGCCGGCCTCGTTGCCGTCGACCTGCAGAGTCACATCTCCGTTCCAGGGATAGTCGGTCTTCTGAGATACGGCTACGTTCTTGCCGTTCAGCTGGACTTCTGCGGAATTCTCCACAAACAGGTTCACGTAAAGGTTATTGTCCTTCACACCATAGAAATATCCGGGAACCGAAGGGATGAAACGGCAGAGGTTGCTCGGACAGCAGGCGCAGCCGAACCAGGGCTGACGGGTCATGGTCCTTCCTGAATTGAAGCGGTAGACGCTGTCGGCCGACAGGGGGTTCGGATAGAAGAACTTGCCTCCGTCGACGCTCATTCCGCAGATTACTCCATTGTATAGTGTACGCTCCAGGCAATCGATATACTTGGCGTCGCCGTGCAGCATAAACATACGCTGGTTGAGATAAACCTGGGCGATGGCGGCGCAGGTTTCGTTGTAGGCGGTCTTGTTGGGCAGCTCGTAGTCAGCACCGAAAGCCTCGCCGCTGTGGCGTGCTCCCACACCGCCGGTGATGTAATACTTCTTGGTGACTATGTTGTCCCAGATGGAATCGATGGCATTGACGTAATCCTTGTCGCCGGTCAGTGCGGCCACATCGGCCATTCCGGAATACATATAGCCGGCACGGACTGCGTGACCCCAGGCTTCGCGCTGGTCAGCCACAGGAATGTCACTCTGGCTGTACTGGTCCCTGACCTTTGTCTTGCCGCGGTAATCAAGGAAATATTTTGCCTGGTCGAGATATTTCTTCTCACCGGTCAGAACATAGAGTCTTGCCAGCGCCATCTCGGCTATCTGATGTCCGGGAACGACGGTCTTCTGCCCCTCTCCGGTTCCGATTTCGCGGATTACGCAGTCAGCATACTTCTTCGCGATGTCAAGGAACTTGGTGCTTCCTGTAGCCTGATAGTGGGCGCAGGCGGCGTCGACCATATGGCCGAGATTGTAGAACTCGTGGCTTCCGCCTTCAACCTCCTGCCAGCGTTCGCTGCCGGACCAGGCGTGGGGATGCCAGGGGTTCATAGTGCGCGGAGTATAGAGATAGCCGTCCGGCTCCTGCGCTGCAGCCACTATGTCCAGCACGCTGTCGATGTAACTCTCCAGTTTCTTGTCGGGATAGGTCTGCAGTATGTAACTGGCTCCTTCGATGGTCTTGTATACGTCAGTGTCGTCGAATGGAAAACCGCTCGGCGGGTTGTCTGGAGAAGGAGTGACCGCCATCTCGAAATTGCGGTAGCGGCCTTCAGACTCGCATTTGCTGAAAGCAAGCGGAATCGTCACTTCGCGGGCTGCCTTGAGACGGTCGCCCCAGAAACTGTTCTGCGCAATCTTGACATCGGTGAAAGGAACCTGTGACACCTGATAGGATGCCGCATCACCTGTTTTGCCGCCAGTGCAGGCCAATACGGCAGCGGCCGTAAAAAGCAAGGCGGCGTATTTGACAATTTTCATATCGTTAAGTTTTAGAATTCTATCGTTCAAGCCAGGTCAGAGAGTCTACGTCACCTGCCAGCCATACAGTATCGCCCGCACGGAAAACCGTGTCAGGCTTAGGGTTTGTCTCGAAATTGCCGTCACGCAGCAGGCTGATGATCATGCATCCGTAGCTGCGCAGATTGAGGCCGCGAAGGCTCTGACCGGTCAGATACGAGTTCTCCGTAAGTGTCATCGTCTCAACTTTGAAACTGTGGTCATCATCGCAGGTATACTCTGCGTTGGAGGCCTGCAGCATTGACTGCATAGCTGCCAGCTGTTCTCCTGTGCCGACGGCAAACAACTTGTCACCGGGATAGATCACCGTATCTCCGTCAGGTATGGTATAGTTCTTCTTGCCACGTGTGATCTTGATGATGTTGGCTCCGGAGTTCTCCCTGAGCGGCAGGTTCTTGAGTTTCTGGCCGGCCCAGGACGATTCCTGAGAGACGGTCATTTCCTCTATATGCACGTCGTACGAGCCAAGGCTCTGCTTGACCGATACTGTCACCGGACGCATCCTGCGGACTGTCTCCTCCTTGTCGTTGAGGTTCTTCAGGAAACGGCTTTCGAGAGTGTGGTAGCGTTTCAGGAAGTTGCGGGTAATGACGAGAAGGATGAATCCTGTGATCAGAAGTACGAGGATCACCCAGCCGGATAGTTTCACATAATGGGTGATTGCCGCAAGCACGAAGCCCATCGCAATGAAGATTCTTGCTACGTCGAGGCCTACCAGCGGCCAGGTATTAGTGCGTTTCACAGCAAGCAGCTTCTGGATGGAAGCCTGAGACCGATGCTGTCTGGAAACAAGTCCGTAAAGGAACGGTGCCATTACTAACAGAGTGGTGAGTATGCATACCGCCTGATGGCCGTGTGCACCGATGTCCGGGAGAATCTTTGAAACCAAACCGTCAAGGAACCTTGCTGACAGGATGAGGACGGCCACCAGCAGCACGCTGTAGACAAGCACCCTGATCATATATGAAGTCAGGACCTTTTTCCATTCGCTCACCTCTGCCCTTGACCTTCTTTCTTCAAAATTCTGGCGGTCGACCCTGGCAAGCAGGCCTGCAGGCAGGATGCGCTGCAGCCACCTGTATACAGGGCCGGCAAGTTTGATGGTATAGGGAGTGGTGAAGATGGTCAGCACGGATACCGCGATGATTACGGGATATATGAAATCCCTCATCACGCCGAGGCTTACTCCTACGCCTGCTATGATGAATCCGAACTCGCCCAACTGAGCCAGGCTGAAGCCGGAATGAATGGCATTGCGCAGGTTTCCTCCTGCCAGTATGATGCCCACGGTGACGAATGCGAAGTGGGTTATCACCACGGTCAACGCAAGCACAAGGATTATCCACCAGTGGGCTGCGATCTGAGCGGGAGCTATCATCATTCCCACGGATACGAAGAAGATGGCTCCGAACAGGTCTTTGATGGGTGAAATCAGTTTGAGGATCTTTTCGTTCTCGACCGTCTCGGCGAGGATTGAACCCATCATAAACGCACCGAGTGCAGAAGAAAAGCCGGATTTCGTAGCAAGAGCGACCATTCCGAAGCACAGGCCGAGACTGATGATGAGCAGGATTTCGTCGCTCAGGTATTTGTCGGTCTTTTTGAGAAGCGTCGGTATCAGGTAGATGCCCACTACGAACCACAGCACCAGGAAGAAAATCAGCTTGCCGAAATTGAGCAGCATCTCCCCTCCCGAGAAATTGTTGGAAACGGCCAGGGTGGAGAGCAACACCATCAGCATAATGGCAATCATATCTTCTACCACAAGGGTTCCGAATACGATGCCGGCATACGGCTCTTTTTTCAGGCCGAAATCGTCATAGGTCTTGATGACGACCACGGTGGACGACATAGACAGCAGTCCTGCGAGGAAAATGCTCTCCATAGAGGTCCATCCCAAGGCCTGCCCTATCAGGAAGCCAATGATGAAGACACCTATGAACTTGCTGACGGCGGTCACGATCGCCTGGCTGCCTGCGGCTATGAGTTTCTTGAAGCTGAATTCAAGACCCAGCGCGAACATCAGGAAGATGATACCGATGTCGGACCATTGTTCCACGGCTTCCTGGCTGGAAATGCCGAATATGCCCAGGTTCGGACTGATGATGAAACCTGCGATGATATATCCCAGGATGAGTGGCTGCTTCAGGGCCCGGCATATTATCGTGCAGAGGCCGGCGGTAATCAGGATTATCGCGAGGTCGTTTACGAAGTTTATGCCTGTTTCCATTTATTCCTGCTGTTTTTCAGCGGCGTCACGCGCCTTCATACGTTCGGATCTTGTCGACATCGAAGGGAACCACATATCGTCGGCGGTGATGCCGCATTCTCGCACCATCTCGGTGCAATACTCAAGACGTCCGAAGTCCGAGTCCTTGTTGTTCGTTCCGAAGGTGAACTTCAGGCCCATTGCCTTTGCCTTCTGGATTATCCTCTTGCTCGGAATCAGATAGCGTGCACTGATTTCCAGCGCCACGTTGTTCTCCTTGAGAACCTTCAGCACTCGGTCAACCCTCTCGTCTGTCCAGAGTCTCTCGAAGTCACCGGCCAGGATGTCGGGAAGATAGAATGCATTTGCAGAGAAGTCCGCAGGGTCGTTCTCGAAGATTTTGACGGTTTCGTCGACAATGAGGTCCATATAAGCCTGCACCGGCATTTCGAGCCTCACTTCATCCGGATACCAGAGCCTTACCAGCCTGCCGTGGTCATAGACATACATTCCGTCCGTGAAGATATAGTCGAACTTGTCAAGAAGTTCAGGAGAGAAGCTGCGGGACCACTTCCGGCCGTCACCCTGGATCGAACGCATGAACGGCCAGTCCTTGACGCTCTTCCAGTAGGCTTCCATCTCCTTGTCGTTTGTCAGCACGAGACCACTGCCGCCCTCTCCTTCTTTCTTGGGACCGTAGGCATTGGGGCCTATGCCGTAGTTGATACCGTAGTTCATCGACATCGCGTGAGCCATATCTTCCGTGAGATCACCTTTGAGATGGACGTGATAGTCTATGACGGGAAAATCTTCCTGCTGCAGGCGGATGATGTCGTCTATCTGCTCGTCGACCGGAGGAAGACTGTCGGCAGGATTGTGCTGGCCTGCAGGGAGTTTTTCTATTGCGACATTCCTGAACGACACATCGCCGTTACCGCCGGCAAAGACCACCTTGCCGCTGCCAAGCAGCATATCCTTGTGGAGTTTGTTGCGGTAAGGCTTGTCCGGTTCGGTATAGCATACCACGTCGGTGCCGTTGATTTTTACGGATATGTTTTTGCCGCGCACCGCTATTTCGAACGGGAACCACTTCCCGTCTTCGGCAAGACTGCGGTAAAGATTCCTGACCGACGCCAGCGATCCGGTCTTGCGCGTTCCGTCAATCGGGCCGTTGTGGAAGAGCACCTGGTAGCCGTTGTTGCTTTCGCCGTCGGTATTGAACCATACGGAAGCGTCGGCTCCGTTGTCGACCAGTGCTTCTCCGGTCAGCATAAAATCGCTGTAAGTGCCGCGCAAAGGCAATCGGTCTCCGGCCTGCATCTTGAAATCCTTGACCGGCTTGCACGCAACGGCAAGGACCGCCATCAGCGTGACGATCAGAAATCTTTTCATAATGTCCTTCTATTTCTTGAAATAACGGTTGTACAGACCTTCGAAGCCTTTGCCGTGGCGGGCTTCATCCTTTGCCATCTCGTGGATGGTGTCGTGGATTGCGTCGAGGTTCTGCTGTTTTGCAAGAGTGGCTATGCGTTTCTTTCCTTCGCAGGCACCTGCTTCGGCGTGCATGCGCTTCTCGAGGTTGGTCTTGGTGTCCCATACCACCTCACCCAGAAGTTCTGCAATGCGGGCGGCGTGGTCGGCCTCTTCAAATGCATAACGGCGGAAAGCGTCGGCTACCTCGGGATATCCTTCGCGGTCGGCCTGGCGGCTCATCGCGAGGTACATTCCTACCTCAGAGCATTCGCCGTTGAAGTGGTCGTGAAGGCCCTTGAGGATTTCGGGATCCTTGACGTCTTTTGCTACACCAAGAACGTGTTCGTCTACGAAGACGAGTTTGTCTTCAGTTTCTTCTATCTGGATGAATTTTGAGCCGGGAACTCCGCAGAGGGGGCATTTCTCGGGGGCGGTGTCACCTTCGTGGATGTAACCGCATACGGGGCATCTGAATTTTGCCATAGTTAATGATTTTTAAGTGTTATTGATTATGATTGCTTAGAAAGTATTGGGCATTGAAAGAAGCCGGTACTGGATAGTGCGGGCCATACGCAGGTGGCCCTCCGTGCCGGGATGGAGGCGGTCGGTGTCGGCATTGTTGAAGTAACGGGTATGTTCGTCGAGCACAGGCATCAGTCCGCTTTCTCCATAGAGGTCGATGACAGGCACGCTCCATATCTGGCCGCAGCAGCGGACTGCCGCAGCATAGTCCTCGATATACAGGCCGAGGAAGTTGGCATACATCTCGTCCGGCTGGACGTTGCGGGCATTGAAGCGGGCATACGCCCTGTGGAGCGGGGTCATCAGAATTATCTGCTTCGTCGGGAAAGTGGTCTTGAGATATTGCATCAGTATGTTGCAGCGTCCGCAAAACGTTCCCTTGTCGTAGTTGAAGTTCCTGTGTAGCTTCGGTGTCATACGGCCGTTGGTGTTCACAGAGTCCACTGTCACGGTGAACCACTCTCCCATCGGCACGTCGTGGAAGTAGTCGTTGGTGCCCGCCAGGATGATGATGGCGTCGAAGGTGGAGTCGACCTTGAGGGCCTGTGCGGGAAGCTGGCTCATCTGGTTGCCGTTGACGGCGAAAGACACAGTCTGCATATCCATCAGTTCGGCAAGGAACTCCCACCAGCACTTGCCGGTGCCGACACGGATGGGATCGCTTATCGAATCGCCGAGTATGGCTACTTTCGAGCCTGCCCAGTGGTTCTGGGCGTGGACCGGCAAGAATGCGGCAATAAGACCGACAACGACGGAAAGGACTCTTTTCACTGACATTTCTGATTCATTTTTTTACGCTGCTGGCAGCGGATATCGCGAACAACAAATATAACTATATTTGCTGATAATAATTCACCGCAGACTATGATTAATTCCGAACTTGAAGCTTATGTCGAAAAGGAGATAATTCCGCGTTACAGGCACTTCGACGGCGCTCACTCCGAAGAGCACGTCCGCACTGTCATAAAGAATGCGCTGGAGCTTGCAAAGCGTTATGACGTGGATGAGAATATGATCTACGCTGCTGCCGCCTACCACGACACCGGAGTAGTCGAGGGCCGCGAGTTGCATCATATCGTTTCGGGCCGCATCATCCGTGCCGACAAGGAACTGTTGCGCTGGTTCACTCCTGAGCAGATAGAGACCATAGCGCAGGCTGCCGAGGACCACAGGGCTTCTTCTGACCGCAAGCCGCGTGGCATCTACGGGCTGATCATAGCCGAGGCCGACCGCGACATCGATCCATTGAAGGTAATCCGCCGCACGGTGCAGTTCGGTTTCAACAAGCATCCGGAGCTCGACCGTGAAGGTCAGTGGCAGCGCACTGTGGAGCACCTTATGGAGAAGTATGCGGAGGGCGGCTATCTGAAGCTATGGATTCCGGAGTCGGAGAATGCCGCCAGGCTTGCCGAACTGCGTGAAATCATCAAGGATACAGACAAGTTACGCGAGCTTTTTGACCGCGAGTATCAGCGTCTGCGGGTTCTGGACTTCCTGAAGAAGAACGGCATTCCATACGAGATCTACGAGCATCCGCCGTTGTTCACCATCGATGAGGCGCTGTCATACTGGGGGCAGATTCCGGAGTGCACTCACTGCAAGAACCTGTTTATGCGCAATCACAAGGGCAACCGGCATTATCTGATCAGTTTCGAGTGCCACAAACAGATGGATATCCACGGTCTGGAGCACGCCCTTCATCAGGGCAAGCTCTCGTTCGCTTCTCCTGAGAGGATGATGCGCTGTCTCGGGCTAAGGCCGGGAAGCGTCTCTCCTTTCGGTCTCATCGAGGACATAGACCTGAACGGTGCCGATCCAAAGGAGCTTTTCGAGAACGGGCACAGGGTTAAGTTCTATCTGGACTCGGAACTTATGAAGTCGGAGCGCATCAGCTTCCATCCCTGCGACAATACGGCGAGCGTGGTCGTCACTAAGGATGATTTCCTGCGCTTCCTCGAGCTCTGGGGTGGCGAGTGGGAACTGCTGGACGTCTAGTTCTTGAAGTAAGGGGCGTCGCCGCTGCGGGGGACTGTGCCGGCCATTACGGGCCAGCCGTCTTCCCAGTTTACACGGTCGAGCCATACCTTGCGCCCTGCATCAGGGTCTTCGGCGTCATAGCCGTGATACAGTATCCAGTCCTGCCCTGCATCGTCGGTGATTATTTCGCTGCAATGGCCCGGTCCGCGGACGAAATTGTCGCCGGACACCAGAATCTCGTGAAAATTTGAAAGCATCGGATTGCCGTGCCTGTCGGTATACGGGCCTTCCAGGCTGTCGCTGCGTCCTACGACAAGGGTGTAGCGGCTCTTCAGCCCTTCGCAGCAGGTACCGATGGATGCGAACAGATAGTACTTGCCATCGTGCTTGTGAATGTAACTGCCTTCATAGGCATCGCCGGCAATCTGGATTTTTCGGTCAAACGGCTGCTCGACGGTGCGGCCGTCCTCGCTCAACTCAACCAGATATATACCGAAGAAACTGCCCCACGCCATATAGTTTCTGCCGCCTTCGCTGAAGAAGTTCTGGTCGATGGAATTCCTTACTCCGGATTCCGGCGAAGGAATGAGAATGTGGGCATAGCTGTACGGACCTGTCAGTGACTCCGATTCCGCGCAGGCGATGCCGCTCTCCCAGTGTCCGTCCCAAACACCGTTTGAGAAATAAAGAATGTACCTGTCCCCAACCTTCTGGATGTCAGGAGCCCAGTAGCCGGCTCCCTCCACAAGGCGCGGCCTGTTGTCGCGGTCGAAAGCCCAACCAATGAACTCCCAGTCAGCGAGGTTGTCAGAGCGGTAGATCGGGATGTTCCCCTGACGCTGGGTGGCGAAAAGATAGAAAGCACCGTCGTCCCCGCGGATCACCGAAGGGTCGGGAGCATTCTCGTTTATCACAGGGTTGTTGTATTGCGCTGCGGGCTTGTGGCAGGCGGTGATTGTCAGCAGGGCAATCAGGAGCAAGATAGATTTTCTCATCGGCTGCGGATTAAATTTGTCCCAAATTAGCCAAAAAAACTTAACTTTAACGGATTAATGACAAAATATGAACGATATGCCTAAATACATCATCGCCCTCGATCAGGGCACCAGCAGCTCTAGAGCCATAGTTTTCAACCAGAAAGGTGAAATATGCTCTGTGGCCCAGAAAGAATTCACACAAATCTTCCCTCAGCCCGGCTGGGTTGAGCACAACCCCAAGGAAATATGGTCGTCACAGTCAGGAGTGATGGCAGAAGCCATCGCTTCCAAAGGCCTGAGCTCCGCTGACATCGCAGCCATCGGCATCACCAACCAGCGCGAGACTACCATCGTGTGGGACGCCGCCACAGGTGAACCCGTATACAATGCCATAGTATGGCAGGACCGCAGGACTTCCGCTTTTTGCGACTCCCTGAAGATTGCCGGCAAGACCGACTTCATCCGCAAGAAGACCGGCCTCATCATCGACGCTTATTTCAGCGGCACCAAGATCCGCTGGATCCTCGAAAACGTTCCCGGCGCACGCGACAAGGCAAACAGAGGCGAACTCCGTTTCGGAACCGTAGACTCCTGGCTCATCTGGAACCTCACCGGCGGCAAGGTGCACGTGACCGACGTGACCAATGCTTCCCGCACTATGCTGTTCAACATCCACACCCTCAAATGGGACAAGGAACTGCTCGACCTGCTCGGAGTTCCCGAGTCGATGATGCCTGAGGTGAAGTCCTGCTCAGAGGTTTACGGTCACACAAGCACCAGCGTCCTGGCAGGCAACGTACCCATCGCCGGCATCGCTGGTGACCAGCAGGCCGCACTCTTCGGCCAGATGTGCACCGAGCCAGGCGCCGTCAAGAACACCTACGGCACAGGCTGCTTCCTTCTTATGAATACCGGCGAGAAACCCATCGAATCGCGCAACAACCTGCTGACCACCATCGCCTGGAAGGTCGGCGACAAAGTGAACTACGCTCTCGAAGGCAGCATCTTCGTTGCCGGCAGCGTGGTGCAGTGGCTCCGCGACGGACTGGGCATCATCAAGGCCAGCAGCGAGGTGGAGGCTCTCGCTTCTTCAGTACCTGATAACGGAGGCGTTTATTTTGTTCCCGCCCTCACAGGACTCGGTGCTCCCTACTGGGACCAGTATGCCAAGGGTTGCGTATATGGCATCACTCGCGGCTCCACTGCAGCCCATATTGCCCGTGCTGCACTGGAAGGCATCGCTTTCCAGACTATGGATATCGTGGAGGCTATGCAGAGCGACAGCGGCGTGAAACTGTGCGAACTCAAGGTCGACGGCGGCGCATCGCGCAACAACCTGCTTATGCAGTTCCAGAGCGACATCCTCGGCTGCGACGTGATCCGTCCGCAGATTACAGAGACCACCGCTCTCGGCGCAGCCTTCCTTGCCGGACTTGCAGTCGGCTACTGGAAGAGCATCGACAGCATCAAGTCCATCTGGGCCGTAGAACGCCGCTTCTCTCCTGCCAACCCTCAGACCGAGGCTAAGAAAGGTTGGAAGGACGCCATTTCAAGAACATTGTCTAAATAACCTAAATACAATTATGGAAAAATATCTGTTTGAATTCCTGGGAACTCTCGTTCTCATCCTTATGGGAGACAGCGTGGTCGCTAACGTCTGCCTCAACAAGACCAAAGGCCAGGGCAGCGGCTGGGTCGTAATCACAATGGCCTGGGGTTTCGCCGTAATGTGCGGTGTGTTCGTTTCCGGCCCCATCAGCGGCGCCCACCTCAATCCGGCCCTCACTCTCGGTCTCGCGGCTGCGGGTTCATTCCCCTGGTCTGACGTGTTCGGCTACATCGTAGCCCAGATCCTCGGCGGTATCTGCGGCGGCTGGTTGGTATGGGTGTTCTACAAAGATCATTTCAATGCCACTGAAGACCAGGCCACCAAGCTCGGATGCTTCTGCACCATCCCTGCCATCCGCAACTACTGGCGCAACTTCATCTGCGAGGTCATCGGCACCTGCGTGCTCGTGTTCATCATTATGGCATTCGCCACTGAAGGCAACACCGCAGACTTCAATCTCGGTAGTTCAGGTGCATTCCCTGTAACTATGCTTATTATGGCCATCGGTATGTCGCTCGGCGGCACCACCGGTTACGCCATCAACCCCGCCCGTGACCTCGGTCCCCGCATCGCCCACGCCATCCTCCCCATCAAGGGCAAAGGCTCAAGCGACTGGGCATACAGCTGGGTTCCGGTTTGCGGCCCCATAGTCGGCGCCCTCCTCGCCGCCGGACTCTTCGTGCTGGTGTTCTAACACAAGTATATATATCTAATTAAAGGGGCGAGCCGTATGGCCCGCCCCTCTTTGTTTGTTATTCATCCGCAAAAATCAAAGAAACAATGAGCAAATAAGGATAACCTTCATTAACTTAGAGGCAGAATAATAACTGAAACCATGAAACGTTTACTGATTCTTGCTTTTTTCGCGGTCGCACTGACCGCTTGTACCAACAAGGACGAAGTTCCCGGGTTGAAGACATTCATAAAGGATGATTTCAGGATTGGAGTCGCCGTGAGTCCCAACACTCTCGAGGGCGTCCAAGCTGAGATGGTCAAGAAGCACTTCAATTCGATGACTGCCGAGAATGCGATGAAGCCTGCTGGCATCATCCGTCCCGACGGCTCCTTCGACTTCACTCAGGCCGACAGGATCGTGGCCTTTGCCCAGGAAAACGGAATGAAGATGCGCGGCCATACCCTCGTATGGCACGGCTCCACTCCCCGCGGCTATATGAACGATGCCGACGGCAACCCGCTCACCAAGGAGCAGGTTATGGAAAAGCACGAGAAATATATCAAGGCAGTGTTCGAGCACTATCCCAAGGATGTGATCTATGCCTGGGACGTGGTGAATGAGGCGCTGGCCGACACTCCCGGTGAAAGCATCTATCGCACCCGCTCGCCCTGGTACAGCGTGTTCGAGGGTCCCGAGTTCATCGAGTGGGCTTTCCGCACTGCAAAGAAATATGCTCCGGAAGGATGCGAACTCATCTATAACGACTACAACCTCGTTGACCCGGCCAAACTCGAAAGAGCCTGCACGATGCTGAAGGAAATGCTCGACAAAGGGGTTCCCATCGACGGTGTGGGAATGCAGGCTCACTGGGACAATACGGTCACCGAGGAGCAGATACAGACTGCCATCGACCGTTTCTCCGCCCTCGGCCTCGACGTGCAGATCACTGAGCTCGACCTCACCTGCTTCGATAACTACCACGGCCCCGGAGCCCAGGAACGCCAGAAGATCAAACAGTCGGTGCAGTATACCGCAGAGATGGCGGATGCCCAGGCTGAAGAATATGCAATGATCTTCCGCACTCTCCACAAAAACCGCGACAAGATCTCGTCTGTAACATTCTGGTGTCTGAGCGATCGCAGCAGCTGGCTCAACAACTTCGTCCGCGGCCGTCTCGACTACCCTCTCCTCTTCGACGCACAGTACCAGCCCAAGAAATGCTACTTCGCCGTCAAGGACGTTTATACAAAGAAATAACATAATATGACAGACAAAACCCATAAACTCTTTACCGAAGACTGGCTGGCCGTATGGATCGGCGCGGTCGTAATACTTCTGGGCTGTGTGGCCGTCCTCACAGGATGGTTCGACTTCTCGGCCCTCAAATTTTCAACCTGGCATTTCGGTGACCACACGATATGGACCCAGCTGGGCCAGTGGGCATTCTGGGGCAAGCTGCTGCTGACGGCGGTTGTGCTCGGAGTGCTTTTCGCCACCGGCATCAAGCTGCAGGGCGGCAGCATCAAGAAGTTCATTCCCGCATTCGTATGCCTCTTCCTGCTGGCAGTGTTCGTACGCCTCATAAGCGCTGAATTCACTCTCAACCGCTATCTGGAATGGGCTTTCTGGGCTCTGATAGTAGGCTTGCTCATATCCAATACTGTCGGTGTGCCCGAGTGGATGAAACCTGCCATCCGCACTGAATACTATATAAAGACCGGTCTGGTGATAATGGGTTTCTCGGTGCTCTTTTCAAACATCGCCATGTTTGGCCTCTATGGCCTCGGCATAGCCTGGATCGTCACCCCTATCGTCATCATATTTATGTGGTGGCTTGGCACGAAGGTCTTCAAGATTGACAACAAGCCGCTGGTGATAACTCTTGCCGCTGCCACAAGCGTCTGCGGAACCTCGGCTGCCATCGCCACTGGAGCTGCCGCAAATGCGAAGAAGGACGACCTCTCGATAGCAATTTCCATCTCCATTATCTTCACCATCCTGATGATGGTGTTCGAGCCTATGATAATCAAGGCCTGCGGTATGAGCCAGCTTATGGGCGGAGCGCTTATCGGCGGCACAGTGGACTCAACGGGAGCCGTTGTTCTGGCTGGCAACGCACTCGGTGCAGAAGCCGAACAGGCTGCGGTTTTGGTAAAGTCCATCCAGAACATCCTCATCGGTTTCATCGCCTTCTTCGTGGCCATATTCTTTGCAACGAGGGTTGACAAGGGCTCTGAGCGCAAGGTGGGAGCCGGTGAGATCTGGACCCGCTTCCCGAAGTTCATCATCGGTTTCTTCGCAGCGTCGCTCATCGCATCGTTCATCATCC
Organism: Bacteroidales bacterium; assembly: GCA_017429475.1. Taxonomy (GTDB): domain Bacteria; phylum Bacteroidota; class Bacteroidia; order Bacteroidales; family UBA932; genus Equibacterium. Next base: position 31,082 of record JAFROX010000010.1, read on the forward strand.
AGCCCGCTTTCGGCGGCGACCAGGTCAAAGCCATCAACGGAGTGCTCGACCAGTACAAGAACTGGGCTTTCGTGCTTGCCTTCACATCCATCGGACTCGACACCAACTTCAAGTCTATCGCAAAGCAGATGCACGGCGGCAAGGTGCTTTGGCTCTATGTCATCGGCCAGCTCTTCAACATCGCGCTGACTCTCTTTGCCGTGTGGTTCCTGCTGTCGGGCGTTGTCTTTGACATACCCGTCCTTTCTGAATTCAAATAATGGACAGGCGCAAGGCAATGAAAGTGGCGACCATCGTCGCTTCGGTGCTGACAGTCCTTTGCGCCCTGTATATAATGATCAACGGCCTCGGCCTCTCCGACAAATACGACTTCGGGGCCGGGGCTTACTATTACACCGACATTCCCGACTATGAGAATGTCATCCGTGACGACGCATATACCGCCAGGCTCCCCTACTGGATTTACGTCGTCCTCTTCCTGTGCTGGGGTTTCCTAATGTACCGTCTCTGGGTGTGGATTGACAAAAAAAGATGATTTGTCATTAACAAAATTTCCGCCCGTACGTCTTATTGTCAAAACAGTTTTTATGAAACGGATTTTAGTAACGTTGTTTGTGCTGTTGTCAGTAACGGCAGTGTGTCAGGCCCGCAAGACTCCCGGCAAAAGCCGTGTACAGGGTTTGGTGAATGAGATGAGGGCTGAGGCCAGGCTGGCCGGTATCGATTCGGACAGAGAAGCAGTGACGCTCCCGGGCATTAAGGTTGTGTCGGAGTCCAACGTGGAGATGGTGTCCATCGGCGGCATGGCCCTTAAGTTCGGCAAGATGGTCAGCGGACTGGATCGCGACCTTCCGGTGATGCGCGGTGTGAAGAGTATGATAGTCGTCGACTACGATGACTGCCCGGCTGCGGTGAAAGACAAGTTCAACGCTAAGATGGCCGGTGAGCTGAGAGGGTGCGAGCTGCTGATGGAAGCCAAGGACGGCAATGAGAAAATGTCCATCTTCGGCACCACTTCCAACGACGGGGAGACGATCAGCGACATCATAATGTTCGTCCCTGAGGACGGCGCACTGATCTGCTTCTTCGGAACCATCTCTGCCGGCGACCTTGCAGAACTCGTGAACTCAACGACCAAGTAAGCAGCAATGGGAATCCCTGAGTTCAAGGCCACCTGGCTTCCGCTTGAAAACGCTTTCCACCGCGTAGCCCTCTATATTCTGGAGGATGCGGATGATGCGGCGGACGCTGTCCAGGACCTCTACATAAGGCTTTGGATCTCGAGGGACAAACTGGACGGGATACGGCAGCCCAAGGCATACGGACTCGCAATGCTACGCAACATCTGCCTTGACCGGCTGCGTCACGAAAAGGTTGCACGGAGCGAATCTCTAAAGAAAGTGGAATTCCGCATTGCAGACGACGATTCGGTGCTGGCGGCAAGGGAAACCATCAAGGCTGTGGAGAAGGCGATTGCAAACCTGCCCGACAGTCAGCAGAAGGTGCTCCAGATGAGAGTATTTGAAAATATGGAATATGACGAGATCGCGTCGGCGACCGGATTCTCCGAGGGAAGCCTCAGGGTAATGCTGAGCGCTGCACGCAAGACACTTAGAAAAATCTTGGAAAATGAAAGATATTGAAACCATCGGCAAACTGTCTCTGGAAGAGCTGGAAGCCATTTCGAACGATGAGGTCCTGAAGGCCGGCGATGCCGGAGCGAAGGAACTCTTGGCCAAGCTGGAGATTGCTGAAGAAGCCAAAGGCGGTTCTTCACGCAAGGTGTATGTCAACTGGATTTCAGGCATAGCCGCTTCGTTCATCTTGATGCTGGGCATCGGACTTGCCCTGCAGCAGAGCCGCGAGCCCAAGGATACCTTCGACGATCCTGCCCTCGCCTACGCACAGGTACAAGCTGTCTTCCGTCAGATCGGCTCCGGGGTGCAGCAAGGCCGGGATGCGGTCTATGAGAGCGAAAAGACCATTTCAGAAAATGTGGAAAAAACAATAAATAAAATACGATGAAAAAGATTCTCTTATCAGTCATTCTTGCAGTGTTGTCTGTTGGTGCTTTTGCACAGACAGGCAAGTCACTCTACGAAAAGTATTCCGACCTTGACGGCGTGGAGGCTGTATATATCAGTCCTGCGATGTTCAAGATGATCGGCCGCCTCAACCTCGAGATGGGTGATGAGGATGTGGACATAGCCCGCCTAGTGCGTTCCCTGAAGGGTATGTACATTCTCAATATCCCGCACTCCGGTCCTGCATCACAACTTGCCGGCGAGGTGTCGAGGATGATCCGCGGCGGCAACTACGAGCTGCTGATGGAAGCCAAGGACAGCGGTGACCGGATGCAGATGTTCACCAACGGCGACGACAATATCATCAAGAGCTTCGTGATGCTGGCTACCGACGGCGACGAGACGTCGTTCATATGCTTCGACGGCGACATCGTCCGTGACGAATTCGAGGAGGTCATCGCCAAATCCATGTAACGCAGAAATACTGACTGCTCGTCAGTGAACAGCAACGAGTCCATCCCCCTTGCATCGGAGGATGGACTTTTGTTTGTATTTTTATTATATTTGAAGAATACAATAATACACACCAGACACTATGAAACAACTGATAGAATGTGTTCCGAATTTCAGCGAAGGCCGTGACAAGGGCGTGATAGACGCCATAGTCAAAGCCATAGCCGACACAAAGACTTCCGACGGCCGCTCAGTAAGCGTGCTCAACGTCGATCCCGGAGAAGCGACCAACCGCACCGTGGTCACCTTCATAGGCGAGCCTGACGCAGTCTGCGAAGCTGCATTCCAGGGAGCCGCCAAGGCCCAGGAACTGATCGATATGCGTCTCCATCACGGCGAGCATCCCCGCTCAGGCGCGACCGACGTTCTGCCGCTGGTTCCGGTCCAGGGCATAAGCCTAGAAGAATGTGCCGTCCTTGCAAGGAAACTTGCCGAGAGGATGTACAACGAATTGGGTATCCCCTGCTACTGCTACGAAGCAGCCGCCTTCAAGCCCGAGCGCCGCAACCTCGCAGTGTGCCGTGCCGGCGAATATGAAGCCCTGCCCGAAAAAATGGCAGACCCTGAACGCAGGCCTGATTATGGACCTGCCGCTTACGACGATGTTACAGCCCGCTGCGGAGCAAGCAACGTAGGAGCCCGCAACTTTCTCATCGCAGTCAACTTCAACCTCAATACCACATCCGTCCGCAAGGCTATGAGCGTTGCATTCGATGTCCGCGAGAAAGGCCGCAAGGCCCGTGAAGGCGGCTCCCTGACCGGAGCCCTCATCAAGGACGCAAACGGCGAACAGGTCTGGATACCAGGCACGCTGAAAGGCTGCAAGGCAATCGGCTGGTATATTCCTGAATACGGCGTGGCCCAGGTCAGCATGAACATCACCGACATCGACGCCACTCCCCTTCACAAAGCCTTCGACGAAGTCTCAGCCAAGGCCGAAGCCCGCGGAATGCGCGTAACCGGCACAGAGATTGTCGGCCTCGTACCTAAGCAAGTGCTGATAGATGCAGGCCGCTACTTCCTGGAAAAACAGCACCGCAGCGTCGGCGTTTCCGAGAGCGAACTGATGAAGATCGCTGTAAAGAGTATGGGGCTTGACGACCTCAAACCATTCGAGCCTCGCGAAAAAGTGATAGAATATCTCATTGCCGACCCGGCTGAAGAAGCAGCCCGAGAAAGGCTGGTTCGAATGACTGTCAAAGGTTTTGCCGAAGAAACCGCTTCTGAATCTCCGGCACCCGGAGGTGGCAGCGTAGCAGCGGTGATGGGTGCATTCGGTGCAGCGCTGAGCACGATGGTGGCCAACCTGTCAGCCGGAAAGCGTGGCTGGGACGACCGTTGGGAGGAATTCTCACAGTGGGCCGACAAGGGCCAGAAAGTCCTCGCCAAGATGCTGGAACTGGTGGATGAAGACACCCGCTCCTTCGACGGCATAATGGCGGCAATGGGTCTTCCCAAGGGCACCCCGGAAGAGAAGGCCGCCCGCAGCAAGGCAATCGAGGCTGCAACCCTTCACGCCGCCCAGGTTCCCCTCGAGACAATGAAAACCGCTATGGATGTGTTCCCTCTGGCGGTGGCGATGGCCCGCGACGGCAATCCCAATTCCGCATCAGATGCAGGCGTGGCCGCACTGGCCGCCCGTGCCGCAGTCCGCGGTGCCTTTCTGAACGTCAAAATCAACGTCCAGGGCCTTGAAGACAAAGCCGCAGCTAGCGCCCTGATCGAAGAAGGCGCAGCGATGGTTGCCGAGGCGGAGAAACTCGAGACCGAAGTATTAACACTAACAAAATTGTAATGATGATATTCAAGGAAGAAATCCTGGCAGGAATACCGCAAGACATCCTGCCGGAGCAGAAGCCTTACGACGATAAAGTAAATCACGCTCCCAAACGCAAAGACATCCTCACTGAAGCCGAAAAGGAACTGGCGCTTCGCAATGCGCTGCGGTATTTCCCTCCCAGACTGCACGCTCAGCTCGCCCCTGAATTCGCTCAGGAGCTGAAGGACTACGGCCGCATCTATATGTACCGCTACCGTCCGTCCTACCGGATGTACGCCCGCCCCATCGACGAGTATCCAGCCAAATGCCGGCAGGCCGCCGCGATGATGGCTATGATCCAGAACAACCTGGACGAGCGCGTGGCCCAGCATCCCCACGAACTGATAGTCTATGGCGGCAACGGCGCCGCATTCCAGAACTGGGCACAGTACCGTCTTGTTATGCAGTACCTGGCCAATATGACTGAGGAGCAGACGCTGGCAATGTACAGCGGCCATCCGCTCGGTTTGTTCCCGAGCCATAAGGACGCTCCGCGGGTAATCATCACCAACGGAATGGTTATTCCCAATTATTCTTCCCAAGACAACTGGGAACGCTTCAATGCGATGGGCGTTTCGCAGTACGGCCAGATGACTGCGGGTTCCTGGATGTACATCGGTCCTCAGGGCATCGTTCACGGCACCACGATCACCGTGATGAATGCTGCCCGCAAACAGTTGTGGAAACGTGGCCTGAAAGGGACTGAAGAGGAACGTCACGGAATGCTGTTCGTAACTGCAGGCCTCGGCGGAATGTCGGGTGCACAGCCCAAAGCCGGCAACATCGCAGGAGTAGTGAGCGTAACTGCCGAAATAAATCCTTCAGCGGCACAGAAACGCTACGATCAGGGATGGGTGGACGAACTGCACGAAAACCTTGACGAACTGATGGCCAGAATCCGCAAGGCCGTGGCAGACCGGGAAGTCGTTTCACTGGCCTATGTCGGCAACGTCGTGGACCTCTGGGAACGGCTGGCCGATGAAGGAATCAATGTCGACCTTGGATCAGACCAGACCTCGCTCCACAATCCTTTTGCAGGCGGTTATTATCCGGCCGGGCTGAGTTTCGAAGAAAGCAAGGCCCTGATGGCATCTGATCCTGCAGCCTTCAAGGAGGCCGTCTATGCTTCACTCCGCCGCCACGCCGCAGCGATCGGACGGCTCTCTGCCAAGGGAATGTATTTCTTCGACTACGGCAACGCCTTCCTGCTGGAATGCTCAAGGGCAGGCGCCGACGTGCTCAAAGCCGACGGCAGCTTCAAATATCCTTCATATGTACAGGACATAATGGGCCCTATGTATTTCGACTATGGCTTCGGTCCGTTCCGCTGGGTATGTATGAGCGAGGATCCCGACGACCTCGCCCTCACCGACAGGCTGGCAATGGAAGTGCTGGAAGAAGAAGCCCGCACGTCCCCCGACGAGATCAAGGGACAGATGCACGACAACATCAAGTGGATTGACGAGGCAGGCCGCAACAAGCTTGTAGTGGGCTCCCAGGCCCGTATCCTTTACGCCGACTGCGAAGGACGAACGAAGATAGCACTGGCATTCAACCAAGCCATCCGCGACGGAAGGCTCAAAGGACCTGTCGTCCTTGGCCGCGACCACCACGATGTATCCGGCACGGACTCCCCTTTCCGTGAGACATCCAACATTTATGACGGCAGTCAGTTCACGGCCGATATGGCAGTTCAGAACGTCATCGGAGACTCTTTCCGCGGAGCCACCTGGGTATCCGTCCACAACGGCGGAGGAGTCGGCTGGGGTGAAGTGATCAACGGAGGTTTCGGAATGGTCATCGACGGCTCCGAGACTTCTGCCCGCCATATCCGCGAAATGCTGTTCTGGGATGTCAACAACGGAATCGCACGCCGCAGCTGGGCCCGCAACCAGGGAGCAATGAACAGTGCCCTGCGTGAGATGGCCCGCACTCCGGAACTGAAGATAACTATGCCTAACATTGCTGACGACAACATAATCAAAGACGCCTTGACACTATGACACACAAGATAAGTTTCAAACACCTGTCACTCGACGGAATCAAAGAAATACTGGACAAGCATAAAAAACTGGAACTGTCCGAAGAATGCACCTATGCGATAATCCGCTGCCGCACATACCTCGATGAGAAGATCAAGTCCGTTGGCCGCCCCATCTACGGCATTACGACCGGCTTCGGCAGTCTCTACAACGTAAGCATCCCTGAAGACGAACTGGGTCAGCTCCAGCACAACCTGGTGATGTCGCACGCGTGCGGCACCGGTGACAGGGTCAATCCGGAAATCGTGAGACTGATGCTCCTGCTGAAGGTGCAGAACCTCTCCTACGGTCATTCCGGAGCCCAGCTCCAGACAGTGCAGAGACTGATAGATATGTTCAACGAGGACATTCTCCCGGTTGTCTATACCCAGGGCTCCCTTGGCGCTTCAGGAGACCTCGTGCCTCTGGCTCATATGTGTCTTCCGCTGATCGGGATGGGCGAGGTGCTCTATAACGGAGAAGTGAGGCCTGCTGCCGATGTATGGAGAGAAAAGGGCTGGGAGCCGATCTCCCTGAAAAGCAAGGAAGGGCTGGCTCTGCTCAACGGGACCCAGTTTATGAGCGCTCACGCAATATGGTGTCTTCTCAAGAGCTACCGCCTGAGCAAATGGGCCGACATCATAGGTGCCATCTCTCTCGACGCCTTTGACGGCCGCATCGAGGCTTTCCTGCCACTCACCCACAGGCTTCGCACTCACGAGGGCCAGCTCGATACTGCAGAGCGCTTTATGAGGCTGCTGGGTGGTAGTGAACTCATCTCCCGTCCTAAAGAACACGTTCAGGACCCTTATTCATTCCGCTGCATCCCGCAGGTTCACGGTGCAGTGAAGGACAACATCAAGTACGTGCGTTCAGTCATCGAGAACGAGATCAACTCGACGACCGACAATCCTAATATTTTCCCCGACGAGGATATGATCATATCCGCAGGCAATTTCCACGGCGAGCCGATTGCCATCCCTATGGATGCACTTGCCATCGCTATGGCGGAGTTGTCGAACATATCCGAGCGGCGCATCTACCAGCTTATCGCAGGAGTACGCGGCCTTCCGAAATTCCTGGTGGCCAACCCCGGCCTGAATTCAGGGTTTATGATTCCGCAGTACACGGCAGCCTCTATTGTCAGCCAGAACAAGATGCTCTGCTGGCCTGCTTCAGTCGATTCCATCCCGTCTTCACAGGGCCAGGAGGATCACGTCAGTATGGGCGCAAACTCCGCAACAAAGCTGGTGAAGGTAGTGGACAACTGCGAGACTGTGCTTGCCATCGAACTGATGAACGCAGCTCAGGCTATGGAGTTCCGCCGCCCTGCCAAGAGCAGCAAGATGCTCGAAGCCATCCTTTCTGATTTCCGCAAGGAAGTTCCCTTTGTGGACAATGACACATACCTGTCTCCTCTCATCCACCGCAGCGTGGAGTTTATCAAGAGGGAGAATTATTTCTAACCGATGAAGACACTTGTCACCGATATAGGACTGCTCGTGGGTATCGGCACCGATATCCGCAAGGAAGGCGCTGCGATGAGCGAAGTCGGCTGCCTTAAAGATGCCTGGCTGCTGATTGAAGATGAACAGATTGTCGGCTTCGGCACGATGGCTGACGGACTGCCTTCCGGCGTTGACCTAAACTGGAGCGCCGAAGGCAGGATGGTCATCCCTGCATTCTGCGATTCCCATACCCACGCAGTGTGGGCCGGCAGCCGCGAGCGGGAGTTCGAAGACAAGATACGTGGGCTCAGCTATGCCGAAATTGCCGCCAACGGCGGAGGCATCCTCAATTCGGCAGACCTGCTCCACAATACTTCAGAGGATGAACTGTTCGAACAGAGCATCGAGCGTGTCCTCGAGATGATGGCGGCCGGAAGCGGAGCCATCGAGATCAAGAGCGGATACGGATTGAGCACTGCCGACGAGTTGAAGATGCTCCGCGTCATACGCCGTATCCGTGAAACCGTACCTGCCGTGGTGAAATCCACATTCCTCGGGGCTCACGCTGTTGCGCGGGGAATGTCACGGGAAGATTACGTCCGGCTCGTATGCCGCGAGATGATTCCGGCCGTGGCCGCTGAAGGCCTGGCTGATTTTGCAGATGTATTCTGCGAGCAGGGATTCTTTACCGTTGACGATACGGCAGAGATTCTGGAGACTGCCGCAAAATATGGCCTGAGGCCGAAACTGCACGCCAACCAGCTTGCTGTGAGCGGCGGTGTACAGGTCGGAGTTGCTAATGGTGCACTATCTGTGGACCATCTCGAGAGGACCACACAGGCCGAGATTGACTGTCTGAAAGGGAGTGCCACTATGCCCACGATGCTTCCCGGCGCATCATTCTTCCTTCGGGATCCATACGGAAACGCCAAGGGGTTCATCGAAGCAGGGCTGGGCGTAGCGCTCGCCTCTGACTATAATCCCGGCACCTCTCCTTCCGGCGATATGCGTTTCGTGATGGCTCTCGGCTGCATCAGGATGAGGCTCACCCCGGAACAGGCCTTCAATGCAGTAACCGTCAATTCAGCCTGTGCAATGGACGTCAGCGGCATAGCCGGCTCCATCGCCGTCGGCAAGCTCGCGAACCTCATCGTCGCAAAGCCCGGCTTCGACACCCTCGGCAGCCTCGCATACCGCTACACCACCCCCTTCATCGACAAAGTCATCCTGCGGGGAAAGGCTATTTGACCTTTTTGAATATAGGCCGGATCTCGATGAAGAATTCGAAGTTGCGGCCGGGCATAGGACGGTTCAGGACAGATTCGTACTCCTCGTTGAAGAGATTGTTGACCGCTAGTTTGAGCGACAGCTCCGCAGGCTTCGTCATAAACCGCTTCTCGAGCACGATGTCATTCATAAAATATGGCAGCACCCTCCCTATCTTCGACTTGATGTCATTGTCAGAAGTAGTGAAACGCTCACTGTAATAACACCACTTGTAGGTCAGCTTCCAGCTCTTGTAGGCCAGCGAACCATTTACTGAAGACGAGAGCAACGGCACATAGACAAGCTGCTTGCCGATAGCCTCGTCAGCCCAGTCGGCCGGGTCGCCGTTGTTGATGGAAGGCGTCCAGGAGAACGAACCGTTCAGATGCAGCTGCCAGTCACGCGCAAGCTGCAGGAAACCGCCCGCCTTCGCCTCGATGCCGTAGGCGTGAACCTGCTTGATGTTGCGCGGAGTCCAGTAACCCTTGAAGGTAGGAATCCACACGATCCAGTCATCTATATACGAATCGAACCAGGTCAGCTCCCCGTCAAGAGAATAGACATCATCCTTTGCCGTGGCAAAGCTGACACCCGCATCATACGAAATACCCTTCTCCGGCTTCAGGTCAGGATTGCCGCCAGGCATGAAATAGAGGTCATTGAGAGTAGGAAAACGGAAGTTGCGGCTGGCAGAAGCCTTGAGTCGGACATTGCCAGTGCGGCTGACGAGATAGTCCGCGAAGAATGCGGGAATTAGCGGAGTGAAACTGTCGCCGTAAAGTTCTTCCCTCAGAGAAGCGCTCAGTCCCAGCCTCTGGGTAGGCTGCCACTTTGCGGAAATGTATGACAACATCTCGAAACGCGCCTGATTGTAGCCGATGGCAATCTTCTGGACATTTCCCTCAATGGTCGCAGATCCGGTTAGCGCAGCGGCATTGCGGTCTTTGCTCTGCACGAAATGCTGGTAGGCAGCCAGCTGAGCCGTGAGCATCCAGTTGCCGGGCAGGAAGAACTCGGCCTCGCTCTGGGCATAGACCGTATTGATGCGGCTGCGGCTCTCCACCATCTGCACCATCTGCCCGTTGCCCTTGTCCTTGATGAAATCATAGGCCTGGCGTGTGCCGTTGTAGCCTGCCTTGGTGTGGACCTTGTAACTGCGGCGCTCATGGTCCCAGCTGAGCACGCTGCGCAGGGTCTTCTCCCCCTGTTCGTTGACATAGTCCTGGTTGCTGCGGTAATCGACACTGAGCATCGGTACGCCACGTGTGCTGGCCATATACCAGGCATTGATGCCGAAGCGGTCGCCTCCTCCGGTGTTGTAGTATGCCTCCTGCAGGATATGGAAATCACGAATCGAACCGCAGCGGTTCGTGTCGATCGGATACTGGCCGTCGACCTTCTTGTTATAGTTGCGGTATGTGAAGTCGTTGCGGCTGGAAGTGTATACGGCACGGGTTGATGTCTGCCAGTGTTCGTCACCCCAGGTCACCCTCAGGAATTCATCGAAGGTACCAAAGGAACCTATGCCCTGCACCGCCTGGATGCCGAGACCTTTGTATTGTGCGGGTTCTGTCGACAGCACTACCGCACCGCCGAGACCACCTCCGGACATACCGAGCGAAGATGAGCCGTGAAGCAGCGAGGCATCATCTATGAAGTATGACGGAATCATCGAGAAATCGGTCATTCCAAGCATCGGCGAATTGATCTTCATACCGTTCCAGCTGACCTGCGTGTGAGATGCAGATGTGCCCCTGAATGCAATCGTCGAGAGGCTGCCTCGTCCATACTGCTTGACAAATACAGACGAATTGAAGGTAAGCACGTCGGCTATGGACAGTGCGATATTGTCCCTGAGCGCTATCGTATCAAGCCTTGTCTCCTGGATTCCAATCTTCCGCATAGGGCGGTCGGCCGTAATGCCGGCGGCATCGATAGGTACCACGTAGCTCGGGTCTTCATTCCACCAATCTCCTTGTGCTCTGAGGATTACCGGCAGAAGTAACAGAAAAGTTATGAGGATGAATCTATATTTCATACCCTACCTCCAGCAGAAATTCCCAGGGTTGATACCCACGTTGAACGTATCCAGCAGTTCACCTTGAGGGCTGTAGCGGAGTACTACACCCGACTGAACATAGTCGATAGCGTCAGAGACGTATATTTCATCATTTATCGGGTTCAGGGTCAGCCCGTAGAACAACGTACCCTCACGAGAGATGAAAGGCCTGACAGGCAAATGTGCGGCATCCACCGACATTTTCCATACTCCGGAATTCAGCCAGTAAAGCTCATCACCTTCCGCGTTGACAGTCAGCTTGGAAGCGTTGTCATCTGAAGGAAACGTAAAGGTCTGCTCTATCTCAAATGAATCCGGATCGATCCGCAGCAGCTTGGCAGCCTCGAAACCATATCCACTGTCCTCGAATCCGCCGTCGGTCAGGACCCAGAGCTTGCCATTGCAGTCCTTCACCATAGATTCCGGCTGTATGCCCACGACAAGGGCCTTGACAACCTCGTCGGTCTGGGTATCGATCTTGAGTATGCGGTTCTGGTAGGACCAGCAATTGGTTATGACGTAGCGTCCGAATTCCACCATCATTTCGGTTGAACCGGACTCAAAATCCATGTCTGTTGTGACGTAGCCTGTAGTCTGGCCTGTAGCCGGGTTGACTATGAAGATTCTCGGGTCCCAGATCTGGGTGACATAGGCCTTCGTGGGACTCAGCATCCTGAAGTACCTTGGAGCCGTGAAGCCGGTGAGGCGCCGCACCTCCTTGAAGGTCGAAGGGTCGATGCCGAAGATAACTCCGGAGTTGTTGACCACGACCCAGCCTATTCCGTCCTCTATGGTCATCGACTGGGCCACATCGCCGAGCTTGAAGCCGTTGCTGCGGACGAACACTTCGTTTTCGACGTGCTTCGTGGCGGGATCATAATACGACAGGGATGCATTGCCGTACATATAGTTGCCCTCGTTGATGATGAAAAGCCCTTCCCCAGATGGGTCCATATTGAAATCTTCCTCTTCCGCCGGTCCGTACTTCATGCAGGAAGGAAGAACTGCCAATGCCAGGAACAGAATGGCTGGAAGGATATGTTTCAATGCTCTCATTCAGAAAGGTTGTTGTCGAAGATGCCGCAGACTTCGGTGGATATCTCACCCAGCCAGCCGCTGCTGCCGTTGATGGCATTCTGCACCTTGACGAAATCGATGTATTTCAGGTCGGCGGGGCTGCCGTCATAACGGACAGCATCGCTTATCTTGAAATGGTTGGTGTCCTTGCTGCCAAGCATATCGGTCTCATTGAAGTTGTCGACATAGCCCCAGCCATAAGGCGGATTGACCCAGTAGGTGCCGTTTCCGGAACGGTCGTAGTTATGGGCTTCGAGCCTTGTGCCTCGCAGGGTATAGCTGTCTTCTGAAATCCACAGCGGATAGTACCATTCCTGCTGGTGATATGCTCCCATATAATTGACCTTGCCGCTTCCGCCCTGGTTGTCGGTCCACTGGACAGACATCCCTGGTGCAGAAGGCTTGTAGTATGTGACGCTGTAGTCGTGGATGGTGGTTTCAGCGAAAGTGTCGGAGCCCTTGAGCTCATACCAGGTATCGTTAGGAAGTCCGTCGCCGTTCTCATCCTGCATAACCCACACTGCGCCTGCCTCAGTATATTCTTCAGAGAGGTGCGTAGCGATGCCTATTTCGTAACCGCCGTTGTTGTCGATGCTGTGGTCGAACCCGACAACCACATAACCTCCGAACCCGCCTAGTGACACATAGCTTCCCTTACTGAACCTCTTCACCACATATTCAACAGCTTCCTCCGGAGTATTGGCAGTATAGTCTTCGTTGACGTACTGGCCCGGAGCCGGCGTGAACTCGAAAATGCGGCTGGCTGCGGACGAGCTGGAAGCACCGGCAGCCCTGCGATAAGTGCCCTCTGCCGGGCATACGTTGACGGTAAGTGTCTGCGAGAACTTGCCGTGAGTGACGCACAATTCAAAGATTCCCTCCTGCTTTGCCTCAAAGACATATTCAGGTTCGGTGGAATTCTGGACTTCAGTACCGTTCTGTGTCCACACATAGCTGATGCCGTCATCTTCCTTGATGTCGTAAGGCTTAAGAAGGATGCTGCGTCCGAGGCTGACATTGAATTCTGTCTGGGGGAATGTCCAGAAATCGTCATCGGGTTCCGGTTCCGGATCGGGTGGCGGAGCAGGAGCCTTCACGTCCACGCGGATCTCGTCAGAGGCGCTGCCCGCATCCGTTTTGACCGTAATTCTGATATATACGCTATGCGCAACATCATCGGTATAGCGAAGTACAGGTTCTGTGGAAATGACTTTATTGTCGATGGTCCAGGCATATGTGGCGCCGGTGACATATTTATACGACGGAGATACGGTGAGCGTCTCTCCCGTCATAACCGTATATACTGCCGACGAATTGTCAAGACTGATCTCCGGCGGCATCAGCTTGGTGTCGTCGATGACCTCGTTCCAGTTGCAGGATACTGCAAGCAGGAGCATCAGAGCCATTATGATCGAATTGGACCTTCTCATATTCGCAACAGCGTTCAAAGATAGCAATTAAACTTAAACAGATTCCCTCCCGGCACAAGACCGGAAGGGAATCACAACAACAAATAATATCAGCTTTCTTTATTCTTTTACGACAACGTCGTAATAAGCAAAATAAGCGGGAGCGTTGAAGCCCCAATCTCCGTAGCAGTCCTCGCTTCCGTAAACTGCAAATTTGACTGAGACGACTTCACCGAGACCTGAGAGATCCCAGGTGCTCCACTCGATAGCCTTGCCGTCAGCATAAGCTGCGACTTCGTCACCTGAGATGAGGACCTTGCTGAGAGTTGCGGTCTCGTTGCCCTCGGCGTCAAAACCTGTGGCCTTGACAGCAACGAAGCTTTCGCCGGCAAGCGGGCCGAAGAAGCCGTCGCCGAATATGGCGGAATTGGCCAGATAGTTGGTCATAATGCAGTCTATGCTTTCGATGGTGCGGGCTTCTCCGTCAGCGAAGGACAATCCGGCAGGAGCATCCTCGGCACCGAAGTGTACAATGAAATTGCTGCCGTTGGCAGGAGCTGCGGGAACTTCGAGCTGCCTGAGGTAGCCGGCGCCCTTGAAATCGGGCTCTACATAGTTCGAGATAGCCTCGCCGCCTGACGAGAAGCTAACAGAGCCCCAGTTGGAACCAAAGCCGTCGAATGCGAGCCTGGTCACAGGGTCCTCCCAAGTGTAGACTACATTATATGAATATGTTTCCGGATCCATAGGACCGTAAAGCAGGTCACCTCCATACTGGGGATCGTCGATGAGGGCGTCCCAGTAGGCACCGTTTACATCGAGGATGTTGAGGGCAACTGCAGCAGTCATAAGCACGAGACTGTTGCCGCCGGTAGCGACTACGATCACGCTGCCTTTGCGGGCTGCACCGTCAGTACCTGCAGGAGCAGTGACAGTCAGATTGGCCTCGTCAACGCTTGCGGACCATCCTGCAGGTGCGAATGCATCGATGATGTTGACTCCGGTAACATTGATAGGAATTGTCTTTTTGCCGCCGAAGTTGAATGCTTCAACTGCATTTGAGAGCTTGGTCTCGATTACGCTGGCAGGCGTGCCGTCCTGACCATCAGTACCGTTTTTACCGTTGGCGCCGTTCTTGACGCTGACGGTCTTGCCGTCGCTCATAATAAATGTATAACCGTCATCAGTCTTGTTGACGTCGGTGATAACGAAACCGCCCTTGATTTTCTCAAGAATGGAGTTGGCCTCTTTCATCTGGTCCTGAAGTTCCTTTATGGATGCCTTCAGTGATGAATCGTCATAGCAGGAAGTCACTGCAAAAATTGCCAGTGCGGCGACTGCCATCAATTTCAGAATTCTTTTCATTGCGATATACTAATAAAACAACAAATGCATATTCCATTGCAATGTCGCATACCGCTTGCAGGAGAATGAAAAGAGTGGATTGCAGTCTTTTATTCTTACGCCCATATACCCGCAGGCAGTAAAAACATTGCCGCTCGCAGGCAGGTCTTCTGGCTCGCTCCTTCCGCGGCGCCTTCCCGACTTACGGTCAGTGGCTGTGATTGCCGCGAATATTCAGCCTCATTGGCTGGAGCTTACAGCAGCGGGAACTGCACAGGATTTTCACCTGTTTCCCTTTTGATCCGTCGAACCTGCAAGGCCGGACGGAACCTGTGAGCAATGCAAATATAAGAAAAAAATGAATTACTGTTTCTTGTAGGAAATCATTTCTGTTGTGGAAACGAGTTTTCCTTTCTTGTCATAGACCACGCTCTTCACTTCACCCATTCCAGGAACGACCCAACTCTTTTGCTTCATCTTCTCGGACTGGCTGATAATGAGCACGCTGACTTTCACGGTGGAAGTCTCTTCAATGACAAAAGAATCAAAAGAACCTGCAGGTACCGTGACTGCTTCCCTGGCGGTGACTTTCTGTTCTGAAGTCTTGATGGACATCTTTGCGTTGATTCCTTCTATGTTGATGTTTACCTTGACTTCAGTATCGGGCAGTTTCTGACCAACGCTGAGGTTCACTGGAAGTGAAGGATCGTCACCGCTGAAGCTCAGCTCGATCTTGCGTCCTTCGAACATCTCCTCCACAGCACTGGCGGCGCCTGCGAAGTTTTCCTTGGGAACGACTATGCTGTTGGGGGTATACAGAATCTTGATAGAGAGATTGCTTTCAATAGGTGTCGAGTCCTTTGCCGCCTTGACGCTGCTTTTCTGGGCAATGGTCAGGACTGTCCTGGCGTCAGAGGATTCCTTGCCGACAATGCGGTATACGGTCCGGTCACTCACCCACCCTTCGGCTTCTGTGGTCACGAACACCTGCTCGGCGCCCACGACGTCATCTTTACTGAATGCCTGTGCGTTTGAGATAAAGGGTGTGGCAATGAGAATGGCTGCCAACAGAAGGAATGAGATTTTTTTCATATGAAACGGTTTTCGTTGCAATAGCTTGATTCTGCAGGGCAAAGATATCAAAAACCATGCTGATTGGACTTCCGTGGAGCATCTTTATCCGTTTATAAACGAATATAAATGTTTAACAAAGCAACATTTATTTCTCAATTTGATAAAAATTGCTACATTTGCAGTCCGAAACACGGGAAGTGGCGCAGTTGGTTAGCGCGCTGCGTTAGGGACGCAGAGGCCGGGTGTTCGAGTCACCTCTTCCCGACATATTGATTCTCAGAACATACGGGAAGTGGCGCAGTTGGCTAGCGCGCTGCGTTCGGGACGCAGAGGCCGGGTGTTCGAGTCACCTCTTCCCGACAGAGCTTCGCCACGACGCGAAGCTTTTTTGTATCGAAAGTTTCGTACATTTGCCCCAGATTAATCCGAGCGACAATGAAAAATAATCTGGTTCCCGTTGAAACGGCTCGTGAACTTTTCAAAGAAAGCGGCCTTCCCTGCATCGGCAATTCCGGCATTCGTGAAATAAAGAGACTAGCAGAAAACCTCGAAGCTGCGAGCGGCGTGCATTTCATCCATATGGAAATGGGCAATCCCGGCCTTCCTGCCGCCCAGATCGGAGTCGAGGCCCAGATCGAGGCGCTCCGCCGCGGAGTGGCAGCATCCTACCCTGACATCGACGGCACGAAAGAACTCAAGAAAGAGGCTTCACGCTTCATCAAGAATTTCATCGACCTCGACCTGGACGGCAACAACTGCCTCCCTACCGTGGGTTCCATGCAGGCTGCCTTCGCTTCTTTCATGATATGCAGCAAGACCTGGAAGAACCGCGACACTATACTTTTCATCGACCCTTGCTTCCCGGTACACAAATATCAGAACAAGGTGCTGGGCGTGAACGTCGCCGCTTTCGATATCTATGATTATCGAGGTGAGAAACTGCGCGGCAAACTCGAGAGCATTCTGGCAGAAGGAAAGATCCACAGCATACTTTATTCAAATCCCAACAATCCTTCGTGGGTATGCCTGACCGATGAAGAACTGAAGATAATCGGCGAACTTGCCAGCAAGTATGACGTGATTGTCATCGAAGACCTTGCTTACTTCGGAATGGACTTCCGTAAGGATTACGGTCATCCCGGGGTTCCGCCATACCAGCCCAGCGTGGGTAAGTACACTGACAATTACATCCTTCTCATATCAAGTTCCAAGGCTTTCAGCTATGCCGGCGAACGTGTAGCCATCCTGGCTATCTCCGACAATCTGGCCAAGCGCCACTACCCCGACCTGTTGCGCTACTTCAATACGGACACCTTCCGCAGCGCAATCGTGTTCGGCGGACTGCACACCCTTAGTTCTGGAACATCCCACTCCGCCCAGTACGCCCTCACCGCCATCTTCAAGGCTGCAAACGATGGCGAGTACAATTTCCGTGAGCAGGTGATGGAATACGGACGCAAGGCAAAGCTTATGAAGAAGGCTTTCACTGACAACGGTTTTGTGATAACCTACGACAAGGACCTGGAAGAAGACGTGGCTGACGGTTTCTACTTCACCTTCGGCTATCCCGGATTCACGGGTGCAGATCTGGTGGAGGAATTGCTGTACTACGGCATTTCGGCCATCTCGCTGTTTACCTGCGGAAGCACCCGCGAAGGCCTGAGAGCCTGCACTTCGCTAATCCCCAACGAAGACATTCCGTTACTGGCTGAGAGGCTGGCACTTTTCCACCAGGACCACTGACTGTAAAGTTTTTTTTTACGTAACAAAACTGCATTTGTTACACTCGGAATCGTTTTTTTACGGGAAGTTCTGGGAAATTTCCGAAATTTGATATCGCTAAAACTTAAACATGGGAAAGTTATACGAACGGCTTGCCAAGGACATTCGTATCAAGGAATGGCTGAAGGCTTGTATGAACTGCGGTGTCTGTGTTTCCGTATGTCCCGCCGCTGAATTCTACAAATACAGTCCGAAAACTATAGTCAACATCGTCCAGAGTCAGGACGATGAAGCCATCGAAGCGCTGCTCAAAAGCGAGACCATCTGGTATTGCGGCGAATGCATGTCGTGCATGACACGCTGTCCACGCAAGAACGCGCCTGGACAGATTGTGATGGCACTGCGTTCTCTCAGCATCGATATGGGCTACTTCGCCGAGAGCGAGAAAGGCCGCCAGCAACTTCCGTTGCAGCGCGCCCTCTGCGGCAACATACTCAATTACGGATATTGCGTCTATCCCCGCACCTTCAAGTATGAGGACCACCCCGAGTCCGGAACCATCGGCAAATGGATTGGTGAAAACCTTGAGGAAGTACACAAGCGTCTCGGCAGCAACCTGGAGCAGGACGGCCCGGGCGTGCTGCGCAAAATCCCTAAAGAGTCGCTCGACGAACTCAAGGCGATATTCGACGTTACCGGAGCCACTGAAAGGATGAACACCGTTGAGGAAGTGTCCCGCCGCAAGGCCGAAGAGATGGGGCTGGATATGGAAGAATACTGCAAACGGGCTTTCAACTATGCAGGCAAAGGCCACACAATAGAGTAAAACAGTTACAATGATATATAAAGGAAAACAGAAGATCTGGTCCGACTACCAGAAAGAGATTCCGGATGACCACTGGTTCTATGTGAGAAGTTGCATCCGCCAGAATTTCTTTCCGGCTTCAGAAGTAACCTTCCTAAGGATACTCCGCGACGAACTGGGCAAGGATATATACGAAACTCCACACCATACTACCTGCGGAGGTATCGCCTACCATCAGGAGTGCATCCCGCAGGAAACCCAGATGACCATCATTGCCCGTCAGTTCGCCCTGATGACAGAGGCCGGCTACGAGAACTATGCCTGCAGCTGCATCACTTCTTTCGGACTGTACTGCGAGACTCTGGAGACCTGGCACGAAATGCCGGAGGTGCTGGACCGCATCCGCGAGAACCTCTGGAAGGCCTGCCGCAGGGAATTCAACATTCCGAAATACCTCGCCCATTCCAGCGACCTGGTCTATAAATTCCGCGATGAAATAGCCGACAGGGCCAAATATAAGCTTGTGAACAAAGATACTGGTGAACCGCTGAAGGTTGTGGAACACATAGGTTGTCACTACGCCAAGATGTTCCCTTCCAAGGGTGTCGGTGGAGCCGAGTACCCCTATGTGCTGGTCGGTATGGCAGAGAGATGGGGCGGCAACGTGATTGACTACCCCGAACGCCGTCATTGCTGCGGCTACGGATTCCGCCAGTACCACGTCAAGGCCAACCGCGGTTATTCGATATCCAACACCCACAAGAAATTCGAGTCGATGGAGCCATACCATCCCGATTTCATTGTGACCAACTGCCCGGGCTGCCCCTATTTCCTGGACCGCTGGCAGTATGTCATCGCAGAGCAGACCGGAAAGACTTATGGCGGCAATGGCTATGGCATTCCTGTACTTACTTACGAAGAGATGGCCGGTCTCGTGCTCGGCTACGACCCCTGGGATCTTGGAATGCAGACCCACCAGATAGCTGTGGAGCCACTCCTCGACAAGATCGGAGTGAAATATGACGAAAGCAAGAAGTATGAAGGAACCGGAGGCAAACCTCTTCCGGAACCTGAATTTCCAATGAATATAAGATGTTGCTAAATGGCTAAGGATAATGTAGTAGTGATAGGCGGAGGCCCCTGCGGCATAGAGGTTTCCCGCAACCTGAGGGATATGGGATACACCCCTATCCTCCTGGAGCAGCAGCCCGAACTTGGAGGCCATCTCCGCAAATGGGACAGGCTTTTCCCGGAAGGCGTAGAAGCCCGCAAAGTCCTGAAGGAACTCACGAGTGACCTCAAGGGAGTCAAATGGTTCACCGAAGTCAATATAGAGTCCATCCAGAAGTCACGCAAGGGTTATACGGTCAACGTAGATACCGGAATGTCCTTCGAGACGAAAGCACTTGTGCTGACAACCGGCTTCAAGCTCTTCCCTGCCGAGAACAAGCAGGAGTACGGCTATAACATATATGAACGCGTCATCACCAACGCCGACCTGGAGCAGTTCTTCAAGACAAAGAAGGACAGCCGCATCCAGAATCCCAAGACCATAGGTTTCGTGCACTGCGTGGGTTCCCGCGACGAGAAGGCCTGCAACCGCCAGTGTTCGAAGGTATGCTGCGCTACCGCTGTGAAGCAGGCTTCCGAGATCAAGGAACTCTTCCCCGATGCGACAGTCTACTGCTTCTATATGGACCTGCGCCTTTTCGGAAGGAGCTACGAGGATATGTATCTCAATGCCCAGCGCAAGTATGGTGTCCGATTCATTCGCGGCCGCGTTTCCGAAGTTTCAGAGGACATTGACGGAAAACTCTACGTAAAGGCTGAAGACACCCTTCTCGGCAAGCCGATGAAGATAAAGATGGACCTCCTTGTGCTGATGACAGGCATCCTCCCGGGCGACAGCACCCGACCTTTCGCAGAGATGCTCAAGGTGCCCACCGGTGAAGACGGCTTCTTTACGCCTAAGGACACCATTCTCGAACCGTGCGTCACCAAGGAGAGTGGTCTTTTTGTAGCCGGTGCCTGCACCGGTCCGAAGACCATTCCTGAAACCATCAGCGAGGCCCGTGCCACAGCCATCCAAGTACATAAATATCTTTCATAATGATTGATTTCGGTTATTCACTGAGCAAGAGCAGAACCCTGAGGATCGACAATCTCGACGATTCCAGGTTCAAGGCCCTTCATAAGCTTGAGCCGGATGCATACAAATGCATCGGCTGCGGCTCCTGCACGGCCAGCTGTTCCGCCGGAGTATTCACCGAGCTCAGTCTCAGGAAAATCCTGCTCAGCATGCAGAGAGGTGATGAGAAAGAATATTTGAACCAGCTGCAGTCCTGCATGCTATGCGGCAAATGTATGCTTGTATGTCCCCGCGGCATCAACACCCGCCATCTCATATTGAGCATCTGCAAAATCTGTTCGATTGAAAAATGAGAGAAAGGTTTCTCATAGGATTCGACCCGTTCGTGCTGCCGTTCATGATAGGCATGGCCTTCGTGCTGACCTACTGCATCGTCGGCCTCGTAAGGGTGATACTTCAGCTCTCGAAGGCTGACCGCCGGAAACTGGCCGCAAGCCTCTTCAAGCCGGCCAACGCCTGGCGCAACATACGCGACATGTTCTGCGACTGCCTCTTCCACGTCAAACTGTGGAAACGCAATCCCAAGCTAGGATACATGCACTCGTCCATCGCTTTCGGCTGGTTCATGCTGATAGTCCTTGGCCATATTGAAACATTTATGTTCGTACCCGAAAAAGCCGGGCTCTTCTACTACCCCATCTTCTTCAGGTATTTTATGATGATGGACAACTACAGCCTGAGAGGCTCGTTCTTCTTCTTCGCGATGGACTTCTTCCTTCTGGTCGTGCTGAGCGGAATACTGCTGGCGATGTACAAGAGGATCCGCAGCCGTTTCTTCGGAATGCGCCGCACCACGAGGCTCTCCATCACCGACCGCGTAGGCCTTTATTCACTGTGGGCCATCTTCCCGCTGCGCTGGATTGCCGAGGGTTTCACCGCAGGCATTGCTGGAGGAAGCTTCATGACGATTCCCATCAATATGCTGCTGAAGAACTTCATGAGCAATCCGGAGAATATAACCGTTGCCTGGTGGCTGTATTCTCTTGCCCTTGGAACCTTCATGATCGCCCTGCCGTTCTCGCGCTATATGCACATTCCTGCCGAGATTCTGCTCATACCGATGAAGAATGCCGGGCTGAAGGTCTATCATCCACGCAAGGGATTCGCCCTCGCCCAGATATACACCTGCCCCAGCTGCGGCGTCTGCATCGATGCCTGTCCTATGAGTGCTAGCAAACAGAACCTGAAAGACACCTCAGTCTATCTCGTTCGTCAGATCAAGCGCAACAACGCCCGTAGGATGAATGCGATGACAGACAAGTGCCTGATGTGCGGCAAATGCCAGGAGGTATGCCAGATTGCATTGCAGTCCTATGACATAAGGATGAAAATCCGCGAACGTGCAACCTACAACCTGGAGCTCAACCACGGATATCTCGATTCTTATCAGCCCTCAATAGCCAAAAGCAAAGTGCTCTATTATGCAGGCTGTATGTCCTCCCTCACCCCTGTGACAGGACGTTCCGTGAAGAAACTGCTCGACGCCGCCCGTATCGACTGGACCCAGATGGATCCCGATGGTGGCGTCTGCTGCGGAAGGCCTCTCATCCTCGCAGGAAGACGGAAGGAAGCAGAGCAGATGATAGCCAAGAACACCGCAATCATCGAATCCAGCGGGGCTTCGATACTGCTTGTCAGCTGTGCCATCTGCTACCGTGTGTTCAAGGAAGAATATGCACTCAAGGGCATCCGTGTGATGCATTATACCGAATACTTCAACGAACTGATGGAAGAAGGCCGCCTGAAACTGAACCGCGGCGCCTTGAGATATGCTTATCACGATCCTTGCGACCTCGGTCGTGGCTGCGGTATCTATGAGGAGCCTCGCGAAGCTCTCTCACGCGTGGGAATAATAGCCCCCGCCGAAAAAGAGCGCGCTATGAGCGTATGCTGCGGCGGCTCGGTGGGCAGTCTCACTCTCAGCCAGGAAGACAGGATTCCGATAACACAGGCTTCAGTTCAAAACATGCTCTTCTCGAATCCCGACCGTATCGTGACTGCGTGCCCGCTGTGTCATAAGACATACTCGAGATTCTCTCCCGTGAAAGTCGTAGACTTTGCGGAAGCATTGTGCGACGGATTGGAAAAGAAAGCCGATAAGGTGCCGGAAGCAGTGCTCGAGACAGTGGAGCTATAGATATACCCTGCCGGTCAGCACCCTCCAGAGAGCATAATATTTCAGGACAGAAACGGCGTTGTGAGCCTTCAGCTGGTAGCGCAGGCTGCTGCCGCAGTTGAAATAGACTGACCTGGCCAGGAAAGTGCCCATACCTGTTATCTCATAAAGGTCGTAGACTATCGTGTCGTGTCCTTCAGCGGGGAATGCGATTTCAAGGCGGTCACCGAAAATGGACAGCACAGCATCTTCTGAAAGCACTTCCGGCACTCCCTCTGAGATCCTTGTCACGTGGAAGTGACTGTCACTGACGATAGGTTCGTCGGTCTTGGCACACAATTCTTCTGCGTGCGCGGACATCCATTCCTTCTGGAAGCGGTTCCAATCCTTCAACGTATCGAACGGCAGTTTCTCGCCGATGATACGGCCATATTCATTATAAGTCGCCTTAAGTCCGCAGCTGCAAGAGATATCGTTGCCTGCGGTTTCTATCGTTCCGAAACGGTGACAGCAGGGACACAGATAGGCTGTGTACTGCATTCCTTCGGCAAGGCGCTTGCCACGATATACATCGCCGTGAAGCGCCTGTTCCTTGTAGGCATCTACGTAGAGGTCGTCGCACATTGCCTTGTACACCTCATCCTCGGACATTGCAGCAAGTTGCTCAGGAGAATACTCGTGCACCAGCTCTCCGCGCATCGGACCGTGACGTTTGGTCGCCGCCCAGCGCGGTTTGAGCAGATAGCCGCCGGTGAACCGGTATGTAACAAGAGCCGCTCCCGATTCCTTTGCCATCTTCGCGGTACGTTTCGAAATAAACTCCGTCGCACCGTCCCAGCTGCGGTTGCCTTCAGGAAAAAGGCCTACGGACACGCCGGCCTTCAGATTCTCGACAATCTGTCTGGTAACGACATCTCCTTTCGCTCCTTTCTCCCTGAGGATGAAACCGAAGAAATACCTGAACAAGTGTCCTGCCTTACCCTTCCCGAGGGTTGAATTTGCCACAAATCGGATGTGGCGGTTAAGGCCGAGCACCATCAGTGCCGGATCCAGGTTCTGCGTGTGATTCGCCACGGCAAGGATTGTTCCGGCCTTCACCCTGCAGGGTTTGGGATGAAAATGACATACGAGATATAGCCACGGGCCGATGAATATCTGGCAGAAACGGTACATGAATTTCTGCAGACCCAGTCCTTTTCTAAGGCCGTTGTCACTGTTTCTGCTCACGTTTCCTAGCCTCTTCTTCTTCAAGCACCCTGTAAGCAACTTTTCCCACAAGAGTCTTGGGCAACTCCTCGCGGAACTCGATGTCATAGGGCATAGCATATTTAGCAATGTACTTGCGGCAATAGTCGAGCAGTGTCTGCTTGGTCTCGTCGTTGGGAGCGACACCCGGCTTCAGCATTACGAATGCCTTCACCTTCTGCATCTTGTATGGATCTGGCACGCCTATGATGCAGCTCATATGCACGAAATCGTGTGCGTCCAGGATATTTTCCAACTGGGCAGGATACACATTATATCCCGATGTGATGATC
Source organism: Bacteroidales bacterium (assembly GCA_017429475.1). Lineage (GTDB taxonomy): Bacteria > Bacteroidota > Bacteroidia > Bacteroidales > UBA932 > Equibacterium. The sequence goes on from JAFROX010000010.1 coordinate 55,466, forward strand.
ATCCTCTTGATGCGGCCCCTGAAATAGATGAAGCCGTCTTCGTCCATCTTGCCCAGGTCTCCGGTGTGCAGCCAGATGCGGCCGTCTGCGTGTTTGCGAAGGGTATTGGCAGTTTCTTCAGGCTTGTTGAAATAACCCGCCATCACGGTAGGTCCGGAAAGCGTAATCTCTCCCTCTTCCCCATACGACACCTCTTCAATGGTGTCGGGTTTGACGATCTTGTAATAAGTGTCGGGGAACGGAATGCCGATGCTGCCTTCCTTAGCAAGGCCGGTCGGAGTAAGACAGGAGGCTGTCACGCACTCGGTGGTGCCATAGCCTTCCCTGACCTGGATGGTGGCCTTGTGCTCCTTGAGGAAAGCGTCGAAGCGTTTCTTCAGCTCGATTGAGAGCGAGTCGCCGCCGCTGAACACGCCTTTGAGGTGGCTCAGGTCAGCCCTCTTCATATTGGGCAGACGGAGCAGCGCCTCATAGAGAGTGGGCACTCCGGCCATGAAGTTGCATTTGTATTTGGTGATCAACTTTGAATAACTCTTGGCAGTGAAACGGGGCACCAGCACGCAGCGTCCGCCGCTTGCCAGCATGGAGTGGATGCACACTCCGAGGCCGAAGCCGTGAAAAACTGGCATTGCCGCGAGCATACGGTCACCAGGCTTGAACATAGGATTGGTGGCAACTATCTGCTGAGAGAGAGCGTTGAAGTTGGCATTGGTCAGCACGATGCCCTTGGTGGTTCCGGTGGTTCCGCCCGAATACAGGATGACGGCAGGGTCCTCGCTCCTGCGCTCGACCATATAGTTGTAGAAGCAGCACTTCGCGAGCTTGATGAAATGATTCCACATTATGACCGGAGCATCATCGGGAATCCTGGCTATCTTTCGGCCTTCGGTGAGCATATAACCGGTCTTCAACGGCTGGGCAAGTTCATCCTTGATCTTGGCTATGATGACGTTGACCACCTTGGTGTTCTTGCGGATGCGCTCTACCTTGCCGTAGAACTGGTCGAGTGTTATGATGGTGACGCTCCTGGATTCGTTGAGATAGAACTCTATCTCCTTCTCGCTCGAAAGCGGATGCACCATGCTTGCGATTCCTCCCACGAGGTTCACGGCATAGAACATATATATCGCCTGCGGACAGTTAGGCATGGCGATGGTGACACAGTCTCCTTCGCGGATGCCTATCGTCTTGAGCGCCTTGGCGCACATTTCTGTCTTCCTGATGAATTTCCTGTAGGTCGTCGACTTGCCCATGAAGTCGAACGCAATGTTGTTGGGATATTTTTCAGCAATAGAACTGACCTTGTCGAACATCGAACCCTGGAAATAATCCAGGTGCGCAGGAACTCCGTTCAGGAATTTATACCACGGAGCCTTTATGGTTTCTTCCATTTATAGGTTTGGTTTAGGTTTTATCATAGTAAAAGTACCGCTTTTATCTGACATAAACAAAAGAGGCCGGCTCTGCAGCCGGCCTCATATATTCAATTTGTCACCTGTCAGTTGCCTGCAGGAGTCGCAGCAGGCTGGCCCTGCTGGGCACCGGCCGCAGCTGCAGCAGCAGCTTCTGCCGCCTGTCTTGCTTCCATCTCTGCTCTTTGCGCGGCCCTTTCGTAACGGACTTCCTTGTAATGTTCCCATTTCTCAATCTGCTCGGGAGTCAGGATCTTGCTGAACTTCTTGACACGCATTCCGTCGTACTTCTTGAGAAGCTTGACGTCTGAGATCATGTCTTCGGAAGTGGACATTTCGTCTTGCTGCTGCTCCTGACCGTCAAAGCCAGGGAATCCTCCGGGAGGCATTCCACCGGGGAAACCGCCCATTCCGGGGCCGAAATCGCCGCGGGGCATACCGCCGCCACGCCTTCTGTTGTTGCTCTGGTCCTTGAGGAGGTCCATATAGCGTTCGTCAGCAACCTTGAGCTCCACTTTGTAAACTTTCTTCTGCTGTTTCTCAGTGAGGTCGAGAATATTGGCAAGCGACTGTGCCTGAGCCTTGGCGACTTCTACGCTGCTGAAGGTAGATGCATCCATTCCGAACATTCCCATCATTCCGGGAGGCATACCGCCACCAGGAAATCCACCTCCGGGAAAGCCACCGCCAGGGAATCCACCTCCTCCCATAGGAGGTTGTGCATAAGAAATGCTGCAGATCAAAGCTGCGCACAAAGCAATAAGAATCTTTTTCATTTTTGTCTGGTTAAATATGTTTTGTACTATTAGATTATCGAGACCGGATTTGGTTTATTATCTTTGTGTCAAAAGTAGCAAAAATGTCTCTGAAAAAACCGATAGTAGCCCTCATCTATGATTTCGACGGGACACTGTCTCCCGCCAATATGCAGGAGTATGGCCTGATTCAGGCCCTTGGGAATACCGTGCCAAACTTCTGGAGTGTCAGCAACGGCCTTGGCGCCGACAAGTCGATGTGCAGCGTACTGGCATATATGAAAGTGATGGTAGATGAAGCCGCCCGTATGGGCATTCCTCTCACTCGCAGTTTCCTCGAGCAGTTCGGCCCTCAGATAGAGCTTTTCAAGGGCGTGAAGAAATGGTTCCGCCTGATCAATTCATACGGCGCATCCAAGGGCGTCAAGGTAGAGCACTATGTGATTTCTTCAGGGCTTACTGAACTGATCGAATCCACATCCATAGCGAAGGAGTTCAAGAAGGTGTTCGCCTGCTCTTTCCTCTATGATGCCGACGGCATAGCGAGATGGCCTGCCGTGGCAGTAGACTATACCGCCAAGACCCAGTTCCTGTTCAAGATATCGAAGGGCATAATGGACATCAGCGACAACAAGCTGGTCAACGACAGTCGCCGCGACGAGGACAAGCGCATTCCTTTCACAAATATGATATACTTCGGAGACGGCGAGACCGACGTACCTTGCATGAAGATCGTCAAGATGTTCGACGGCAACTCGATAGCCATCTACCAGAAAGACAATCCCAAGAAGGTCGCCACTGCGCGCAAGCTGCTCAACCAGGGACGCGTCAATTTCATATGCGACGCCGACTACTCACCCCACGGTGAGATTTTCGAGACTGTGAGTTCAATCATCGACAAGATCAAGGCAGAAAGCAATTATTTCCTGATGCAGAAAAAGACCCGTCAATGAAGAAACTGTTACTGATTGCGACCTTTCTGATTCTAAGCCTGTCGTTCCCTTCCGCCGCCCAGACCATACAGCAACTCTTCCAGCCTGCAGCTGATGCTGTCGCAGATTACTTCGGAGACCGGACCCAGTGGAAAGACACCGTCAGGATCCGTCATTTCTATATCCGCAGTTCGGGACCAGCAGAAGTCCATTTCAACCGTTTCCTGAGCGAGCAGCCGCTTCGCAAGAAGGACATAGATGCGATATACGCCCTTGTACGCAGCCACTTTCCTGCCAAATACAAATCCTACGCTTCCAATTTTGCCATCTATTCCGACGACAACAAGATAGAGAAGCTTTACAGCCGCGCCTTCCCAGAGACTTTTGACGCATCTGAGGTCAAGCCTGGCAAAGCTCCTTCCAGCGATGTGTCCAAGAACTCCCAGCCGCGAAGCCAGCATCCCTTGACCAAAAACCTTTCCAAGGCCGGCCAGCCTTCCGCAGGCCTGCAGGGCCGCCACATAGCATTGTGGCAGAGCCACGGCTACTACTATGAGCAGTCGCTGGAAAGGTGGGAATGGCAGCGCAGCAGGCTTATGACGACGGTGGAAGACATCTACACCCAGAGCTATGTCCTGCCCTTCCTCGTACCTATGCTTGAAAACGCCGGGGCCACAGTGCTGCTGCCGCGAGAAAGGGATCTGCAGCGCAATATGCTGATCGTGGACAACAACCACTCCGGCAGCCTCTATGTCGAGCACAACGGTCAATACAACTGGCGCACTTCCCAGTCTGCTGGATACTCCGATATAACCATTTTGTCACACGGAGTCAACCCCTTCAAGGCAGGAACTGCGAGGTCGGTGGAATGCACCAATGACAACACCAGTCTCTCCACTGCATTCTGGCAGGCAAGGGTTCCCCATAACGGCGAATACGCGGTATATGTTTCCTACCCGAAAGAGAAGAACGCAAGCGAAACGGCCCATTACTGGGTGCGGCATAACGGCGGAGCAACTCAGTTCGAGGTAAACCAGCAGATGAGCGCCGGCACCTGGGTCTATCTGGGAACCTTCGGCTTCAGCACCGACTCCACCGAGCACGGAGTATTCCTGAGCAACTTCGGTCAGGCAGGCAAAGTGGTGGGAGCCGATGCCGTCCGTTACGGAGCCGGAATGGGCAATGTGGCCCGCAGGCCTTCCGACATAGATGAAGATGGGAAACCCATTAAACGTGACTACAAGCCCGAAGCGAAGACTTCGGGCCTGCCCCGCTTCGCTGAAGGAGCCCGCTACTACCTGCAGTTCGCCGGAATGGACACTTCCATCTATTCAATAATGAATAACCTGGACGACTACCGCGACGACTACACATCCAGGGCCGAATGGGTGAACGCAATGCTGGGAGGGACTTCACGCCTTCCTGGAAGCAGCGGATACAACGTGCCCATAGATATGGCGATAGGCATCCATTCCGATGCCGGCCTGTCGATGACCGATTCCATCGTCGGCACGCTGGGCATCTATACCGAAACCTCCGACCGTTGCGTCAAGTACAAATACGGAGGCGACCGCATCATTGCCCGCGAACTGGTCGATATTGTCCAGAGTCAGGTGGTGAGGGATATCAGGGCTACCTATGAACCTCAATGGAGCCGCAGGGAGATTTACAGCCGCAATTACTACGAATCTAGGGTTCCTGAGGTGCCGTCGATGCTGCTGGAACTCCTCTCCCATCAGAATTTTGCCGATATGCGTCTCGGTCTGGACCCTTCCTTCCGGTTCATTGCATCCAGGGCTATATACAAAGGCATACTGAAATATCTGGCTTACATCAACAACGAGGACTATGTTGTCCAGCCGCTGCCTGTCAAGGACTTTTCCGTCACCCTTGACGGAAGGACAGCCAAGCTGGAATGGCAGCCGCGTCTGGACAAGCTAGAAGAAACTGCGGACCCTACCGGCTATATAGTCTATACCCGCATTATGGATCCTGAATCCGTAACCTACGACGGCAGCGAGCCGGGCAACTGCGTCAGCGGTTTCGACAACGGCGTTTTCGTGGCCAACAATTCATACTCGACAAGGATGGAGCCTGGAAAGATATACAGTTTCAAGGTGACTGCAGTCAACACCGGCGGCGAGAGTTTCGAGAGTGAAATACTGTCTGCCGGAATCAGCGAAAGGAATCCGAATTCAACAGTCCTTGTGCTGAACAACTTCACGAGAGTGGCTGCAGGGGCGTCCTTTGCTACTGCCGATTCGTCACGTGCCGGTTTTCTCGAAAGCGTGGATGCCGGAGTGGCCTATCACCGTGAGATCGCCTATGTCGGTCCGATGATGGAATTCGACAGGAAGATGGAATGGGTCGATGACGACAATCCCGGCTTCGGAGCATCATCCTACCAGTATGAAGGTGCCGTCTTCGCAGGCAACACATTCGACTATCCGCTGATCCACGGTGCTGCAATAATGAAGGCAGGCTACAGTTTCACATCTGCCGCCGCATCAGTTGCAGGACGCCTGAACTTGAGTTCATATCCTGCCGTTGACGTGATCTGCGGCAAGCAGATCCGCACAGTAACAGGAGTGCTGCACAAGAATTCCTATGAGTCGCTGCAGCAGAATCTGAAATACGTCGTGTTCACCCCTGAACTTATGGCAGCACTGAAGAGCTATGCCGCCGCCGGAGGCAACATACTCATCTCCGGAGCCAACATTGCTTCAGACAGCCACCATTTCATTTATGACATAAAAGCCGATGCCGAGTATCGGCGCAAAGTCCTCGACCCCGAGATCGCATTTGCCAGGGATGTCCTCAAATACAGTTATATGAACTACGATGCCACGTCCAACGGACTGGTGAAGACTGTCGACAACAAGTTCAACATACGAAAGGACAGTTTCTACAACATAAACACACAGCCTGGCAAGGATGTCTATTGCGTCGAGGCTGCCGACGGCCTGGTTCCCGCCAAGAACGCTTTCACGGTGATGAGATACGGAGACAGCAACATATCAGCTGGAGTTGCCTACAAAGGCAAAGACTACAGATGCGTGTCGCTCGGCTTCCCAATCGAGGCGCTCACTTCGACAAGGCAGACCGACCATATCATGAGTTCAATGCTTGACTTCCTTCTTAATGATTAGATGATTATGAAACGATATATTCTGATTGCCATATTCCTGATGACCGCATTGCCGGTTCTGGCCCAGAACAGGGACTACCCCTCTCCTGACGGCAAATATTGCCTTACGTACAATGTAACGGACAAACAATATTATATGCACGACAACCGTATGGACTACACCTATTGCATTACCTGCGACGATGTCGACGATTCCTTCGAGGACGTTATTGAGCCTGTATGGAGAGTAGATTCCAGATATGTCTACCTGAGCGGAATGTACGATATCTGGCAGATAGACATCACCCGGGCGATAGCTCCCCTGAAAATTGACAAACGAAAGAAAGGCTCGCCGGTAAAGTATTTCCTAGTATATGACGGAGGCACGCTGTCCAGGTCGGCCACGATATATATGACGACTGTCAACACCCTCACCGGAGAATCCGGCTACGCCACTTTCTTCCAGAAAGGTTACGCATACAGATATAAAAATTATAAGGAAAAGCCTTCTCCGTGCTTGAATTCCTATTAGAATGGGGTTACCTCGGCATCTTCATCGGCTGCTTCCTTGCGGCCACGGTGGTGCCGTTCGCATCTGACGCACTGCTGGTGGGAATGCTGCTGGCCGGAGGCGACGTCTGGATGACTGTCGCCTGCGCTTCTGCCGGCAACTGGCTCGGCGGCCTTACCACCTACGGAATCGGCCGTATCGGCAAATGGGAATGGATCGAGAAATGGTTCAAGGTGAAGCGGGAGACCATCGAGAAACAGAAATACAAGGTCGACAAATGGGGGCCGCTGCTGGCCCTTGCCACCTGGGTGCCGTTCATCGGCGACGTCTTTGCAATCGTACTTGGATTCTACAAGGCGCCTTTCGTCAAGAGCGCCGTTTATATGCTGATAGGCAAGACCGCCAGATTCGTGGTCTGGGCCTTGCTTTTCCTTGCATTCGGTCAGCACCTTCCCTGGCTGGCCTAATTCCCGTGGTAAAGTTTCTTGGTCTGGTAGACAGGCTCGCTGGTGAGATTGACGCCGAGCTTGCGAAGGACACCCATATCGACCTGGGAGATAATAACACTCGTGTGAGCCTCGCATCCTTTGAGGTTGCGCAGCTGCTGCATAGCCTTGCGGGCGTTGAGGTCCGTCAGGGCGCAGATTGAAAGTGCAATCAGGATCTCATCTGAATGCAGCCTGGGGTTTGTATTGCCCAGATGGTCGGTCTTCAGCTGGCAGATAGGCTCGATGATGATGGGAGATATCAAATCGACATCCTTCGATATGCCTGCCAGATGTTTAAGGGCGCTGAGCAGCATTGCTGAAGTTGCACCGAGCAGCTGGCTTGTCCTTCCGGTTATGATTGTGCCGTCCTCAAGCTGGATGGCGGCTGCGGGACCGCCGGTTTCTTCGGCCCTCTGCATTGCAGCGACAGCAACTGTCCTGTCGGCTGGCGTGATGTGGGCCTGCTCCATAATGAGTTCCAGCTTCGATACCTGTTCCTGGTCTGCATTGCCCTTGCGCACCTGGCAGCAGGTGTTGTAGTAGCGTCGTATGATCTCATCCTTGGCAGCCTGGCTGACTACGGCATCGTCGATAATGCAACTGGTGATCATATTCACGCCCATATCGGTGGGTGACTTGTAGGGAGATTCACCGTAAATGCGCTGGAATATTGCATTGAGCACTGGGAAGACTTCGACGTCGCGGTTGTAGTTCACGGCCATCTTGCCGTAAGCTTCCAGATGGAACGGGTCGATCATATTGACGTCGCTGAGGTCGACGGTAGCAGCCTCGTAAGCCAGGTTGACCGGATGCTTGAGCGGCAGGTCCCAGATCGGGAAAGTCTCGAACTTTGCATATCCGGCCTTGATGCCGCGCTTGTTCTCGTGATAGAGCTGTGACAGGCAGGTGGCCATCTTTCCGCTGCCGGGACCGGGAGCAGTGACGACGACGATCCTGCGTGTGGTCTCGACATACTCGTTGCGGCCGTAGCCGTCATCGCTGATGATGAGCGAAAGATTGGAAGGATAGCCTGCTATTGGATAATGCAGATACACCTTGAGTCCGAGCTGCTCTAGCTTGTGGCGGTATGATATGGCATTCGCCTGGCCTTCGAACTGTGTTATCACCACGCTGCTGACGTATAGTCCGTAACCACGGAAAGCATCGATGAGGCGCAGCACGTCCATATCGTAGGTGATGCCTAGATCTCCCCTCACCTTATTTTTCTCGATATCACCTGCGTTGATGGCGATGACTATCTCGGCCTCGTCCTTCAGCTTTTCGAGCATCTTGATCTTGCTGTCAGGCTCGAATCCAGTGAGGACCCTGGCGGCGTGGTGGTCGTCGAAGAGTTTGCCTCCGAACTCAAGGTACAGCTTGCTGCCGAATTTGTTGAGTCTTTTTATGATGTTTTCAGACTGCTTCTCGAGATAAGCATTGTTGTCAAAACCGAGTTTACGCATAGTTTAGAGCATTAGTCAGAGCAAAAATATGGTTTTTGCGACTATGTTCATTCTGCAAATACATATTTTTTACTAACAGAATTTCAACTTTATGACAATATGCGACAAAATGTCATCTTTTTGCAACTGGTATCCTTTTTGCCCTTCCGTGGGCCAAAAGAACAAATAAATACACACAGATATGACTAAAGGAAAAATAGGAGTAACAACCGAAAACATATTTCCGGTAATCAAGACTTTTCTGTATTCCGACCACGACATCTTCGTGCGTGAGCTCATTGCCAATGCGGTGGATGCAACCCAGAAAGTAAAGGCACTGGCAACGGCCGGCACACTCACCCAGGAACTCGGTGACATAGACATCGAGGTGAAGGTCGACAAGGATGCCAAGACCATTTCGATCATCGACAAGGGCATCGGAATGACAGAGGAAGAAGTAGACAAATACATCAACCAGATCGCTTTCTCGTCAGCAGGCGAGTTCCTTGAGAAATACAAGGACCAGGTGGGCAACATCATAGGTCACTTCGGACTTGGATTCTACAGTGCGTTTATGGTGTCGAAGAAAGTGGAGATAGACACTCTCTCCTGGCAGGAAGGCGCCAAGCCCGTAAAATGGAGATGCGAGGGTGATCCCGAGTTCACTATGGTCAAGGGCACCAGGACCAGGCGTGGCACAACCGTCACCCTGTGGTTGGACGAGGAGAGCGAAGAATTCGCCGACGAATACAGGATCGAAGGCCTGCTTTCAAAGTACTGCAAATTCATGCCTGTTCCCATCGTGTTCGGCAAGGAGAAGGAATGGAAGGACGGCAAGTATGTAGACACCGACAGGAACCACGTCATCAATAACGTCGAGCCGCTATGGACCCGAAAACCTGCCGACCTGAAGGACGAGGACTACCTGAAGTTCTACAAGGAGCTCTATCCTATGGCAGACGACCCTTTGTTCCATATCCACCTGAACGTGGACTACCCTTTCAACCTGACTGGTATCCTCTATTTCCCCAAGATCAAGGACAAGCTTGAGCTGAGCCGCAACAAGATCCAGCTCTTCTGCAATCAGATGTACGTCACCGATTCGGTGGAGAACATAGTGCCTGAGTTCCTCACTCTGCTGCACGGTGTCATCGATTCTCCGGACATACCTCTGAATGTGTCAAGAAGCTATCTCCAGAGCGATTCGAACGTCAAGAAGATATCCGGATACATCACCAGGAAGGTGGCCGACAAGCTGGAGGAGATAGCCGAAAACAACAAGGAGGAATTCCAGAGCAAGTGGGACAATCTCAAGCTCTTCATCGAATACGGAATGATCACCGACGAGAAGTTCTGTGAGAAGGCTCTCAAGTTTGCCCTGTTCAAGAATACCGACGGCAAGTATTTCCACCTCGACGATTACCGCAAGGCCATCGAGCCTGCCCAGACCGACAAGGACAAGAAGGTGGTTTATCTGTACACCACCGATCCGGTGGCCCAGTACCAGTATGTTGAAGTCGCGAAGAACAAGGGCTATGACGTGCTTGTAATGGACTGTCCACTCGACGCTCACTATGTAGGGCTTCTCGAGCAGAAGATTGAGAACAGCACTTTCGCCCGCGTAGATGCCGATACCATCGATGCTCTCATCCGCAAGGACAGCAAGGAAGAGGTCGCTATGACCGACGACGAGAAAAAGCATCTCACCGAGGTTATGGAGGCGCTTCTGCCGAAGGAGAGCAAGTACAATGTGAAGATGGACAATCTTGGTCCCGAGTCTGCCGCCATCGTCATCACCCAGAGTGAGTTCATGCGCCGTTATCGCGATATGGCGGCCGTGGGTGGAGGAATGAATTTCTACGGGGAGATTCCGGACACATATAACATTACCGTTAATGCGGAGAATCCTGTGATTGAGAAGATCAAGGCGAGCGAGCAAGGGCTCAGTGCCGACAACAAGCTGCTCAAGCAGGTAACTGACCTGGCGCTCCTGGCGAACGGTATGCTCAAGGGCAAGGATCTCGCCGACTTCATCCGCCGCAGCGAAGAACTGCTGTAAAAGGAGCTACAGCTCCCCAAAAAAATAAAGCCGCAGGAATGCGGCTTTATTTTTTTGTGGGAGCTGAGGGATTCGAACCCCCGACCCTCTGCTTGTAAGGCAGACGCTCTGAACCAACTGAGCTAAGCTCCCTTGCTTTTGGGATTGCAAATGTATCAAAACTTTTTGAATTCCAAAAAATAAATCGAAATATTTTACAGCAGATGCGCACTGTATATGCCAAGAAGAGTTTCCCTGACTCCTCCAGGCATATCCATTATCTCCTTGTCGATATGCTCGAGGAACTCTTCTTTCTGTTCGGGAGTATATTGGTCGCTGAAACGGTCGCTGCCGGAAAGCAAATCTGCGGCGATGTAATTGGTCGGCCAGATTTTGAAGGCAGGCATCACCCGACTGTCGATCAAGGACGCAAGGACTCTGAACTTTTCGTTCTTGCCAGCCTTGTCAGCTTCCTGAAGTTCATCCAGAGTAAGAGGTTTGCAGAACTCCAGATGGACGCGCCCCTTATACTGGCTGATGCCGCTTATCATACTTGCAAGGTCCTCTCCTTCTTTCTTCTGGTATGAACCATTGATTTCCTTGACCATAAGTTCCTGAGCCTTCAGTGCACCGCACGTTTCATATTCATACGACACAGCCATCGGCATAATGTGCAGTTCTGCGAAATCATCGACGAAAGAACCGCTGCCGGACATACTCAGCATCTTGAGGACGCCCTGTTCGGTGGCGTCGTGGCCATCCTTGCTTCTGCCCTGCTTCTGCGCCAGCCAAATGCTGCATTCCTGATTCTTCATCTTTTCCCTGATGTACTCGGAAAGCAGAACGGCAGAGCTGTAGAGCTCTTTGGCAGTGCCGCTGCGCTTCACCGTGATCATCCTGTTGGCACGGATTAGGTCACCAACGGCAGGAACACCGATCAGATTGTCCCCAGCCGCAATCTCGGTCAGGGGTATGCCGTTCTTTAGAAGGGTGATCTGCACGAACGCAGGGTCGAGCACAATGTCGCGATGACTCGAGAGCAGCAGGAATTTGCCGATGCTGCCGTCTTCAAGCTTGAAGTTCTCCAGTCCGCCTACGGTAAGGCCGGCTGTGGTGAGTTCAATGATCCTGTCGACAATCTGCGACATTATCTTGCTCTGGAAATCGGCAACGCCTTTGATATCCTTCAGCAAAGAAGACAGATATCCACGGCCCTTGTCTCTGAACAACAGATCCTCGAACATAGATGTAGTCGGGGCAACGGCCATCCTCTTGGTAGCAATGGCTACCTCGGCATCGTTATAGGGACGTATGACGTCGAATTTTCTGTCCATATCTTAAAGATTCGGCTCGCTGCGGCTGTAAAGGTCGACACAGGGTGCAAACATTCCTATTACGGCACAAGTCAAAGCAATTATATAAGGCAATTGTTTAAGTGAATAATCAATATCATCTATCCTGCAGCACAATACAGCAACGGCAACCGCTGAGGCAACCATCAGCCATCCCCGCCATCCGGTAAGTCTCCAGAGCAGGAAGGCGGCTGCGACTGCAGAGAAGATGACAAGCAGCGGCTTTACGTCCACCTTGAATATAAGGCCCGCTATCAGGAGCAGAGCCGAAAACATCGATGCACCGAAGAGCGATGCGTAATCATACCTGATTATCCCTGCACCGGCAGCACTTTTCCTAAGGGAGTTTGCGGAAGCCAATTTTGCGGCCTTTGCCGACCCGATCATATACTGTGCCCCGAAAATGATGAGCACCACAATGTATGTCGCAATAAACAGCAACTCCGCCATCTTGGTTTCAACTATCTTGGCAGAAAGCAGAGATGCAAGCCAGGCAAGCAGTACGCAGACGCCACCGCACAGCGAAGTGCGCAAGAACTTCATAACGGCTTCTTTTGCCTTGATACGGCCGGAAACCACGGTTGTTACGAACAGGAAGCACATCAACGCGAAAGCAACGGCAAGCCATATCCAGGATCCTCCTACTCCCGGATTGATCCATCCGGTGAGCATTTCTGTAGTGAACAGCCCGAAGAGGCTGGAAAAAGAGGCAAAACCAACAAGAAGGGTTACTATGGGAATGATGTATTTTCTTGCTTTTCTCATGACAATTCAAATCTGTATTGCACCTTCAGCAGAGACGAATCGCCATAGCTGAGGAAACGATAGCCGTTGTCCATTGCGAAACCGTACATCTGCTTCCATCCGTCACCGACTGCAGCGGCTATGAGCAGCAGCAAGGTACTCTTTGGCTGATGGAAATTCGTCACCATATAGGTCACGAACTTGAATTCATACGAAGGCACGATTATTAAATTTGTTCTCGAAGTTATAGAAGTTAATTTATTATTATCCAAATATTTAATAAGAGCATTAACAGCCTCGGATGAGGAATATGCATATCCCTCTTCACGATAAGGCTCCCACTGCTCGACCACACCAGGCTCTCCTCTCTCTATGCAGTGGACACCCAGATAATACAGCGATTCGAGCGAGCGTATCGAGGTAGTGCCGACTGCCACAATTTCTTTGCCAGCATATCGGGCAAGCTTATCCAAAAAATCCCTGTTGACAGAAAAAGGTTCTCCGTGCATGGAATGGTCGGCTATGAACTCACTTTTCACAGGAAGGAACGTACCGGCACCGACGTGAAGGCAGAGCTTGACGCGTTCTATACCCTTATTGTCAATGGCCGCCAGTTCCTTTTCGGTAAAATGAAGACCGGCAGTGGGTGCAGCCACAGACCCCTCTATCTTTGCATATAATGTCTGATAACGAGTGGCATCTATGGGCTGGGTATCGCGGTTCAGGTACGGAGGGATAGGTATCTTGCCGCACATTTCCATCACCTGGGAGAATGACGCGCCGCCGTTCCAACTGAATCTGACAATGAACGCATTGTCTTCCCGATCAATCAAGTCGGCCTTTAAGTCAACAGCCTTTACATTCTCATCTTCAATATGTTCCACCAACAATGAAAGGGTATCTCCTTTCCACTTTTTAGCATTGCCCACAATAGCCTTCCATACACAGTTGTCGGTAGTTGCGAATGCCTGCTGATAGTCAGCAGGATTCTTGGGTTCCAGGCAGAAGATCTCGATAAGTGCACCGCTGTCCCTCTTGAACAGAAGCCTTGCAGGGACAACCTTGGTTTCATTGAACACCATCAGAGCGCTTGAGGGCAGATATTCTGCTATATCCTTGAATAGACAGTCGCGGGGAGTCCCGTCAAGGTTAACAAGCAATTTAGAATCGTCCCTGTGTTCCAAAGGATACTTTGCTATACGGTCATCAGGAAGATCGTACCAATAGTCATCGATTCTAATTGCCGGTTTCATGGTCAATTTTAAGGGATGACAAAGTTAGTCAAAAAAGAGGTATCTCAAACAAATTGTAGTCTTTGCAAAGGGTTTCAAGGTGTTTAAAAAAGTACACAAACAAAGACGCATAAATTTCACTCTTGTAACTCCATTCAACAAACAACCACTGTTTACAAAAGTTATTAACAATTAATCGCCATACTTAACCGGAGTGGCTATAACAAAAAATTATAGCAAATATTTCCAATTTATATATTACTCAAACTCAGTATTTTACAATTAATTACTTTAATAATAAAAAGTGGCAATTTTGAGGAAAATCAGCTCAATTAAGGCAATTTTAAAACTTTTAACACAATAAAGCCGCTTAAACCCAGCGGTTTAGTAAATTCATATCAACTAGAACTATATACCGATTCACTTCCCGTTTCATCTTAACCACGATCTCTTACCCCCAAATTGTGTTTACAATTTTCAAGTTGCATTTTGTAAACCAAAATTCAGTTTGATTATTGTTTATAATTGTTTTACATTTGTAATAAATAGTAATTTACAAAATGGAACAGCGATTACAGCTCTTTCTGCAGATGGAACAATTAACCCAAAGCCAGTTTGCAGACAAACTTGGAATACAGCGCTCGGGTGTGACCCATCTCCTCTCCGGCCGCAACAAGCCGAGTTTCGAGTTCATCACCAGGATGCTGCAGACCTTCCCCTCACTTAATGCCGAATGGCTCATCCTGGGCAAGGGAAAGCCTTATAGAGATCATTCCGTCCCTGATGTCGAGTTACCGCCCGCAGCAACGGAAACCACTCCCGCAGAAGCCGATCTGTTCACCCCTATATCCCAGCCTCAAGAGGCGGACTTTATCGAAACAACAAATTTCGGTAATCAACTACAATTACCTGACAATAAAGCAACTGATAATAAATCAATCATATCAAATCAGCCAAAGGCAATAAAGTCTGTCTTGATTTTGTACGAGGACGGAACATACGAAAAGAGATAATTGATTATTTTTGTCTCGTATGTACAAGTTGATACGTCCCATACTCTTCCTCATCCAGCCTGAGAAGATACACCGGATGACAATGAACCTGCTGAAATTCTGCAGGTATGTACCTATGTGCCGGACCATCTTGAGGTGGCTTTATTCAACTGGCGGCAAGGGGCTTGAGCGGGAATGCTTCGGCATCACCTTCAAGAATCCCGTGGGCCTGGCAGCCGGTTTCGACAAGAACGGCGATATGTACAATGACCTGGCCAATTTCGGCTTCTCTTTTATTGAGATAGGTTCCCTGACGCCCAGGCCGCAGGACGGCAATCCCCAACCCCGCTGCTTCAGGTTGCCGAAGGACAAGGCCATCATCAACCGTATGGGCATCAACAACAAAGGAGCGCGTTTTGCGGCAAACAATCTTGTAAAGAACAGCCCCGTCAGATGCAAGGTGGCAGCCAGCATAACAAAAAACGCCGATACGCCGAACGATTTGGCCTACAAGGACTATGAGAAATCCTTCGCGATACTGTATGATTTCGTGGATTTCTTCGTCCTGAACGTGTCCTGCCCCAACGTAAGGAACCTCACTGAGCTTCAGGACATCCCGACCCTGGCCAAAATATTCGACCATATAAACACGATCCGACGCCTGAACGACGACGGCAGGCCGGTTCTGCTGAAGGTTTCTCCCGACATTCCGGTAGAACAGCTGGATGAGATTGTAGATCTTGCCCTTCTTAACGGAATAGACGGCATTGTAGCCACGAACACCACCCGGTCGAGGGAGAATCTCACCTCAAACCCCAAAGTCGTAGAATCGATAGGAAATGGCGGTTTGAGCGGTGCTCCGCTTTTCGACAGGTCGAAGGCCTTCGTAAGGCATATTCACGAACGCACAAACGGCATCCTGCCAATCATTGCTTGCGGAGGTATAATGACACCGGAACAAGCACTTGAAATGCTGGACGCAGGAGCCTCTCTCATAGAGATATATACCGGATTTATCTATAACGGACCGGCTTATGTCAAACGAATAAACAAGTACCTTGCAAGGGCTTACGCCAAAAGGAAACAATGACAACAGCATCAATATGCACTATAGGCGATGAAATCCTCATCGGCCAGATCGTAGATACAAACTCGTCAAAGATCAGCCAGGCACTCAACCGCATAGGAGTCAAAGTCCAATATATGCTTTCAATCGGTGACGACCGAAATGAAATCATTACTAAATTAGATAAATGCCTGAAGCAGACCAATATAGTCATTGTCACCGGAGGTCTTGGTCCAACTAAAGACGATATCACAAAAGACGCTCTTGCCAGCCTTAGCGGCGCTTCCGGATACAAGGAATCGGCCGAACAGCTTGCCATAGTCAAGAGGATCCTGGGTGCAAGGCATATCGAACTGCTCGACATCAATCTGGCACAGGCGCAGGTTCCGAACACCTGTGAGGTCATTCCCAACCAGCTCGGCACCGCACCTTGCATGAGATTCACATTCGAAGAGGACAAATACGGCCACAAGGCAGTCCTTTACTCACTTCCCGGAGTTCCATACGAGGCCGAAGGATTACTTGACGACATTCTCGAAGACATAAAGAAAAACTTCACATTAGAGAAGATAATCCACAAAAACATAATTACTTTCGGTGTTGCAGAATCAGTCCTTTCAAAACAGATTGAATCCTGGGAAGATGCCCTTCCCAAATGGTTGCACCTCGCTTACCTGCCCAATGCGACCATCGGCATCAGGCTCCGGCTCTCCTGCTATGGCGCCGACGACCCGGAACGCGTCAGAAGGATGGACGAAGAGACAGAAAAACTCAGGGAGATTCTCGGAAACACGGTTTACGGCACTGACGACGACACCCTCCAATCCATCCTGCCCCGGCTTCTGCAGTGCCCGCCCGAAGCCGCCCGTCAGGAGACTATCTCAGTGGCCGAATCCTGCACCGGAGGGCACCTTTCAGAGCTCATTACCTCCATTCCGGGCTGCTCAAAGTACTATAACGGCTCTGTTACGTCGTACTCTAATAGCGTAAAAATCAACGTATTAGGGGTAAATCCCGAGATCATTGCCAATTTCGGAGCCGTGAGCCGCGAATGTGCGGAAGCAATGGCTCGCGGAGTGGCGAATCTGATGGATACCGACTACTCGATAGCCACGACAGGCATAGCCGGCCCCGATGGAGGAAGTGCCGAAAAGCCCGTCGGCACCTGCTGGATCGCTGTTGCCCACCGCGACAGGACTACCGGAGATACCGAAGTGGTATCAAAGAAGATTTTGTCGATGTCCGCATCGAGGGACGTCAACATCAAACGCTTTGCCTCGAACGCCCTCGACCTTCTCAGGCGCTTCGCAGAACAAAGACTTTTCTAAGACTGTTTCTTGTTTTCCAACAGCCAGTTCCTGGCATTGATGAACATATCCACCCACGGAGTGGCTTCGTCATGACGCCTCTCCTCAGGATACCAGGCCCAGTTGTAAGGGCGCAATCCCCTTTCGGGATGGGGCATCACAGCCAGATGGCGGCCGTCCTTGCTGCAGACGCCGGCGATGGCATATTCAGAACCATTGGGATTGGCAGGATATTCATAATAACTGTAGCGCATAGCCACCGAGAACTCCTGGTCCTCCAGGCTGCGGCCGGCCGGCAGGGAGAACCTGCCCTCTCCGTGTGAAACCCAGATGCCAAGCGACGACCCCTGAAGAGACTTGAGCATAATAGAAGGAGATTCAGGAATCCCGACACCCACGAAAGCACATTCGTGCTTCCTTGAAACATTATGTTTCATCTTAGGCGAAGCCTCTCTGTGCTCGGGAGTTACAAGCCCCAATTCAGCCATTAGTTGACATCCGTTGCAAACGCCGAGGCTCATAGTATCCTTCCTTGCATAGAAGCGGTCCAAAGCCTTGCGCGCCTTTTCGTTGTAGTGGAGCGCACCCGCCCAGCCTTTCGCCGACCCGAGCACGTCCGCATTCGAGAATCCGCCGACGAACACTATCATCCTTACGTCATCAAGAGTCTCGCGGCCGGTTGTCAGGTCTGTGGTATGAACATCTTTGACCTTGAATCCGGCCATATACAGGGCCCAGGCCATCTCGCGGTCACTGTTGGATCCCTTTTCACGGATGATGGCGGCAACGGGCTTCTCCTCCTCCTTTCCTGCGAACAGACCTTCACGCCAAAGCTCGCGTTTGGGGAAACTGAAGTGCAGCGGCTGGTTGCCATAGTTCCCGAAGCGCTCATCGGCCATTCCACCGGATGTCTGACGCTTGTCAAAGAGGTACGAGGTCCTGAACCACTCATCTCTCATTTCATCAACATTCAGAATAAGAGAACCTTCAGCATATTTAACTGAAGCAATCCTTTCGGAAGAGGTGCTACCTATGGAGAACCAGGCCACACCGGCTTTGTCAAGGATTTCCTTCACCAACGAAGCCTTCGAAACCTGAAGCACTACAGCCGGTGTCTCGCTGAAGAGGATGTTGGAATCGAAGCCGCTCAGATCGACAGACACGCCGCCCTTCACATTCGGGAAGCAGCTCTCGAGCAGGGTCGTCAGCAAACCTCCGGCCGAAACGTCGTGTCCGGCAAGCAGGAGTTCGCTGTCGACAAGCTGTTGAACAGCATTGAAACATTTCTTGAAATAAGAGGCTTCAACATCCGGACACTCAGAGCCTACCGCAGAACAAATCTGTGCAAAGGCAGAACCTCCGAGAGGGTATCTTGCATCTTTTGCGAAAGGCACGTAAAGCAGTTCGTGCTCTCCTGCCGCGAAGTTCGCGTGAACGGTCTTGGTAATATCCTTCACCCTGCCGACTGTTGAGATGATCATACTGCCGGGGGCAAGAACCTTGCTTCCGTCCTTGTACTTCTGCGTCATAGACATCGAATCCTTGCCGGTAGGGATATTCACTCCGAGGGCACAGGCAAAGTCGCTGGCGCCCTGCACGGCACTGTAGAGACGGCTGTCTTCACCCGGGTTCCTTGTGGGCCACATCCAGTTTGCACTCAGGCTTACCGCATCGAGTCCACCTTCGATATCAGCCCATACAAGGTTAGTCAAGGCCTCGGCGATGGTCAGCCTCTCGCCTGCCGCCGGATCGATCAGAGCTGCGATGCAGGCGTGGCCGATGGAGGTCGCTATACCCTCATTGCTGTCATAGCCGATAGCCGTAACAGCCACGTCATTCAAAGGAAGCTGGATCTCTCCGCAGGTCTGCTGGCAGGCGATCAGTCCGGTGACGCAGCGGTCCACCTTGTTGGTCAACCAATCCTTGCAGGCCACTTGTTCAAGAGAGAGCAACTGCTTTATCTTCAGATAAATATCTTCTTTTATCAAAAGCTTTACATCAGGTACATCAGCAAAGTTTCTCTTCAGAGTCACATCCTCCATAACGGTCTTTGGAGTCGAGCCGAGCATATCGCTGATCGCAAGATCCATCGGCACCGCGCCGGTCTTGCTGTCCCTCAAGGTGAAGTTGTGCTGTCCGGTAGTCTCGCCTATTTCATAGAAAGGAGCCCTTTCGCGTTCAGCGATCGCCTTGATCTCGGCAACATCAGCCTTGCTTACCACCATACCCATACGCTCCTGGCTCTCGTTGCCAATGATTTCCTTATAAGAAAGAGTCTTGTCACCTATCGGCAGCCTGGCTATGTCCATCGTTCCACCGGTAGACTCGACAAGCTCGGAAAGACAGTTCAGGTGGCCTCCCGCACCGTGGTCGTGCACCGAAATGATGGAGTTGCGCCCGCTCTCGGCCACAGCCCTGATGGCATTATAAACCCTCTTCTGCATTTCGGGGTTCGACCTCTGCACTGCATTGAGCTCGATGGCGTCGGCATACTCTCCGGTAGCCACGGAGGAAACCGCTCCGCCGCCCATACCGATACGGTAGTTGTCACCACCCATCAGCAGCACGGCATCCCCGGCCTCGGGCTCGTCCTTGAGACAGTCGCGCCTCTTGGCATATCCGACACCTCCGGCCTGCATAATCACCTTGTCATAACCATAGGTGCCCTTTTCGTCCGAATATTCAAAAGTGCTCAGCGAACCGCAGATGATGGGCTGGCCGAACTTGTTTCCAAAGTCAGAAGCACCGTTTGAAGCCTTGATGAGAATCTGCTGCGGCGTCTGATACAGCCAGCTGCGGGGAGCCTTCTCCCACGGACGGGGATTCTCCTCGAAACGGGGATACGGCGTCATATATACCGCTGTTCCGGCAATCGGGAAAGAACCCTTGCCGCCCGCCATACGGTCGCGGATCTCACCGCCGGTGCCTGTAGCAGCGCCGTTGAACGGCTCCACGGTAGTCGGGAAGTTGTGGGTTTCGGCCTTCAGAGAGATGACCGTCTCTTCCTTGTCCCGCTCGAAGAACGAAGGCTTGCTGCCGGACTGGGGATGGAAGAGGTCGAGAGTCGGGCCCTCAATGAATGCGCAATTGTCTTTATAAGCCGAAACGACTATACCGGGATGTTCCTGCGTAGTCTTCTTGATAAGCTTGAAGAGAGAGAGTTCTTTCGCCTGACCATCAATGATAAAGGCACCATTAAAAATCTTATGTCTGCAATGTTCGGAGTTAACCTGCGAGAAGCCGAAGACCTCAGAATCGGTCAGTGGCCTGCCAAGTTTGGCACTAAGATTCTGAAGGTACTCGATCTCATCCTTTGAGAGCGCAAGACCTTCCTGCAGGTTGTACTTCTCGAAATCGGTGATATAGACTATATCCTCGGGCTTGCGGTTCACCGTGAAGACATCCTGGTCCAGTCCCTTGTACATCCTCTGGAGCATCTTGTCGAAAGGAGTGGCCTCTGACTCGGCATGGAAGAATTCCTCAATCCTCCCAATTGCCTCAATATTCATATTTTGAGTTATCTCAACTGCAGTAGTACTCCAAGGGGTTATCATCTCCCTTCTAGGGCCGATGAAAAGACCTTCCACCTTGTCCGCATCGATCTGACGGGCGTCGGAGAAAAGCCACTCGAGGGCTTTGACATCATCTTGACTGAGAGCTTTGCCGCAGCTGACTGCGATAACTGAGTTCTGGGTTGTTTCGAAGAACAGGATATTCCGGTTATGACTCATTGCAATGGTTTTGATTCAGCAAATTTAGGCATTATCAGAAAGCAATGACAGGAATTATTGCCATATTTGCGGACATACTTATCAACAAAATGACCTACGAAGAGCAAATAGAGCGGTTATATAACCGCTTCCCTTCATATCAGGTAGTGGGCAACCGCGCCTACAAACCGGGAATCGAAACCATCCGGGAGTTCGACGAAGCCCTTGGACACCCTCACAGGAAGTTCAGGACGATACACGTGGCCGGCACTAACGGAAAAGGCTCCGTCTGCCATCTGTTGGCATCCGCCCTTGCCCATACTGAACTCAAGACAGGTCTCTACTCCTCTCCGCACCTGGTCGATTTCAGGGAAAGGATCAAGGTCGTAGAAGCGAATGGCTTCCGAATGATATCCAGGGATGAAGTTTCATCCTTTCTGAGTGAATGGGACCCATTCTTCGACACTCACGATCCTTCATTCTTCGAAATAACGACCGCTATGGCATTCGACTTCTTTGCCAGGGAGAATGTTGACATTGCAGTGATCGAGACAGGCCTCGGAGGCCGGCTGGACTCGACCAACATAATAACCCCGATATTGAGCATAATCACCAATATCGGACTGGAACATTGCGCATACCTCGGTTACACCCTCGAAGAGATCGCATTCGAGAAAGGAGGCATCATCAAGCCCGGAGTCCCTGTCGTCATCGGCAGCGAGGATGAGCATACGGCAACGGTGTTCAAGAGACTCGCCTCAGAAAGGAAGTCTCCCATATATCACGCCTCGAAGTATGATATGAGCACCGCAAGAATCACTGCAGATGATCTTGATTTAAGAGGTGATTATCAGCAGGAAAACCTTAGAACCGTACTATGTGCTCTCACCCGGCTCGAAGCATTGACTCCGCAGGCCGAGGAAGGCTTGAAGTCAGCAGCTGCAACCACCGGACTAAGAGGAAGGTGGGAAACTATTGACCTTGGAGAGGGACAGCCCAGACTGATATGTGACATCGGCCACAACCCCCACGGTCTGAGATGGGTCTTCTCACAACTTAAGGCCATTGATGCCCAAAGAGTATTCATAATTTTCGGGATGGTGGCCGACAAAGACCTCGAATCGGTGGCCAAATTCATGCCAAAGTCCGGGAAACACTTCCGTTACATCTTCACGCAAGCCTCTACTAATCGGGCGATTACGGCGAAAGAACTTGCCGACAGGCTGAGACCGTTCGGCATCTGGGGCAAAGCCGTGCCCGGCGTAAAAAAAGCATTGGAATCCGCCCTCGAAAAGGCAGATTCCAATGATCTGATATTCGTCGGCGGCAGCAATTTCACGGTTGCCGACGCCCTTGAGGCCCTCGAAAACTAGATGAGTATCTGGCGGGCGAACTGAACGCAGTTCTTGATCTCCCTTTCAGGGGTAGACCACTGAGGAACCACATATTCAAGTTCCACATCGCAGTGGATATTAGGATACTTATCCCTTACGAGTTCAAGTATTTCTCTAAGCGGAGTTTCACCCTGTCCCCATACCTGGTTCTGGTTGCTCTGATAGGGGTTCTTGAAGCTGGTCTTGTCCTTGATGTGGATGCTGATGATACGGTCGTGGAAGTACTCGATGAACTCCATAGGATTGAGCTTGGGACCGTCCTCGTAGCCGAAGCCGAAGTAGTGAGGAGCGTCGAAGTTCAGCCTGTTGGCGGGTGACATATCGAGCCATTTCTCAATCTCGCCGATAGTCATATTGGCATACTGGCCGTGGTTGTGATAAACGGCGAGGGAACCGTTCCTTGCGGCAACCTTTCCGAAAGAAGCGCATTTCTCGGCACTTCCTTCTGTAGTAATACCATATGCGCCAAGAGCGTTCGCAGCAGCGAAAGAATAGTCGAGCAATTCATCGGTGTCACCAGCCTCGAATTTGAGAAGATGGACGTTGATGCCTGCCTCGCGAAGTTTCTTGCCAAGTTCTTCCCAGCCTCTGATGGCTGCAGGGGACTTGCGGAATTCAGCAAGATCCTTGTTGTATTTTTCCTGCTCAGGTGTCAGCTGACGGCCCATACCCTGGGGCCTTCCCTGTCCGCCACCCTGCGGAGCGCCTTGCGGCGGTCTCTGGCCACCACCCTGAGGAGCACCCTGAGGTCTCTGTCCGCCTTGAGGCATACCCTGCGGAGCGCCCTGAGGCCTACCCTGACCACCCTGCGGTGCACCCTGGGGAGCCTGCCTGGGAGTATTCACCATCTCCCACATCGGGCGAACCTGATTGGGATTGGCGGGACCGCCGATGATGGACTCGAACTGACCCATATTCCTCAATTCCACTGAACTTACGTTAGAAGCCACGCAGGCAGCAACGAAATCGTCGAGGGTATTGATGTTGCGAAAACTGTTGGTGATGTTACCGATCTGCACGCCGGCAAACTTGGAATTGGGTTTGCCATCGGGGAAAACGAGACCGTTGAAATCTGCCGGAACTGCAGGTTCTGCAGCACGCACGTCGTTAACCCTGATCAATGAAGGACCTACTATCGCAGCACCCGAGAGGAGAGCCGCGCTGCCAAGGAAATGACGCCTTGACATATTTTTTGATTCTTTCATATAGAGATAATTATGTTATTAATTGTTAGACAATTATTTATGTCGAATGTTTAATATTCAGAATATTTCCACCTCGAAGCCTTCGTCTCGCAACGGTGCCGTTATCTCTCTCAAGCGCTCCGGTTCCATCTTTTCAAGTCCGCTCACCGGAGTGTCCCGGTCGAGAGAATATGCCATTATCTTGGCAGGCCTCAGCCTGCGGACGATATCGCTCCAGCCAGCCACCAGTTCCGGTGCAGTCAGGTCGAACTCGCTTCCGTCCACAGAGCCCTTGAAGAACATCGTCTGAAGAATGAAGTTGCCATCGAAGCGTTCCAGATTATCAAGGATCTTCGACAACGAGAATCTCCCATTGGGGCGGTTGACCAGTTTAAGTATCGAAGGATCGCTGCAGTCCACCTTCATAATGCGGTTATCCACTTTCATCAAAGCCTCGAAGACTCCGGGCCTGTCCAAAGTAGTCGAATTGGAGAATACACTGATAACGGCATTAGGGAAATAGCGGTTGCGAAGCTCAACGGTCTTGTCGACAATGGCCGGAAAATCCTTGTGAAGCGTAGGTTCCCCGTTGCCTGTGAAGGATATGGAATCAATCGCGATACCCTCATCAAAAAGTTCCTTGAATCGGCCTGACATTGCATCAGAGACCTGTTCCAGGGTGGGCATCCTACGCTCTTTCTTCGGAGCTCCGGAGTCCATCGATCCGCATTCACAATAGATGCAGTCGAAGGTGCACAGCTTGCCGCATACGGGCAGCAGGTTGACACCAAGGGAGGTCCCTACCCTGCGGCTGTGTATCGGGCCGAAAACTATGTCGCTCCAGAGAAAGGTCGCCATTGCTGTTATAACTATTTTGTTCCGAATATACGGTCTCCGGCATCACCGAGGCCGGGAACGATGTAGCCCTTCTCGTTGAGATGGTCATCCACGTGGGCGCAGAAAATATCCACGTCAGGATGGGCGTTCTTCAATATTTCAAGACCTTCGGGAGCGGCGATGATGCAGAGGAACTTGATCGACTTGGGATGACGCAACTTGATCTGTGAGATGGCGTTGACGGCAGAGCCACCGGTGGCCAGCATAGGGTCAAGCACGAAGACATCCCTTGACTCGATATCAGCCGGAAGCTTGCAGTAGTATTCCACAGGATTAAGAGTAGTCTCGTCACGGTAAAGACCTATGTGTCCCACTTTTGCCGTAGGAATCAGCTGAAGCACGCCGTCCAGCATTCCGGTACCCGCCCTGAGGATAGGAACGAAAGCCAGCGTCTTGCCGGAAATCTTCTTGCACTTGGCGACGCCGCAGGGAGTCTTGACCTCTATGTCTTCTAGGGGAAGGTAACGAGTTGCCTCGTAGGTCATAAGCGTAGCTATTTCATTGACCAGAGCCCTGAATTTGTACGTTCCGGTCTCCTCATCCCTCAATACTGACAGTTTGTGCTGGATCAGCGGATGATCCATTATGACGATTTTTCTTTCCATTTGATTTATAGTTTGCTTTTTGTTTTTTCATCAATGAGTCCATATCGGCGACAATCTGTCCTCGAAGGTCAAGCGCCCTGAAGAAACGTTTGTCGCGTTTGGCTACAAACGACGAACGGCGGAAGCGGTTTACAAGTTTCTTGAGATATCCGGTCGAGCGTGAGAATATGATTACTGTGAAAGGCAGCAGTATCAATGATAGCAGACCATACCACCAGGTATGCGTCACCAGAGCCACCACTATCGATACAATCAGATACCATAGAGGGCCGGCGATGAGGGTTCCGACCACGAAGTGGAACGAGGGGTGCAGCAATTTGTCCTTCACCTTGCGTGTGAAAATGAAACCGCTGAAGAAAGGGATCACGTTGAGCAGTGCGCAAACCAGCCAGATGGGAAGGAACAGCAGCCACAGGATTGTGCGGACAATGATGCCGATGACCGGAAAGCGTTTCCTGGTGAATATCCAGTCCCTGAGATTCAGTTCTTTCAGCAGGTCTCCGTATTCACGGGCCTTGTCGATCAGGCCAGCATATTGCTCGGGCTTGCCGTTGCGGTATTCCCGGAGTTTGTCGGCGATTGCCTGGTCGGCCACAGTCTCGCTGCGTATGCTGTTTGCCGGACGGATCTTGTTATCCTTGATGTAATTCTTCCGGTAAACAGTGCAAAGTGTTTCAAGCGCAGGATAATTGGGGATGTCATCCAGGTTGACCATCAGTTTCTCCACGGCGTCGTGAGCTCTCTGCGCCAGCAGATAACGGGCACGTTCCGGATGGGTCTTGTAAATCTCGTACAGGTCGTCGAACTCGAATGGTTCGCCAATGATGATATTGAGCTTGGACTGGAAACGGAAATAGTCGGAATAGTTGTTCGCCATCGGGACTATCTTCAGTTTCATCTTGAAATCTGTCTGCTCGACAGTTTCAAACGCGATCCTGGCAAATCCCTTCTTGAAGACTCCAAGATAGCGGCCATTCTGGTGCAGGGCTTCAGGGAAAAGGACTATCGGGTCGCCCTCGGTGATGACACGCGCGGCTTCGCGGAAGATAGCTTCGTTCTTTCCGAGTTCATCGATTCCGTCCCTCACGCGATATGCCGGCATTATGCCCAACCATTTCATTATCCTGGCGATTGCCGGCTTCTTGAAGAGGTCTGCCCTGGCAATGAAGACAGGATATTTCCTCCCTATGGAAAAAAGGATGCCGAGGGCATCGTTCAGGCTGTTCTGGTGATTGGAAATCACAAGATAACCATCGTTTTTCGGGAGATTCTCCCTTCCCGTGATCCTGAATTGATTGTAATAGACCAGATTGTGCACGAAGTGGAGATATCTGTGCGCCAACTTGTACAAAAAGTTCTTTTTGTTTATATCACTGAAGTCCAGTTCTTTTGACATACTGCTGAAAATAGAATCATACTAAGTTAGTAATTTCTTCTGAATTCACTGCAAACTATGGCTGCTGCCGCCGACACATTCAGAGATTCACATCCTGAACCTCCGGCGGGATAAGGTGGAATGAAAAGCTTTTTCGTGACAGAAGAGTGTAGATAATCCCTGATGCCGAAAGACTCCGACCCCATAACTATCAGAGCGTGCCTGTCCAGTTTCTGGGAATAGATATTGTCTCCTTCAAGGAATGTTCCGTACACGGCCGCTCCGGCCTGGGAAAACTGCCGGGCAGCATCGGCAAGGTCGCAATAGACCACTTTCTTGCGGAAAACAGAGCCCATTGTCGACTGTATTGTCTTGGGATTATACAGTTCGACTGTATCCGGAGATGCGATGACCGCATCTATGCCGAACCAGTCCGCGATGCGTATGATGGTACCCAGGTTGCCCGGATCCCTCACTCCGTCAAGGGCAAGGCACAGCGTCCCGGGATTTGTGGCAAGGCCCCCTACCTCTTCATCGGCAACCGATGCAGGCATACTGACAACTGCAAGCGCAGGAGAAGGACTGCTGAGCAGGCTTATCCTGTCCATAGTCTTGCGGTCGACCGCAATGGCAGCAGGATGGGAAGCTATCCTCCGGTCAACGTCATCTGACGTGTAACACACCAGTTTGACTTCGAAGCCGGACTCTATCGCCTCAACCACAAGTTTCTCGGATTCAACCACGAACTCGCCTGCTTCGGAGCGGGCTTTTTTGTTTTTCAGAGAGCTTATGTGCTTGATTTCGGAATTGGTCATGGCGGGAGGTTCTGCTACACAAAAATAAGATTTATTATCTATATTTGTATCAATGAAGTCATTCAGGACCACACTTCTACTTGCAGCCGCAACGCTTCTCATAGCGGGTTTATCGTCGTGCGCATCGGCGAGATTCGCAGCTATGGTCCCCGAAGGCGAACACTATCTTGCAAAAAACAAAATAGTGATCAGAAACTCGAAGGAATCCAAGGATGCCAAGGAAGTCAAGACCTCCGATCTCGGCAAATATGTGGCGCAGATTCCCGCGAAATCAACAGGCATAGGCTTCAGCGTGCTCAAGGCTGAGCCTGTGATCTTCGATTCCACTCTGATCGCTTCCAGCATCGACGCTATCCACAACAGGCTGGAATATCTCGGATTCTACGATTCCCAGACAGAAGCTTCCACCAATTATGAGGGCAAGAGGGCGTCTGTCACCTACAACGTCACGCTAGGGAAGCGGTATCCGATGAAAGAGATCAACTACAATGTGGCAGACAGCTTGATGGATGACATCTATTCCAGGAACCGCAACAAGGCTCTTGTCAAGGAAGGCGACCGGCTGGCAGAGTCCGTCCTTGAACTGGAATCCCAGAGGATGGCGGCCATCTACAGGGACAACGGCTATTACGGCTTCAGCAAGAACTATTTCTTCTTCTTCGCGGACACTACTACGACTCCGGACAGTTCCCTGCTCTGGGTCGAGATCAGGGATTATACCCGCAATGAAAGTCCTTCCGCCGCCAGGCCCCACACCCGCTACGATATCGGCAATGTATCGATCGTGCCTCAAGGGAACCTGAAAGTAAAGAGCAAGTTCCTTCAGTATCTCAACCTGATAGAGCCAAGCACCCCATACAGTGAAAGTGTCATCAACAACACTTACAACCGCTTCACAGCCAACCGTCTTTTCAGCACCGTGAACATAGAGATGACCCCCAGGGATTCATCGATAGTCGACTGTGCGATACTCCTGTCCCCTTCCAAGATTCAGAGCATCGGCTTCGACCTGCAGGGATCGGTCAACTCTACCGGACTGTTCGGCGTCAACCCTTCGGTCACCTACTCCCACAAGAACCTGTTCGGAGGAGGCGAGTATTTCACGATGGCAGTGGGCGGCAACTGGCAGTTTATGTTCGGCAATCCCGCATATACGAACGAATTCTCGCTGTCGTCTTCTCTGTCACTTCCCCGTTTCCTCTTCGCACCTTCCAGCTGGTTCAAGGGGCCTATATTGCCCAGGACCAACATCTCGCTGTCCTACAATCACCAGAAACGGCCCGAATATGACAGAAGCATCATAGCATCGTCTTACGGCTACAGTTTCAACCCCACTTCGAACATATCGATCGAATGGACTCCGATCAGGGCCAATGTGGTGAACGTTTACGATATGGATTCCACTTTCTTCAAGAGTCTCAGCAGCAGCTATCTGCAATACAGCTATATGACCCACGTCGACATAGGAGGCGGAATCAACGCTTATTACACGACAAACACCGCCACCAATCCGAAGGATAGTTATTTCTATGTCCGTTTTGCAGCCAATGTTGCCGGCAATATGCTCAATATGCTGGATCCGCTGATGAAGCAGAATTCTGCTGGACAGAGCCTGATTCTGAACGTGCCCTATGCACAATATGCCCGAGGCGAAGTCAATCTGGTCAGGACTACCTTCTTCGGCAATTCAGGTAACCTCTCGCTTGCCGCAAGGATAGCAGGAGGCCTGGGATATGCTTATGGAAACTCCAGCGCGCTGCCGCTCGAGCAGCGTTTCTACGGCGGTGGTGCGAACAGCCTCAGGGGCTGGCACTCACGTACGGTAGGTCCCGGAATGTCCCCTCTTGACACGGCCTTCACCATCGCCAACCAGACCGGCGACCTGCGCCTGGAAGCCAACCTCGAACTTCGTTTTCCCATATACAACATAGTAAAGGGGGCAGTGTTTGTCGATGCCGGCAACATCTGGGAACTCCCCCACTATTCCGATACAGACAATACCATAGAGAACCCGGATGCCGTCCTCACCTGGAACAATCTCCTCAAGTCCACAGCCCTCAGCTGGGGAGCCGGCCTCAGGCTCGACCTGCAGATGCTGGTGATAAGGGTAGACCTGGGTATCAAGGGATATGATCCCGCAGCCCAGGCCTGGCGGATGCCGGGCCAATGGTTCAAACGGGATGGTTACACCCTCCATTTCGGTGTCGGTTATCCCTTCTAGGCTATGGCGAAATTCATCCTATATCAAATGCTTGTCCGGGTGATGGGCGACCGGAAGTGGATACCTGGTGGCGACTATGCCACCAACGGCAGCGGCAAGTTCAACGACATAAGCCTGGACTTTCTCTGCAGCCTGAAGAAGGATCTTTCGCTCGGTGCGGTATGGTATACGGGCGTCATAGCCCACTCCACCGCGACATCCTTCGAGGGTTATCCTGCCGACTGCACTGCGATAGTCAAGGGAAAGGCCGGAAGTCCCTATGCCATCCGCGACTATTACGACGTAGCTCCTGAACTTGCGGTTGATACCGCGCACAGGCTGGATGAATTCAAGGCCCTGGTGGAACGCACCCACAAGGCCGGGTTGAAAGTGGTGATAGATTTCGTTCCCAACCACGTGGCCAGAAGCTATCATTCCGCTACGAACAACTTCACCCAGGCCAATTTCTATCCGCTAGACGGACCGCTGGAACTGCCCCACAACATTGCCGGCAGGGACCAGTATGACGAAGACCCTGCCCTTGCCACCGGCAATGACTGTTTCTCCCGCCACCCCGGCATAACGGACTGGTATGACACTGTCAAGCTGAATTACAGCTACCGGATGACCTGGGACAAGATGCTCGACATACTGCTGTATTGGGCGGGAATGGGAGTCGACGGCTTCAGGTGCGATATGGTGGAGCTTGTAACGCCGGAGTTCTTCGAATGGGCCATCAGCAGCGTGAGACAGCGCCATCCCGGCACCTTCTTCATCGCCGAGGTATACGACAAGCGCAACTACATCAAATATGCGGCGGCTGGCTTCAACTATCTCTACGACAAGTCAGGCTTCTATGACGCACTGAAAGCCATCAGCACCTACCGCGAACCAGCCTACTGGCTGACCGACGAATGGCAGTTCCTGGGAGCCCTGCAGCCCAGGATGCTGAATTTCCTTGAGAACCACGACGAGCAGCGCATCGCCTCCGACTATTATCTGGGAGACGCCCGCAAGGCTTTCGCTCCCCTCGCAGTGTCGATGCTTTTCAACAAGGCTCCGTTTATGATCTACTGCGGACAGGAGTACGGAGAGCGAGGAATGGCAAGCGAAGGGTTCAGCGGACAGGACGGCCGGACATCCATCTTCGACTATTGCACCCTCACCTATCGTGACAACCCCCTGCGGCTCCAGAAGGAAGTCCACGAAAGATACAGGCAGCTTACAGCCCTGGCCGTAAGCGATATTTTCGCAAACGGAGGGACATTCGACCTGATGTACGCGAATCCCACTTCGGAGCACTTCGACGCCCAGCGCGTCTTCACCTTCCTGCGCGGACACAACGGCCGCACCGCTCTCGTCGCAGCCAATTTCTCCGACGGCGTTAAGCAAATAAAAATAAGCATCCCGCAGGATGCTTATAATTATTTCGGAGTTTCGAGAGTCCAGAAATTCGAAGAGCCGATAACCCTGAACCCTTTCGATTACGTTGTCCTTCTATCAGAATGACGGCCAGTTGAGGATCTTGAAGAAATCATAGTCCTCAGGATTCTCGACGAACTGTTTTGCAGCCTCGTAGTCATCATCGGTGATATACTGGGCGATGTGGTTGTAGATGCCTTTGGCCATCTCGCCTTCGATGTCTACCCTGCGCGGCGGAATCTTGCCTGTGGTAGGATCCTGAAGGTCTTTCAGATACAGAGGAGTTACCTTTCCGGTAGTGTCCACATATACCATACAGCCGGTTTCTCCGCGTGCGAAGAGGTCATATACGCCGCAGCCGAGCTGTGAGCAGTACATCAGGTCATAAGCGATGGGAGTCTGGCAGCGGATGTCATAACCGATCTCGATGGGACGTGTCTTGAGTTTGATGCCGAGTTCCTTCATCTTCATCTCGATGAGCTCGCTGAAGAGCTGAGCCTTCGAAATCTTGCCAAGCTCGGGATGTCCGTGCTCGTCATAGGTGAACTTGATGCCGGTAGCCTTGAGTTCTTCGTCGTTGAGCTCGTGGAACACACCCTCAGAAACGACGATACCGCCGTAACGGATACCGAGGACCTTGCGTTTGAGAATTGCTGAAACGCCGAGGCGGACGATCTTGTCGACAGTGATCTGGGTCTTGTTGAACATCTCGGGGATGATGATCATCGGATAGTGGCAGCTTGCACCCACGTGGAGGGCAAGGTGTCCTGCGCTGCGGCCCATAAGGCTGACGATGAACCAGTTGCCTGATGTGCGGGCATCCTCGTAAACGGTAGTTGCAACGTGTGCGCCTTCAGCCTTGGCTGAGTTGAATCCGAAGGTCGGAGTGTTGGCCGGAAGCGGAAGGTCGTTGTCGATGGTCTTGGGAACGTGGATGTTCTTGATGGGATAGTGCTTGGACACGAGGAACTTGGCGATCCTGTTGGCTGTAGACGCAGTGTCGTCGCCGCCCACGGTGACCAGAAGCTTTATGTTGTTGTCCTGGAAAAGTTTCAGGTTGAAGTTTTTCTCGAAATCTTCCTGGGTGGGTTTGAAACGGCTCATACGAAGGTAAGAACCGCCACGGTTGAAGATATTGTCGGCTTTCTTGAAATCCATCTCCTCAATCTCGGCATCTTCGCGGAACAGTCCTTCGTAACCTCCGTGCAAACCGATCACTCTGTAGCCGCGTGCTACGAATGCCTGTGTGATGGTTCCAACTACTGTGTTCATTCCGGGTGCGGGACCTCCGCCGGTGAGAATAATGATTGAGTCTTTCATGATGATTACGATTGTTTTAACGGGGCCAAAAGTAAGAAAAATTAGACTATCTTTGCAACATTGCTATGGCTAAAATTTCAAAAACGGCAGCGAAGGAGCGGATTGAGCAACTCCGCAAGGAAATCAACGGACACAACTACAATTATTATGTCCTGAACTCCCCTGTCATTTCCGATTTTGAATTCGACCTGATGCTCCAGGAACTGGCATCACTCGAGAAGATGTTCCCTGAGTTCGCATCGCCGGATTCCCCCACGATGAAGGTCGGCAGCGACATAGCCGGCAAGAAGACCTTCGAGTTCGCCACACGCACACACAGGTATCCTATGCTGTCGCTCGGCAACACCTACAGCCGGGAAGAGCTGGCCGAGTTCAGCGACCGCATAGCCAAAACAATTCCGGAACGCTGCTGTTACAGCTGCGAACTGAAGTTCGACGGCACTGCGATATGCCTTACTTACCGTCACGGCCGTCTTGCATATGCCGTGACCCGTGGAGACGGCGTCAAGGGTGACGATGTCACGGCCAATGTGATGACCATCAAGTCCATCCCGCAGCAGCTGGAAGGCAATGACTATCCGGATGAATTTGAAATACGCGGCGAGATTTATATGCCGTTCGACGCCTTCAACCGTCTCAATGCAGAAAGGGAGGAGATTGACGAGCGGCCTTTCGCAAACCCGCGCAATGCCGCATCGGGATCATTGAAACTCCAGGACAGCAGTGAAGTGGCCACGAGAGGCCTCGCCTGCGTACTCTACCATATGCTGGGAGAAGACCTCCCCTTCACCACGCACTCTGAAGCGATAGCAGCCGCCAAATCCTGGGGGCTTCCCGTTTCGGAACATTCGAGGGTTGTCGACAGCATCGATGAAGTCTACCGCTACATTGACTACTGGGACACCGAGCGCAGGAAACTGCCGTTCCCGATAGACGGTATCGTCATCAAAGTCAACCGTCTCGACTGGCAGCGCAGGCTCGGTTATACGGCCAAATCTCCCCGCTGGGCTACCGCATACAAGTTCAAGCCCGACAGAGCGCTGACCAAGCTGCTGAGCATCGACTACCAGGTGGGACGCACCGGAGCCATAACCCCTGTCGCCAATCTCGACCCAGTCCCCCTTTCGGGCACTATAGTCAAAAGGGCTTCCCTGCACAACAAGGACCAGATGGACCTGCTCGACATCAGGGTGGGCGACTTCGTCTTCGTCGAGAAAGGCGGAGAGATCATCCCCAAGATAACCGAGGTTGACCTGTCAAAAAGGCCCGCTGACGCTGTTGTTCCCGCTTTTCCCAGGTTCTGTCCGGACTGCGGGGCTGAACTTGTCAGGGACGAAGGTCAGGCCAAGCATTACTGCCCCAACAGCAACAACTGCCCTGTGCAGATAAAATCCGGTTTCGTGCATTTCATCTCCCGTAAGGCAATGGATATCCTTGCCGGCGACGCCACAATAGACCAGTTGTACGAGAAAGGCTACATCCGGCACCTGAGCGACCTCTATTCGCTCACGAAAGAACAGCTGCTCACCCTTGACGGATGGAAGGACCGCTCTGCGGAAAACCTGCTCGCAAGTCTCGAGAAATCCAAGTCAGTTCCGTTCAACAGAGTGTTCTATGCCCTTGGCATAAGGCACGTCGGTGAAGCAAACGCCAAGCTGCTTGCCGCCCATTTCGGCAGCATCGACGCTATTATGGCCGCCGACCGCGACGCCCTCGTACAGATAGACGAGGTCGGGGACATAATGGCAGACTCCATAATAAGATGGTTCGCTGATCCGGTAAACCTGGAGCAAATCCAGAAACTGAAGCAAGCCGGCCTGAAATTCGAGCAGGAGAAGACAAAAAAAGTATCAGATACGCTATCTGATAGTATCTTTGTAGTTTCCGGTGTTTTCTCCGTCTCGAGGGAAGAAATCAAGCAATTCATCGAGAGCCACGGCGGAAAGACCACCTCGTCCGTGAGCGGGCATACCACCTACCTGGTGGCCGGCGAAGCTCCGGGCGGCGAAAAGATAAAGAAAGCCGAAAAGCTCGGCACCAAGATAATTACAGAGGAGCAACTCAGAGGACTGGTTGCGGATCAGATATGAGTTTTGTCAACAGGTTAAAGGCGATATGGCGGACCGTCTCCCACTTTCTGGGCGAAGGTATATGGGACGTCGACCTCGCCGGAATGAGCCCGAAGCGCAGCAAGCTCTACAAGCACCTGAAAATCATAATGATAACCCACCGCCATTTCCAGTCTTTGAGATGCGGAAGGGAGGCGGTTGCCCTCAGTTTCTTCACCACTATGGCCACAGTGCCGCTGATTGCCGTCATCCTGCTCATCGCCAGCCGCTTCGGCCTGCTCGGGCTGCTCACCGAAATCATTTCCGGGCTTTTCATCAACAATCAGGAAATGGGAAACATGGTGCTGGGATGGGCCAACAACATCGTCAATATGGCTTCCGGAGGTGGTTTCGGAATTGTCAGCTCCCTGACGTTCATATGGCTTGTGCTGTGGATGATGCTGTGCGTGGAGAATTCATTCAACCATATATGGGACGTAGGCAAGTCAGCCAATATCCTGCGCCGCTTCCTCGTGTGCATCAGCATCCTGATCCTCTCTCCTTTCGTGCTTGTGATGTTCTTCTACGGAGTGGCATATTTCTTCAAGTTCATAGGTTATTTCGGAGGTTCGAAACTGGTCGACTTCGTTACATCCTACCTTTACTGGATTATCTTCTATGGACTCGCTGTGCTGGTCATCTCGGTCATGTACAAGTTCATACCGCACGCCAAGGTCAAATACTCAGCCTGTTTCAAGGCCGCGCTCGTATCTGCCTTAGGCTTTGTCGTTATCCAATATCTATACCTTGAAACCCAGATAGTAGTGACAAGGCTCAATGCCGTATACGGCGCCGTCGCCGCTATCCCTCTATATATGATGTGGCTTAACCTGTGCTGGTTCGACATCCTGTTCGGGGTGGACCTGAGCTATGCCTACCAGCATGTAAACGAGTACGACCCTGAAATTGACAGACGCAGATGAAGACTGACGAATTCACACAGGAAGACAAGGAACTCATACAAAGAGAGTTTGAACCGCTGCGCATTGCGAGCCTGAAGCGCTGTGCCGACCAGGAGCAGTATGAGCTTGTCCTGAAAGCGTTTGACTTTGCCAACAAGGCGCATTACGGAGTGCGCAGACGTTCGGGAGAACCCTATATCATACATCCCATCGCGGTTGCGAGAATAGTGGTTCAGGAAATCGGTCTCGGCTGCAAGTCGATCTGCGCAGCCCTGCTGCACGACGTGGTGGAAGACACCGACTATACCGTAGAAGACATACGCAGGGAATTCTCTGACCGCATCGCCCTTCTCGTGGACGGGCTGACAAAGATTAAGACCGCCCTCGACAGCGAGAAAGGTGTGATTGAAGAACGTTCCCAGCAGGCCGACAATTTCAAGCGCGTGCTTCTGACACTCAACGACGACGCCCGCATCGTGCTGATCAAGCTTGCCGACAGGCTGCACAATATGCGCACCATCGAGTATATGCCGTCCTACAAGCGCGAGAAGATTCTCAGCGAGACGATGTACATCTTCATACCTCTCGCCCACAGGCTCGGCCTGAACAACATCAAGAGCGAGATGGAGAACATCTGGCTCAAGAACAAGGAGGCCCAGGCATATTCCGACATAGAGAAGATGCTGGCGAAGGCCACGCTCGAGAAAGGCCCCATCATCGACAACTTCATAGCCCCCGTGGAGAAGATCCTCAAGGATGCCGGATTCAAGTGCCGCATCATCAAGAGGATGAAGACCCCCTATTCCATCTGGAAGAAGATGACGACCAAGCAGATTCCTTTCGACGAAATCTTCGACATCTATGCGGTAAGGATCATATTCGAGCCGCGCACCGATGTGGATGCGAGCGAAAGGGACCAGTGCTGGCACATCTTCTCCCTGATCACCAGCCATTACAGATACAAACCCGAACGTACAAGGGATTGGGTAAGCTCGCCCAAGCTCAACGGTTACGAGGCCCTTCACCTCACTCTCATCTCGGAAGGCACGTGGATCGAAGTGCAGATCCGCAGCGAGAGGATGAACGCCATCGCCGAAAGCGGCGTAGCCGCACACTGGTCATACAAGCAGGCCCATCCGGAGGATACGATAGAACGCGACCGTGATATCGACACCTGGATCAAAGGTGTCAAGGACATTCTCGACAACCCCGACGCCAATGCACTGCAGTTCCTCGACAATTTCCACGAAGAGCTTACATCCGGCGAGATGTTCGCATTCACTCCCCAGGGTGAATCCATAAG
This sequence comes from Bacteroidales bacterium, assembly GCA_017429475.1. GTDB lineage: Bacteria > Bacteroidota > Bacteroidia > Bacteroidales > UBA932 > Equibacterium. The sequence continues at coordinate 92,099 of JAFROX010000010.1, forward strand.
CATCCCGAAAGGCTCCACCGCCCTCGACTTTGCATATTACATCCACTCTGAAATCGGAAACAAAGCCATCGCAGCCAAAGTAAATATGAAGCTCGTTTCGCTTTCCACCGTGCTCAACAATGGCGACCAGGTAGAGATCATCACCTCCGACAATGCCAAGCCCAAGAGGGAATGGCTGGACTTCCTGGTCACGTCCCGCGCCCGCAACCAGGTGCTGCTTTCGATGAAGAGCATCAACAAGGACAACATCCAGAGCGGCATATTCATACTCAAGAAAAAACTCGCCGAGCGCAACATCATCCTTCAGGCAAGGGTCATCCGCAAGCTCATCGCTTACTACAAGATGAACAACAAGGAGGAGCTTTACAACAGGATAGGCATCGGTCTCATCGACCTGGAAGACCTCGACGACGCCCTCAAGAGCAATGCGCTCAAGCGTGACGTCCAGATGTGGGGCATCAAGCTTCTCTCTCCCATCAAGAGCGACGGCAAGATTGACAAGAGCAAAGACTACATACTGGAAGAAGATATAGACAAAGGCACGGTTTCATTCCATACGGCAGACTGCTGCCACCCCATCCCCGGCGACAATGTGGTTGGAGTCATCAACAGTGACGGCAGCGTGACCGTCCACAAGACAAGCTGCGGCGTCTTCACCGATTTCGCCGCCACCAATGGTGACAAGCTTGTGTCGGTCAGGTGGAGCAAGCACTTCATAATGTCATACCTGACCCAGATCAAGATCAGGGGTATAGACAGGCTGGGCATTCTGAACGAAATCACAAAGGAGATATCGCTCGTCCTGGAAGTCAATATCCGAAAGATCGTGATCGAAGCCCACGACGAAGTGTTTGAAGGATACATAGACCTGTACGTCCACAACACGGACGACCTTGACCGGCTGATGGAACGTCTCGGAAAGATCAGAGGTGTGGAAAGCGTGCTCAGAACCAACATTGCAGATGAATAGAAACGTCACAGCCATATTACTCATCGTGCTGACAGCACTGTGCTGCCTCTTCTCGCATTCGTGCGCGAACACCAAGGCAGCCCCCAGCGGCGGTCCCAAGGACACCATTCCCCCTGTTCTGATCAAAATCGATCCTGAGCAGAACACCCGCAACATGCCGCTTGCCGACGTCAAGATAGCACTGACATACAACGAATATACCGTGGTCAAGGAAGCCTCCGGCGTATATCTTTCACCCCCCACGAAACACGCTCCTTCGGTAAAGGTCAAAGGCAAGTCCATCCTGGTTACGCTCAGGGATACGCTGGCAGAAAACACCACCTACACCATCGACTTCAACAACGCCCTGGCTGACAACAACGAAGGCAACCTGGCGCCGAGGTTCACATACACTTTCTCCACTGGAGATTCAATCGACTCGATGTATCTTACCGGCACAGTCCTGGACTGTCAGAAACTGACTCCCGTCAAAGGCGTCCTGGTGGCTTTGTACGAAGACCTGAGCGACTCGGCCTGTATGGTAAGCCTCCCTGCCGCAGCGGGCCGCACCGATGACTGGGGATTCTTCGTCATCAGGAACATAAAGCCCAGGCCATATCGGATTTACGCATACAGCGACGACGACAAGGACAACCTTTACCTTCAGGGAGAAGATTTCATAGCGTTCAACGATTCCCTTTTCACTCCTGAGCTTATCGTCCGTGATTCCATCTACGAGCTCGGTACTTTCAATATGAAGGACACGGTGGCCTGCGAGATGAGAAAGTCAGAGGTCTCGCTGCTGCTCTTCAAGGAGACGGCATCCCGCCAGTTCATCAAGAACAAGGGCCGCAAGGACAACAAGCGGGGTTTCCTGCGTTTCAACGCCCAGAACACCGTGCTGAACTCTTTCCAGATATTCGGAGTCGATTCTACGGCCATAACGAAGCATTTCTCTCCTGAGATGGACAGTATGGATTTCTGGATCGACACTCCCTATCCTCTCCCCGACTCGCTCCTGCTCTCCGTGGAATATCTCAAGACAGACTCGCTCGGCAACCTGGTGATGACCAAGGAAGATGTGGCCATAAGTATGACAGATGAAGAGAAAGCGGCCCTGAATTCAGACCAGGCCAAAGCCGACACTCTGATCAGAGCAGATTACGAGTGCAAGAACGAGAATGTGGAGCAGGACGGAATTACAATCCGCTTCCCCGACCCGGTGTCACGTTTCAGCACGGATTCCATCCTCTTCATCGCGACCAACCCCAAGAACCAGAACGACACGATTTCCTTCTCGTTCGAAAAGGACGAGCACGAATTCGAAACTTACCATCTTCAGTCTTCGCAGCCATATCAGACAGGCTACAAGTATCAGGTTATATTCAAGAAAAACGCGTTCTACGACATTTACGGACGCAAGAACAAGGAAAACGTCATAGACATCGAGTTGCCCAACACTGACAAGACCGGTTCAATAACGCTCAACGTGAAAGGCATCAAGGAGTCGAACTACATCATCGAACTGGTTTCGTCAGACATGAAACAGGTATACCGGAAGTTCAATACCGACAAGGATACCAAACTGTACTTCCCCTATCTGAATGCCGGCAAATATACATTCAGGATAACCGAAGACCGCAACCGCAACGGCATCTTCGACACCGGCAACCTGCTTGAGCGCAAGCAGCCCGAGAAGGTGATAGTGTTCAAGCTTCCCGACGGTAATGGGATAATCGAGCTGCCGGAACAGACAGACATAGAACAAGACCTCCAGTTATGAGAAAGACAGCCGTTATTTTGATTCTGACATTACTGTCGTTCGCTGCTTCAGCACAGAACGGAGAGGGATTCAACCCCTTCACCCAAGACGAACTGTCCATCCTCATACAGGACTCGACCGTCAAGGAAGAGATACGTTTCAAGCCCACCGGAATGCTGGGCATCCGGGGCAGCTACCAGTTCAACGGCATTTCTTCGAACGTAGATATGGATGAGACAGGACTCAATACATATAAAAACATATCCCTGGTCTACACATACTACAGTTCGCTGTGGAATATGATGTCCAACTTCGGCATCCAGGCAGCCCTCAAATACGGAGAATGGGGATTTGACAGCGGCTATCTCGAATCAGAACACCTGAATTACGCGGAACTGTCATTGCTTTCCCAGTTCCATTTCGACTTCTCCCGCTTCAGGTTCCTCATCGGACTTGGCCCCTATGCAGGATACAGGCTCAATTCGCTCAAGGAGAACGACAGCTGGGACAATTATGACAACCGTTTCGACTACGGCCTGATGGGAGGCGCCGGCTTCGCCGTCATCTTCGGCCCGTTCGAACTGCAGATTGAAGGTGACTACCAGTTCTCGCTGAGCAGTATCTACCATATGAACAAATACAGCGACGAGTATTGGGTAACCGTCAATCCGAGAAACATAATTGTCAACCTCACCCTGTTCTATCACCTGTTCTGATATGCAAAGAATCGTATGCAAGGCCGGTAACGTCAGCATCGGCGGCGGTGCGAAACCTGTCGTACAGTCGATGTGCAACACCGACACCCTTGATGTTGCTGCAAGCGTGGCCCAGTGCAAGGCTCTGGCCGGGGCGGGCTGCGAGATGATACGCCTTACCACGCAGGGTCTCAGGCAGGTGGAGGCCCTGGATGAGATCCGCAGGCAGCTCCGCTCCGAAGGTATCTCGAATCCCCTTGTCGCCGACGTGCACTTCAATTCCGAGGTAGCTATCGCGGCCGCCGCAGGCATTGCGGACAAGGTGCGCATCAACCCCGGCAACTTCTCCAAGGACCACGATGTGGCTATGGAGAAGCTTAGCGAACTGCTGAAGGTCTGCAAGGAATACGGCACAGCCCTGCGCATAGGCCTGAACCACGGTTCGCTTGGCGAGCGCATCACTTCGGTATGGGGTGACACCCCGCTCGGGATGTGCAACGCCATAATGGAATGGCTGAAGGTCTGCGTGGACAATGATTTCTTCAACCTCACCCTGTCGCTGAAGGCCAGCAACACGAAAGTTATGGTCGAGGCCTATGAACTTCTGTACCGCGCGATGCAGGACGAACTGGGAATGCTCTTCCCTCTCCACCTCGGCGTGACTGAGGCCGGAAACGGGGATAGCGGCAGAATGAAATCGGCAGTAGGAATCGGCACTCTCCTGAAGGAGGGTATCGGGGACACCATCAGGGTTTCGCTGACGGAGAATCCTGTCAATGAGATCGCCGTGGCCCGTATGCTCCTGAAATGTATGGAAGACGGCTCTATGGATGCCCAAAGCCGCGAAGAATATATAGTGAAGGCCGGCTACAGATATGGCAGCGGTCTGCTTGCAGGCGGACCGGACGATTTCGAGTTGCAGGGCAGCATCGCCGGCCGTCCATTGTCCGCTCAGGAGGCGGAAGACATAATGGACATTCTGCTGCAGGCATCACGGCGACGTTTCACCAAGGCTGAATACATCGCCTGCCCCAGCTGCGGCCGCACGCTGTACGACATAGAGAGTGTGCTGGCCGAAGTCCGCAAGGCAACGGAGCGGTTCGCAGGAGTCCGCATAGCCGTTATGGGCTGCATAGTTAACGGCCCGGGCGAGATGGCGGACGCCGATTACGGCTATGTCGGCCAGGGAGTCGGCAAAGTCACCCTGTACAAAGGCAAGACTCCGGTGGAGAAGGACATTCCCCAGCAGGAAGCCGTAAGCCGTCTCGTGGCACTTATTGAAAAAGACCGTTGATATCTTTTTTTGCAGAAAAAGGGCGAAAAAGGTACTTTTGCCCGAATTATAATTAAAGGAGGCCTTTCCATTGAAAACCATCTCTTTTGACAAAGTATTGATATTGGGTTCCGGAGCCCTGAAGATCGGCGAAGCCGGCGAATTCGACTACTCCGGCAGTCAAGCCCTGAAGGCCATGCGGTCCGAGGGCATCAAGACAGTTCTCATAAACCCAAACATTGCTACCGTACAAACTTCCGAAGGTGTTGCTGACAAGATTTATTTTCTTCCCGTAACACCTTATTTTGTGGAAAAAGTAATCGCCAAGGAGCGTCCTCAGGGCATCCTTCTGGCCTATGGCGGACAGACCGCTCTCAACTGCGGCGTAGCCCTCTACAACAGCGGCATACTTGACAAGTACAACGTCAAGGTGCTCGGCACCCCGGTACAATCTATCATCGACACTGAAGACCGCGAGCTCTTCAACAAGAGGATGGAAGAAATCGACATCAAGATCATCCGCAGCGAGGCTGTGGAAAGCATCGAAGATGCACGAAGGGCCGCCGCCGAAGTAGGTTACCCCGTAATCCTCCGTGCCGCCTATGCACTCGGCGGCCTGGGAAGCGGTTTCTGCGACAACGAGGAAGAGCTCAACGCCCTTGCCGAGAAGTCCTTCTCCTACTCTCCCCAGGTGCTTGTCGAAAAATCCCTCAAGGGATGGAAAGAGATTGAGTTCGAAGTGGTGCGCGACGCCTACGGCAACGCCACGACGATCTGCGAAATGGAAAACTTCGACCCTCTGGGCATCCACACCGGCGAAAGCATCGTCGTGTCTCCGTGCCAGAGCCTGAACGACCACGACCGCGAGCTGCTGACAGGCCTCGCGCTCAAGATTGTGAAGCATATCGGCATCGTCGGAGAATGCAACATCCAGTTCGCATACGAGCCCAACGGCGAGGACTACCGCGTCATCGAGATCAACGCCCGCCTCAGCCGTTCTTCAGCCCTCGCATCGAAGGCCACCGGTTATCCTCTCGCCTTCGTGGCAGCCAAGATAGCCCTCGGCTACTCCCTCACCGACCTTAACAATCCGGCATCGGACAAGATATACCAGCCGTCAATCGACTACATAGTCTGCAAGATTCCCCGCTGGGACCTCAGCAAGTTCCACGGCGTAAGCCGCGAGATCGGCAGTTCGATGAAGTCCGTCGGCGAAGTGATGTCGATCGGAAAGAACTTCGAAGAGACCATCCAGAAAGGTCTGCGTATGATTGGCCAGGGCGCCCACGGCTTCGTGGCCAACAAGGAGATTGTGGTCCCGGACATCGACGAGGCTCTGAAGAACCCTACCGACAACCGTATCTTCGTCATCTCAAAAGCCTTCCAGAAAGGTTATACCATCGACCAGATATACGACCTCACAAAGATCGACAAGTGGTTCCTCAACAAACTCTACGGTATTGTAGAGACTTCACGCGAGATCGAGAAGTACGACCGTATCGAAGATATGCCCGACGAGTTGCTCCGCAAGGCCAAGCTCGACGGCTTCTCAGATTTCCAGATCGGCAGGCTCGTCTTCAAGGACAAGTTCGATATGGACGAGGCTTCTGACAAAGTCCGCAGCAACCGCAAGTCACGCGGCCTGCTTCCCTTCGTCAAGAGAATCACGACCTTTGCTTCCGATGACCCTGACAAGGCCAATTACCTCTATGTTACATACGGTTCTGACCATAGCGACATCAAGTTCGACAACGGCAGCAACTCCATCATAGTCCTCGGTTCCGGCGCATACCGCATCGGCTCTTCAGTAGAGTTCGACTGGTGCAGCGTCAATGCCCTCAACACCATCCGCAAGGCAGGCTATACGGGCATTATGATCAACTACAACCCCGAGACCGTATCGACCGACTACGATATGTGCGACCGCCTCTACTTCGACGAACTTACGTTCGAGAGGGTGCTCGACATCTACGAACTTGAGAATCCCCACGGCGTAGTGGTATCCGTAGGCGGCCAGATTCCGAACAACCTTGCGCTCAGGATGAAGAACGAAGGCCACGTCAAGATCCTCGGCACCTCTGCCGAAATGATCGACAACGCCGAAGACAGGCACAAGTTCTCGGCTATGCTCGACCGCATCGGTGTCGACCAGCCCGCCTGGAAAGAGCTGTCGTCAATGGACGAGCTCAAGGACTTCGTCAAGTCTGTAGGATATCCTGTCCTCGTACGTCCTTCCTACGTGCTTTCAGGTGCCGCAATGAACGTCTGCTCTAACGACGGCGAGCTCATTGAGTTCCTGAAGCTTGCAAGCGAGGTGTCGAAGAAACACCCGGTAGTGGTAAGTTCGTTCATCCAGCACGCAAAGGAGATAGAATTCGACGCAGTCGCATCGAAGGGAGAAGTGCTTGCTTACGCCATCTCCGAGCACATCGAATATGCCGGCGTGCACTCAGGTGACGCCACCATCCAGTTCCCTCCCCAGAAGCTGTATGTCGAGACTGCCCGCCGCATCAAGAAGATTGCCCGCAAGATTGCAGAAGCGCTCTGCATCAGCGGCCCGTTCAACATCCAGTTCCTCGCGCGCGACAACGAGATCAAGGTGATCGAATGCAACCTGCGTGCTTCACGCAGCTTCCCGTTCGCTTCGAAAGTCCTCAAGATAAACCTCATCGAACTTGCGACCAAGGTGATGATCGGCGAGAAAGTCGAAGCTCCCCAGAAGAGTGCGTTCGACCTCGACTATGTCGGAATCAAGGCATCCCAGTTCTCGTTCAACCGTCTGCAGAAGGCCGACCCCGTGCTCGGCGTCGATATGTCTTCTACCGGTGAGGTGGGCTGCATCGGCGACAACACCGACGAGGCTATCCTCAAGTCGATGCTTGCTGTGGGTTACACCATTCCCAAGAAGCGCATCCTCATCTCAAGCGGTACAGGCGAGCAGAAGGCCCAGCTGCTGAAGGCATCCAGGGACCTCATCGTCCACGGCTATGAGATCTACGCCACAGGCGGAACCTACAAGTACTGCATCGAGAACGGAATTCCTGCCCACAGGGTTCTCTGGCCCAGCGAGACCGGCGACTGCCCCGAGGCTCTGCAGATGATCCACGACAAGCAGATCGACCTTGTCATCAACATTCCGAAGAACCTCTCGCAGCACGAGCTCAGCAACGGTTACAAGATCCGCCGCGCAGCCATCGACTTCAACATTCCTCTGATTACCAACCCCAGGCTTGCATCTGCCTTCATCACCGCGTTCTGCAATATGACGATAGATGACATCCAGATCAAATCCTGGGACGAATACAAATAGCACAGCAGACAAATGGACATAGTTCTCTTCATTGCAGGCATTGCCCTGGTTGTCCTGGGAGCTGACTGGCTCGTAGACGGTTCTGTGTCCATTGCCAAACGTAGCGGCATTTCTGAATACGTCATCGGAGCGACCATAGTCGGCATCGGAACGTCAATGCCTGAGCTGGCCGTAAGTTTCTTCGCCGCCCTGAAAGGCAACGCAGACATTGCCATCGGCAACGTTGCGGGTTCGAATATGGTCAATACGCTCCTCATCCTCGGAGTGACGGCCTTGATCTCCCCCATTGCCTTCACAAAACAGAACCTGCGCAGGGACATCCCCATCACTCTGGGGGTTTCCGTGCTGCTCGCCCTGTTCGCACTCGACACCTTCATCTGGAAAAGCGACACCAACCGTATAGTCAGGCCCGAGGCAATAGCCCTCCTGCTGCTTTTCATCGGCTATATGTGGCTAAACTTCAAGCAGGACAAGGCTGCTTCCGGCCCTTCGTGCGAGGTTCCGGAGGAGTCTCAGGAAAAGCCGATGAGCCTGTTCAAGTCCCTGGCCTTCATAGTCCTCGGGCTGGGTATGCTCGTGCTCGGAGGCAATCTGTTCGTTGATTCCGGAACCAACATTGCCAAGTCCCTTGGCGTTTCCGATTCGCTGATTGCCATCTCGATGATGGCTGTGGGCACATCCCTGCCCGAGCTCGCCACCTGCATCGTCGCGGCAGCGAAGAAGAACAACCAGCTGGCGCTCGGCAACATCCTCGGCTCGGACATCTCCAACATACTGCTGATCATCGGCCTCAGCGGCACAGTGGTTCCGCTCAATGTCAACCCACAGAGTTTCGTGAGCCTTATGCTGCTTCCTGTCAGCGTCATCGTGCTCTGGATGACCTCGTTTATGTTCAGGAAGAAAACCCTTGACCGTGTTGACGGAGTCATCCTGATCCTGCTGTACGCCGCCTACATCGTGACCATCGGAAGAATGTAATATCACGGCCCGCCCTCCTTGGGGCTCAGGGCCTGTTGCTAGGGGCCTTGAAAAAAGGCCCTTGCGCAACAGCCCTGTCGCCACAATGCGTAGGGCTGAAGTTTTTCTATATTATTCCCTATATTTGTATATGTTCATACCTAATACGAAGTAAACTCCTTAATACTATAACTATGAAAAAAATAACTCTTTTCCTGGCGACTCTTGCCGTTGCCGCTCTGTCACTCGCAGGCTGCGGACAGAAGACTGCATCGGAGCCCTTCGACCCTGCAACCAGGGGTTCAAACGACATCAAGCTCGGCGCTGCCGGCTACTCCTATCTGTTCTATGACATCGAGCAGACACTGCAGTTCCTGCAGAACATGGGCGTGCACTATCTGTCTGTAAAGGACAAATGGCTTCCCCTGGACGCATCAGAGGAAGATATGGCTATCTTCAAGGACCTCTGCGCAAAATATGACGTAGAAGGTTATACCCTCGGTCCCATCTATATGCGCAGCGAAGAGCAGGTAGACCAAGCTTTCGCCTATGCCCAGCGCTATGGTGCAAAATGGTTCATCGGCGTTCCCAACTATGAACTTCTCGACTACACCATCGCCAAGGTCAAGGAGACCGGCATCAAGGTAGCCATCCACACCCACGGTCCGGATGGAATGGCATTCCCCGACATCCGCACCATCGTAGAGAAAGTCGGTGATCCCAACCTCGGCATCGGCTGCTGCATGGACCTCGGACACACCTTCCGCTCTGGCTATGACGTAGCCGCCGACATCATCGAGTTCAAGGACTGGATTATGGACGTTCATATCAAGGACGAGACCGCTCCTACCAAGGAAGGTCAGACCTGGGAGTGCGGCCGCGGCCAGATGGACCTCGTCGGCATCATCAAGGCTTTCCGCCAGATAGGCTACCAGGGCGTTCTCTCTATGGAATATGAGAAGAACCGTCGTGACCCCCAGCCCGGCGTAGCTGAATCGATCGGCTACCTCCGCGGCGTACTGGATGCAACGAAATAAGCCTCGCAGCATTGGATACAAAGAAAGCCGGCTGAATCCAGCCGGCTTTTCTTGTATTATGTTAAAATCAATTTAAAACGTATATAAATGTTTAATCACCGTTATGGCGTTTGCTTTTCGCTAATATTGCACCGACATATATAATAATAAATCATTATCGGTTGTATAAATATACAACCCGTGCTATATTTGTATGGTAAAAAGGATATATGCATACAAGAACTATTTCAGTGATTTTTATGAAACCCTCTCGCAGAAGGAAAAGGACAAGGTGGATAGGGTATTGGTTCTAATGCATTCGGATAACAGGATCCCAGCGCATTATATCAAACCATTGTTCAACGGCATTTATGAATTGCGCATATCAACAATAACCAGAGAGTTAAGGATCCTGTTTACATATGATGGAGACAAACTTATTATTTTGTTCAACTGTTTTGTGAAAAAGACACAGAAAATACCAAGATCTGAGATAGATAAAGCAATCGTTCTAAGGAAGCAATACTATGAAGAGAAATGGCAAGGATAATACCTTTGATGTAACGGAACACCTGGAGAAGAAATTCGGTCCAATAGGTTCTGAAACGTGGAGAGCAGAGGAAGACAGGGCGTGGGAAGAATATAACGCTGAAATATTGCGTGACGCAAGAAAAGAAGCCGGCCTTACTCAATCCGAACTGGCCGAAAGAATTGGCGCGGATAAGGCCTATATTTCCAAAGTTGAAAATGGCCACACCATTCCTACTGTCGCATCCTTTTATAGGATAGTATCCGCCTTGGGGATGCAGGTGGTTATCACAAAAGGTTAATCAGAATCGCCACCGGAAGATTTCGGGAGATGTTTCTTTGCACTGGCGCGGGCTCCGAGGTCCACCAGGTTCTCGGCGGCTTTGACGATGCTCTGGCGGCCGGTGGAGAGTTTGTCATAGGCCTGCCTGTATGCCCCGTCAGCTTTCTCAAGTGCGGAGCCTACCTCGCCCATATATTTGCTGAAGTCTGCCACGCGATCGAGCAGCATACGGGCAGTGTCGATAATCTTTTCCTGGTTCTGGGCCTGCTGAGTCTGGGTCCAGGCTATCTGGATCATACGCAGGGCTGCTATGAGATTCTGCTCTGAGGTGATGAAGACACCCTTGTTGAACGCCTCGCGCCACAGCATCGGTTCCTCGGTCATTGCAAGCTGGAAGGCAGTTTCGTTGGGCATAAACATTATGACATACGGAAGGCTCTTGTACGGTGCCTTGACATAGCCTGAATAGTTCTTCGCAGCAAGTTCCTTGACGTGCTGGTTGACGCTCTGCATATGTCGCCGGGCCGCATCGGTACGGCTCTCGTCGTCTTCGGCGTTGCAGTAGTCTATGAAGGCCGTCAGGGACACCTTGCTGTCGATTATGACGCACTTGTCGTCGGGATAGTAGACGACGGCGTCTGGCCTCATATTCCTGCCGCTGTCCTCGTTGGTCAGGGAAGCGCCGTCATTGCCGCGAAGGGTATACTGCAGGTCGTAGTGCTTGTGCTCCTCCAGTCCCTGGCTGTCGAGCAGCTCCTTGAGGATCATCTCTCCCCAGTTGCCCTGGATCTTGGTCTTGGTGGTCATCGCGTTCGCAAGCCTGCCGGCTTCCTGTCCGAGCGACTGCGACTGCTTCATCATCTCCTCGATGGCCTTCTCGAGGGCGGCCTTGTTCTGGTTGCCCTGGTCGCGCGTCTTCTCGACGCTTTCCTGCATATTCTTCAGAGCCTCGTTCAGGGGGTTGATGATGGCATCCATCTTCTCCTGGTTGACTTTCTGGAAGGCTTCGGACTTCTTGTCGAGAACCTCCCCGGCCAGGGCGGAGAACTGCTGCTCCACAACGCGCTTCTGTTCGTCCCAGGATTCCTTAGTCTCCTCTATCTGACGCTCCAGGGCTTTCCTGATGCTCTCGTGGCTTTCCTTCAGAGCGGCGATCTGCGCCTCGTGGCTCTGGGTCAGCGCTGCAATCTGGCTTTCGCGGCTGTCCTCCATTGCTGCCTTGGTGGCTTCGAACGCACTCTTTTCGGCCTTCATCTCGTGCCTGAGGGAGTTGTTGCGGACGATGAGGAAAATGATTGCGGCAAGCGCAAGGAAAGCGATTATGGCGGCTATGGTGAGAATATCCATTGGGAACTTTTTATAACAGTAAAATTAGTACATTTGCTGCAAAACTAAAATAGAACCTTTTATGCGTAATTTATTTCTGACCCTCGCAGCTGTGTGCTGCATCGTCTTTTCAGCCAGTTCCTGCAAGGAAGAAGCAGTCGAGTATGACTGGCAGCCCGCAGGAGACAAAATAATGACCGAATGGGGTGAGAACCTCAAGGTGTCCGACGTGTACGGCGAGTATCCCAGACCCCAGATGGCCCGTGAGAAATGGACCAGCCTGAACGGCCTGTGGAACTACAAGACCGACAAGAGCGAAGGTATGATCCTGGTGCCTTTCGCCATCGAATCCGCCCTCTCAGGTGTCGGCGAGACTCTCAATCCGAATGAGAAGCTCATCTATAGCAGGGAGTTCAAGCTGAGCGGCAAGGAACTCAAGGGGCATCTGCTTCTCCACGCAGGAGCCATCGACCAGGAGGCCGTCATCTATATCAACGACAAGGAAGTGGCACGCCACATCGGCGGTTACGCTTCATTCTCCGCTGACATCACCGCTGCCGCCAAGAGAGGCAGCAACACCATCAGGGTTGAAGTGATCGACAATACCAACGACGGATATATGGCAACGGGCAAACAGGTCCGCAGGCCTTCCGGCATCTGGTACACTCCGGTTTCCGGCATCTGGCAGACAATCTGGCTGGAACCCGTTCCGGACAACTATATCAAGGACCTTGCGATCGTGCCCGACATCGACGCATCTATACTGGCGGTTACCGTAGTGCCCAACACCCCCGAAGGTGAGGTATATGTCGAGATGCTTGCCGACGGCAAGACTGTTGCATCTGCCTCGGCATCTGCTTCAAATCCCGTAGTCAGCCTGAACGTCGAGAACCAGCATCTCTGGAGCCCTGACGATCCTTATCTCTACGACCTCAAGATCGAACTCCGCAAGAATGGCAAGACCATCGACAAGGTGGACAGCTACGCAGCAATGCGCAAGATTTCAAAGGCTGCCGACGAGAACGGCATCCTGAGGGCACAGCTGAACAACAAGGACATCTTTATGATGGGTCCGCTCGACCAGGGCTGGTGGCCTGACGGTCTCTATACCGCACCGACCGACGAGGCTCTTCTCTTCGACATCCAGCGCACCAAGGACCTTGGTTTCAACACCATCCGCAAGCACGTGAAAGTTGAGCCCGACCGCTGGTATTACTACTGCGACAAACTCGGTATGCTGGTATGGCAGGACATGCCCAGCGGCGACCGTCGCGGCACCGACTGGAGCGGCCAGTGGGTATTCCTCGAGAGCGACCCCCAGGTCCGCAGCGAAGAGTCGATGAAGAATTACTATCACGAGTGGGGTGAGATTATGACACAGCTCAGGAACCACCCTTCAGTGGTTGTATGGGTTCCCTACAACGAAGCCTGGGGCCAGTCAAGGTCGGTGGAAGTGGCCGAGTGGACCAGGAAGATGGATCCATTGCGTCTCGTCAACACGGCCAGCGGCGGAAACCACTTCCGCACCGGCGACATCATCGACCAGCACCACTATCCCGAGCCCAAGATGACATTCTATGAGCCCGGCTTCATCAATGTGCTCGGCGAGTACGGCGGCATCGGCTACCCTGTTTCAGGACATCTCTGGAACGAGAACAGCAACCGCAACTGGGGCTATGTAAGCTTCAACGAGAGCGAAGTGGTGACCAACAGATATGTGGATTTCGCAAAGATGATGCTCGACCTCGTCCCGAAGGGATTCTCTGCAGCCATCTACACCCAGACTACCGACGTGGAGTCCGAGGTCAACGGCCTGTTCACCTACGACCGCAAGATCCTCAAGATGGACGAAGCCAAGGTACGCGAGGCCAACCAGGCTCTCTGCCGCAGCCTCGACTAGCGAGCCTGCAACGATACAAGAAAAGCCGGCTGGATTCAGCCGGCTTTCTTTATACTATCTAGCCCTCTCTCCTACTTGCCTGCGTAAGCCTTGGCCTCGGGAATGTACTTCTCGAGATTCTGGATACGCCTTACGTCGCTCGGGTGGGTGCTCATAAACTCGGGAACAGCCTGGCCGTTCTCAGCCATCTTGACCCAGAGCTTCGGAGCCTCCTCCACCTTGTAGCCGGCGATGGCCATCATAATCAGACCGATGTGGTCAGCCTCGAGCTCCTGCTTGCGTGAGAACGGAAGAATCACGCCGTACTGGCCGCCGAGACCGAGAGCAGTATTGAAAACTGCCAGCTGAGAATCGGATACACGTCCGGAAGCAGCTGCAGCCTGGAGGATAGTCTTGTGGAGAGACTCCGTCAAAGTGGCACGGCTCATCCTTTCGTTGCTGTGGTTGGCGATGGCGTGAGCAATCTCGTGGCCGACAACAGCAGCCAGTTGGTCGTCGTTTTCCACAAAATTGGCAAGTCCTTCATATACCACGATATTTCCGCTGGGAAGGCAGAATGCATTGATCTCCTCAGACTGTACGAGGTCGATATGCCAGTTAAGCCCCTGCATGGGATTCTGCTGGCCGCTGTTGATGAAATAATTGTTCATCGCGTTGATCAGCTTGCTGCAGACAACCCGCACTTTCTGCGTCATGGCCGCATTGGTAGAAGCTCTTGCTGTCTGTGCGAATTCCAGATATGACTGCTCGCTGAGAGCCATAATGTCACTGTTGGAATAGAGGAGCACCTGCTTGCGTCCGGTGAGCGCAACGCTGCTGCAAGCATACAGCACTGCCACCAGTACGACACCTAGAATGACCCATAAAAACTTTTTCATAGCTCGATATTATTTTGTCAGATTATTTCTATGTCAGCAGCCGGGATCCATCCTTCGCGGCCGTCAGCTATGGTGACGCGATACCAGTCGCCAACAACATCCTTCACCTCCAGCACAGTACCCTCGTGGATGATGAAGAGCGACGTTCCGGACGCTCCGGGACTGCTTTTCACTGAAGATACCGGCGACATCACAACAGCCCCATTGTCACTCACCGCATCGGCCCTCTGGCTCAGAGCCAGGCTAAAACTACATAAAGTTAATACAAAAAGCACACAAGCCAATACAAATGACGTCTTTCTTGCAGACACTGAGCCGAACTGACGGAAACCGGTCAACAGCAGCAGCACCAGGACGAAGAGAGCGACGGTCAGCCAGGCCCATCCGTCGGAAGACATCGAATACTTCAGATTGTCAAGCCATTCGGCAAGGATGAAGCGAGGCACGCTTTCGATCCTGTCCTGAACGGAAGCCTGTGCGATTTCGAGATTGTTGCGGGCATCCGAGTGACGGGGATTGAGTTTCAAAGCCCTCTCGTAATACAGCACCGCGTGAGGAATGTCAGAGAGTTTGTAATAGCAGTTGCCGATATTGTAATAGAGGTCGGCGCTCACCATATCAGACTGCTCGATGGCAAGGTAGCTGTCGAGAGCGGTGGTATAGTTGCCCTGCGCATAGAGTTCGTTGGCAGCGTTCCAGTCCTGTGCAGAAGCGCCGAGGCCGAGCGCAAGCAGAAGCAACAACGATGTTGCAGCCTTGGCAGCGGCTCCCTTGCGGCCTGAAGAAGCATTGCGGATAGAAGTCTCAATGCGCGAAATGACAGACATTGCGTTCTTGTATAGATTGTCCATTGCTTCAGGATTGCTTTCAGGAGCATAACGGGCCATTTCGCAACCGTCGATGATCTCCACGAAACTGTCGGCCAGATCAGGAGTCACACCCTGCTCGACCAGTTTCTCGCGGGCATTCTCTTTCGTATAGTCGGCAGGAGCCATCATCAGCTTGTCGCAGACATAGCCTGTGACAGCTTTGTGAAGCTCCTCGTAGAAGGCGGTGTCAAGTCCTTTGGACAGATAGTCTCCTGCCTGACGCAACCTAGCCACAGCCACCTTGTTGGCCTTGCGGTTCTTGCTGCCGACCACATCGGCACGCCGCGCCCTTGAGACAGCGGTCACCTTGTCCACGATGAAGAACAGGGCAGCCAGAAGAGCAAGCAGGATGTAGAATGCGGGTGAAGAAACGAAGAAACGTCCCTGCTTGCGCAGGTTGTCACGGCCGGTGGCGATATAGCGGATGTCCTCCCCTATGTTGCGCACGCCCTGCCTTGCCACGCCCGGAACGATGCTGCCGGCTGAGGCATCTTCTGCACTCGCTGCCACTCCAAGGCTCATCACCGGTGCAGATATGGTCACGTAACGGCCAAGAGAAACGTCGTAGTAAGAGTAGTTCACCGGACCTATTTCATACTGTCCGTAGCTTCTGGGTATGAAAGGATATTCGAAAGTCTTCGATCCTGAAGCACCGTCGTTGGAGATGTTCTCGGAACTTTTCACATCGTAGACTTCAAAGTCTGAAGGGAAAGACACCTTTGGCGCTCCGAGCATCGAGATGTTGCCGTTGCCGGAGATAGTCACCTTCAGCGAGCCTGCGTCATTGGTCTTCAATGAGTCACCGCTCAGGCTGGCTGTAATCTTGAACTGGCCGACGCCGCCCTCGAACGACGACGGAGCGCCGCCGGGAAGCGGAGTAACGTTGACAGAGGCGGAGCCTGAAGAAACACGCTTGCGGATGGTCTGGTAGTTGTCGAAGAACTCGTCAAAGATCGAGCGGCCGAATCCTCCGGAGGTTCTCACCCTGACCAGGCAGATCATCTCCGCAGGGTCGATTGTAAGCCTTCCCTCCTGCTGCGGGATCAGCATATAGCGTTTGAGCAGCGCCACGTTGTAGATTGTACCGTCGACATTCTCCCTGTTGGACTCGATGGTCTGGGCGGTGTATGTCTCCTTGTTCCAGAAACCGTTGAAAGACGGGAAGGTTATGTCCTCTATGCCTGAAATGTCAGAACGGTAATATAACTTGAGAGTTGCAGTGATAGGCTCGCCTTTCACCACATTGGTCTTGCTCAGAGAAAGCCTCAGGAATATGTCGTCATTCGATACTGTTCCTGACTGGATGGCGCCTGATGATCCCTGCTGCGTCGATGAAGACGATGAGGAAGAAGACGATGACTGTTGCTGTTCCTGGGCCTTGACCACTTCGATTGTGAACGAGGCTGTGGAGCAGTCCTTCTTGTCGACCGTGGCGGTAGCACCGGGCAGGGTGAATTTGCCCTCGGCCTTGGGCTGCAGAAGGTAGGTGTAAGTCTCGGTATGGCTAGATTCGCGCTTGCCGTTGATGATGTTGGTGCTGCTCATCGAGCCTTTCTGCGGGCCCCAAACGACATCGAAATCGCTGGTTCCGGGCCATTCGAAATCGCTCATGTTACCGTTGGCGGTGAACACGATCCTGAAGGTCTCGTTCATCGACACGACCCTCGGTGCTTCGACGGTGAGGTTCTGTGCGGCAAGGCTGCCGCAGAACAACATACATAGCAATGCAACAATATGTCTTCTCATTTCTCTACCAGTTTTTATCTTTTTGCTTGCTCTTTGCTTTCAGAGCTTTCTCCTTGTTGACCTTGTCCTGGGTCTGCTTCTCCTGTTCCTGGATGGCCTGCAGCATCTGTTGTGCGGCCTGAGGACTTATCTTGGGCTGCTCGCCGCTCTGGCCCTGCTGGTTTTGCTGGTCCTGCTGATCCTGGTTCTGGTCGTTGTTGTCCTGATTCTGATCTTGATTCTGATCCTGCTGATCCTGATTGTCCTGGTTCTGGTCGTTGTTCTGATCCTGGTTCTGTCGGTCCTGGTTTTGGTCTTGGTTCTGATTCTGGTCCTGATTCTGTCCGCCTCCTCCCTGCTGTTCGTTCTCCAGCATCTTCTGGGCATAGGCCAGGTTGCTCTTGGCATCCATATCGTCAGGATTGCGGCGCAGCGAATTCTTGAAAGCCTCGACGGCTGCCTGCCAGTTGCGCTGCTTCAGGAAGGAATCCCCCTGATTGAAATAGCTCTCGGCTCCATGCCCTGCATGGTCGAGCGAATCGCTGACAGCAGCATAATACCGGTCAGCCTCGGAATAGTTCTCCATCCTGTAGTAGGTATTGCCGAGGTTGAAACTGGCGGCATTTGAAAGGGAATCCTTCAACAGAGCCTTCTTGTAAGCAATCTCCGCATCCTGGAAAGCTTCCTTCTTGAACTCACGGTTGCCCTGGCGCACTTCCTTGCGGTCGGTCTGTCCGAACGCAGGAACAGCAGCGGCAATAATCAGCATCAATATGATCAGTCTTCTGCACATATCACTTGAAAATGTTTTTGGCGGTCTTGCGGTTTCCTATCAGCATCTCGATGATGAAGAAAAACAGCGCTATCGCGAAGAAGTACATATACTGTTCGTTGAAATCTTCGAACACTATGCTGCTGAATTCCTTTTTCTCGATGTTCTTGATGTCTTCAAGGATTGGATTCAGACCGAACTCGCTGTTGCCAGCCTTGACGTATTCGCCGTTGCCGACACTAGCTATTTCCTTAAGTATCTGCTCGTTGAGCCTGGTAACAACAATGTTGCCTTCCTTGTCGCGGAGCAAACTGCCGTTCACTGTGATAGGCTGGCCGGCAGTAGAGCCCACGCCGATGGTATAGATCCTTATCCCCTCTTCAGCCACCGCCTTGGCAGTCTCCACGGCATCTCCCTCGTGGTCCTCACCATCGGAAATGACGATAATCGCACGGCTGTTTCCGCTCTGGGAACTGAAACTCTGGGCCGACATCATCAGAGCCTGAGAGAGGTCAGTGCCCTGGATGGGGACGGATTCGGTGCTTATGCTGTTGAGGAACACCTTGGCTGAAACATAGTCTGTGGTGATGGGAAGCTGGATGAAACTTTCTCCGGCAAAAATCACCAGGCCGATGCGGTCGCCCTGCAGTTTGTCGACTATCCTCGAGATAGCCAGCTTGGCCCTTTCCAGACGGTTCGGGGAATAATCCTCTGCAAGCATCGAGTTTGACACGTCGAGCGCAATCATTATCTCCACACCTTTGCTCTGCCTTTCCGCAAGCCTTGCGCCCATCTGCACGCGGCAGAGACCAAGCACAAAGAACAGAAAGGCTATCGAGAAGAAGGTGACTTTGAGCCAGCCGCGGCCGTTCGACACTTCAGGCATCAACTGCTCCACGACCTCTGGGTCGCCGAAGCGGGCTATCCTGCGTTTCTTGAACTTCAGGTAAGCCTTGTAAGCCACGAAGAACAGCGGGATGAGCAGCAGCAACAACAGATATTGGCTTTGAGCTACATATATCATTACGGCAGCCTCCTTATTATGAAGAATTTGAAAAGAACCTCAAGCAGCAGGGCTACCAGCGCCCAGATCGCGAACTTCATGAACAGTTCGGTATAGACGGGGAAGCTGTCCACCGTGATGCGGCTCTTTTCCATCTGGTTGATTTCGTTGTAGATCTCGAGCAGCTTGGTGTTGTCCGTAGCGCGGAAATACTTGCCACCGGTCTGCTCGGCAATGTTCTTGAGCAGCGGCTCGTCAATCTCCACGTCGATGTCCATCATCCTGATGCCGAGCGGGGTCATCATAGGATAAGGTGCCTTGCCCATCGCTCCGACACCAATCGTATAGACTCTGATGCCGTAGGTTTTGGCAATCTCGGCAGCCATCGCAGGAGTGATCTCTCCGCTGTTGTTCACACCGTCGGTGAGCAGGATCACAACCTTGCTCTTTGCGTCGGAATCCTTCAGGCGCGCCACTGCTGTGGCGAGGCCATTTCCGATTGCAGTTCCGTCATCGATCAGGCCGGTCTCGATTTCCTTCATCATATTGATGAGGGTGGCGCGGTCTGAGGTGACGGGGCACTGGGTGTAGCTCTCGCCGGCGAAGACCACGATGCCGATGCGGTCGGCAGGCCTTGATGCGATGAACTCAATGGCAATGTTCTTGGCGGCGCCTATCCTGTCCGGACTGAAGTCACGGGCAAGCATAGATGTCGACACGTCCATATCCAGCACGATGTCGATACCTTCGGTGTCGGTCTGCTCGAATGACTCTGAAGAACGGGGCCTGGCGATGGCTATGATGATCAGAGCCAGGGCGATGGTACGCAGGATGAACGGGACGTGCCGCAGGAAACGCTTGAAGTCCTGCCCTTTGACTTGCCAGCCGTCGAAGTTCGACACGGTCATCGAAGGTGACTTGCCTTTCAGCTCCCTGTAGACATACAGGGCTATCAGCGGCAGGAGCAGGAACTCCAGATAAAGCAGGTTGGGATATTCGAAAAACATCACTCGTCCCCTCCATCTTCTTCAAGCTGCGACACGTAGGTCGAGTTGACGAACTGGACTGCGTCCGGAATCGTCTCTTCGTTTTCCTCGGCGGTAGCCTCGTATTTTGCGAACTTCACAAGGTCGGCACGGCCGAACAGCTTCTCTATCTTGTCGTAGGTTCCACCTTCGATGTCCTGTTTCTTCAGGTCTTCCAGCATCTCACCGGAAGGCCGCTCCATAGTCACGATACCGAACCGCTCGGAGATATAATATCTCAGGGTGTCTGTAACGGCGGTGTAGAACTGCTTCTGCTTGTTGTTCTGCCATAGTTTCTGCTTGCGGATCTTCTCGAGGTCGCGCAGTGCCACGATGTGCGCCGGATCTTTCTGCACCGGCTTGCCGAACAGCGTCAGGTTGTTGCGTCTTGCTTTTACCAGCCTAATGATCAGGTAAACAAGGGCAGCCAGCAGAAGAGCCAGCAGCAGCCAGGGCAAGATTTCCTTGAATGTCAAAGGATATCCTATCTGACCCTTGATGTCCTTGATTTCATAGGTGGCGGTATCTATTGGAATGGTGTTGACGTAAAGCTCGGGACCCCTGTAGAGTAGGGAATCGATTTCGCCCCTTGAATTCTGGATGAGCGCCAGCATCGGAGGCAGGACATAGCTGCCGCTGTCGAAGCTGGTTATGGTCATATGGGCCCGGATGTCAATCTTCCCTTTCTTTACTGACAAGGTATCGACCGTCATTCCATTTATCGTCTCCACACCGGGGACGAGCTGCTCGCTCTGCGCAGCAATGAGAAAACCCTCCCCTTCATTCATCTGCAGGTCGAGAATCAGTTCGACCTGGTCACCGATGAGGATGGAATCCCTGCTGAGACGGGAAAAACGTGTGGTATCGACCTGGGCCGACGCCACTGTACTTATTATCAATATCGCAATAAACAGCAATCCTTTCTTCATATCAAGCCCTGTGTTTGAATAACGATATCAGTTGTTTAACATAATCCTGGTCGGTGGCGATGTCGACGGAATCGACCCTGTAGCGGAGGAGCACCTGCCTGGTCTTCTCCTGCACCTCGGCATTCCATTTCGCGTAGGAGTCACGCATAGCCTTCGAGGACGTGTCCACCCACATCTGCCTTCCGGATTCGGCATCCTTCACGTTGATCAGACCTATGGACGGCAGTTCACGCTCTCTGTGGTCATAGATGTTGACCACTGAGATATCGTGCCTGTCGGCAGCTACTTTCAGCGCATCCTCATAACGGGGATTGCAGTCAGCATCGACGTCGATCATATCGGAAAGCAGGAAAGCCGTGCACTTCTTCTTGATGGCATTGGTGAGAAATTCGAGGGCTGCGGCGATGTCGGTGCCTTTCTCCTCCGGCTCGAACTCCACCAGCTCCCTTATGATATGGAGCAGATGGCTGCGGCCTTTCTTGGGCGGTATGAACTTCTCCACCTTGCTGCTGAAGAACAGGGCTCCCACCTTGTCATTGTTGATGGAAGCGGAGAATGAAAGTACCGCTGCGACTTCGGCCATCAGGTCGCGCTTGAGCTGGGTTGTGGAGCCGAAGAAACGGGAGCCGCTCACGTCTATGAGCAACACCACGGTCAGTTCCCTCTCCTCTTCGAATATCTTGACGTAGGGCGCATTGTACCTGGCTGTTACATTCCAGTCCATATTGCGCACGTCGTCGCCGTACTGGTATTCGCGAACCTCGCTGAAGGCCATACCGCGTCCCTTGAAGGCGCTGTGGTACTCGCCCGCAAATATCTGGTGCGACAGGGACTTCGTCTTGATCTCTATCTTCCGGACCTTCTTGAGTAATTCTGTTGAATCCATTACGGAACTTCTACTGCATTAAGGATATCTGTGATAATCTGTTCTGAAGTGACATTCTCAGCCTCTGCCTCATAAGTGAGGCCGATACGGTGGCGGAGCACATCGTAGCATACGGCCCTGACGTCCTCGGGAATCACGTAGCCGCGGCGATGGATGAATGCGTAGGCCTTGGCAGCAAGCGACAGGCTGATGCTTGCCCTCGGCGAACCGCCGAACGATATCATGCCTGACAGTTTCGACAGGCCGTAATCGGCAGGATTACGGGTGGCGAAGACTATGTCCACAATATATTTCTCTATCTTCTCGTCCATATAGACGTCGCGGACAACCTTCCTTGCGCGCATTATGTCGTCGGTCTTGAGGACTGTGGACGGGCGCGGGAAGCTGCCTGCATTGTTCATACGGATGATCTGCTTCTCCTCTTCCTTGCCGGGGTAGCCTACGACGACCTTCAGCATGAAACGGTCGACCTGGGCCTCGGGCAGCGGATATGTTCCTTCCTGCTCGATGGGGTTCTGGGTCGCCATTACCAGGAAAGGCTCGGGAAGCTTGAAAGTTTCCTCTCCAATGGTCACCTGACGCTCCTGCATTGCCTCGAGCAGCGCGCTCTGGACTTTGGCAGGGCTACGGTTGATTTCATCGGCCAATACGAAATTGGCGAACACCGGACCTTTCTTTATCTGGAACTGCTCCGTCTTCTGGCTGTAGATCAGAGTACCGATGACGTCGGCCGGAAGCAGGTCGGGAGTGAACTGGATACGGCTGAACTGAGCATCCATTATCTGAGCCAATGTATTGATGGCCAAAGTCTTTGCCAGACCGGGGACTCCTTCGAGAAGGATATGGCCGTCGGCCAGCAGTCCGATGAGCAGATTTTCCACCAGATTCTTCTGGCCGACAATCACCTTGCCCATCTCCATACGGATTACATCGACGAATGCACTCTCCTGCTGGATACGGTCGTTAAGTTCTTTGATATTTACACTGTCCATATTGTAAAAATGTTTGTATTTTTGTGTGATTGATTAAGCGTCAAAATTACTCATTTTCTTTCAATGTAAGGCATCGATGAGGCTTTTCGTTTCTCTGGCATACGACGGCGCCAATTACGCCGGATGGCAAAGACAGGACAATGCGCTGAGCGTTCAGCAAGTCCTCGAAGATGCATTCTCCACCGTCCTCTCGGAAAAGATCTCCGTGACCGGCGCAGGACGCACCGATGCGGGTGTGAGCGCGAGCTGCTACTATGCCCATTTTGACACTGACATTGAAATCAAAGAGCCGAAGACGCTTTTATACAAATTAAATGCCATCACCCCTGCTGACATTGTCATTTATTCTCTCTGCAGGGTGGCCGATGACGCCCACGCCCGATTCGATGCGACAAGCCGCAGTTACAGCTACCGTCTGCATACCGTAAAGGACCCATTTGCCTATATGTCAACATATTGCAAATTCGACCTGGATATGGATGCGATGAACGAAGCTGCAGGGTATCTCATCGGAGAGCAGGACTTCTCATCACTCGAAAAGACCGGCGGCAGCAATGCCACATCGATATGCAAGGTGACACGTGCCGCCTGGCAAAGAACGTCGCCCTGCCATTATGTCTTCAACATCACTGCCAACCGTTTCCTTCGCAATATGGTCCGGGCTGCCGTTGGCACGCTTTTGGAGGTGGGTAGACACCGTCAGAAGCCCGAGTGGGTGGCCGAGGTCATCGCAGGCCGCGACCGCTGCTCTGCAGGACAGAGCGCTCCCGCAGTCGGGCTGGCACTGACGGACATAACATATCCATATCCCCTGATACCGCTGAAATAATCGTAAAATAACAATCAATATGCTTTTAACATTACTCCAATCCTCATCTGACGTTACCGCCGCTGCAGTCAGCGGGGCTCAGGAAGAGCTTTCATTATCACTCCTGTCCCTTGCCGCTAAAGGTGGCTGGCTGATGATCGTACTTGCAATCCTGTCAATCATCGCCATCTACATCTTTGCTGAACGTCTGTTCGCAATCAACTACGCAGGCAAGATCGACAAGAACTTCACCAAGGACATAACAGACTACATCCTCGAAGGAAAGAAGAAATCCGCTCTTGCCCTCTGCAAGAAGACTGACTCCCCCATCTCACGTATGGTGGAGAAAGGCATCGAGAGGATCGGAATGCCGCTGGCAGACATCCAGACTGCCGTAGAGAACGTCGGCAACATTGAAGTGGCAAAGCTTGAGAAAGGCCTTCCGCTGCTGGCCACCATCGCCGGAGGCGCTCCGATGATCGGTTTCCTCGGCACCGTGATGGGTATGGTACAGGCCTTCTTCAATATGTCCAACGCAGGCAACAACATCGACATCACACTGCTTTCCGGAGGTATCTACACCGCGATGATCACCACCGTCGGCGGTCTGTTCGTCGGTATCCTCGCCTACTTCGGCTACAACTACCTCACCTCACGCGTTTCCGACGTAGTGTTCAAGATGGAAAACACCACCATCGAATTTATGGATGCCCTCAACCAGAAGGGCGATACAGTCGTTGAAGAATCATCTACACTTGACTTAGCTGAATAGTGTCATGGCAATAAAACGCAAAACAAAGGTTGACAGTTCGTTCTCGATGTCGTCTATGACCGACATCGTGTTCCTGCTGCTCATCTTCTTCCTTGTAACGTCGACGTTGATCAACCCCAACGCCCTCAAGCTCCTGCTCCCCAAGAGCACGGGCCAGGTTTCCGCAAAAGCCACGGTCAGCGTTTCCATCAAGCACTATCCGCAGCTGAACACAGTCACCTACCACATCAACGGCAATCCCGATCCGGTTGCCTTCGATGAGATTGAAGGCATCATAGAGCCCCTCCTCGCAGACCAGGACGAACCTACGTTCTCCATCTATGCCGACGAGACGGTTCCCGTCAAGGAGGTAGTGGCACTGATGAACATAGCAAAGAGAAACAACTATAAGGTCATAATGGCCACATCCCCGGAATAGGATGTGCACAGATAAGCAGCGATGAACCCTACCACCAGATCAAAGCCAATCGGAATAGTATCCACGATACTGTTCAACGGACTGCTTGTGCTCGGCGGATCCATCGCAGGCCTTCCCTACCTCTATCCACCTCCGCCCGAAATGACCACAGTGATAGAGTTTGAGCCCGTTGAAGAACTGGAGGATCAGCGGATAGAGATGGGCGCTGACATTCAGCCGCGCAGCGAGAACGCCGACCCGACCCAAGATGTAAGGCTGGTCCAGAACTCACAGGCTCCGATTCAGGGCACCAGGGCCAACGAATCCCGCGAGACAACTGTTGGCACCGAGGGTGACGTGGAGGTTCCGGAACCCGAAAGGGACCACGAGATCGACCAGCGGGCCCTATTCCCTTCCGCAGACAACAGCGACAAGGACACTCTTGCAGCCCAGGTGGCTGACCGTGTGACAGACGCTCTCAACCCCGGGCACGCCCAGGGCAACACCCGCGTAGGCAACCCCGAGGGTGAGCCTTCTGCCAAGCTTGAGGGCCGCAGCGTAATGGGCAGCCTGCCCCTGCCTGTCAAGGACAATATCCAGAAACAAGGAATTGTCGTCGTCAGGATCTATGTGAACCGCGACGGTACGGTAACATCTGCCGTTGCCGGCGAGCAAGGCACTACCGTTACCGACAAGACGCTCTGGGACAATGCAGTGGCAGCAGCGAAGAGAGCCAAGTTCAATGTATCTCGCAACGCTCCGGAATCCCAGAGGGGTACCATCACATACGTTTTCAACCTCCGATAAGCAATGATTAAAAAAGTTCTTGCAATACTCTCTGCAGTGCTGCTGCTTGCATCCTGCGGAAAGAAACAGTATGACGTCTATCTTTTCATCGGCCAGTCCAATATGGCGGGTCGCGGCGAAGTTCTGCCCGAAGATACCGTGGCCATTCCTCACGCTTTCATCCTCGACGGCAACGACGAGATCGTTCCTGCCAGGGCTCCGCTTAACCTCTACTCTACAATACGCAAGAGAGTGGGAATGCAGAAGATCAACCCGGCCTACAACTTTGCTAAGATCATTGCCGGCAAGTCGAAGAACGATATGCTGATGGTGGTCAATGCGCGAGGCGGTTCGGCCCTCGACGAGTGGCTCAAAGGCGCACCTACGGGCACGTTCAGCCTGAGTGAAACGGATGACCCGGAACTCGACGGCCAGCCTATGCCTTCTTTCTATGACGAGGCTGTCAGAAGGGCGAAGATCGCAATGGAGCACGGCCAGCTGAAAGCCATCCTATGGCATCAGGGCTGCAGCGATTCAGGGCCTATGGCTGTCAGGACATATTTAGACAGGCTGGAAGGTTTCGTGGCGGATTTGCGCAAAGACCTCGGGGTTGGCGAAGAGGTGCCTTTCATTGCGGGAGAACTCCCCTATTTCTTCTCAGGCTCGCGTTTCTTCAACCCAATGATCCGCACCATCGAGGAGCACGTTCCCAACAGTGCCTGGGTTAGCGCAGAAGGCTGCTCCGGCAATGCGGACAGTCTGCATTTCAGCCGTGACGGCCAGATGATTCTCGGTCAGCGTTACGCAGAGAAGTATCTTTCACTTTCCAGACAGTAACACTTTCCACTTTCTGAATTTGCATTTCGGACCGACGCTTCGCGTCTCCTTCCCACGCTGCGCGTGGGCCCCTCCCTCTATCGTCCGAGGGTGGACAGGGTCCTCAATCACAAATTCAGAAAGATGAAAGTGAATAGCTAAGGATAGAATGCTATTTCTTCTTCCGGGGCGTTATGATAAGACGGACGATCCAGGCTGCGAAGAGCAGCAGGAAGACGAAGCAGGAAACGCGGCCTATGATGTCGCCGTTGGTGACGTAGAATGTCAGCTTGTCATTGATGTGGACGTCGCCCTTGATGGCGACGGGCTCCCACCAGCCGGTGCGCTGCACCACCTCACCCCTCTGGTCGATGAAACCTGTGATGCCGGTGTTGGCCACGTGCACGACATCCCTGCGGGTCTCGATAGCCCTTAGCTGGGCATAGCGGAAATGCTGCCTGTAGCCCGGAGTATCACCCCACCAGCCGTCGTTGGTTATAACCGCCACGAACCCTGCGCCAAGCTTTGCATTCTGACGGTAATAGTCACCGTAGACCGATTCGTAGCAGATCATCGCTCCTACGCCAAGACCATCACGGCCGTGAAGTATCGACAGCTCGTCCTGGCGGGCATAGCTTCCCCAGGCGCCGCCGAATGCGGCCATAATCTTGCCGAGGAACCCAAGATACTTTTCATAAGGGATGATTTCCGTACCGGGCACAAGCTTGCTCTTGTGATACATATTCAGGATGCCGGTGGTGTCGATCATCATCGCCGTGTTGAAACCATCGTACCAATAGTTGGCGACAGGCCTTGCCGCAGGACTGCCTTCTGACTTGTGGCGGTAGATACGGTAGGCAACGGAGCCAAGCAGGAAATCGGCGTTAGGATGACGGCGCAGGAACTGCTGCACGTGCTGATAGGTTATGTTTTCCTCAGGATGGTCGAGGTCGAAATCGTAGGTGAAAGTTTCGGGAGTGATGACATAGCGTGTCCTGTCGCTCATCAGAGGCTCGGCGAGGGCGATCATAATGCTGTCCTGGACATTTTGGTCGAGCCCGCCGTGTTTCTCAGAATAGGCGTCGATGTTGGGCTGAATGGCCACAACTTCCACTGCTTTGCCCTTCTCCTCAAGATTGTCGAAGATGACTGCAGATATAACCGGAGGGACGATGAGGAGCAGCGCAGTGCTGAAGGCAAGGGCTGCCTTCACTTTCAGAGTATACAGTCCACGATTCGCAGAACGGATGACTTGATAAAGGAAGGTGCTTGTCAGAAGTATCCACAGCGAACCTCCGAGGAAGCCGGTATATTCATACCATTGCACGGCTCTCGGCATCGTGGCGAACGATTCGCCGAGAATCAGCCAGGGCCACGATATCTCCACGTTCTGATAGACCCTCTCCCACGCTATCCAGGCAGCGATGAAGAAGATGTATGGCAGCGCTCCGGTGAAGCGTTTCTTGAACTTGCGGAACATCCAGAAGATGAAGAACATCTGCAGGGCGTTCAGCACGATGGCAGCTATAGCCCCGGCCGGAGACACCCACCATATCCAGAAGGTGGTGGCTATGTTGAACAGCAGGAATGGAATATATGTCAGCCAGTTCTGGTGCTTCACCCCGTTCTCTTCCAGCAAGTCTGCCAGAGCGAAAAGGGGCACGAAAGCCACCAGGCCCAGGACCGCTGAATGCGGAACCAGATAAGGCACCGACATCAGCACCGTGAACAGCAGGATATACACCCACATCCTGAGCCTGACTGACTTGCTCATTCCTAATCTGCTTTCGTGAATTTGACTACGTAGTACTTGATCGTACCATCAAGGTCGCAGGTAACGATAGTGTTCTCGTCGAGGCTTGCAGCCTGGTCTACGCTGATCTTGACTCTCCTGTCGCTTGAAGAAGCTTTGATCTTGGGAGCCTTGGCAGCATCTGCGGCGACAGGGCATTCAACTTCGTAGATGTTCATATCTATGATGCCGTTGTCGCGGTTTGAGCGGGTTGCAAGGGCGGGAACTTCGAGGGCGGTCTTGCCTGCGAAGAGTGAAATCTGAGGAGCAACGGGCATTTCGATGCGCTTCTTGTCTGAGCTGAAGCCGAGACCTACGATGTCGCAGAGGTCCTCGCCGGCACCATCGGCGATCAGGAAGATAGCGTGTCTGCCTCCGATGCCGTCGACAGCGTCAGCCACATTGGTGCTGAAGCGGGTGATTTCCTGCTTAGATCCGGCAGGTACTATGATCTCGCCGATATTCTTGCCGCCTGTCAGAGCCCAGGGTGAATCCATCCATACCTGGATCTTGAAGCTCTTGTCGGTCTTGGGAGTTACCCAGAGGTTGAAGGCTGTGTTGTTGCCCTTGGCTGTTCCTTCGAATGCCTTGAGGCCGAATTCGTCCTTGTCGAGGCCTGCGAAGCCGAAGTACTTGTAGCCGATGACGTCACCGTTGTCAACGCCTGCCAGAGGCATATTGTTGTCCCAGATGTCATAGCAGTCCTGAGGCAGCTGCTCGTTGGTGAGGTAGCAGGCATATCCTGCTGAATAGTATTGATAAGGATCGAGGCCGTAGAAGTGGAAACCCTGTGAAGTGACTTCGGCACCGGTGTATTCCATTCCGTTGCGGGCCTTGACAGTCCATTTCTGGTCAGGCGCATAGGGGTCGAAACCGGTGATGGTCACCTTGCCGCCGTCTGCCACTGACTTCTCGTCCCATACGACCTTGACGGGCTCAACCATCGCCTGGCGTGAGTTCATATTGCCGCGCGGCGCCCTGTGGTAGAAGATATACCACTGGCCGTTGATCTCGAGGAGGCTTCCGTGGGTGTTGTGTCCGCTGTAGCGGGTCACGAGCGCTGAACCGTCTTCATTGAGGTCGATGCTCCTTGCGTCAACGATGACTCCGCCGCTCTTGTACGGCCCGAGGGGGTTGTCGGCATATGCATAGCGAAGTGTCGAGTTGCTCATAGGCAGTCCGTATTCCTCACCTGAGTAGCCGCTGTATACTACGACATATTTATTGCCGACCTGGCGGATTGAAGATGCCTCGAAAAATGCGAACACCTTCGGGTCCTCGCCGGGGAAGAGATGCTTGTATTCCATCGGGGGCTGGGGCCTTGCTGCGGGCTGGCCGGGACGCGGAGGACGCGGCATGAAGGCTGCGCGTGCAGGGATGAAAGGATAGCTGACCTCGGTGCCGGGACGGAGGGTATACATAGTGCTCTGGTCGAGCTGGATTGCAGAAGAACCCTGGAAGCCGTAGAAAGCGTATGCCCTGAAGCCGATGTTGTAGTCAGGGTCGTTGGGATCGGTAATGTTCTCTACAAACACGCCGGGGTCGAAGCCGATGAGGCTGCCGGGCTGCAGCTTTGACGGATCGTCAGGCAGGGTGTTGATGGCTTTATAGGGACCTGCGGGACGGTCGCTCTTGGCAACGAGTCCGTTACGTCCGCCTGTCTGGTCGTTGGGATATAGATAGTATGTCTTCTTGCCGTCTTTGCCGACTACTTCTGCAACATCGGGAGCGTACATCGTATCCCACTGTTCCCCGATCTTATAGGTGAAAGCCGGTCCCTCGTCGCGCCAGGCTGTCAGGTCTTCCACGGGCGCAGACCAGATTCGGATGTCAGGGCCACAGTATCCCCTCAGGAAGACATCGTGCGAAGTGATGATATATGCACGGTACTTGCCGGGGTTGTCCGGGTCTTCGAATACCCTCGGTTCTCCGTCGGGATTATGATCCCAGAGGGGAATATAGGGGTTGCCGGGGTGCGTGTTGGTATAACGCACTGCATTCTGGTAACTGAACGGCTCCTGCGGGCCGGCCTGGCTGCAGGAAGTCAGAACGGCTATGGACGCTATCATTGCGCCGCACAGCACGATGGGAAACATTTTTTTCATATTGCTTTTGATTAGGACAGATACAAATTTAGCAATTAAAGCCTAACTTAGTAGGAGATTTAAATCATTTGATATGAAAAAGATAATCCTATTGCTCGCCGGCATGCTTGTCTGTGCAGCTTCTTTCGCACAGGAGCCGGTAACTTTCACTGCACAGCAGGACCACCAGAACATGATGGACCAGCTGGGCATCAAATCCATCAGACACAGTTTTGACTCGGACCAGAGCAGTCCCTACGCCGCCAACTACGACGAGAGCAAGGCCAATCCCTTCCCTGTCATTCCAGATTTGATGAAAATGAACAATGGAAGGCGTGTGACATCCGCCCAGCAATGGTGGAATGTCCGCAGGCCTGAGATTGTGGAAGGTTTCGAGAGTGAAGTATACGGCCGCGTCCCGGCCAACGTTCCCAAAGTGACCTGGATCGTCGAAGCCGAGGAAATCGAGACTCTCGGTATGATGCGCGTCAAGGCAAAACAGCTCAGGGGCCACGTCGACAATTCCGCCTGCCCGTCCATCAACGTGGACATCAAGATGGTGGTCGTCACTCCCGCTGACGCTAAGGGTCCCGTTCCGCTGCTTATGATGTTCGGCGGTGCCAACCTGCCGAATCCGGTAAAACCCGGCGGAGCTGATATGGCTGTCATCAACAAGGCTCTGCGCCGTATGCTGGAGAACGATCCCGAGACTGCGGAGCTTATGAAGAAGTATCCTGCCTGGCAGCCTTTCGAGCCTGCCAATCCCTTTGCGAACTTCGGTCGCCAGACACAGCTTGCTCCCGGCCAGGATCCGCCGTCAAACCAGCAGCTTATCGCTGCCGGCTGGGGCTATGCGATGATCGATCCCAGCAGCATCCAGGCTGACAACGGTGCCGGGCTCACCCGCGGCATCATCGGCCTCGTGAACAAGGGACAGCCCCGCAAGCCTGACGACTGGGGTTCTCTCCGCGCCTGGGCCTGGGGCGCCGCCCGCGGTCTGGACTATCTCGAGACAGACCCTGACATTGACGCCAAGCACGTCGGCATCGAGGGTGTCTCGCGCTACGGCAAGGCTGCGCTTGTAACGCTGGCGTTCGAGGACCGTTTCTATATGGGTCTCATCGGTTCGTCAGGAAAGGGTGGTGCTGCCCTGCACCGCCGTATCTTCGGCGAGGGCCTCGAGAATCTTGCCAACTCAGGCGAGTATCACTGGATGGCCGGCAACTACATCAAGTACTGCGCTGTGGAGTCAAAGACCGGTGCCTGGACTGCCGATATGCTTCCCGTGGATTCTCACGAGCTCATCGCACTCTGCGCTCCGCGCCTCGTGTTCATCAGCTACGGTATTCCTGAGCAGGGCGACGCTCTCTGGCTCGACCAGTACGGCAGCTGGCAGGCTACGGTTGCCGCCGGCGAGGCTTTCAAGCTTCTTGGTGCCAAGGATCTCGGTGTCGGCAACGACTACCGCAACACTCCGATGCCCGAACCTCTCACCGACCTGCTTGACGGTGAGCTTGCCTGGCGTCAGCACACCGGAGGCCACACCGACGGTCCGAATATGAAGTATTTCATCCAGTGGGCCACCGACAAGATGGGCTACAAATATGAGAGGAATACTCCGGGAAGGTAACTCTTCCGTAATCTCTTTGACAACGGCCTCGCGGTTTCTCCAGCGGGGCCGTTTGTTTCTGGATTCAAGTGCATGTAGTCTGCTTTTTTGGGGCAGACTAAGTGCATTTTGGACCCTTTTTGCTGGTAGTCGGCCATTTTTTGACAGACTACCGACACTTGCGGCATCATTTTCATAGTACGGTGACGATATATCTTTCCTATCTTTGCAATGATATGAAACGCACTCTTCTGCTGATTGCCGCACTGGTCTGCCTTGCCTTTACATCCACAGCCGTGGAGAAGGGCGATGTGCGTTTCACGCAGCGTGACGTGGAGCGATTCGACGAGGTGATGAAGGCTGTCGCTGCGGACCGCGACCTTCCGATGGACGAGTTCATCGTCAGGGTAGCCAAGCAGTTCCTCGGCACGCCTTACGTTGCCGAGACCCTGGAACAGGAGCCCGAGCGCCTTACAGTTAACCTGCGCGAGACAGACTGCATACTTTTCGTGGAGATGTGCCTTGCGCTCGCTCTCACTGCGAAGGACGATAATCCTTCTTTCGATTCATACATCGACCGCTTGGCTGCGCTGCGCTATCGCGACGGCGTCGTCGACGGTTACACATCGCGTCTGCACTATACTTCTGAATGGATTGCGCAGGGGGCTGACAACGGCTTTTTCAAGGAAGTCACCAAGGAATGCGGCGGCTCTCCCCTCGCCCAGAAGTTCAGTTTTATGTCGACGCATCCTTCGTATTACAAGCAGCTCAGCAACAGTCCTGCAAATTTGGCTAAGATCCGCAGCGTGGAGCAGGATCTCCAGTCGCGCAGCTACTGGTACATCCCGAAGGCTCAGTTGCCCAACTGCGCCAAGAACATCCGCACAGGCGACATCATCGCGTTCACCAGCACTGTCGGCGGACTTGACATCGCACACATCGGCATCGCCTACCGCGACGGCGACAGGCTGACTTTCATCCACGCTTCTACGACGGCCGACAAGGTCATCATCAACCCCACCCCGCTGACGCAGTACATCAATGGCGTCAAAAGTCAGAGCGGCGTCAGAGTAATCAGGCTTAATCCATAACTGTTGTTGCATCAAGTGATGGTAGTGGTCCAAATTATGGCAGACTACCTTCATTTTAAGCCTTTTTTGCAAGTAGTGGTCCTACTGTTGGACCACTACATACACTTGTGGTTACTGTCGCGACGAACAGAGGAATATCCTCCGTCCGTATATTCGTATGACAGTCATTATCCTTTTGTTGCCGGTTTCTTCCTGGGCTTGGGAAGCGGAAGTGCAGGGAGTGTGGCTTTGATGAGGGCGGCGAGGTAGTCGCTATCGTCGATGTCGCTTATATACTGAACGAGATCGGGAGAACTGGCCATTTTTACTGCCTCCAGCGTTTCAACATCGGGAAGAAGCCGCGCATCATCTGCTTGTATTCTTCCTGAGTCATAGGTTTCGGCATATGCTTGTTGACCTCGTCCACGAACTGGGCGCAATGGTCGATCATTCCTTCCATCGTCACATCCTGAAGGAACTTGCCGCCGGCATAGCAGAACTGGCAATAGTCGAAGTTTATTCTGCCGTCTGCATTCGTGCCGCAGTCTTCGTTCCTGGTCAGGGGCATACCGCAGCTCTGGCAGAACTGCGGCAGCTGGCCCGGCTGAAGGGTCTTTTCCTTTACAGGGAATCCTGCGTCATAAGCCTCGAACCCTGACGGATCTGCATCTGCCACGAAATAGCCTTTCGGCGGACAGTATGTGCCTTCGCGCTTTCCCCAGTAACCCGGAATCAGCTCCTGCGCCAGGAAGTAGGGCACCGCAGCCTCGCGGGGCTCAGAGTGATAATGTATCTTCATCTTGCTTGCCAGGTCGAAGCCGGCAAGTTTGTAGAAATCGATGTTGCCCTCCATACATAGCAGGCCGACTCCCATCTCGCGCGCTTTCTCCAAAGCATATTTCAGCAGTTGCAGGCCATAACCTTTGCGTTTGTAGGCAGGATCGATGCTGATGGGTCCGAATGTCCAGGACGGGAAACGGCTGTCGTCGTCGAGGACGATTTCGGCCTTTGAAAACATCACGTGGCCGATGATGCGCCCGTCCTCCTCCATCACGAAGTCCAGCTCCGGAATGAAATCCGGGTCGCCGCGGAAGCAGTGCAACACATAATGCTCGAGGCATCCCGGCCGATAGACGTTCCAGAAAGCCTCCCTGGTGAGATTCTCAACCTCTCGCCAGTCCTGAGGTTTTTCCAATCTTATATTCATAGTGTCTTAGGTGGGTTTCAAGTTCTTCAGAACATCCGGGTTATGAGCGATGATTGCGCCGACCTTCGGGCAAGACTCCATCTCCGCGCAGTCGCCGCAGGTCCCTACCCCCTTCACAACCGCACACTTCCGGACCGCGCAAAGATTCTGGCAGTAGAAGGTCTTCACCCCATCCACACGGCATCCCTCGCAGTTGATATGCTCCGGCAGAATCGGCGCATTGTTCAGCTCCGACCACAGCTTCGCCGTCCGGTCACGCAACGCTTGGTCATTGTTCTTCGTCGCAATAAACGCATCGCACTTCTCGCAATCCAGTCCGCAGTATGCAATAAGGGGTTTCATAGGTTCTCACTGAATGTTCAAATAAAGGTAAGGATTTTTCCTAACTTTAACTTTATAATAATTTGGACTATGAATATCCCTTCTGACTACAAAAATAGAATAACGCCCCACTTCATAAATAAACTTGCTGACGGCGAAATCTTCGTCTTCGGCAGCAACCTGGGCGGAAAGCACGGCGGTGGTGCTGCAAGGATAGCCCTTGACAAGTTCGGAGCTATCTGGGGCAAGGGTGTAGGGCTCCAGGGACAGAGCTACGCCATCCCGACTATGCAAGGCGGAGTGGATACCATCAAGCCCTACGTCGACGACTTCATCGAGTTTGCCAAGACTCATCCCGAGATGCGCTTCCTCGTTACCCGCATAGGCTGCGGCATCGCAGGCTTCACCGACTCGGAAATCGCCCCTCTCTTCAAGGGCGCAATCCCCGTCAGCAACATATTCCTACCCGACACCTTTTGGGACGAATTGGCCCGCTGACACTCTTATTGACATAAAATAAAAAAACCGAGGGGATAGAGCAGAGTCTATAGTCCTAATCAAGTCTCAACTACTACAAGGTCTCTATTACTTGCAGTAGTGACTGCGGACTAGTTCAAGTTTGCCTTTGCGACGACGTAAATACGCCCTTACCCAGACAATCCTCACAACCTCCACTCCAATGGAGATTCGAAGCTTGGTTTTACTTAAGATGTTGAGAGAACAATCGAGGCTTGCTTTCAGTACCTCCCCTCGGTTAAGGGCTTTTGAAAAGAACAGACATCCACTTAGAGAAATGGATGTCTGTAAAGAATCTTAAGTAATTCTACCAATTAGTATTGCGAAGGTACAAATAGTTATTTAAAAGGCAATGCTTATCGAACAATAAATCGAAACGATTAGGCAATACCAAGCAGCAACCTCAGAGGCTTCGAGAAACGACGTAGGAGCTTATAAGAATCAGAAGTAGTACGTAAATCCCACGCCGAGATCGGCCTGATATGGCTTGTAGAAGACCCTCAGGTCTGTATGGGGGCCGATGAGGACCCCGCCCTGGAACTTGGCGCAGCCCCAGTAAGTCCCAATGAAGTCGAACTCATAGCCTCCGCCCAGATAGGCCGAAACCCTGTCCAAACGCAGCAGATTGGCATTCACCATCACAGGAATCTGGATGCCCGACAGCCGCTGCCCGTAGATATAGCGGACACCTCCGATGAGATTCACCCACTGGTCCGGCCGGCCGTAACGCGCACGAACCCCGACGCCCGCACTGGGATGAAAAGGAGTCCCCACGGCGAAGGGAAGAAAACAATCAGCACTGACATCAGCGCCGACGCGGAAAACCCGCGCATCATCAAACCTGTCCTGCCCCATCAATGCAAAAGAGAACAGACAGGCCACAACAATAGTCAGAATCTTTTTCATACCCTAAAGATACGAAAACCTTACGGCTTCTCAAGAACACGGAAGCAGTCACTGCCGAGCACCAGCACATCGAAGCCCAGAGGAACCCGGGCATAGAGAGTATCGACGGGATAATAATCGATGCTGTTGCAGTGCGAACAAGAAGGAAGGCGGAACATCACGCCGTCGTTGCAAAGCAGGTAGAACGAATCCTGAACGGCATCGAACGCCAGAGCAGAAGGCACAGCGTGCAGATAGAGCGGCCGGTTCTGCTTCGTATAATTGAGGATGCGCTCGCTCCATACACCGCCTCCGGAAGAAGTGAAAGCAGCAGGACGGCCGTCCTCGGTCAGACCCGCAATCATCACACTTCCACCCCCGGCAGCCACAGCCCTGAAATCCATCTTAGGATAGAAACCGCCGTACTCCTCGTTGAAATCGTTGATAGTCCACATAAAGCCGTTGTCAGAACGCAGGATCTCCCCTGCATCAGTGACAGCCCAGAGCGTCACGTCATCCGAAGCAATGGCACGCAGACGCCCTTTCAGTGGAGGCTCGATGTGAGCCACGATGACACCCGTAGGATGGATCATAAATATTTCCCTGCCGACAGTATCTACAGCGAAAACCCAGCCTTCGAGGCCGGCCGCAGAAACCATCGGAACAGGCAGCGAAAGAGTATCGAGTACATTACCCTCCGCATCAAGCCAAGCGAACACCTCTCCCACCGCCATAAAGCCGGCAGAATCCGCCACGGCGGCATTTAAACGAACCTCCTGCCCGTGAGCGGCATTGCAGCCGCTCCAGAGCAGGAAGCACGTTAAAAATGTTCGCAGAATAAATTTCATTATTTCAGTCCGATGCCGATTATCTTAAAGTCGTCAAAGGCCGCCTTCAAAGGAGCTGCTGCAGGCATCTGCATTGCTGCACCGCCGAAGCCGCCACGGCCTCCCATTGCAGCCATCACGCCCTCACAGCATATGAGACCGGCCTGGACATCCTTAAGCACAATCTGTGCCGAACCAGCTTCAGTGAACTTCTTGCCGTCCACAGAATAGAAAGCAGTGTAGCTGTCACCCTTCTTCACAAGGCGGAGCCATACCACATTGTCGGTGCCGATTATGCCATCCATAGGCACGCGGACAGCAGCCTTCTGGGCACCGTTCTCCTCGACCACGAGCTGAAGCTGACCTGCAGCCGGAGCAGCGGCAGCATTCGGATCGGGACGGCGCATAGCCATTGCGGCACCATATACGAACTTCACAAAGTTGTCATCATCCTGATAAGCCACAAGACCTGCATTCTGAGCCGGAGCCGCAGGAGCAGTGAGGCAAGTCAGCTTGGTGTCCACGGTCCAGTCAGCATTAGCCTCCTGGAGAAGGATGTTCTGAGCATCGTTGCCGGCCTGAACGATGTCGCCCTTGCCGCTTGTAAGAACAATAGAGCCCGGGCGCTCAGAGAGAGACCAGAGCGCAGGATTCTCGCGAACCCAGCTCCACTGGCTGCCGAGAGCAGATTTCTGGAAGGTGTCAGAAACGCCCTTTGTACCGAAGTTTACGGCAATCTCCTTGCAGTCACCGGTATTCTCGTCAGCCAGAGTAACGACTGCAGTGCCGGGAACGGCGGCAGCCTGCTTCACGTTGACGGCGATGGCAGGATCCTTGGCAACGGCAGCCACAACCGGAGCCTTGCCGGCCTTCCTCAGGAAGCTGAGCTGAGAAGCGTCGCCCACCTTGACAGCCTTGCCGTCGACCTTCAGGCTTGCAAGAGTCATCTCAGGCATAACCTTGATGGCGAAGGAATCCTCCTTGGTGACGCCGCCCACAGTTGCAGTGCAGGTGATGGTAGC
Organism: Bacteroidales bacterium; assembly: GCA_017429475.1. Lineage (GTDB taxonomy): Bacteria > Bacteroidota > Bacteroidia > Bacteroidales > UBA932 > Equibacterium. The sequence goes on from JAFROX010000010.1 coordinate 130,089, forward strand.
AACACCCATAGAACGGGCGGTGATGGTACCGTCTGCAGCCACAGAAGCGACAGAAGGGTTGCTGCTGCGCCAGGTGCCGCGAGCAGAGTTGTCGAAGCTGTCGTCGTTCAGGCAGACTGAGTAGCTTGCGTGAGCGGTCTGGCCGATATTCAGCACGTTGGCGTCTGTGCTAGCCCAGAGAGTCTTGAGCTTGAGGTCGAGCTTGCCGGACATATTGGCGCTGACGGTGCCGCGGATATCAGCAGATGAAGAACCGAACTCGAATACGTAGCGGCCCTGGTCGAAGGTCATACGCTCAGCGTTCATATCCCAGAACCAGAGGTCAGAGCACTTGATGTCGATGCTGACGGTGCGGGTCTGTCCGCGGGGGATGGTGACGCGCTTGAAGCCTTTCAGACGCTTGGCGGGACGCTCGAGAGCAGCAGGGCTGTCGGGAGTTGCCACATAGATCTGGACAACCTCGTCGGCACTGTACTTGCCGGTGTTGGTGACGTCCACGCTGAGAGTAACCACGTCATTAGGAGTAATGTTGCTCTTGCTGATGCGGAAATTGCTGTATTCGAAAGTAGTGTAGCTGAGGCCATAGCCGAACGGATAAGAAACCTCGCGATTGAAATACCAGAGGGTGCGGCCGACATTGCCTGAGCTGCGGCGCAGGTTGTAGTCGGTGATGGCCGGAAGGTCCTTCACAGTCTTGAACCAGGTGGCGTTGAGCTTGCCGCCAGGTGAAACTTCGCCGAAGAGGATGCGCGGAACAGCCTCGCCCTGAGCCATACCGTTGTAGCCTGTCCAGATGATGGCAGGGATGTTGGCCAGGTGGCAGAACTCTTCAACCTCGACGCAGCCGAGGGTCTGCATATAGACGATGGTGCGGGGATTAACGGCAGCGACAGCCTTGATCAGAGGAATCTGGTTGCCGGGGAGTGTAAGAGTCAGACGGTCGGCCTCCTCTGTAGCAGTATTTTCGTCAGTTCCGACGAAGATCACAGCTACGTCAGCCTTGCGGGCCATCTCGATGGTAGCCTCGTCGATCGGAGCATCTTGGGGTGCCTTGTAGACGAGATATACAGTCTGGGGACCGTTGTAACCAAGCTTGAGAGCATTGGTCTTCATAGGCATGCTGGCACCGTAAACGCCGCCGACGCGTGCACCGGAAGACTTTGTGGCCTCAATGCGGCCGATGAGGTTGCCGTCAGGACCGCCGACGCGGATTTCTACGATACCACCCTCGGTGGGGATATTGAGGCCGACGGTGATGTTCTCGATGTTGGTGATGTCGACGTTGTCATATGCAGTCCAGGTGCCGTCGTCGATGCTGCGCACCTGCTCCTCGGTACCCATACCGGAACCGACTGTGATGCCTTCTGCAGAAGCAGTGTACTTGGTGGCGTCGTAGCGGGTCACAGAGCCGTCGGTCTTCTCGATTTCGAAATATGCGATGTAGAGCAGATTGCTCTTGCTCTTGATGTCGCCTCCGGTGGCAAGCATAACATCTACATCATAACCCTTGGCCTTGAGCCATTTGGTGATACCTGCATAGGGAGATATCATTGAAGTGGCCTCAGGACGCCCTGAGTACGGACCGAGTTCCACGTCGTCAGCCTGAGGGCCGATGAGGGCGATGCTGCGGATCTTGGATGCATCGATAGGCAGAGCCTGGTTGTCGTTCTTCAGAAGGACGGGGGTGCGGACGGCAAGCTCAGCTGCGAGAGCCTGGTTGGCTGCAGAGTTCACGCGTGAAGGCTCGAACTTGGTGTAAGGAACCATCTGCTCGGGATCGAACTCGCCGGTACGCATACGGATGGTGAACATATTGATGAGGGCGCGGTCGATTTCGGCCATCGGAAGGATGCCCTGCTCATAGGCGCTGATGGCATATCTCTGGTATACGCTTCCGCAGTCAGAGTCTACACCTGCGTGGAGTCCGGCCGCAGTGGCCTGCTCGCGGGTCTCCACGAAATAGTGGCCGTCCCAGATGTCCTGGATGGCGGCACAGTCACCTGTCACGTAGCCCTTCATACCCCAGGTGCGGCGGGCCAGGGTGTCGAGATAGAAGACACTGGCTGAAGTGGGCACGTGGTTGACGGCATTGTATGACGACATGATTGAGGGCAGGTTCTCGTCCTCGATCAGACGTTTGTAAGGATAAGTGTAGAACTCGCGCAGGTCGCGGCTGTCCATATTGGAACTGCTGACGTGGCGGTCGAACTCACTGTTGTTTGCGAAATAGTGTTTTGCTGTAGGCACGGCCTTGAGATATTTGGGGTCGGTGCCCATCAGGCCACGCACGAAACCGCGGGCCATTTCGGCTGCCAGGAAAGGATCCTCGCCGTATGACTCGCCGGTACGTCCCCAGCGCGGGTCACGGACGGGTTCCACCACGGGGCTCCAGAATGTCAGGCCCTTGGTGCCGGTCTGGAAGATGGCGCGCGCCTCATCTGCGATGGCTGATGCCATACGCTCCACGAGTGCGGGATCCCAGGTCGAACCTGTAGCGACACTGTTGGGGAATGAAGACGGGCCCTGGATGCCTACTGAAGGGTTGGCACCTGAAAGCACTCCGTGAAGAGCCTCGCTCCAGATGTTGTAGCCTTTCACACCGAGGCGGGGAACTGCAGCCATGTTGTTGCCGAGCAATGCCTGCTTCTCCTCGAGGGTAAATCGTGACACCAGGTCGGTTGCGCGCTCCTCGAAGGTATACGCCGTATTGAGATAAATGGGAATCTGGCCTTCCTGAGCCAGTGCGGATATGGCTACGATCATCGCCACTCCGGACAAAATACAATTGCGGATAAACTTCATATTACTGATTATATAAGTTGTAATTGCAACGAAACGATTATAAAGGTAAGCATTAAAAATGTAAATTTGCCATATGAAAAAGAACTCGACTCTCAAAGCACTTATCTATGCTCTCATCGCAGCCTGCGTGATGGTGCTGGCATTATTAAACTAATAACAATATGAAGAAGTTCCTCCTTTCTGCAGTCGCCATTCTGGCCATAACTTCAATGGCATCGGCCGACAACATCAGATTCGCATCCCATCCTTCCCTATCCCCCGATGGCACCAAAATCTATTTCAGCTACGACGGAGACATCTATTCGGTCCCCGCAGCCGGCGGACAGGCCACGGCAGTGATCACAATGCCCGGCGTCCAGGACTCCCCGCTGGTGTCCCCCGACGGCAAGTGGCTGGCATTCAGCTCCGACATCCAGGGTAACAACGATGTTTACATAGTGCCGGTGGCAGGCGGACAGGCCATCCAGCTGACATTCCACGAAGCCCCCGACGTTCCGGTGTCGTGGTCAGCCAAGTCCGACTGGATCTATTTCGAATCCACGAGAGGCAGCGCCCGCAAGACCACCTACAAAGTGGCAGTGAAAGGCGGAACACCCCAGCTGATGTTCGACGGCTACTTCAATACCATAGTGAATATGGTAGAGAATCCCAAGACAGGAGAATTCCTCTTCAACGAGTCAATGGAAAGCATCAGCTTCCCTACCCGAAAACGCTACGTCGGCGACCACAACCCCAACATCAAGAGCTGGATCCCTTCAAGCAAGACATACACTGAGCTGACAGACTACATCGGCAAGGACCAGTGGCCTATGGCCGACAAGAACGGCAACATCTACTATGTCAGCGACGAACTCAACAAAGAATCCAACATAGTCAAATATGTGAAAGGCGGCAAGCCCCAGCAGCTCACGACGTTCGACAAGTCAGTCCAGTATCCTTCCCTTGCCTTTGACGGAACAGCTATGGTCTTCCTCAAGGACTATGAGATCAACGTACTGGAACCCGCCAGCGGCAAAGTGACAGTTCCTCAGATTGCAGTGGCCTCAGGCAGCGTGGAAGTGCGCCGCTCGTTCGCAGGCCAGACTCCCAATGCAGCCGACGTCTCACCCGACGGCAAGAAGTTCGCATTCGTCATCCGCGGCGGCATCTACATCTCCGACACCAAGGGCAAGTTCCTGCAGAAACTCGAAACCCCCTCTGACGAACGCGTGATGGACGTAGCCTGGGCAGACGACAGCAAGACCCTCTACTACATCAGGACAACAAAAGGCTGGACAGACCTCTACAAGATCGCAGCCGACGGCAGCGCCGCAGAGTCTCCGGTGTTCCTTTCACAGAACAATGTCACCAGCCTCGCCATAAACCACAAGCGCGATATGATTGCCTTCATCGACGGCAGCCACTCAGTGATGCTCCACAACATCAAGGCCGGCACCACATCCAAGGTGGCCGATGCCGAGTTCTGGTCATTCGAGGGCTATGACATCACCTTCTCGTTCGACGACAAGTGGCTTGCCTTCGACGGTATGTATATGTTCGAGCCCGACATCTTCGTGCTCAACCTCAATGAGGGCAACCTCAGGAACCTCACCCATTCAGCATCAGTGGAGCAGCAGCCGCTGTTCTCGCCCGACGGCAAGTATATGTACCTACTCGGCAATCCGACCTCAAGCTCATTCCCGAGAGGCGCCAGGAACTACCTGTTCAAACTTCCGCTGCGCAAGTACGACACCCCCTTCAAGTCAGAGAACGTCGACAACCTCTTCAAGGACAGCAAGAACGCTCCCAAGAAAGATTCAACCGTAGTAATCGACTTCGACAAGCTCCACGAGAGGATGACAAGAGTCGCTACCGACGGATTCCAGACCAACACATACATCTACAACGTCAAGGAGAAATCCTATCTGCTCTACCGCACTATGGGCGGAACCACCAACGGCGTGTTCAGCCTCGAGATTTCAGACCCTGAAGCAAAACCCAAGCAGATCAAGGAATTCAACGGAGGCACCTACTTCAACAGCAAGGACGCCCTCTACTGCCTTGGCCAGGGTTCAGTCTACAAAGTTGACCCTGCTGCCGGAACAGCAGCCAAGACCGAGATAAAGAAAGACGTGGAAGTAGTGCTCGGCGACGAGTTCAGCGAGATGTTCTACGAGACCTGGGGCGTCCTGGAGCAAAACTACTATGACGTCAATTTCCACGGAGCAGACTGGATTGCAGTCCGCGACTACTACGCTTCCCTCCTGCCCTATGTCCGCACCCGCGCGAACCTCCGCACCCTGCTCGCAGACCTTCTGGGAGAACTCAACTCATCCCACCTCGGATTCACTTCGACTGGAACTGAAGAAAAGCAGGAGACCAGGATCCGCACCTACGCCACCGGCATCATCTTCGACAACGCCTCTCCCTACAAGGTAGCCGAAATCCTCCCCGACTCCCCTGCAGACAAGCAGGAAATCGACATCCGCAAGGGTGACGAACTCGTTGCAGTGAATGGAAAGAAGGTCGACAAGAATGCCAACCGCGAGAAATATTTCTCAGGAGCCGTGGAGACAGACGAACTCAAGCTCACCTTCAAGCGCGACGGCAAGGAGTTCGACACAAAAGTCCACACATCCACCTTCTCAGCCATCAAGACCCTCCAGTACAAGGAGTGGGAAGAGCAGCGCGCCGCTATTGTGAAACAGAAAACCGGCGACAAGGTCGGCTACATCCATATGCGCGCAATGGGCGACGAGGATCTCAACAGCTTCCTTCTCAAGATGCACACCGAAGTGTATGACAAGGATGCCCTGATACTCGACCTTCGCTACAATAACGGAGGAAACGTCCACAAGGAAGTCATCGACTTCCTGCGCGGACAGGGCCACTTCGAGTGGGCATACCGCGATTTTCCGAGAAACACCCATCCTAATGTGGCGCCTGGAGACAAACCCATCGTAGTGCTTGTCAACGAGCACAGCCTCTCCGACGCGGAGGTGACTTCGAACGGTATCAAGACCCTCGGCATCGCCAAACTCGTGGGCACCGAGACCTACCGCTGGATCATCTTCACGTCTTCAGTCCGCCTGCTCGACGGCTCTACCTGCCGTATGCCTTCGTGGGGCTGCTACAGCGTCATCGACGGCTCCGACCTTGAGAACACCGGCGTCAAGCCAGACATCTACGTGAAGAACACCTTCAAGGACCGTCTCGAAGGCAAGGATCCCCAGCTCGACGCTGCAATTGCAGAAGTTCTGAAAGAAATGAAATAGCATCCTGATATGAACCTGATCAAAAAATGGCTGTACAACAGCCGCTCGTTTGCAGCCCCGCAGAACCTTATGCCAAGCATCTTGACAGTCGTCATGGCGCTTGGCGTCAGCGGTTTCAACATATTTCTCGGCCTTCTGGCAGTGCTCTGCGTGTGCCTCGTGCACCTGGGCGGCAACCTGCTCGACGACTATTTCGACTACCAGGACGAACTGCTTGAATACCGCCTCGGCCTGAGGGAACAGGGAGAGCAGGCGTTCACCGACAAATATCCCTACCTGAAAGACGGATCCACCACCGTTAAACAGTTGAAGAGGGCGATCGCCGTGTTCTTCGGCCTAGCAATCCTGGGTGGCCTTGTCATCTTCATAGCTCGCGACTTCGACTGGAAACTGCTCATCATAGCAGGCATCGCAGCCATCCTCTGCTACTTCTACTCAGCTCCCCCGTTGAAACTCGGTTTCCACGGCCTCGGCGAGCTGGCCATCGGCATCTGCTTCGGCCCCTGCCTGGTCTGCGGAGTCTATGAGTCGGCCTGCGGCGCACTCTACACACCTGAAACCGGTTTTGCCTGGCACATCCTTGCACTTGGAATCGCCATCGGAATGTTCGTGACCAATATCCTCTACACCCACTCCTTCGTGGAGCGCCACGTCGACGATGTCTCACACAAGAAAACATTGGCAGTACTGCTGAAGACCGACAAGGCCGGCCTTACCGCATACGCCATATTCCTCTTCGTGCCCTTCATCCTCGTAGTGGTATGCGCCATCCTCGGCTACATCCATCCCGCTTACTGCCTCGTGCTGCTGATGCTGCCGCAGGCCTGCTGGGTGATGTGGTCTATGGTGATGTTTGCCAAGAAGGTGGAAGTGCCCACTGAACATCCGCACAAATGGCTTGGCCCGATGGACAACTGGGACAAGGTGGAGCCTGAAAACCGCTACTACCTGATGCGCTGGTTCGCAATGCGCAACGTCAATACCGGCTTCTGCCTGATAATGATGGCCGTCAAGATAGTACTCTACATAATCAGCATATGCTAGGGCAGCTGCCGTATCTCGGCTGGTGGTACATCCGGGCCCTGCTCGGCAGGAAGGCCCCCCTGCAGTCCGTGATCTTCATCCTGGACCGTTGCAACCTGCGCTGCAAGCACTGCTCGGTCTACGAACTAAGCAATCCTCGCAGCAAGACGCTGGAGCAGATCCGCTCCGAACTGGAATACTGCTACAATGCCGGAAGCCGCTACGTCGACTTCGAGGGAGGCGAGCTCTATCTTTGGCGGGATGGCGACAAGACCATCGACGACGTGATTGACGCCGCACACGAAACAGGCTTCTGGAGCGTCACGATAACCACGAACGCACAACTACCTTTCGCAGGCAGCCACGCCGACCAGGTCTGGGTGTCGATGGACGGCATCGGAGAATACCACGACGAGATACGCGGCAAGGGAGCCTTTGCAAGGCTCGAGAAGAATGTCGCAGACTTCAAGAGCAGCAAGCCCTACGGCAAGACACTGCCCCCCGTCTGCGTAAATATGGTCATAAACTGTCTCAACGAGAGCAACGTCGAGGCTGCGCTGGACTATGTGAAAGCAAGCCCTTATATAGACAACATCTCCATCAACTTCCACACCCCGTTCAAGGAGACCGAAGGTCTTTTCCTCGACCCTGCCCGACGCAACGAGATCATTGACCTGCTGATCGAGCGCAAGCGTGCCGGTTATCCCATTATGAATACCGTCCCGGGCTTGAAGGCTATGAGAATGAAGGACGACCGCACGGTATGCACCGACAAGCGCTGCTGGGTAACCAACTTCATCTTCTCCGACGGCAGCCGCAGCCCGAAATGCATGGGCTACACCCACGGCGTGTGCGACCGCTGCGGATTCTCGATGGGCGGAGAGATGTGCAGCCTGTTTAAATTAAGCCCCGCCACGATTGCGGCAGGGCTTAAACTTAGAAGGCGTATTTAAAGATGCCCATCAGTGCATCTTGAGATCCCACTTTGAATTGTCGTTGTTGAAATCGAACTTGGCAAGGGTCGGAGTGCTGTCGCCTACTGAATAGAGGCAGAGCTTGGCATCCGTGCCGGGGATTGCCTTGGGCATAATGCGGTAAGTACCGTCGGTGAGCTGTTCGATTCTCCAGAGCTGTTCGTCAGCACCGGTGAAGGCAGGAACGGTCACGACCTCACAACCTTCAGCTGCAGCCAGGGCGCGGTCGGTACCTTCGATAACGATCTTGTAATACGGACCTCCGAGATATCCGCCGGCCTCAGGAACGGCCTCGATAGTCCATTTCTGGTGAGGACGTGCCATATAGTCGTTGGCGCGTACGGGAATTACACCCTCGGGCCAGGTGCGGACCACATCCACAAGCCTCTGGTTCTTCAGGGGTGCTGGTGCGGCAGCAGGAGCGCCGAAACCGCGCATTCCGCCGGCAGCGCGTACGAAGTCCACGGTAAGTTCAAGAGCATATCCACGACGGCGTGACAGGATCTTGTAGTTGCCGTCCTTTACAATCTCGCCAGCCTCAGGCCAACCGTCGCGCCAGATAATCGGGCGGATGGCAAGCACGCTGCGGCCGCCGCGGTCGAGGTCTCCCTCCCAGTGGAAGGACATCTTCTCGACGCCTTCCTCCTCGATGTAACGTCCGAAGTGACCTGCGCCGAACTGACGTTCGTCAGCTGCGATGACCATCTTGCCGCCGCCTCTCATCATATCACGGCCGACATTGTCGATGAACGGACCGTAAGGATTGCGTGAACGTCCAACTACGATGTTATATGTAGAGTTGACACCGTCGCAGCAGGTTCCGTGGGTACCGAGAAGATAATACCAGCCGTCACGATAGATCATTACAGATGCTTCGCAGTCGATGGCCACATCGACGGGCTGGTTGCCTGCAAGACGTGCACCGGTCCTGGGATCGAGCTCTACCATACGAATGTTGCCGAAATAAGTACCATAGGTGCAGAACAGACGGCCGTTGTCATCCATCAGCAGTCCGATGTCGATGGCGTCGCAGTCCTCGTCGATAAGTGAGTTGGCCACTTCAATCGGTTCGGTATATGCGAAGTTCAGGGAATCTGTCGGGTCGAGAGTCTTGTTCCACATAGTCACGATACGGCCTGCGTGTCCGCCGCCAAGTCCACCGCCTGTGGTGCTGTAGCCCACGAGATAGCGGTCACCGATCTTGATGGCGTCAGGTGCCGCTCCACCGCCGGGACGGACGGCACCGCCTTCCCATACCCATCCGTCAGATGAGATGAGGCCACCGCCGCCGGTTCCGAATGTGTAATACTTGCCGTCGCATTCCTGGATGGTTGACGGGTCGTGAATGAAGGGGGCTCCAACCTGGGCAGCTGCTGCCAGAGAGATTGAAGCGCATATCAGTGTAAGCAGTATATTCTTTTTCATGGCTTATTTCGTAGTGAGGGTGATATTTCTGACAGGATTGCCTGCCTCATCAATGAAGCGTGCGCAAAAATCGCTCATACCGGGACCGTTGATGACGGCGCCCCAGATGACGTTGCGGCCTTTCTTGAGGGTAAGACGCTGCGATGTGCAGTCGTCCATCACCATACGGCGGTCACCGGAAAGGATGACGGCCTCTTCACCGTTTACCCACCACATTGAGGCTGAGTTGGAACCGACGGCGAGACGCACGTTCGGAATGTCCTCTTCGCAGTTGACAACCGTAGCAGCCCAGAAAATAACGCCATAGCGGTCTTCAGTAAGGTTGGTGGCAAAGCGGAACAGCTTGACGTTGAAACGCTTGCTGTCGAAGGCGCGCCACTGGAGCTGCACCTGCTTCTGCTCATACTGGGGAGGTCCTGCCTGCATCCTGGGACGCCCGGCTTCAAGGTTTACAGGGGGCTGATATTCCACTGTCACCTTCACTTTGGAACCTTCCTTAGGCAGGACACTGGAAAGCTGACCAGGGAAATACTGCACTCCGAAGACATCGCGGATGTAGCTGTCAGTGAAAACAGTGTTGGAACGGTTCGGTTTACTGATCGGTTCGAGAAGCAGCCAGCGGCCGAGGAATCCCTGGGCGTCAGGAATCGCATTGGGCGTGGTTGCCGGAACCATGTACTTTTCGAGATCTGTCGATGAATCGGCATACACCTGTGCCCTGCCAGAAAAAGCCGGAACCAGGAGCATCAATGCCATCACGACACAAAAAGAACTGATTGTGTTTTTCATAGTTTTAAGTTAGAATAGTACGTATAAATACAATATTACGCATTTTTGACTACAAAAACACGTAATATTGCCAATTTCGTAAAGGAAGAATGCCTAATTCTTCTTTCCCTTGAATGTATAGCCTGTCTTTTCGACAGCTGCGCGAATGGCTTCTTCAGATGCTGAGCCTTTGACAGTTAGTTTATTGGCGGAAGCGCTTGCTTTTGCTGACTCTACGCCGGGGACACTCTCCACGGCGCGGACTACTGCTGCCTCGCAGTGGCTGCAGTGCATATCCTCCACAGTATAAACGGTCGTATCCGGATCGGCAGCCTTTCGGTTGAATCTTTCAAATAACTTCATAATTAGTGCGAATAATAACAGAATTGTCAGTATCGAAGCACAGACAAGCTTGAAGAATGGCGGCAGAACAGCTTCTTCTGCGCAGCAGGCATCACCTGCCGCCATCGAAGGAATCCCGATTCCGAGGGCATTGACAAGCAGGCCGAAAAGGATGGAAAAGCAGACTATGGTGAGCAGGTATATCAGGGTGAAACGTTGTCCCATAGTCTTGCGCACGACCAGGATGGATGCCAGGTTCACTGCCGGACCGGCCATCAGCATCACGAAGGCGGCACCGGGTGAAAGGCCCTTCATCACAAGGGCTGCAGCAACCGGAATGCTGCCTGTCGAACAGATGTACATCGGCACAGCCACGGCCAGGATCACCAGCATCTGCAGCAGCGGCTGCTTTCCGAAAGTAAGGAAGAACTCGTCGGGAACGGCCACCTGGATAAGCGCGGCCACAATCAAACCTATAAGCAGTCTTCCGCCGATGTCCTGCATCATCTCAAAATAAGCATACCTGAGGACACGCCAGAGACGGCTGCCAGTCTCATTGCTGCAACTGGCTGCCACGGCTGCATCGTTGTCATCTTCTTTCACAAAACGGCTGACCAGCAGTCCTCCGCAGACTCCAGTCACGAGGGCTGCTACAGGACGGACTATCGCAAAGCCGAGGCCCATAAGGGAGAAAGTGGCCAGTATCGAGTCGATGCCGGTCTGGGGAGTTGCGATAAGGAAGGAAGCGACGGCGCCTTTGGATGCCCTTTCATTCCTGAGGCCGACAGCCGTCGGTATCACTCCGCAGGAGCACAGGGGCAGCGGAATGCCCAGCAGTGCAGCATATAGCACTGCGAACTTGTTGTCTTTCGACAGATACTTCGAATAGAAGCCCTTCGGCACAAACACGTGAAGAATGCCTGCGATGAGAAAGCCCAGCAACAGATAGGGGCTCATCTCGCAGACAACATTCAGAAGTGACAACAGAAAGGCTCGCATCTTATATCTCTATATGGACAAAGATACGCTTTTTCGGCTGTACTTGTTCTACTGAATAATAGTGATAGACTTTACGAATGCAAGCTTACACTCATAGTTTACCCTGCATTTCTATGCGACGGGATTCATAATAGGAATGACGTCTGGGATTCTCGGGGAACCAGCCTCGTAGAACTCTTTTTTCCTGAAGGAACATTTCGTGAATGCCCCAGAGGCACGAGAACGCAAAACCGCCAATGATAGTCGAGGCGATATCGTTATTCACAAACAGAGAAAGAGAACAAAAAGCCAGCCCTGCGACAAGCCATATCCACCAGCTCTGCTTTCCAAGATGATATTCCATTTTTATGACGGCCGGATGGCAGATGCCTATGCTGAAGAAAACGGCCGCTCCTACTATGATTCCACTTATATTCATCATTCAAGCTTTACGACCGCAAAGTTCGGCAATGACCGCTTGAATCATTTGACTGAAATGGAACAAAATTAGGATTATCCTTGCATCCTTTTCCTGAATGCAGAAGGTGTCATACCGGTCTGCTTCTTGAAAAGGCGGGAAAAATAGGACTGATCTTCTATACCCACGGAATTTGAGACATCAATGATGGGAAGCGTCGTGGACGATAGCAGGCGTTTGGCGCGCTGGATACGCACGATATCAATCCAGGTACCCACACTGCGGCCGGTGCAGTGTTTCACCAGCCGGCTTAGATAATTGCTGCTGATGCCGGCCTCTTCTGCATAGCCGCCAATTGTTCCGGGCATTTTTTCAGCGTCGAACACGGATTCCAGGAAGGTGCTGACAGCCGCAGGTATCGATGCCGGACGGTTCGTTTTTATGCGGGAAAGGAGAAGGTCGACTCCTTTCTCGATGAATGTCGTGTCTCCCCTGTCGTATGCGTTTGCGAGCATATTGAACAGTTCGGACATAAATGCGCCTTCGTCAAACCAGAACGCGGTATGCAGCGGAGCAGAGATGTAGCGCAGCAATTTAGCATCCGGAAGAAAAGACGGATCATAGCCGCCCGTATAGCCGACGGCATCGTTGTAATAACGGATGGCAAACGGAACCTCCTGGGGAATCATCAGAAAATGGCCCGGCTGACACAGGAAAGGGGTTCCATCCACATCCGCCAGCACTTCGCCGGAAGCAACGTATATGAAGCCCACTAGGGGCAGTCTCGCCACAGGAGTTTCCGCCGGTTTGAAATAACCGGCGGTATCCATCCTCCTTATGAAGAACTTGCCCTTCGAGAAGTCCGCTTCAGGACTCCAGTGAGGTTTGGCATCCATATACGGTCGGCAAAACGCTAAAGGAGAGCCTGGATTTCGGCATCCAGATCTTCAGGAGCGACTACTGGCTCGAAACGGGCAACTACCCTGCCCTTGCGGTCAATGAGGAACTTGGTGAAGTTCCACTTGATGTCAGGATTTGACGCATAGTCCGCATCGGCTCTCGACAGCATCCCGTCCATCGCCTTACCCCGTTCACTGTCGCCGAAGCCTGCGAATGGTTTCTCAGAGTACAGCCACTTGAAAATCTCGTTGGCATTCTCCCCGTTGACGTCAGATTTGGCCATCAGAGGGAAAGTGACGCCGTAGTTGAGACGGCAGAACTCTTCGATCTCCTCGTTGGTGCCGGGCTCCTGATGTCCGAACTGGTCGCAGGGGAAGCCGATGACCACGAAACCTTTGTCCTCATATTTCTTGTAGAGGGCCTCGAGGCCGTCGTACTGGGGAGTGAAGCCGCACTTGGATGCGGTGTTGACCACGAGCAGGACCTTGCCTTTGTAGTCGGCGAAGTTTACTTCCTGCCCCTTGTTCGACTCGGCGGTGAAGCCGTAGATAGTCTGAGACTTTCCGGCACATCCTGCCATAAGGAGAACTACGGAGAAGGCCAGTGCGAGTTTAGCTATTGCTTTCATTGTTATTGTGTTTCAATTGTCCGATTATATCATCCAACATATGGAAAAGTGCGGGAACAGTTTCTGGAGTGACACTGTCGCACAGCACTGAGCTGCCGACAGTCTCGGGGACCTCAGACAGTTTGTCCTGCAGTTCTCGTCCTTTTTTTGTGAGCTTGACTATCATCTGCCTTGCATCCTTCTTACCCTGCGTACGGGTAAGGATACCTTCAGCCTCCATTCGCTTGAGCAGCGGGGTAACGGTATTCGTTTCCAGCTGCAGCCGCTTTGCAATGTCGTTCACGGGCTGGGAATCCTTCTCCCAAAGCACCAGCAATACGAGATACTGCGGATAAGTCAGTCCATAGTCAGCCAGCAGCGGATGATACGCCTGGGTTATCAGACGTGAAGCCGTGTACAACCTGAAGCAGAGTTGATTGTCAAGTTTGAAGCGTCCGTCCATTACAGCATTTCTTCAATATCCTTCTCGAATGAAGCGGGTTCTGCCACAGGTGCGAAACGTTTAACTACGCTTCCGTCCTTGTTGATGAGGAACTTGGTGAAGTTCCAGAGGATGTCGCTGTCTTTCTCGACACTCTTGCTGAGTGTCTTCAGCATCTTCTGGGTTGCCTTGGCCTTGAGGCCCTTGTACTCTTCTGAGGGAGCGGCTTCCTTGAGCCAGGTGAATACCGGGCTCTCGGCGGGACCGTTCACGTCAGTTTTCTTCATCAGCTGGAAAGTCACTCCGTGATTGAGGCGGCAGAACTCTTCGATCTGCTCGTCGCTGCCCGGCTCCTGGTGTGCGAACTGGTCGCAGGGGAAACCGAGGATTACCAGGCCGCGGTCTTTGTATTTCTGATAGAGAGCCTCGAGGCCGTCATACTGGGGAGTGAATCCGCATTTTGAAGCGGTGTTGACAATCAGAAGGACTTTACCTTCGAACTGAGAGAAATCTATTTCTGCACCTTTGTTGCTCAGTGCCTTAAAATCATAAATAGTTGCCATATCTTTAATATTTATATCGTTCACGATGCAAATATAGTACAAATATTTTATATCGCAAACGATATTTATAAAAAGTGCCTGAGTTTTTGTAATTTCGCACAAAATTCAAATACAATTTACTATGAAAAAGCTCCTGCTTATGATTGCCGCAACGCTTATGGCCGTTTCGTGTGCACAGAACAAGACACCCAAGTTCCTTGTTTTATATTATTCACAGACCAACACCACCAAGGCCGTCGCCGAAGAGCTCTGCAAAAGACTCGGTGCCGACATTGAAGAGATCACAGTCGTCAATCCTTATAATGGCACCTATCAGGAGACCATCGAGCGCTGTATGAGAGAAAGGGAATCAGGAGAACTTCCTGAGGTCAATCCCATCAAGGCGGACCTTGATGCATATGACGTCATTTTCTTCGGTTACCCCATCTGGTTCGGAACCTGCGCACTTCCTGCAATCAGCGCACTTAAGAGCATCGATCTCAGCGGCAAGACTGTCGTTCCGTTCTGCACATTCGGCAGCGGCGGACTGGAAGTCGGCATCAGAGAAGTCAAGGCAGCACAGCCCAAAGCCAATGTACTTTCCGGCTATGGCGTAAGGTCAGCCCGCCTCGAAGCTATGCCTGCCGAAGTCGACCGTTTCCTTAAGGAAGGCGGCTTCATAGACGGCGATTTTGAGGAATATGAACCCTTCAGCGAAGTCCGTCCCGCCACCGAAGAGGAAATCGCCATCTTCGACGCAGCAGTAGGCTCTTATTCGATGATTCAGGAAAAAGCCACCAACGTTGCATCGAGAGCCATTCCTGGTGGAACCGAATATCTCTTTGACACAAATTCTCCGGGCATTAAGATATATGTCATTGACCTGGAAGGCAAGGATCCCGACTTCACAAGGGTTGTCAGGTAATCTGAAAAGCCGGTCAAATAATGACTGAACTGCATCCTTTCGAGCCTTTCCTGCCCGATGATGCAAGGATTCTTTTCCTGGGAAGTTTCCCTCCCCAGGAGAAACGATGGTCCATGCCTTTCTTCTACCCCAACTGGACCAACGATTTCTGGAGGGTGATGGGGCTGTTGTTCCACGATGACAAGGACTGGTTCGCAGTTCCTTCAGAGAAACGCTTCGACATCGACAAGGTCAGGGACTTCTGCCGTGAGCAGGGAATTGCCCTGTACGACACTGCTTGCGAGGTCCGCCGTCTGAAAGACAACGCTTCCGACAAGTTCCTTGAGGTCGTCACCCCCACTGACATCCCCGCCCTTCTGGTCAGGATTCCGCAATGTGATGCGCTGGTTACAACAGGCCAGAAAGCCACTGATGTCATTGTCGGGACATTCGGTTGTGCAGAGCCCCCGATGGGCGGCAGCACCCCGCTTGTCATAAACGGCCGCCCTCTCATATTCTGGCGGATGCCCTCCACCTCCCGCGCCTATCCCCTTCCCCTTGCCCGGAAAGCCGAGGCCTACCGGGTGCTATTCCATACCTCCGAATAAAGTGAAGATGGCCTGCCGGAGATTCGCAATCGCGACAATCTTTTGAGTGGCTTCCTCATCGGAAAGGTTTTCAGGAGATACCTGTATGATTTGTGAAAAGCCTGCTTCCTGAAGGGCCTCAAGGTCTTCTATGCGCCCGGATGCCAGCATAACGGGAACGTTATGTGCTCTTCGGAGCACTCCTAAGGGAACTTTTCCTCCCAAAGTTTGTGAGTCCGACTTGCCTTCGCCTGTGACGATAAGGTCTACTCCCTGAACGACAGAATCAAAGCCGGCAAGGTCCAGAATCCTGTCTATGCCGGATACGCTTGCAGCATTGAAGTAAGCCATAAAAGCCCCGCCGAGTCCACCGGCAGCCCCGGCTCCCGGCATATCCCTGACATCCTTTCCGGTTTCAGCCAGCATCGTCTGCGCAAGAGATGCCATCCGTTCTTCGAGGATTTCCACATCAGCCGGCGAAGCTCCTTTCTGCGGGGCGAAGATTCTCGCTGCCCCGCGAGGTCCCACAAAGGGATTGTCTACGTCACAGAGCAGTTCAAAGCTGCAGCCTTCAAGGGCCTTCTTCAATCCAGGAACACCCATCATACCGACACCTCCGTCACAGGTTGCAGTTCCGCCGAGACCGATGAGGAAGCGGGATGCACCTTGACTGCGGGCAGCAAGCAGCAATTCTCCCACTCCACTGGTCGTCGCAACGAGCGGATTTCTTTCCTCCGGTGCCAGATGCCTGAGTCCGCAGGCCTCGGCGACCTCAACGACAGCCAGTTCTCCACAAAGGCCATAGCGGGCAGTCACCTGCCTGCCCAGCGGATCAGACACTGCTGCCTGAAGCAACTTGCCGCCCAATGCTGACATTACAGCATCGACAGTTCCCTCCCCTCCGTCAGCCAGAGGCAGCTCCACTATCTCCCACTCGGGATGCAGCTCGCGCAGGGCCGAAGACATTATGGCTGCCACCTCCGCTGCCGAAAGACAGCCTTTGAATGAATCGGGAGCAAGGACTATTTTCATTGGAGGATTTTTTGGTATGCAAGTCTCTCGTCGCCGGAGAGAAGATATATGATGCCGCAGTAGATGAATCCGTGTTTGAGGATGTTGTGCTGCATTATGGCGTTGTCCTTGTGGGTGTCGATGCGGATGTTGCCGTCGATGGAGAAAGCATAATCCATTATGGAGTCGAACACGCCGTGAGACTCCGGAGTGCTGGCGATGCGGTGGATGACGTGGTAGGGCTTTTCATCGTCAAGCCATTCGCCGCCATAGATTGCGTTGTAAGTCGGCTCCGGCGAAGGGATCAGGGCGAAGTAAGCAACGATCTGAGCGTCGTCTTCAATGACATAGCCGTTCCTGGCAGCCACATCAGAAAGAATTACAGACTCAGAAGGATAGCCGTCGTTCCACTGGAGCATATTGCCTGAGGCACGCATAATTCCCTTGCCCGCCTCTATGACGGACATCACTTCGGCCAAGTCGGCCTCGAAAGCGTGACGGATGGTTTTCACATTGCAAATTTAGAATAAATGCTCCATTCACCGACAAAACCGGCCGATTCACCGATTATTATATGGCTGGCGCATGCGCAGGGATACTTTTGCGTCAAAACCAACAACAACGATTATGAAACGATTTGCCGCTATCCTGACCCTGAGCATTATTTCTGCCATTCCTGCGCTGGCCGACGGTGAGAAGACTAAAGACGCCGAAGACAGCAAAACCCCTGTTGTCATTCCACTGCAGAAGGAAATAGCGAAGTCCGGCTGGAACTTCGGAATATTTCCGGCCTTCAACTACAACAACGACCTCGGTTTTTCAATCGGCGCGCTGGCGCAGATATTCGACTATGGTGACGGAACCGTCTATCCCAACTACCGTCACAAGTTCACTGCCAACTTCAATATCTATTCTCGTGGAGCAAAGCAGATCTGGATGAACTACGATTCCAAACACCTGATTCCGGGCAAGCGCGTCACGGCGTCATTGTCATATATGGACAACCCCCTCTGCGGATTCTACGGATTCAACGGTGCCGTTTCTCCTTATCACGCCGACCTGGACCTTCACAAGTCCGCGGACGGCAGTCAGGGTTTGTCATTCTATTCTGTCCACCAGAAGCAGCTTATCGCCAGCCTTGACCTTCAGGGACGAATAACCGACTATATGACCTGGATTGGAGGTGCATCCTATTCCTGGCAGCAGTATGCAGACGTCAATTACAGAGTATACGACGGAACCGAATCACTATATCATCAATATGTGGAGAATGGACTGATTCCGGAACCAGACACTCACGGTCAGCGCTTTGACGTGAAGGGTGGAGTTGTCTATGACACGAGGGATTTCGAGACCAATCCTGAAAGAGGCATTTACGCTTCCGTGACAGCCTCAGCCGGAGCATCGTTCTCGTCACAGACCAGAGCATCTGTCTTGCTCTCGGCTGACATCCGTCAGTACGTACCGCTGTGGCCCGGCCGCCTGACCTGGGCCTGGCAGATCGCCTACAGAGGCCTCATGGCCGGTTCCCTTCCTTTCTATGCCTTGCAGGGTTTTTCAATGCGCGGCTCGTTCGGCAGCCGAATCGTCGGCAACGGTGTCGCCTGGGCAAGCACAGACCTTCGACTCCGTCTTGCTTCATTCAGAGCCTTGCGGCAAAACTTCGAAATAGGCCTTGTGGGTTTCGCAGATGTCGGAGCTGCCGTCCAGCCATACAAACTCCAGGAACAGACCGCACTGGGCAGCCTCACATTCGGCAAGCAGATAGACGACATCTATTACGGTCCATATGCAAGCGTTTACGATCCTGCCATTGCCACACACGAGAGGCTGCACTCCAGCGCGGGCGGCGGATTCTGGTTCGCAATGAACCGGAACTTCCTTGTGGCAGTGGAATTCGGCAAGCCGCTTAATCCGCAGGACGGCACGATGGGAGTCTACATCAACATGGGGTTTTCTTTCTAAAATGCTTATCTTTGAAGAAAAGCGGAACAATTGTCACGTAAAAGACTTGTCATATTCATTTGCATATTGCTGGCACTGCTCATCCTGCCGACGACTCTCCCGTTTATTCTGGGCCATCTCGTGCTTCCCTGGTGGGCGTTCATCTACTATGCATTCATTATCATTGTAAACGCCGGCATATATCTGGCACAACGCTGTCTGCTCATCGACCGGTTTCTGGTGAAAGGGCGGAACGGTATATATGTATTGCTCAGTTTAATCCTCCTGATCATCGGATTCGGCCTCCAATATCTCGCTCACGCTGTCACGGGAAGGATTCATCTGGGCAACGGCCAGACAATAAGCGAATATCTCGGATCCGGAGTCAATATAGCCCAGCTTACTATGATGTCAGTGATCCAGTTAGTCACCACCTTCATCGCCATTGCCGTCAGCCTGTCGGATGAATGGCGGCTTGCGGCTTTCCGTTATAATGAAGCAGAGAAGAGCAACCGCGCGCTGAAAAGCGATGTGGAGCAGTTGAAGGAGCAGATCGATTCACTTCAACGGCCGGCCCCCCTGATGGATTCCATATCCGTCAAGATAGACCTGATGAAGAAACAGCTGAAACTGGATGACATCCTATATGCAAACAGCGACGGGGATTATGTGCTCATCCACCTTTCAGATGGTTCTGCGCCGATGGTGCTGATGACGCTCAAGTCGCTGGAAAAGCAGCTGCCCTATGACCATTTCTGCCGTATTCACCGTTCATACCTGGTCAATGTCGACAAAATAGAAGGTCTCAAAGGAGGAAAGGTCTATGTAGCCGGGAAACAGCTGCCGTTGTCAGACTCCTGCAAGGCTGCGTTCTTCGAACTCCTCTCCCACAAGTCCATAGTCCTGCATAGTTAGCGGGAGCAGAAGCTACAATATCTCGATCGCTATGCGGGCGCAGGCTTCTGCGTCTGCGAGGGCGTGGTGGTGATTGACCAGGTTATGGCCACACGCTGCAGCAACAGTGTGCAGCTGATGGTCCGGAATGCTGCGGCCGAAATGACGACGAGAAGCCACAAGGGTATCATAGAATTCATAGTCCGGATAGTCCATCTGGTAGACTTTGAAAACTTCCTTCAGGCAACATTCGTCGAAGCGGCTGTTGTGCGCCACCAGCGGCAGGCCTTCGATCATAGGAGCAATTTTCGCCCACACTTTCGGAAACACAGGTGCAAAATACGTATCCTCTTCTCGGATTCCGTGAACACGCTGGCAGAACCACTGGTAATATTCAGGCTCAGGTCTGATGAGGCTGTAGAATGTATCGACCACCTTCCCTCCGCGGACAATCACCACCCCCACGCTGCAGACGCTCGAGGGATTCTCGTTCGCCGTCTCGAAATCGATAGCCGCAAAGTCTGTCATTCCGTTATCCGAAAATCTCGGCCAGCTTGGCTGCAAGCGCCTCTCCGCGAAGGCCACGGGCGACTATGGTACCCTGAGGGTCGATGAGGAGATTGTCAGGAATCGAGTTTACCGAGTAAACCTCGGCAGCCTTGCTGTCCCAGTATTTTATGTCTGAGAGATGTATCCAGGGCATATCCCAGTCCTTGATGGCCTTCACCCAGGCGTCTTTCTCCTTGTCGAAAGAAAGGCCTACGATGTCGAAGCCCTTGCTGTGATATTTTTTGTATGCTGCGGTGACATTGGGCATCTCGGCCTTGCAGGGGCCGCACCAGGCTGCCCAGAAATCAACCAGCACCCAATGGCCCTGCCCTACATACTCGCTCAGTTTGTGCATCGTTCCGTCCGGAGCTGCCTCTTCAAGGTCCAGGAACTTCTTGCCGATGATGGCCTGCTTGCTGTCTTCCGATGCCTTCATCTTAGCCTCAGACTCATCCATCCTGCGCTTGAGGTCCTGAACGTAAGGATGCTGTGTGAAAGGCGCGCCCGAAGCCAGCAGCTCATCGAACTTCTCCTTGCCTGCGAGAGACGGGACGTTCGCGAGATAAGCCACCGGAATGAGGTTGTCCATATTCTGCCCGATCAGGTCCATAAAGGCGTCGGCATATTTCTGCAGCCTTGCTTCATATTCCTTCTCAAACTCGGCTTCGCGGGCTTCCTGCTCGGCTTCCGGCAGAGAGAGGAATTGCTGTATGAAGCTGTTGTAATCGTTGTAAGCGGCTGCATCCTTCCTGTCCCACTCGGACAGTCTGGTATTGAGGGCAGAACCGGTGACGGTACTGTCGGCATAGTTGATCCGCACGGGCTTCCCGTCGTTGAAGAGCGGAAAATACCAGCTTTCGCCGTCAAGGGTAACCGACAGGTAGGCATCTTTCTCAGCCGTTCCCTTCATATTGAACGAGCCGCCGGAAACCACTGCACTGTTGATGGGTTCCGACGTCATCTGGTCTATCAGGTAAACCTCAGCCCCGTCTTGAGGGGCATTGATGCCGGTGATGTTGTATTTTGCGCTGTCTGAGGAGCAGGCGGCTGCAGCGACTGCGGCAACTGCCATCATAAGAATCGAGAACTTTTTCATATTCATCAGTTTTCGCAAAAATAGAAATTTATTTATCATTATTTTTGTTCAGTATGAGGAAAAGTGACGTCATAGGGCTCGTGCTGCTGGCATTCGTCATAGGATGCCGCTTTGTCACTCCCATTGCAGATTTCTACGCCGCATATTGCTATCCCCTCATCTCTGGAGGGCTGTCACTCCTCGCATCGGTCATACCTTTCTCCCTCGAAGAGATAGTAGTCATCGGTTTCGTTGCAGCATTCATCACCGTCCTGGTCCGTGCCATCCGCAGGAAAACCGGATTTCTCCGCTGGCTGGGAAAGACTGCCCGGATTGCGATGTGGCTGGCGGTCTGGCTGAATCTCGGCTGGGCCTGCAACTATTTCCGAACTCCGCTCTACGAGAGGATGGGCATCCAGAAGGCTTCTTATGACGAGGCAACCTTCTCCCGTTTTCTGGATGATTATACTGAAGCCCTGAACGGGACTGCGGGCCATCTCCCCGCCTGGGACAAGAACGATCTGGAGGCGGACATAAAGAATTTCTATACTGCCCAGGTTTCTGCCTTCGGCTACTCAAAGTTCCGCCGCTGGCAGCACGCCAAGGCGCCCCTGATCAACCCGCTTTACTCCGCGGTCGGAGTGCTGGGATTTATGGGGCCGTTTTTCTGCGAGTCGCAGCTTAACAAGGAGCTGCTGGACGAGCAGTATCCGTTCACCCTGGCTCACGAACTTGCACACCTTGCAGGCGTGACCAGCGAAGCGGAGGCCAACTACTGGGCGTATGTCTATTGCCGGCAGTCCGGCTCTCCGGAAATCCGCTACAGCGGTCATCTGTCTCTCCTGCCCTATGTCTCCGCCAGCGCCAAGGCCAATTTACCGGAGGAACGCTATGCTGCCTGGAGAGCCAGCCTTGCCTCAAAGGTACTTGAAGACTACAATTACTCCCACGAATACTGGAATGAACGACGTGTCGGCATAATCGACAAAGTCCAGCAGTGGATGATGGACCGCTTCCTGAAGTCCAACGGCGTCTCTAAGGGTGCCGGTGACTATTACGGCGTCGTCGAGATGCTTATGACGATGGACGGGCGCGAATGAATATGGCCGAGAACTGGGAAATATACGCTGACTGGAATCCGTGGCACGGCTGCACCAAGATAAGCCCCGGGTGCAAATACTGCTATGTCTACAGGCAGGACGAGATGTACGGCAGCGAAATCTCGAGCAGTGAGTGCAGAAAGACGGGAGCCTTCAACCTGCCCGTCAAGCGCAGGCGCGACAAGTCGTGGAAGATCGGGAGCGGCAGGCTCGTGTTCACCTGCTTCACATCAGACTTCCTGCTGAAGGACGCTGACGAGTGGCGGCCGGAATGCTGGCAGATGATGAAGCTGCGCAGCGACTTGTGGTTCTACTTCTTCACAAAGCGCATCGACCGCTTCCTGGAGTGCGTGCCCGATGACTGGGGCGACGGCTACGACAATGTCATCGTTGGCTGCACTGTGGAGAATCAGGCGATGGCCGACCACCGCCTGCCGATTTTCCGGTCACTTCCTATAAAACACAAAAGCATCATCGCATCTCCGCTTATCTCTGCGATAGACCTTACCCCCTATCTTGACGAGACGATTGAGGAAGTTTCTGTGGGTGGCGAGTCCGGTGTCTACGCCAGGCCCTGCAACTACGACTGGGTCCTTGCCCTGAGGGAGCAGTGCATAGCGAAAGACGTCTCCTTCCGCTTCCACCAGACCGGGGCTCATTTCATCAAGGACGGGAAAATGTACCGCATCCAGCGACGTTATCAGCTGAGTCAGGCCCACAAGGCAAACATAGATTATAAGATAGGACGCTATCTTGTGCCTGAAATTGTTAAATTTGAATGGAAAGACAGCGACTACCACGACTGATTCTGCAATAATAAATGATAATATGGAATTCAGACAACTAAGACGTTTCAAGCAGACCGCTTCTCCTGAAGAGTGCCAGGCCGTGCTGTCTTCTGCCTGGCGGGGTATCCTTTCAGTCCACGGAGAGAACGGCTATCCCTACGGAGTGCCCGTCAATTTCCTTTATCTGGACGGGAAGATTTATTTCCACTGCGCAAAGGCGGGGCACAAACTGGATGCCGTGCGAGCCGACGACAAAGTATGTTTCACAGTGCTGTCTGAGCCGGTAAGGAATCCCGGAGAATGGTGGAACTGCTTCACCAGCGTCATATGCTTCGGCCATATCGCTGAGGTAACGGACAAGCAGGAAGCCGACAGGATCCTTAGGCTTATCGGAGCCAAATTCTTTCCTGAAGGATATGACCTGGAGAAAGATATGGCCAACAATGCACCGAACGCCCTCGTGATGGAAATCACGATAGACCATATGTCCGGCAAGCGCGTCCGTGAAAAATAGATGGCCTTTCACTATGGGCAAGACATACCATTCGAAGCACGAATACAAGCAACTGCTGCAGGAACTGGGCATCAGCGCGGCCAAAGCCGAGGCATCAAGGCATCCTGGAGGCACCCACGCAAAAGGCCTGCGGAAACAGGCTCTGGACAAGATACACATATCAGACGACAGGAACCGTTTCGGGGATGCCTATGAGAAGAGTTCGCGGATGAGGAGGATCCGTCGTTACATCAAGCATTCCGCCCGCAATGCCGCAAAAGAAGAAATCCGAAAATCATTATGACAGTCACAATCATCATCGCGGCCATTCTGGCTATTCCTGGCATTGTAATCCTCATCGGCAAGGGAGACAATCTCATTGCTGGCTACAACACCGCCTCAGAATCCGAGAAGAAGGAAATCAATGTCAAACGCCTGAGGCTCGTCATAGGAAGCCTGCTGGTTATAATGGGCATCCTTTACTTCCTGACAATGCGCGAAAGTTCTATGACGTCAATATTGGCTTTTGCCTTCACAAGCTCCGTCTTCGTCATAATCGCACTAGTACTGGCCAACACCTGGGCGAAGAAGAAATAAGCTGCTGAATAAATCCACAGTATTGCGGACGACTTCGTCGCGGCGGCGGCTGATCAGATGGTTCTCGCCTTCGATGACGGTCAGCGTCGCCTTGTCGCCATAGACTTCCTTGTATTTCTCGCTGCACCACATAGGAACGATGGAGTCTTTGTCCCCGTGGAGGATAAGGACGGGTCCCCTGTATTCTGCTGCCGTACCGAATATGTCCAGTGTCTGCGTAGTAACGAGGTATTCGCGTCCGAGTTTCATAAAACCCCAGCAGCGGATGAATTCAGGCGGATCTGCCGGATCGAAACGGGCATTGAAGAATTTGCCTCCCTGGCAGGCCTCCTTGATGACGGCACCAGGGGCTATCAAGACAAGACCCTTCGGATCAATCCTCCCCTGTCCTGCCAGACGGCCGGCAGTCATCGAAGCAATCACTCCTCCCTGCGAGTGGCCCAGGAACCCGACTTCGGTGACATAGGGAAGACTTCTCACATATTCCAGGACAGCCATTGCATCTGCAATCTCCTTCTCTATCGTCATATCCTGCATCCTGCCCTCGCTTTTGCCGTGGCCGTTGAAATCGAAACGGATGGATGCGATGCCGGCCTCGGCAAGGCCTTTGGCAAGCGCAGGCATCGGGTTGTAGTCCTTGCTGGAAAAGATGCCGTGCATCAGGATTACCATCGGGCACTGGTCCGTTTCGACATTGAAGTCTTCAGGAAGACTTATCTTGAATGATATCCCGCCTTGCGGGCCGCGCGAAGGCGCGAGGGGTCAGGGGGGCCGTGCCCCCTGTGATAAAGCGGCGAAGCCGCTGAGTCCGCCCATCTCCTCTAAAACGAAAAAAGAGTCCGAATGGACTCTTTTTTCGTGGAGATGGGCGGACTCGAACCGCCGTCCAAACAAAGCACCAACAAGCTTTCTACACGCTTATCCTCCCTTTGATTGTCGGCGACGCACTGCCGGGCGGCAGGCCATGCGAAGCTTATCCTCTGAATCTTAGCGGGCTTTAGAGAAATCCGCCCGAGCAGGAATTGTCTGATGATACCCCGTTGGTCCGGAGCGGCATTCCAAAACCCCGGCGGGATACTCGTTGACTGGTCCTTGACCAGCCAATTAAGGAGTCGAGCTTAGCTCAAGACTACGCAGCGAGTGCAAAGTTGTTGTTGCCAGTTATGGCTTGAGGTCTGAGATTTACGAGAGGGGCCACGACTCTCGGCGTGCTTACCGGTCAATGTCATTTGCTGTCAAAACCAAAACATCCCCATTGAACGATTGCGTTTCAAAGATGCAAAAAATACTCCGAATGTTGCGCGACCTATGACTATTATTTCGTAAATTTGGAGGAATGTATATCGAATTTCATCAATCCAAATACAAAGCCAATGAAAAAAATAACCCTAGCACTAGTTGCGATGCTCCTATGCTTCAGCGCAATGGCACAACAGTCGCTCCAAAGCCGGGCGGCCGTCAAATCTCCGGAAATCAATCCAGACAAGACCGTTACATTCCGCCTCGTCGCCCCGAAGGCTGTACGCGTGCAGGTCACAGGTGACTTCCTTCCTGCAGGCCCCAACGGCCAGCAAGGCGTCGCCGACCTGGTGGAAGCTGACGGCGTGTGGTCTTTCACTACCGAGAAGCCTCTCGATCCCGAGCTCTATTTCTACAACTTCATCGTTGACGGCCTCAAGATCAACGATCCCAGCAACGTCCATATGATCCGCGACGTGGCCAACGTCTTCAACGTATTCCTGATCGACGGCGGCCGTGCAGACCTCTACAAAGTCAACGACGTTCCCCACGGAACCGTGGCAAGAGTATGGTATGACAGCCCCGTCGTAGGCTTCGACCGCAGGCTCACCATCTACACCCCCCCGGGATACGAGCAGAATCCCAAGGCCAAATATCCCGTATTCTATCTGTTCCACGGAGCAGGCGGAGACGAGGAAGCCTGGATCGCCCTCGGCCGCACAGCCCAGATTATGGATAACCTCATCGCCCAGGGCAAGGCTAAACCGATGATCGTGGTGATGACCAACGAGAATATGAACCAGGAAGCCGCCGCCGGCGAGTCTTCATTCGGATTCACACAGCCCAGCATGGGCGCAGGCGGAGCCTCACGCCAGATTCCCCAGGGCGCCAACTTCGTATCGGCTTTCCCCGACATCCAGAGATATGTGGAGAAGAACTACCGCACCATCAACAAGAAGTCTTCACGCGCTGTCGGCGGCCTTTCAATGGGCGGCTTCTACACCGTGAGCGTTTCATCTGAATATCCCGACACATTCGACTATATGGGCGTATTCTCAGCCGGTATGAGCCTGTCGCAGGATCCTGCCGAGAAGGCCAAGACAGAGCAGAAGATAGCCACCCAGTTCGCCAAGAATCCCAAACTCTACTGGATCGCCATCGGACGCACCGACTTCCTCTATGAGAGCACTAAGAATATGAGGGCATACTTCGACGAGAAGGGCTATCCCTATAAATACTACGAGAGCGGCGACGGCCACATCTGGCGCAACTGGCGCATCTACCTGACCGAATATGCCCCTCTCCTTTTCCAGGACTAACTAACCTATAATAACTACTATGAACAAAGACATCAGCAGAAGAGATTTCCTACAGAAAAGCGCCCTTGCCACTGCAGGTGCAGTGCTGGCATCATCACCGGTATTCGGCAAAAGCGCAGCTGAAATCGCAGAATCGATGGCCGCTCCCCAGGTTCGCAGACCCGGCCCGAACGACCGTCTGAACGTTGTCGGAGTCGGTATCGGAGGCCGTGGCGGCGCCGACATCGACGGCCTTGCCAAGACCGAGAACATCATCGGCCTTTGCGACGTTGACTGGGACTATGCAGCTCCCAAGTTCAAACAGTATCCGAATGCCCAGAAGTTCAAAGACTACCGCGAAATGTTCGACAAGCTCGGCAACCAAATCGACGCAGTAGTCGTCGGAACAGCCGATCACACTCACGCAGTCATCTCCGCCCAGGCCCTTGAAATGGGATGGCACGTATACTGCGAGAAACCCCTCACCCACACCGTATATGAGACCAGGCTGCTCACCAAACTCGCCGCCAAGAACAAGGTTGCAACCCAGATGGGTAACCAGGGTGCATCAGGCAACGGCGTCCGCAAGATCTGTGAAGCTATATGGTCAGGAATGATCGGCGAAGTGACGAGAGTCGACGCATTCACCGACCGTCCCATCTGGCCGCAGGGTCTCGAGACTCCCACCAAGGTCGAGAAGGTTCCCAAGACTCTCGACTGGGATCTGTTCCTCGGCCCGGCCAAGAAACGTCCCTACAACTCAATCTACCACCCCTGGAACTGGCGTGGCTGGTGGGACTTCGGCACCGGAGCCCTCGGCGATATGGCCTGCCACATTATGCAGCCCATCGTGCAGGGCCTCAAGCTCAAATCTCCGACAGCCGTGCAGGGCAGCTCGAACTGCCTGATGGTGGACTGCGCTCCCGACGCACAGATCGTGAAGTTCAAATTCCCGGCACGCGACAATATGCCGAAGGTTGCTATGCCTGCAGTTGAAGTCACCTGGTATGACGGCGGTCTCAAACCCGAGCTGCCCGCAGGATGGCCCGCAGGAAAAGACCCTAACGACGGCGGCGGAGCCTGCATCTTCTACGGAACCAAAGATATCCTCGTATGCGGCTGCTACGGCCGTAACCCCTGGCTCATCTCAGGACGCGAGCTTCCTGAGCCCACGATGACCCGCAACATTCCCAACGAAGACCACCACCTCGACTTCGCCCGCGCCTGCAAGGAGTCTCCGGAAAGTCGCGTGAAGACCGTGTCTGACTTCGAATTCGCCGGTCCGCTCAACGAGATGGTAGTTATGGGAGTTCTTGCAGTCCGTCTGCAGGGCCTCAACCGCGAGCTCGAATGGGATGGCGAGAATATGCAGTTCACCAACATCACCCCGAACGACACCATCAGGATGAAAATCCGCGACGGCTTCACGATCACTGCCGGCCACCCTTCATTCAACAACGAATACACAGAGGCTGAAAGCGCCCAGGCTTTCGCAGCTGAGCTTATCCGCCACACCTATCATAACGGATATTCTCTCCCTGCAATGCCCAGATAAAAAAACAGAATTATGAAAAGAATATTAGCAATAGCATTAGTAGCATTGACAGTTGTTTCCCTCGCTTCCTGCAAGAACGGCAAGAAGAAAGCCGCTGAAGAAGCTGAAGATCCCAATGTAATAGTATTGTTCGACGGTACAAGCACCGAAGGCTGGCGCGGTTATGACAAGACCGAACTGCCCAAGGCCTGGACCGTGGAAGACGGCTGCCTCAAGATCAACGGCAGCGGCAACGGCGAGGCCGGCGCTTCTGACGGCGGCGACATCATCTACGACCGCAAGTTCAAGAACTTCGAGCTGACTTTCGAATGGAAGGTAGGCAAAGGCTCCAACTCCGGCGTCTTCTATCTGGCGCAGGAGGTTCCCGGCGAGCCCATCTACATCTCGGCTCCCGAATACCAGATCCTCGACAATGCCAACCACCCCGACGCTCTTCTCGGCGTTGACGGCAACCGCCAGTCAGCATCGCTGTATGATATGATTCCGGCCAAGCCTCAGAACGCTAAGCCTTACGGTGAGTGGAACACTGCCAAGATTATGGTCTACAAAGGCACCGTCGTTCACTACCAGAACGGCCAGAACGTGCTCGAATACCACCTCTGGACTCCCCAGTGGAAAGAGCTGCTCGACAAGAGCAAATTCAGCAAGGAAGCCTGGCCGCTGGCCTACGACCTGCTGATCAACTGCGGCGGCGAGAACCACGAAGGCTACATCGGTCTCCAGGACCACGGTGACGACGTATGGTATCGCAACATCAAGATCAAAATTCTCGACTGATGAAACGCCTGGTTCTTACATTTGCAGCAGTAACCGTTGCGTTGCTTGCCGTGTCCTGCAAGAAGGACAAGCCCAACGACAACCTCGGACTGCAGCTCTACTCCATCAGGGCAGAGTGCGCGAAGGATATCAACACAGCGCTTGACGGCACTGCGGCAGCCGGATACAAGATTGCAGAGGCCGCTTCCTACAACCAGCAGGAAGGTACCTTCTACGGTCTTGCTCCCAAGGCTTTCGCAGACCTTTGCGCATCCAAGGGCATCAACTTCCTCTCTTCTCACACCAACGGCCCCGACCCGAATGCAGTTTCGATGGAAGAGTGCCTGGCGTGGTGGAAGAAGACCATCGCCGACCATAAGGCAGGCGGTTGCAAGTTCATCGTGCAGCCTTCAATGCCCAGGAGTGCATACGAGTCTCTCGAAGGCCTGCTGAAGTATTGCGAACTGTTCAATCAGGTTGGCGCAATGTGCAAGGAACAGGGTATCCTCTTCGGCTACCACAACCACAACCGTGAGTTCGAGACAATGTTCGACGTCAACGGCAAGCAGACCAGGCTTTACGACGTGATGCTGGCCAACTGCAAGCCCGAGAACGTGTTCTTCGAGATCGACCTCTTCTGGATCTACAGAGGCGGCGGAGACCCCATCGAGTATTTCAAGGCAAACCCGGGCAGGTTCCTGCTCTGGCACGTAAAGGATGACCTCGAAGTAGGTGCCTCCGGCAAGATTGATTTCCCCGAGATCTACAAGCACGCAAGCCTTGCCGGCATGCAGTACCAGATCATCGAGCAGGAAGCTTTCGGCGAGGGCATTCCTCCCTTCGAGAGCATCAAACAGTCTTGCGACTACGTGAAGACCCTCCGTCCCGAATAGAGACGAAGGCTCCCCAAATGAAAAGCCGGCTGCAACGCAGCCGGCTTTTTATGTATAGCGATACGGAGAATTCACTAAATTTGGGGGACTTAAACCTATTGCAATGAAATCAAGATCATTATTTATAGCACTTGCAGCGCTGTGCCTGGTGGCACTCGGCGGCTGCGACCGAGGCGGCAAGCCCGTTGCCACTCGTTCTTACAGTTATGTTGATTCTGCTTCTCACGCTGACCTGTCTTTCGAACTGGAACTGCCCGATGCTGTCAACGGCCCTGCCGGAGACATCCGCAAGGGAATCATCGACATAATGGATTCAAGACTGGCCTTCATCGGTTCCTATGAAGGAGAGCGTCTCTTCCCCAAGTTTGATGGTGACCTTTCAGACGCAGATGCCGTCGTCGATTACTACCGCACCAAGGCCCTCGAGGCTCTGAACGCCAGCGCCACCTCGGACTACGAGGAACGAAAGGGTTACATAATGGAAGATCCGGACTACACAGATGAAGAAAAAGCCGAGATGCTGGAGAGTTATCCCGGATACGAATATGACTTCTCCCTCACCAAAGTGTCAGAGACCAAGCGCTATGTGGTGTTCAATTCCACGGACTACATCTACCTTGGCGGAGCGCACGGAGGAGTGACCGGCGAGGGCAGTGTGACCTTCGACAAGCGCAGCGGACAGCGTTTCACGAACTTCTTCAAGGAAGGTGCGCTGGAACAGATGCAGGACCTGCTCCTGAAAGGCGTCACGGAATATTTCTCTGACAATGACGACAGCGTTTCCAAAGAGAACGTCCGCGAATTCCTGTTCCTCGACAACGAAACAATTCCCTTCCCCGTCTGGACTCCCGCTCCGACAGAAGACGGCCTGAACTTCACCTACCAGCAGTACGAGATTGCAGCCTATGCTATGGGAATGCCCTCTTTCATAATTCCCTACGAAGACCTTAAGCCCTATCTCACTCCGGAAGCCATCGACCTTCTCAACCTGAAATAACAATTAACTGAACCATATGAAAAAGACTATCCTCACCGTAGTGCTGGCCCTGCTGTGCACAGCCTCGTTTGCCTGCACCAACCTTATCATCGGCAAAAAAGCTTCAGTGGACGGAAGCGTATTCTGCACCTACAACTGCGACGGCTTCGGCTTCGCCGCTTCTCTCTCCTACTCTCCTGCAGGAGCCCACGCTCCCGGAGAGCGCCTGGCCTTCCCTGTCAGGGGTGAAAACGGCGAGATTTCCTACAGATACATCCCGCAGGTGGCATATACCTACGGCGTGGTAGGTCTTATGAACGACCATCAGGTTTCAATAGTTGAAACCACCTGGGACGGACGCACAGAACTCGTGGACCGCAACGGTCTCTTCGACTATTTCACTCTGATGGACATCACCCTCCAGAGGAGCGCCACTGCACGCGAAGCCATAAAGGTGATTGACGAACTCGTCCAGACCTACGGCTACAACTCCACCGGCGAATCGTTCGCCATCTGCGACAAGGAAGAAGCCTGGATCTTCGAAATCATCGGCAAGGGTCCGGACAACACCGGAGCAGTGTGGGTGGCAAGGCGCGTTCCTGACGACTGCATCAGCGCATACGCCAACTCAAGCCGCATCCGCCAGTTCCCCCAGTCAAAGAAGATCGACAAGAATCTCGGCTTCTACGTATCTGACGGCGGCAACACGATGTACAGCGCCGAGTGCATCTCATTCGCCCGCGAGAAAGGTTATTTCACAGGCAAGAACGATGCTGACTTCAGCTTCCGCGAGGCATACGGCCCCATCGACTTCTCCAGCGTAAGGTATTGCGACGCACGCGTATGGAGCTTCTTCCGCCACCACTACGACAAGGACGTGATGGACAGCTACCTTCCCTATCTCAACGGCCAGTTCGACGTCTGCGACGAGCTGCCCCTCTGGATCAAGCCCGACGCTCCGCTCTCAGAAAGAGACGTGATGAACGATATGCGCGACCACTACGAAGGCACAGCCCTCGATATGACAGTTGACGTCAGCGCCGGTCCCTGGGCTTCACCCTACCGCAACCAGCCCGTCAACTTCTACGCCAGCGACAGCACCGCAATGTTCCGCGAGAGGCCCATCGGCTGCCAGCAGAGCGGTATGACGATGGTTTGCCGTATGCGCTCGTGGATGCCCGATGCAACAGGAATCACCTATTTCAATATGGATGACGCCACTATGGTTGCATATGTTCCTGTTTACTGCGGCATCACCCGCACACCCGAACCTTTCCGCCGCGAGAACAACAACATCCGCGAGTTCTCGACCGAAAGCGCATTCTGGATGAACAACTGGGTTGCGAATATGATCTACCCCAGGTGGAGCGCAATGATCGGCGACCTCCGCGACGCCCAGAAAGAGCTGGAAGATTTCTACCAGGCAGACCAGAAAGAGGTTGAGGCAAGAGTAGCACAGATGGAAGCCGCCGACATCGTGAACTTCCTCACCCAGAAGACCGAGACTTACACCGATATGATGATGAAACGCTGGGACAAGCTGGCCAAACTGCTCATCGTGAAGCATAACGACCAGATAATGCAGCCCAGCGAAAACGGCGAGCTGGTGGCCGGCCGCAGGACCTCACCTGCCTACTCTCCTGTCTTCATCGACGCCGTAAAGGCGCAGACCGGCAGCCGCTACGTGAAGCCTGACATCAAGTGACGATTTGCGTTTTAACGGGCATTTATCTAAATTAGTATAAATATACCCTGAAACGCAAAACCTAAACTGTCATCAGAACTTTAGATGAAACAAAAGAACTACCCCATCTATAAGACGACTTTCATCGACGATATGCGTTCACTGGTCGAAGAAGCCGCCCAGAACTTTCCTGACAAGACAGCCATTTCATTCAAGGAGAAACCGACTGACAAAGAAGTAACGAAGATATCATTCACGCAGTGGAGAGACGACGTAAGGAGCCTCGGCACTGCCCTGATCGCAAAAGGACTCCGAGAGAAGAACATCGCCCTGCTGGGGGAAAACTCCTACGGATGGTGCTGCTCTTTCTTCGCGATAATGGGCTGCGGATCGGTAGTCGTCCCCATCGACAAGGACCTTGCGGTCGAGGACATACTCGGCATCATCAAGGCCACCGAGTGCGAAGCCGTCATCTACGGCAAGACCGCAGAAGCGAAGCTGAAAGAGATGCTCGGCGGTGCCTTTCCTGAGTCTGTCAGGCTGCTCATATCCATCCCCGACAAATGCTCAATCGATGCAACCGCTGCCGGCAGCCGCAGCCTGATGACCCTCAAGGACCTTGAGGCCGAGGGTGCGAAACTTTATGCCGGAGGCGACAACTCATACTACGACTACAAGATCGACCCGCACAAGCTGGGCTCGATTGTCTACACTTCCGGCACCACAGGCAAGGGCAAGGGCGTGATGCTCTCCCAGATGAACATCGGCCTGGATATGACTTTGGGTATGTACAACTTCGACATCACCCGCAAGACCCTGCACGTGCTTCCGCCCCACCACACCTTCGGCTCGACGGTCAACTATGTAGGCCACCTGTCACAGGGCTGCGAAGTCTATATCTCAAGCGGCCTGAAGTATGTAAGCGACGAGATCCGCGAGCAGCAGCCGACCCACCTCATCCTCGTTCCGGCCTTCCTGGAAGTGATGAACAAGAAAATATGGTCATCGGCACGACAGACCAAGAAGGAAGGGCTGCTGAAGGCTATGATGGGATTCAGCAACTTCCTGCGCAAATTCGGCATCGACATACGCCACAAACTCTTCAAGAGTGTGCTGGCCGCCTTCGGAGGCAAACTGGAGCTCATCATCTGCGGCGGAGCCAAGCTTGATGAAGATATCATACACACTTTCGACTCCATCGGCATAACGATTCTCAACGGCTACGGCATCACCGAATGCGCACCGCTCATCTCAGCCAACCGCAACAAGTACCAGAAACCCGGCAGCGTGGGAACCCCTATCCTCGCCTGCCGCGTAAAGATCGACAACCCCGACGAGAACGGCGAGGGCGAGATCTGCGTCAAGGGTCCCAATGTTATGCTGGGCTACTACAAAGATCCTGAAGCCACTGCAGCCGCATTCGACAAGGACGGATTCTTCCGCACAGGAGACTATGGAAGGCTCGATGAAGAAGGCTGGATCTACATAACCGGCCGCAAGAAGAACCTCATCATCCTGTCCAACGGAAAGAACGTATATCCCGAAGAAATCGAGGCCGACCTCCAGAAGGTCGAGGGCGTGAATGAAGTGGTTGTCTATGCAGGCGAAAGCCGCGTCCAGAAAGGCAAGATCACCATCGTGGCAGAAATCTTCCCCGACGCGGACATCCTCGCTGCAAAAGGCATCACCGACCCTCAGTCCTATTTCGAGGAGGAAGTGAAGAAGCTCAACGAGAAGATGCCGCCCTACAAGGCTGTCAAGACAGTCAAGCTGCGCGACACAGAGTTTCAGAAGAACACCTCCCGGAAGATAGTGCGATACACCATCGACAAGACAGTCGACTAATAAAAAAGCAGGCTTCGCAGCCTGCTTTTTTATTTGCCGGAAAAACGACGGTCTCTACTTGTCAAGACTTACCAGACGGTATTTCTTGCTGCCGAGGCCGATCTTCTCGGCATACTCGGTGATGTAGGTGCCGTGCTGGCGGTTGATGCGCTGCTGGAGCGGCTTGGCATCATCGCCGGGAACATCGTTCTGATGGCCGAACACCATATCGAGGCAGGCCTGGTCGCAAGCTACGGGGTCGAGAGATGCCACGATACCCATATCGGCGACCTTGGGCTCAGCGGGATGCGAGTCGCAGTCGCAGTCCACTGACATATTGTTCATCACATTGATGTAAAGAATGTTCTGTCCGCCTTTGAAATAATCGTGAACGCCCTGTGCAGCGGCTGCCATACTCTCAAGGAATGAATCCTGGGTAGGGCCTGCGGCCAGATACTGGGGGCCCCAGGCAAGATCGGGATCGGCAGTCTTACCTGCACTGTGGATATAGGCCTTGCCGTTGCGGGATGCAACGCCGATGCTCTGGTTCTTCAGCACGCCGCCGAAACCACCCATTGCGTGGCCTTTGAAGTGCGCGAGGTTGATCATAAAGTCGTAGTTCTTGAGATGGTTGCCTACGATGTCGTGTTTCAGGTACTTCGTGTCCTTCACGGGAATGTTCATCTCGCCTTCGGCATCCATAATGTCGACCTTGGCGATCTTGGTGAATCCGTGGTCTTCAGCCACTTTCATATGGTCTTCAGCGGTGTTGCGCGCTCCGCCGTAGGCAGTGTTGCACTCTACGATGGTACCGTTGACCTTCTTGACGAGGCTTCCGATAAGTTCCGGCTTGAGATAGTTGTGTCCGCCGGCTTCTCCGGTAGAGATCTTGACGGCTACCCTGCCCTTGGCTTCGCGGCCAAGTGCTTCGTAGATGGCCACAAGGCTTTCAGGAGTGATATCCTTGGTGAAATATACTACCGGTGCGGAAGGATCCTGGACTTGTGAACTCTCGGCGGGCTGGCTGCCTTTGCGTGCATTGCCGCAGGCTACTGCGATGACTGCTGCCGCGAGAATGGTAAGAATTCGTTTCATATTTGCTCGTTATAATTTTATTATTTGCTGACTGCGAAAGTTGCTGCATTCTTGATCACGGCCTGGAACGAAACGGGAATGTCGCGTACGTTGCGGCCGAAACCGAAGGTATAGGTACCTGCCGCGGTCTCCCAGCGGTTGGCCTGCTCGTTGAACGAAGCGAGGTCATAAGCCTTGACGCTGAATGTCAGGGTCTGGCTCTCACCGGGGGCGAGAAGGCGGGTCTTGGCGAATGCCTTGAGCTCTTTGGCGGGCTTTTCGAGACCGCCTGCAGGAGCTGACACATAGAGGCCTACGGCTTCCTTGCCCGCAACTTTGCCGGTGTTGGTGACGATGACCTTGGCGGTGACAGTGCCGTCCTTGGCTACAGTCACGGTAGGCTTTGAGTAGTCGAAAGTAGTGTAGCTGAGGCCGAAGCCGAACGGATAGGAAACCTCCTTGCCGAAGGTCTCGAACCAGCGGTATCCTACAAAGATGCCTTCCTCATATTTGGTGAAGTCCACGTGGTTCACGGTGTTCCTGGTGTCGTCGCCGATGAATGAGAAGTCAGACTTTCCGGTAGGCTCGTTGCCGAGCGGGAAGTTGAATGAAGACTTGTGGTCCACGAACTGTACGGGGAATGTCATCGGGAGCTTGCCTGAAGGGTTAACCTTGCCGGTGAGGACGTCAGCGACAGCGTCGCCGCCTTCCTGGCCGGGCTGCCAGGCGCAGAGGATGGCGTCGGGAAGAGCCTTCCAGGAAGCAGTCTCGATCACGCCGCCAATGTTCAGCACGACGATGACCTTCTTGCCTGCAAGATGGAATGCGTTGCATACGTTGGTCAGCAGTGAACGCTCGGCTGCAGAAAGGTCGAAGTCATCCTCGACACGACGGTCCTCGCTTTCACCTGAGTTACGGCCGATTATCACGATGGCTGCGTCGTTGGCTGCCACCTTGCTCTCCACGAACGATTTTGCAACGGGGGCCTCGGCAATCTTTGCCTCACCGAGCAGGATGCCTACGCTGCCGCCGTTGGGAATGTCCCTGGCATCGATCCTTGCGAAGTCGACATATTTCTTGTAATAGTCCTTGAGACTCTCGTCCAGCTTGAAGCCGGCGTTCTCGAGGCCCTGAACCATATTGACCACATATGCCTTGTTGACATTGCCGGAACCGGTACCGCCGGCAACGAAGTCAACAGAAGTGGCTCCGAAGAGGGCGATGTTCTTCACGTCCTTGAGCGGAAGCACGTCACCTTCGTTCTTGAGAAGCACCATAGACTCGGTGGCTGCTGCACGGGCTGCAGCGGCGTGTGCCTTGAGATCCGGCTTGTCTGAATACTTGTAACCGTTGAAACGGGGAGTGCGGACGATGAATTCAAGAAGCCTGCGGACATTGCGGTCGAGGTCCTTGACATCCAGAGTGCCGTTGTTGACAGCCTCGATGATCCTCTGTGTCTCGAAAGGCATACCTGGCTCCATCAGGTCGTTGCCGGCCTTGACTGCATCCACAGTGCCGTCCTTTGCGCCCCAGTCGGTCATCACGATGCCCTTGAAGCCCCAATCCTCACGGAGGGCCTTGGTGAGCAGGTCATAGCTCTGCTGGGTGTATTTGCCGTTGATCTTGTTGTATGATGACATCACCGTCCAGGGATCGGCGTCCCTGACAGCAATCTCAAAGTTCTTGAGGTAGATCTCGCGGAGGGCACGCTGGCTGATCTGGGCGTCGTTGTGGTCGCGGGCTGTCTCCTGGTTGTTGCCGGCGAAGTGCTTGATGGAAACGCCGACGCCGTTGCTCTGTACACCCTTCACATATGCGGCAGAGATCTTGCCTGACAGCACGGGGTCCTCTGAGAAGTATTCGAAGTTACGGCCGCAGAGCGGGTTGCGGTGGATGTTCATACCGGGGGCGAGCAGCACGTCCACACCATATTCGAGGACTTCGTTGCCCATTGCCTTGGTCATATTCTCCACGAGCTCAACGTCCCAAGAAGATGCGATTGCAGTTCCTACGGGGAAACCTGTGCAATAGAAGGTGCGTGTCGTACCTTCACGGGTGGGATTGATGCGGAGTCCTGCAGGGCCGTCGGCAAGCACGGTGTTGGGAATGCCGAGACGCGGGATGGCCTGGGTGGTGCCGGCTGCGCCGGACACCAGTATCTGTGATCCACCGGTTATGCCGGCAATCATACTGCCCCAGCCGGAGCCGACCACGAGGGTGGCCTTCTCCTCGAGCGTCATCGCGGCAAGGACTTCGTCTATGTTGTCTTTTGTAAGTTTAGGCTGAGCCACCATCGGCAGTACGAGTGCTATGGCAGCAAGAGTCGTGAGTATCTTTTTCATATATATGTGTTTAGTTTGGGCCAAATGTACTAAAAATATCAGATTACAGTTCTTTCCTGAACGTAAGCTTCAATATGTTGTCTACCTCGGGGCCATCAGGAACCGTGACCACTGCGAAGGTCTTCTTGCCTTCCTTGCGGGTCG
Source organism: Bacteroidales bacterium (assembly GCA_017429475.1). Classification (GTDB taxonomy): domain Bacteria; phylum Bacteroidota; class Bacteroidia; order Bacteroidales; family UBA932; genus Equibacterium. The sequence continues at coordinate 168,291 of JAFROX010000010.1, forward strand.
TGAATTTGACAGGAGTGCCGAAATATACCGAAGCGCTCTGAAGCCTGTTGCCGGCAGGAACTTCAATCTCTACTGTGGCTGTGCCTGGCTTGAGCACGTGCACGAAAAGGATGTTGCCCCTCTGGGTGGTCACTCCCCACTCCTGCTCTGCAACATAGCCTCCCTGGGTGCCATAGATGCTGTCGCCGTAGCGGTCGAGCCAGCGTCCCATTGCGAGCAGGCGCTCGACAGCAGGCTCGGGAATCGTGCCGTCGGGGCGCGGGCCTACGTTCAGCAGCAGGTTGGCACCTTTGCCGGCCGTCTTCACAAGATACTGTATCAGATAGTCTGCAGACTTGTAGTTGTTGTCGTGGATGTTGTAGCCCCAGCTGTTGTTCATAGTCTGGCAGGTCTCGAGCGGCAGCTTCGAAATCACGGAGTTGGGCGAGAAACCGGCCTCATTCTCACCGGGAAGGTCCTTCTCGAATATCTGGATGTCCTCCCCTTCGAACGTTGCCAGATGGTGGTTGTTGCCCACAAGGCAGGCGGGCTGCAGCTTGTGGATGAGGTCATACTGGTGGCGCAGTCCCCAGATGGCAGGCTGCTCCTCGCGGGGCGCCGCATCCTTGTCCCAGGTTCCGTCGAACCAGATGGCGCCGATCGGGCCGTAGTTCGTCAGAAGTTCGGTCAGCTGGGCGTCCATAAAGTTGCGGTAGTGCTGCCAGTCGCCTTCGCTGCCCTCAGGACGGCCGGTGTTATGACCGGTGCGGCCCAGCGGCCAATAGTCGTTGCGCCCCCAGTCCACGTGGGAATAATAGAGGTGAAGCCGCATACCTTCGTTCTGGCAGGCTTTGGAAAGCTCCCCTATCACATCCCTGCCGAAAGGCGTGGCGTCCACCACATTGTAGGGCGAAGCCTTGCTGCCGAACATCGAGAAACCGTCGTGATGACGGGAAGTCACGGTGATGTAACCTGCCCCTGCCGCCTTGAAGAGCTTCACCCACTCCTCCGCATCGAAGCGTGAGGGGTCGAAACCGGCAGCCAGGCGAGAGTACTCATCCTGGGTGAGCTTGTCATTCTGAAGGACCCACTCGCCGCGGCCCAGCATCGAATAGATGCCCCAGTGTATGAAAATTCCAAAACGGTCGTGCGAAAACTGCTCCCTCGCAGCCATATTCTCAGCCGAGGGCACATAGTCCTGCGCCGCAGCACTGCCGGCCAGAAGAGCCGCAAGAGCTGCGATTGCGAATATCTTTTTCATTGTGTTCAGGTGTATTAATTAATCAGTTCAATCGTCTGGTTGACTGTGCCGTCTTTCTTGTAGATGATCTGCTTAACGATGCCGGTGCCTTTGGCCACCCAGGTCTTTACGTGGAAGGGGCCGGCGCCTGTGAAGAACTCGTCATCCTCAACGAGGAAGCAGTCGAAGCATCCAGCCGGAACCTCGACGCTCTCGCGGGCGGTGACCCGGCGGTTGTTGTAGATGTTCCTTGCCGTGAAGACGGTGAGCACCTTCACCTGGATTTCGGTGTCGCGGAGGTTCTTCCCCACATACAGGTCGTCCGGGATGCTGCTGATGTCGCCGACAGTCATATAGTCGCCGGACTGCCTGGCCTTCACGACGTTGTTGACATAAGCCCTGGTCTTGCCGTTCTCGATGGTGACTGAGAACTCGAAGGGCTTGCTGCCGGTGACCGACTCGTTGTCCTTGTCGTAGAACATATAGGAATAATCGATGCGTGCGTTGTCCATATTCCCCTCGAATTTCGTGAGAGTCTCGTGGCAATAGCCGAACAGCGCTCCGCTGCCGTCGTGGATCACCCATTTCAAGGTCGAGCCGACGTTGCTGTTATGATAGCCTTCCTGTGCGCACATATTGAAGCAGAACAAGAGTGAAATCAGCAGAGTCAAGAATCTTTTCATCGTCATAACCTGTAATGTACCCATTTATAAAACTTCGCCAGCGCCGGCTTGAAACCCGCGATGTTGAAGAACGCATAGAGCAGATTCTTGAAAAAACGGTCAAGCGCAAAGAGGCCGGTGAAGACTTCGAGGACAATCAAAGCAAAAAGGTTGCCATGAATGGACTGAAGTGCCGGGAGTGCTCCGAGGCATATCGCAGCCAGGAGCAGCAGGATTACTACAGGATTCTTGAAGCTGTATGTAGAGATGGTTTTTTTGAGGTTGCTGAGGATGATGTGGCCGGCGTGCGAGCAGCTGTCTTTTTTGATCAGGGCTCCGGCATCGGCCGCATAGTCTATCGCATTTTCTATCTTCTCACCCTCGGAAATGGTCTGGAGGTTGCGCAGTATCTGGTTCTGCTTCACGCAGAACTCAATTCCCTGGGGGAGATAGATGTCGCACTGGCTGCCGCGGCAGATGAAATAGTCGACTCCGAGAAGTTCGCGCTTGTCTGAGGGAAGCATCTTTGAGACGAACTTGTCGAGGGTGTAGACGCACACCACTCCGTTCTCATATTCGGTCCTGATGAAGGAATTGTTCAGGAACAGTCCGTCAAGCTTTGTGGTCATCTCCCCTGCCTCGACCATCGAAATCAGCACGCCGTCCTTGTCGTAATAGACCTCGCGGACGATCTTCGAGCCGATATTGGTCACTGCGTGGCAGTTGAACTTGTTGAGGAATATGGTGACGTGGTTGTAGAGCTTTCCACCGTCGGCCGCGGCTTCCTTGTTGAGCTCAAGCTGTATCTTGTCCTCGAGATAGTCGCACTTGCGGATATGGGTCATCAGCGGCACGTCCTTCTCGATGCAGGTCACCACACCGTTCACGGGGCAGGCGACGCCTCCTTTGTATTTGTCGCGGTAGATCTGCTTGCTGCCGTGGTAGAACACCACGTCGTCGAGGCAGTTGTTGACTGCCAGCAGCACCAGGATGGCGAGAACGCTCACAACCGGAGGAAAGAAGAAACTCCAGATGAGCAGCGCCAGTGCGACAATATATCTCAGGAGGTTGAATATTCTCATCGCTGTACCTTGCTGAGGTTCATAATGAAATCTTCATATCTGTACCAGACGTTCTCCTTCGCGAAGTCGCCTTTGAACACGGGAGTCTCGACTCCGGCAAAGGCATCGAAAGGATTGTAGCCACGGAACAGGTTGACTATCGAAGTGCCTGAAATGCGCTTTGAATATTCGACGAAATAGATTTCACCGGCAGGATTCTCGATGAGCTGGATATGGAATATGCCTGTCACGAGCAACGGAATGGAAGCCCTGATGGCGTGTACGAATTCATCGACGGCCCTGGCCACCTTGCTCTCGCGGCCGAGGAACTGCAGGTACTTGTCATATCCGTTCTTGATGCGGACTTCGCGGGCATAAATCACAGGATCTGCTCCAGTCCAATTGACGTCGACCACATATTCGTGGGCTATCTCCACACGGCGGGTGATGCAGGTGTTTTCCAGCCTGCCAACGCCGTGACTGCCTGCAGACATAGTGTTGGGACGCATAAAGACATCGTCGAGCGAGAATGTCTCAGGGATATGGATGGCACAGCCGTCGGTTGCTTCTGCGAGCCTTTCGTTCGTACAGCGCTTGTTGAAGAACCACTTCTCAACAGCCACCATAGGGTTGCGGGACGCGAGTTCGAACACTGCGGGCTTGCTCTGGCGCGCCAGCTCGTCAGCCGGGAAAACGGTACAGCCGGAAGCGTCGCCTGCTATCATCGAGAGAGCCTCGGCCTCTGCGACACGGCTCACACCTGCAGGACAAGGGCACTGGAAGTATGTAGTATCCATATCCGCCAAGACGAGACTGTTGCCGTCGTCTTTGCGGACACGATTCACGAAGAACAGTTCTGCCGAGAGACCTGCACGGCCGCCGGCTTCGAATGACAGATACCTCATCGTATCATCTTTTGCAGGTAGAACAGCTCTGCGTATTTCACGCCGCACTCGGTGCCGCGCACCATTGCGAGCTGCCTGATTCCTTCAGGATTCAGGGGAGACGGAGACTGCTTGATCTGGCTTTTGTAAATCTTGAAAATATCAATCTTCTCGTCAAGGCTGGTGCTGATGTCGTGATACCAGAGACCACCGCTGATGTTGATGTTCTGGTTCAGAATAAAAGGATATTCGTAGAGGGCTATGAAACGCGGCATAAAGCCCTGCCTGAAGCGGAGGGCAGCCATTGCAGAGTCATATACCCTCTTGTGGTCCTGGTGCCAGGAAGGATAATTGATGAACAGCTCATCAGGACGGAAACTGTCGAAAATGGCATCGTACTGAGTGACGAAGAAACGGGTTGGAACCATATCAAGCTCGCCGTCGCAGTTCTCGATCAGGATCTGGTGCGAAGCGTGGAGCCTCTTGCAGACTTCGGCAGCTTCCTGCACCCTTCCGGCCTCCCTCTCGGGATCGCCTTTGATACCTATGGTCGCATATGCGATGTGTATTTCGCTCCCTTCGTCACGCTGGGCAGCAAGATATCCTCCGCAGCCGAGGATTTCGTCGTCAGCGTGGGGAGAGATTACTAATATCCTTTTACTCATATTACAATGTTAACGTGCGATAAAATAGACACCCACCATAACAAGCACCACCCCGATCCACCTCGTGGCCGGAATAGCCTCGTGGAAGATGAGTGATCCGGCAAAAAGGCTGAGGACAAAGCTGATTGCAGTTAGAGGATAGGCTAGCGAGAGGTCATAACGCTTCAGCACTGCCATCCACTCCAGGACGCCTGTTATTGCCATCAATCCAGCCACATACAACTGCCAGGTAGACAAGGCCACCTTGATGCTGGCCCAGGTCCAGGTGAATTCGCCGATCTTCTCCAAAGCGACTTTAAGAAAGCACTCGGAACCTACGACAAGCAGTCCCTGCAGCAGAATCAGTATAAAAAGTCGTATCATCTTCTTACAAAGTTATGATTTTCTATGATTTTCAGATAATTTTCGTACACATCGTCGACAAGATTGTCCCAGGTGCGGTAAAGATTGCGTCGGGCGCCTTCTCCGACCCTGTCAAGGAGCTTACGGTCATTATGGACACGGAGGATATATTCTGCAAAGGCCTCTTCACTGTTCTTCGAGACAAAGCCGTCAACCCCGTCTGTTATCCCGTCGGCAGCCATCGTTCCTTCGCTGAACAGCGTCGGTGTCTTCTGGCAGGCCGCCTCGATTTTGACAAGGCCATAGGTGTCGGATTCCGAAGGGAACAGCAGCAGGTCGGTACGGGCATAAATGCTCATCATCTTGTGCGGATCCGCCACTTTACCGCAGAAAACCACATTGTCTGCCAGCCCAAGCTTTTCTACAAGGGACTTGACATAGTCCTGCTTGTTGCCCTCTCCTACGAACAGAACCTTGAAGGCAGGCAGTTGCTTCTTAAGGACGGCAAGTGACCTGACTATGAAATCCTCCCTTTTCTGAAGGTCCAGCCTGCCGACGTGAGTCAGCACGAAATCATCGTCTTCCAGACCGTATGCGGCATTGACCTCCTCCCTTGCTGCGGTTTCGTCACTTACAGGATAGTGGTCGGTAGAATACGGCATTATGCGGTAAGGTCGCTTGAGCCCGTAATCTTTTATGAACATCTGGCCAACGGCATCGCTCACGGTCCAGCATTCGTCACAGGAATTGTATACGCTCATCATCAGCTTGATGACAGGCTCGCCTATTATCTTGCCGAGATATCGGTGCACGTCAGGCCTGAAGTCAGAATGGATCGTGCCGACCAGCGGAATGCCCAGTCTACGGGCAGAGGCCTTGGCGCACAATCCGATCGGAAAAGCGCTGTGCACGTGGATGATGTCAAGGCCTGCATTCTTGATTGCGTTCCTGAACTTGGGGTCGACTATAGGGTACCCCTGGGGATAGTCGTCTTTCTTGCGCATTATCGACCAGCAACGCACGACTTCATAAGGGAAACTGTCGTCATAGCCTGCAGCCTGATTTCGGGTATACGGAGTGAAGACCGTCACGTCACACTTCTTGACAAGCCTTGAGGCATAGGCATCAACAACCTTGATGACTCCGTCTATGATCGGATAATAACCATCAATGAAAAGACCGACATGCATAGGCTAATCGTGAGAATAATTAGTATAGTAGTCAAGTATCCTGTTTCGCAGAAGATATTCATATTTCGAACGTACAACCTCTTCGCTTGCTGCAAACCATTTCAGACGGCTCTGGTCGAGGTCGTATGTAGTAGAACGGCCTACGTCATAGAGTTTCTTCTGATATTCATACGCTTCGAGGGCCGCAGATTCCGCCTTTGTAGCAGAAGTATAGCGGTCCCGTGCAGTAAGTGTCTGGTAATATGCCTCACGGAACTGCTTTGATATTTCCTTGCGCGACTGGTCCAGAGTCACCTGCGCGTCATCCAATGCAAGCCAGGCCCGGGACACTTTCCTGTTGTTGCTCAGATTAAGAATCGGGATGGCAAGCTTGAGTCCGAAAGCGCCCCAGCCGTTGGTGCCCAGCTGCGATCCGATATGGAAATCCTTGATGCCGATGGGCAGATAGAAATAGTTGTTATAGTTCGCGAAAAGCGACAACTGGGGATAGAGCGCTCCCCGGGCCGCCTTGGCTCGATACTCGGCGCTGGTCATATTGTACTTGGCCGACAGCACCGAAGGATGGTTCTCTATATTGTTCAGCAGGGGAAGCAGAGGAATTGTCTCAGTATCTTCGACCTTGTCGTTCAATTCCACAATCTCGAAGCCGGTCTCGTCATCGAGGCCTATCAGATTCACAAGGTCCACCCTTGCAATGATGGTATTGCCTCTTGCGGCAGTGAGCAGATGTTCGGCTGAACTGAGGGCGGAGCGGGCCTCTGCCAGGTCGGCGCTCGTACGTTTGCCTTCATCTACCAGCCTGGAAACATTCTGCAGCTGTTCCTGACACAGGATCACCTGTTCTTCAGCAATCTGTTCCTGACTCATATTGTTGAGTAGCTGCAGATATGCGGCTGCAACCCTGATCCGGATATTGATCTTGGAAACCGTTATGTTTTCGGCAGCAGCCTTGAGAGTATACTGCTCGGCAGCCCTTGCATTGGGGATGGCCCCTCCTGAAACCAGGGGCATCTCCAGCTGAGCGGCCACCTGGGTGAGCGACATCGTCAGGTTCTCATCCACACTGTACATAATCAGCGTGTTACCGGCGTGCAGGGTTTCCTGCACTCCTATGCTGATTACCGGAACGCGGCTGACCGCAGTCTCGCTGAGCACCTCTCTCTGGCTGTTGTACTGTATCTGGCGGTGCAGGATCTCCGGGTTATGGACGATGGCATATTCCACACAGTCATCGATAGTCCAGGCCTGCCCGAAGGAAAACAACGGTAAGGCCAGAATAATCAATGACAGCAAAATTTGCTTTTTCATAGCGCTAATTAAGTTTATTGCCCCTCAATACCATATCTTTGGTGACACCGTCCTTGATCTCGATGTAGATGCCGTCACTCAGTCCGGTAGTCACTGGTATCCTTTCAAATTTCTGATTCTTCCTGTCAGAAGAGACAAGTTTGTATACATATGTGCCGCCGTCTTCAAACGCCACGGCAGTTTCTTCAATTGAGATCACATTGTCGGCCTGGGCAGTGATGAATTCAGCGTTGGCGCTGTATCCGGCCCTCAGTTCGGTGGTTCCGTCATCGCTGTCGACAGATGCCTTCAGGCTGAACATCACCGTACCGTTCTCTTTAACACCCATAGAAGATATCTCTTCAAGTGTGCCGGTGATGTGGCGGTCCAGACTCGAACCGACTGTGATCCTTGCAGGAATTCCGACTGACAGACGGTCGACTTCAGTCTCATCAATCTTCCCGTCGAAAATCATATCGGAAACATCTGCTATGGTCGCTATGGTCGTCCCCTCGCTGTAAGGGCTCGTACTCACTACGGAGGCACCCTGTTTCAAGGGGATGTCGATGACTTTTCCACTCATCGTTGCCTTTACTATTGTGGTGTTGACTGCTCCGCTGCGGGAAGAACTTCCATAGAGAATAATGTCGAGAGATGACTTCGCCTTTGCAGCGCTCTCTTTCGCAAGTGACAGATTATGAGCCGATTTTTCGAATTCCTCGCGCGATATAACGGCATCGTTAAAGAGGCTTTCGTTGCGGTCGTACTCTCTCTGGGCCTCCTGAAGCTGCAGGTTTGAAGCCTCCACTGCACTCTGTGCTTCGTTGTAGGAGCTCATATCAGGAATGACGCTGACACGCGCGATGACGTCACCCGTTTTCACCTCCTGCCCTATCTTTACATTGATCTGAGTGAGGATGCCGGTGATGCGGGGTTTGACATATACCTCTCGGCGGGGCTGGATCTGCCCCGTAGCGATGGAACTCTGATATATCGTACGCTCCTGCGGGTTCAGCAGTTCATATATTTCGGGCGCGGGCCGTGACTGACGCCACAGAAAGAAAAATGTCAGGATGACAAAAGCGGCAACCAGGGCCCACAAAACAGCTTTCAATGTTTTTTTCATACTCATTTATCGTCTCTAAGTGCCTCAATAGCTTTGATTTTTAAAGCCCTGCGGGCAGGCACATAGCCCGAGGCCAATCCGCCGCACACCAGGATGAACAACGATCCGAAAGCATATGCGGGCGGTATCATAGGTCTGGATATCAGCGCATCGGTGCCGCCGCCGAGAACATTGTTCAGCAACAGCAGAACCCAGGTCCCGAGAATAATTCCGGCTATTCCCGCTACGACCGTCAAAGTAAGCGCTTCCAGCATAATCTGCAAAATAATTACACGGGGCCTTGCACCAAGCGCCCTGCGGATTCCTATTTCCTTGGTCCTTTCCTTGATGGTGACAAGCATTATGTTTGAGATGCCGATCAGTCCTGCAAGCAAAGTGCCCAAACCGACAATCAGAATCAACAATTCAACTCCTTTCATCGTACTTTCATAGACGGATACCGCATCTACCATCGAAATGATCTCCATAGAAGCGTCATCATCGGGATGTATGTTGTGGTTTCTTTTAAGGATCGAAGAAATCTCGGCATTTGCCGTCTTTGAATCATACTTGTCGTAGAGACCTACCGAAATCATGCCGATGTGATCCTTATGGTCGAAAGCATCCTGCTCTGTGGTGAACGGCAACAGCACGCAGTCCTGCGAGAAGAATCCCACCGAGATGTTCTCGTTGGTATGGGTTATCACGCCGACTATCTTGTAGACGTTGCCGTCCACAATCAGGTCCTCGCCCACCGGGTTGTCGGTGTCGAAGAGTTCTGCAACCACTCGTTCACCGGCAAGGCAGACCTTGCGGTGCTCGTCAATGTCGGTATCGTTCAGATAGCGGCCGTATACCACCTTCTGTGGTATGTCTATGTAATATGTAGGCGTCACGCCTGCAGTTTGGTAGTAACCGCTGCGGGTGCGCGAGCCTATCTGCTGGAATCCGTCCAGATTTGCCAGCGTGATGTATCTCAGGCGGCGGCCCATCTTTTCCCTGATGTCTGTGATGTCCTTGCTCTGTATGTACCACGACCTGTCGGCATTGAATCCGCTGTAGGCCATCGATGTAGTCGTAGGAGTGTAGACTATGCTGTTGGACGAAAGGTTCATAAGGCTGCCGATGAGACCTTTCTTCATTCCGAAGCCGCAGCCGATCAGCACAACCAGCATAAAAATGCCCCAGAAGACGCCGAACATAGTCAATATGCTGCGCACCTTCTGACCCTTGATGGTCACAAGCACTTCCTGCCACATATCCCTGTCCAAGAACTTCATCGCCTAATCATTTGCCGCCAGGGCTTCTACAAGTTTTATGCTCACGGCCTTCTTCGCCGGCATATAACCGGCCAGCAGACCTGCAATTATCATTATAAGCGTCGCTCCGAGAACGATGCCGATATCCACGCTGGGATTCATAAACACGCTGCTGCCCACACCTGTACTGGCAGGATCTGAGGCTGCGGAGACTATTATGTCTGCAAGCTTTATGACGCCGATGCCGAGGACCAGTCCTATGTATCCGAAGATGACTGTAACCAGTACCGACTCGGTAAGGACGAGGGCTATGATGGATCGTCTCGGGGCTCCCATAGCCTTGCGGACTGCCAGTTCCCTTGTCCTCTCCCTTACTGTGATCAGCATAATGTTCGAAACGCCTACTATACCTGCCACAAGAGTCGAGAGACCGACGATCCAGAGAAACAGGTTTATGGTCTTGAACAGACTGCCTATATACAAGGCAAGGTCGTATGTGTTTGTTATGGTGAGGGCTTTCTTGTCAACCGGAGAGAAGTGTTTGCGCGAGGCCATATAGGCTCTCATCTTCTCTACGAAGGCATTGTTCTGTGCTTCGGTGTTAAGTCCCACGACCGTCACTGAAAGTTTGGAAATGTCGTCGTTGTCGAAGTAGAGAGATTTTATTGTCGTGAAGGGTGCGATCACCGTCCTGGATATATTGTAGGACTTCGCCGGCTTGTAGACTCCGACTACGGTGAAAGCCACTTCGTTGACCGAGACTGTCCGGCCCACTATTTCCTGGGGGTCGTCACCTGGGAAGATTCTTTTGCAGAGGTTGGTAGACACCAGGCAGACTTTCCGGTGGGAGGTAATGTCTATGTCATTGATGTTCCTACCTGCAAGGATGACGTTGTTCCTTATGGTTTCATAGCCCGGGTAGAAGCCTGCAATGTCGGTTTCCGAATATTTGTTGCGGTAGCTGACGGTGACGTTCAGGTCGAGTTCCGGCACAAAACCTTCTATGTTGTCAGGGAATGCTTCCTGCAGCGACCGGCCGTCTTCTTCGGTTATGTTGATGCTTCTGCCTACCGGCAGTCCATCAAAGGGCAGCATTGTGGTAGAGGGTTCTATGGTCACCACATTGTCATCTTCGTTGAGCCAGGCGTTTGAGATTCCGTTGAGGATGCCGTTGCCTGTTCCCAGCAGCACGATAAGCAGGAATATTCCCCAGGCAGTGGAGAGGCCTGTCAGCAGGAGTCTGGTCTTGCTGTGGCGCATCGATGAGAATATTTCTGCAAAAAGGTCGCGCATAGGGCTACATTTCGTCTTTGTATATGACGCCGTCCTTTATGAATATCCGGCGGTCTGTCTGGTTTGCTATATCCTGCTCGTGAGTTACGATTACGATGGTCTGCCCCTGCTCGCGGTTGAGCTGAAGGAGGATGTTCATCACTTCCTGGGTTGTCTTGGAGTCGAGGGCTCCTGTGGGTTCGTCAGCCAGGATGATTTTAGGCTGGGAAATGAGCGCCCTGGCAATGGCGACTCGCTGGCACTGTCCGCCTGACATCTGGTTGGGAAGGTGGTTCCAGTGATCCTGGAGGCCTACTTTCTCCAGATATTCCATTGCAATCTCGTTGCGTTCGGCACGTTTGACACCACGGTAATACAGAGGCAGCGCAACGTTTTCCATAGCGTTCTTGAAACCGATCAGGTTGAACGACTGGAAGATGAAGCCTATGAGTTCATTGCGCATCATGCAGGCGTCGTCCTCTGAAAGATCCTTGATGAGTCTTCCTGCCAAGCGGTATTCGCCTTCGTCATAGTTGTCAAGGATTCCGATGATGTTCAGCAGGGTGCTCTTGCCGGAACCCGAAGCACCCATAATACTCACGAGTTCGCCTTCTTTCACGCTCAGGTTTATTCCTTTGAGAACCTGCACCGGAGATGCTGTGTGGTATGTTTTGTATATGTTCTTGAGCTCAATCATAAATGCGCGGCACAATCACTGTAATCTGCAAAAATAGCATTTTAAGCTAATCTATCTTATAGTGTTGCCATTAAAATGATGCTTTACCTTGAGTTTTACACCGCTAACATAGCATATGGATTCAACATTACCAATTATCCTTTTCCGAACACGACAAAAAGCATAATGAACCCGACATCATATCCATGAATGGGCTTTTCTGAATTCGTCTTCAGCTGCTGTTTTCACGGCAATCAGGCATTGTGATATGACCAGTTGCGGGCAAGGTGGGATATTTTGGCGCACACCTTGCCCAGTGTCAAATTTCAAGTACCTGATTTACTGCGATCTACAAAAAGCAACCGGGCAAGGTGGGGCGCACTTTGGCACACCTTGCCCGTTATGCTTTAATTCCGATTCTGTGTTCTTTTGTACAAGGTCTGCTAAAATACCGCAGACCTTGTACGGTGCGAATTTTCAAAGCTCTGATACTTAACATCTTGAAAAATAAAAGTGTACAAGGTGTGTCACATTTTTGCAGACCTTGTACACCTGGGACAGCGGCTCGCCTTGCCGCAGAAAGCAAGGCCTTCGGGGGGTTCCGTTCGCCTTCGGCTCACTCCAACCCCTCCCAACGCCATCATCGTCATCGCTGCGCGATAACTCGCTGTCGTCGGGTCCCTCCCGCTCTGCGTGCCGCGGGTGGCCAGCCCCCGCTCAAGCCTTCTTTCTGCTGTGGCGAGCCTGCCGTTCCGTTGCGAAGCAACGCGGGGGGGTTCAGGGGGTCTGTCCCCCCTGTGAAAAAGGTCGGCGGCCCAGCCGCCAGTAGCAGCGTCAGCTGCCGTCGCTTGCGACGCGGGGTTTGGGGCGGAGCCCCATTGGAAAAAGCTGGCTTCCTACTTTCCCACATGGTATCGCAGTATCATCGGCGCAAGTGAGCTTAACTTCTCAGTTCGGAATGGTTTGAGGTGGATCCTCACCGCTATAACCGCCTTATTCGTCCACAGAGAGGATTCCACTCCTCTCTGCAG
>JAFROX010000011.1 GCA_017429475.1 Bacteroidales bacterium
GCCGTACCGGAAGGTGTGGCTGGAACACCTCCTTTTTGGAGTTTGATTCCGTTCTGCTTTCACGCAGCTCTTGTCTTCCATTTATTATATAGGATCGTAGCTCAGTTGGTTAGAGCGCTACACTGATAATGTAGAGGTCCGCGGTTCAACTCCGCGCGGTCCTACTCTCAAGCACAATGGGGGATTAGCTCAGTTGGCTAGAGCACCTGCCTTGCAAGCAGGGGGTCAAGGGTTCGACTCCCTTATTCTCCACAAAAAAAAGACTCATCGCTTTCAGCGGTGAGTCTTTTTTTGTGGGAATACCTCACCCCTTGTCGCTATCGCGACATCCCCCTCAAGGGGGACATGCCGGAACCTGTCTTCGCTGTCGCTCAGCCAGAACCCGGGTGGCTCCGTGGCTCGTGTCCTTCGGACACATCCCACACTCCGCCACGGCGCTGATGCGCCCTGTTAATCGTTTTAGGGCCATCGGTCGGGATTCGTGCCTATTTTCCGACCGAGATGAACTTTCGGAGCATCTCGGCCACGTTTTAGGCCTTATTTCCGTCCGAGATCAGAATCCGAAATGTACAAGGTCTGCAAAATTGCGACAGACCTTGCACACTTCTTTTTTGTATCTCCCTAAATCCTAATGATTTACAATTTTGTGGTGTACAAGGTATGCGCTGTTTTAGCACACCTTGTACGCTTGAGTACCTTTTTTGCCTTATGAACGCAATATTTGATATATTTTTATATATCTTTATGACGTATATGATATGAAAACAGTGAAGTTTAAGAAACAGGTAATTATCAACGTGGATTGGGCTGATAAAATTTTCGGTGCCGCTCCTGCAAACGAGAAAGTTGCGTGCGTGGCTACCGGAAAAGATATCGAGGAGGTTGAGAAAAATATAGTAGAAGCCATCAAGTTCCATATTGAAGGAATGAAAAAGTATGGCGAGGAAATCCCTGAAGAGTTTGTAGGGGAGTGGGAACCTGTATTTAAACTTACCGCGCGGGCGCAGATAAGATACTCGGATAACTATATTACCAGGAAGGCACTTGCAAAGGAAACTGGTATAGCAGAGCAGCAGTTAAGTCATTATGCGAACGGACAAAGAAAACCGAAGCCCGCAACCCAGCAGAAAATCGTAGCCGGAATATTGGCTATCAGCAAGCGATTGATGTTTGTTTCCTGATAGTGAAAGTACTTTTTGCGCAAATTATCTCATTAATTAAAAAAAATTGTTACTACCAAGCAGTCTTTTTCTCCGTTGTAGGACTATATATTATAGAGACGGTATGTTTACGATGGAGATAACAAGGCTGATTGAAAGGTGCAGACAGGGGGACGCGGATGCCCTCGGCGAATTGTACAAGGCATACGCCCAACAGATGAGGAGCGTATGCCGACGTTATATCAACGACGAGCAGACGGTGGAGGATGTGCTGCACGATGCTTTCGTCATTATCTTCACTTCGTTCGACAGGCTGCGCGACGTGCGGCGGGCAGAATATTGGATGACGGCTATCACAAGAAACGTAGCGTTGAAATGTAAAGATCATTTGGAGGCATTACCAAGAGTTTCGCTTGAAGAGAAGAGTCAGGCTGAGATAATTGCCCCAGAGGACGAGGAGAGAAACGTGAAAGGGGTGCCGCTGTGTGCGGTGGTGAGAATGATAGACAATTTGCCGGAGGGCTACGGGCAAGTGTTCCGAATGTCGGTGTTTGAGGGTATGACGCACAAGGAGATTGCCGACATGCTGGGCATCGAGCCTCATTCGTCATCATCGCAGTTGTCGCGGGCAAAGAAGATGCTGCGCAAGATGATGCAGCAGTACTGGGTTGCCGGGCTTCTGTTGCTGCTTATTCCTGCTACATTCTTTCTGCTTAGGAAAGGAGATACAACTGTCATGGATGAAAAATCAGTTGTGGCGGAGCAGATAGAGGCACATGATGAATTACCGCAAGATTCTAGGACGGAAGAACCACAGGAATCGGTAATCGTCATATTACCAGTTCATCATACAACAGTCGTTGCTGCAGACACCCTGCAGTCAGCAATGGCTCAAGTTGTCGATTCTGTCGCGTCTGATACCTTATCTATCATACTACAGGGGCAGACAATCCCTGATAGTACAGCAACTGACTCGACCAAGGCTATACGCAACGTGACGATACCGCATTATGACATTGCCGATATATCCCCTGGCAATCCAGCCAAAGGCACAAGTCGTCAGCAAAAGTGGTCGGTGGAGATAGCTTACGTTGGAGGTTTTGGTGAACAGTATTATAACCGTCCATACAGTTTTAGCGAAATACCTATGGAAAGTCCGACTGGAGAGCCACCTTCGCCTGTCACCTTCGAGAACTGGAGTGATTATGCCACCTATCTGTCCGAACTTCCGGCTGATGCCATCAGCGCCACCCGTAGTGTCGTTATGAATATCGCCCTAAATAATGTTGGCGATGCCGTAGGTAAAGGCGCAGATAAGATTGTGCGCAAGAGCCACCACTATATTCCAGTTAACATCTCCCTGGCATTAAAATATAAATTGAATAATCGCTTCGGATTGGAGACTGGATTGAGCTATAGTCGTATGAGGTCTGAATTTGAGATGGGGTCAAACGGCAATACCATCAACGAGAAGCAGACGATCCATTACCTTGGAATCCCCGTAAAGGGCATCTATAATATGTACATAGGCAAAGCGTGGACTCTGTATGGCAGTCTCGGTGTGTCTACAGAAATCCCTGTCTATTCACCGCTCAACACTAGTTATTACTTGCATGGCGCATTGAAGGCTACTGATAATTCTACTATCCACTCACCTTGGCAGTTATCAGTTGGTACGGGTCTCGGATTGCAGTATAGCATCACGCCTACAATCAACTTGTTTGCCGAGCCAAGTTTGCAATACTACCTCCCGACAGGCGGTGGCGTTGAGACATATCGCACTGAATATCCGTTTACGTTCTCTTTGCCAATGGGCATCAGATTTACGTGGTAAGGATGCGGTCTTCTCACATTTAGAAATTGAAGAAAAACGCTTGCCTCATGCAGTCATTCGCTGCAGTTACAGACTTTATAAGTAGAAACTGCAACGAATTATTATGTATAAGATTTACGATTATGCCTACAACGGCTACCTCTATCTAAATAACATAATGCGGCCATGCCATAAGCAACTGTCGCAATTGATGATTTACTCAACAACTGCCTGCCAGTCGCGCTGCAAGCATTGCAACATCTGGCAGAAACGGGTGGAACATCTATCTCTTGACGACATCCGCCTAATTATGCAAAGTAAGTGTATCACTAGGCAGACAACCGTAGGACTAGAGGGTGGTGAGTTTATCCTGCATCCTCAGGCTGTTGAAATTATGGCGTGGTTCCGCAAACATCACCCAAATTACACACTGCTTTCTAATTGCCTCGCGCCCCGTCGTGTTATTGATGCCGTCCGTCTCTATCAGCCCCGGCACTTATACGTCTCTCTCGACGGAGGTCGCGATACTTACCAGCGTATGCGTGGGTGCGACGGCTATGACCGCGTAATTCAGGTGGTGGAGGAGCTGAAGGACGAAGTGCCGCTATCGCTGATGTTTTGCCTTTCTCCTTGGAACAACTTCGATGATATGGCCTTTGTCATCGGCATTGCCAGGCAATATGGGGTGGACGTGCGCATTGGTATTTATGGGACGATGGCCTTTTTCGATACGACTAGCGAACTGCTGACGGCTTCCGACTTCATCAGTCAGATTCCAGCTGGTATCCACCAGACGCAAGAAAATTTCGACTTTGTTGCACTCTACGACCAATGGCGTAATGGCCATTTGCGAATGCGTTGCAAAAGCATCATGAGTAGTCTTGTCATCCATAGTAACGGTGACGTACCACTCTGCCAGAATCTCGCCGTCACTCTTGGCAACATCCACAGCCAATCGCTCGACGAGATTTTCAACAGCGCAGCATCCTGCCAGATGCAGTGCTATTACTCAAAGAACTGCAACGACTGCTGGATCAACTTTCATCGCAAGTACGACATCATTCTTCTGCGAAACTTAGAGCGCTTTCTGCCAAAACGGATCATAGAGAAGTTCTATGGTTCATATCAGTGGACTGAAGATCCACGCACTACTTATCGTCAATACTTTAATAACTTATGATAGATCAATTGATAGCACGTTACAAACGTATTCGTACTGAGTGTTTACTTGCTCAAACATACCATTGTTTTTATGCCTTTGTAGGTATGGGGCAACATTCGCTCACCAACCTCTATCCTGTGCTCCACTACCTTGGTGTGCCTCTGAAATACATTTGCGTCACTTCTGAGAAGAAAGCCAGACTGATAGAACGGAAGTTTCCTCATGTAAAGACCACAACATCTCTAGTTGATATTCTCAGCGACGAAACAATCAAAGGTGTTTTCGTCTCCGCATCACCCACCGCACATTTCTCCATCGCCTCGCGAATTCTGCAAAGTGGCAAGTCGCTCTTCATAGAAAAACCGCCGTGTCAGACGCTGCAGGAACTTGATGCCCTCATTGACAAGCGGCGAATGTATGGCTCGCCTGTCACTATGATTGGACTGCAGAAACGCTATGCACCTGCCGTGCAAATCCTTAAACAACGTCTGAGTAAAGAGATTCTTATCAATTACGATCTCCATTACCTCACTGGCAAATATCCGGAAGGAAATGCTTTACTCGACCTTTACATCCATCCTATTGACCTCGTTACTCATATCTTTGGCAAGCCAGAAATCATAGCCTGCCAGCAAATAATCCCAGCATCCTATATACTCATGCTCAGACATCCACATATCGTCGGCACCCTGGAACTCTCCTCCTCCTATACCTGGACTACATCCGAAGAATCTCTCAAAATCTGCACGTCAAAAGGTGTCTACCGTCTTTCACAGATGGATGAATTGACCTACGAGCCAAAACCCTCTGCTATCCTGGGCATTCCCTGCGAGAAAGTTCACGCTTACAAACAAGTTGTAGAATATCTCTATGCACGAAACAACCACTTGTCTATACTTCCTAACAACCAAATCTATTCGCAAGGCTACTTCAGCGAGGTACAATCCTTCATAACATCAGTTGAACATAACCATTCATTTGTCCTCACGGATATTGCTACAGTTAGGCCGACTTACGAAGTCTTGAGGAGCATATGCAGGCTTTCTTCATGATATAGTGAAAATTTGCAAGCGATTACTAAGTCGATACTGCTCCTGAATTTTGCTACATAGCTGTAAATCTAACTGAGGCGGAGTGGCCGTTGGCGTCGATGAGGGTGAGGGTGTGGGGGCCGTGCTCGGGGATGATCTTGAGCTTGTGCTCTCCGTGGGAGGTTTCGCCGAGATATGTGCCGTCAAGATGCCAGTATATGGTGGCCTGCGGATCGCTGTGGGCTGCCGAGCAGACTATGCCCTGGCTGCGGGCATCAAGTGCTACCGGGGCTGCGACCTGCATTCCTTCCTGAGGGTAGATGATCTCGATGACTCCGGAAGCCCGTGAACCTGTATAATTCGGATGGTAGGGTGGCAGGGGATGGTAGTCGCTGTGGCTCTTCATATAGTACCATTCCTGGGCCGGGGACAGCACGAAGCGGGATACATTCTGTATTTCGGATACCGGCCAGCAGTCGCTGTCTACCTGATATTTCCCGTCAGGACTGAGGTGCACAAGTTTGTGATATGGGCAGAGAGCAGGCCTCTGGGGAGCATTGGGGGCGAGGACTGCAACTGTGCCGTCGGCCTCGCACAGGTCTGTCGCCGGATGGCCGCTCAGGCTGCAGCATATCACTTCTTCCAGCGAATCGTCGGGCTGCTCAAACCAGCTGGTGGAAGGCAGCAGGCCGAAAAGGTCGAACATCAGAGGAGCCGCATAACCGACTCCCGTGAGCAGGGGACGGCCCTCACCGTTGCAGTTGCCCACCCATACCGCCACCACATAGTCGGGTGTGGCTCCGACTGCCCAGGCATCACGGTTTCCATAGCTCGTGCCGGTTTTCCAGGCAATCTGCCGGCTGGCGTGGAAGGTGTGCCAGTCTCCTTCCTCTTCCGGGCGGTTGACCTCAGTCAGGGTGTCGAAAGTGCACCAGATCGCCCCGCGCGAGAGAGGACTGACCTTAGCGGTCTGTGTATCCTGCAGTGCATTGGACATCCTGGCATAGGCCGTGGCAAGATCCCATAGCTTGATCTCAGCTCCTCCCAGGATGAGGGACAGACCGTAAGTGTCTGCACCTCGGGTGATTGTGGTGAACCCGGCTTGCTGCAGCAGCCGGATGAACTTCTCGACACCGTATTCGTGCAGCATACGTACAGAAGGAACGTTGAGAGAGCGCCTAATCACATCCGCTGCCGGCACAGCTCCGTCGAATGTATGGTTGAAGTTGCTTGGTGTGAAATCTTTATAGTGAAAAGGAATGTCCGAAACCAGCGTCTGTGGCAGGATCAGCCCTTCGTCGAGCATCGCTCCGTAGAGCAGGGGCTTTAGGGTGCTGCCGCTGCTGCGGGGAGCCTGCACCACGTCGACATTGTCTCCGTGGATTCCCGATTCGTGACCGATATTGCCGCAATATGCAATTGGTTTGCCGCTGTGCACATCCAGGATTACTGCGGCGGCATTGAACACTTCGTTGGTGGCGAAGACTTCTCCGTGACGCTGCAGCACTGCTTCGGCCCGTTGCTGAAGGCTGAAGTCGATATCGCTCTCTATTCGAGTGTCACCGAGTGACTTGCGCTGAGTCTCAAGGTAGTGGTAGGCTAGTTCAGGAAGGGGATGGGGCTTGTCGGGCAGAGGCTCGTCCTTGGCCAGTTCGCAGGAGAGGGAGTCGATGTCCCCAGATGCGCACAGCTGGTCGAGCAGGAAATTGCGCTTGGCAAGCAGTGCGTCGCGGCTCCTGCCGGGATGGATCATTGCCGGTGCGTTCGGGAGTACCGCCAGCGTGGCGCTCTCAGCCCAGGACAGCTGGTCCGCAGGCATACCGAAGTAGCGCCAGGCGGCAGCCTCGATTCCTACGACATTTCCTCCGAACGGCGCATTTGACGCATACATTGCGAGGATATCCTTCTTGCTGGTATAAAGTTCGAGCCTGAGCGCGAGGACCATCTCCCACAATTTCTCCACTACGGTGCGGGGCGGATTGCTGCGGCTCAACCTGATTGTCTGCATCGTGATGGTGCTTCCGCCGCTTCGGACTTCGCCGCTGCTCAGGTTGAGCTTCATAGCCCTTGCCAGAGCCAGAGGGTCTACGCCCGGGTGGTGCCAGAAGCGCTTGTCTTCAAACCGGACTATAGCACGCGCGAACTTTTCGGGAACCGTGTCGGCGGCTGGGAATCTCCACTGCCCATCGGCGGCGATGCGTGCGCTCAGCAGACGCCCGTCGCTGCTCTCCAGCACTGCGCTGACCGGATTGTTGAAAAGCGGCCTTGGCCGAAGCGCCAGCGCCAGCAGGGCTACTGCCGCGACTATGCCGATCAGTATGTGAATATTCTTGCGCAAGGACAATGAAATTTTCGCTACATTAGTATACCTAAACAAAAATAGCCAAAAATATATAGTCGATATGAAAAAGATTTTAGTTGCACTGAGTCTTGTACTGTCATCAGTTATACTTGTGTCCTGCGGCAGCAAAGCTGACTGTGTCGCCGACATTTCGAAGGAGATCCGTGTGGACGATCCCGTGACCGTACGCCTGTTTGACGCTTATGTCCTCAAGGACAGCGACCAGACAATCCAGGCGGCCAAGAAGGCTATCTCGATCGTGCCTAAGGTAGATTTCAATGTCCAGATCGTTGACAACCAGACACTCTGCATCGTTCCGGTCCAGCCTCTGGAATACAATACCACATATAAGGTGACAGCCGATTTCGGAGCCATAGCCGGCACTTCTGCATGCAGGAAGAGTTTCGAAGTGAAGACTCTAGCACCGGTGCTGCTGTTCGACTACAGCAAGCTTACCTGCTATTCCGGGGTAGAAGACCGCTATCACGTCGACCTTGAAATAACTTCGCCTGAAGCCCTTGACGGCAAGTACCTCGAGAACGGATTTTCAGTGAAGGGTGCCGCCGCCCAGCTGGCGTGGGTGCATTCCGAAGACGGTCGCACGCACACGGTGACTGTCGGTGACATTCAGGCCACAGAGAAGAAGGGCAAGGTGGAGCTGGTGTACAGCTGGCCTAAATATGCTGCTGAAGGCTCGCGAAGCTTCGCAGTGCCGGTCAAGGGTGTCTTCGAAGTGGTCGACAGCGAGGTTCAGTCCGATCCTTATGGCGTGGAGTTGGCTTTCTCGGCCTCTCTGGATACCAAGCAGGATTTCAGCAGTCTGGTGTCTATGCCTGGCGCCGGCCGCCTCTCCTTCATAGCAGTGGAAAATGTCCTGAGGATAATCCCTGCCGTCCAGGCTGAAGACCGTCAGTTCATTTCGGTGAGCAAAGGCATACGCAGCGAGAAAGGCAGTAAACTGGATGCTGACTTCGAGCGCTGGCTCGAGATACCGAGCGGCGAGCCTATGGTGAAATTCCTGTCGAAGGGTGTGGTAATTCCTTCATCAGGCGAAATGAACATTCCTTTCCAGGCCATCAATTACAGCAAGGTAAGGGTACGTGTAAAACAGATATACGAGAATAACGTGCTGCAGTTCCTGCAGGGCAACAAGCTTGGCGATGCCTGGAGCTATACAGACAATGTAGCAAGAGTGATTCTGGACACCACACTAGTTCTAGGCGAGGC
The DNA here is from genome assembly GCA_017429475.1 of Bacteroidales bacterium. Classification (GTDB taxonomy): domain Bacteria; phylum Bacteroidota; class Bacteroidia; order Bacteroidales; family UBA932; genus Equibacterium. The sequence goes on from JAFROX010000011.1 coordinate 8,735, forward strand.
TAATTCGGCCCGGCTGCGCAATCTCAGCACCTACGGCCTGCACGTGGCAGACCTTGTGAGGGTTCAGAGGGGTGCAATCTACAAGCTTGAGATACGCGGAGTGGATCCTCTCAAGGAATTCGATGACGATCACTACGAGAGCGATTACTATTTCGGAAGCTATAATGACTACTCCAACCGCGTGCGCAACATCCTCGTTTCAGACCTTGCTGTCATAGGCAAGGGGTCGGACAAGGGAGAGTATACTGTCTTCGTGACGGACATCCGTTCTGCGCAGCCCGTTTCCGGCGCTAAAGTGACACTCTACAACTCAGTCAACCAGGTGATAGGAGAGGGTACGACCGGCACAGGAGGACGTTTCACCTGCTCTGTCAAGGATGACCAGGCACTTACTGCCGTCATCACCAAGGGAGAGGACAAGAGCTATCTCTCTATGGCGGCTGGAAGTTCTATTTCAATGAGTGGATTTGATGTGGACGGCAACGCTTCCCGCAAGGGACAGAAAGGTTACATATTCGGAGAACGCGGCGTCTGGCGTCCAGGTGACGAGATCCACCTTACTTTCATTTCCATGCTTGACGATGGAGTTCTTCCTGCCGGCCATCCCGTTACTGCAACACTCAGCAACCCGCAGGGTCAGGTGATAAGCACTCTGGTGAACAATTCCGGACACGACGGAATGTACAGCTTTACGTTCAAAACTCCCGACGACGCTCCTACAGGCAACTGGGAGGCAGCCGTGACAGCCGGCGGCATCACCTGGTACAAGACGGTCAAGATAGAGACCGTGAAGCCCAACAATATCGTCATAGATCTGAAACTCAATGACAAGCCTGTCCTCGAAAGCAGGGACATCCGCGGTGACATCGACGCCCGCTGGCTCGTCGGCCACCCTGCCGTGGATCTCGAGACCCGCGTAGAGGTTGCCCTTACCAGGGGAAAGACAGCCTTCGACAGCTACAAGGATTATGTGTTCGAAGACCGCTCGCGCAGTTTCTCATCGCAGGAGAAGGAGATTTTCAGAGGAAAGACCAATGACAGCGGCCATACTTCCTTCAATACGTCTTTAAAGGCAGAAGGTGACGCGCCGGGTATGATCACCGCAACTTTCACTTCCCGCGTGTTCGAGAAGAGCGGCGATTTCAGCATCGACCGTTACACTACGACACTTTCGCCTTACGATACCTATATCGGACTGAACGTTCCCGAACAGGAAGACGAATGGGGTGAGAGTTATCTCGACAAGGACCGCAGCCATACCTTCCGTCTGGTAGCAGTGGACGGGAAGGGCAATCCTGCCAGAGGCAACGTCAAGGTAAATGTGGAAGTCTACAAGATGGGCTGGAGCTGGTGGTGGAGTTCATCGTCAGACGGCCTTGCTTCATACGCGAAAGACTCGTACAATCAGCCGAGCAACGAGTTCGCGGTGACATTGACAGGCGGAACTGGAGAGTTCAAGATGGACTTTGCCCGTGAGGACAGCGGTTTCTGGTTCATAAGGGTGACCGACCCCAATGGAGGCCACGCTGCTTCTGCCGTTACGATGGTCCGCAACAGTTACGAGTCAGCAGGTGCCGGCAGCTCGGATGCCGCCATCCGACTGGCGATGTCTATCAACAAGGAGCGCTTCAATGTCGGTGAGACCGCGCAGCTGAGCATACCTTCAGCCAGCGGTGCACGTGCACTTGTGTCAATAGAAAAAGGCCAGCGCGTCCTCAAGAGCTTCTGGGTTGAATGCAAGGGAGAGAAGACCGATATCTCCATTCCCATCGAAGCTGGTATGGCTCCCAACGTATATGCGACAGTGACGCTTGTCCAGCCTTACAACAATACGGAGAATGACGCACCTATCCGTCTATTCGGCGTGCAGCGCATCCTCGTGGAGGAGCCTGCCACCCATCTGAATCCTGTCATCGACATTGCTGCCGAAGTCCAGCCTGAGAAGGAAGTATCCTTCACCGTTAAGGAGAAGGACGGCCGGCCGATGAGCTATGTCGTGGCACTGGTCGATGAGGGCCTTCTCAGCCTCACGCGCTTCAAGACTCCTGATCCCTGGAAGAGTTTCTACGCTACGGAAGCGTTGGGAGTCCGCACCTGGGATCTTTACGATCTGATTCTCGGAGCATATGGCGCAAGGATGGAACAGCTCTTCGCAATCGGCGGTGACGCTGAAGGAGATGTGGCCATCACACCCAACAGCAAGGCTGACCGCTTCAAACCGGTATCGCTCTTCATCGGACCATTTACCATCAAGGCAAAAGGCTCGGGAAGGCATACGGTGAAACTGCCTCAGTATATCGGCAATATGCGAGTTATGGTAATCGCCACTGACGGCGCTGCAATGGGCTCGGCCGACAAGAGCGTCCTTGTGACGAAACCCGTTATGGTAAAGGCCACCCTGCCCAGGGTAATCGGCACCGATGAGGAGGTCGTACTTCCCGTGACTGTCTTTGCCAATAAAGACGGGGTGGGTTCTGTGACAGTTGAACTGAAGGCTGACGGAGCGCTCTCAGTCGCCGGCAGCAACACGGCTACGGTCAACCTGCCCAAGGCCGGAGAAGCGCTTGCCTACTTTACCCTGAAGGCTGATGCATCCACAGGAATCGGTACGATCCACACTGTGGCGAAGGGCGGAGGCGACAGTTCTGCGGAAGACCTTGAAATAGATGTGCGCGACCCCAACCCGGTGACTGCCAATTCCATTGTGAAACTTGTTGAAGGCAGCCAAAGCTTGAAGATACCGTTCACACTTGCCGGACGCGCGGGTACCAACTTTGTGGCTGTAGAAGCATCTACGATACCTCCCGTCGACCTGGACTACCGTCTGTCTTATCTGACGACATATCCTCACGGCTGTCTGGAACAGACTGTATCCGCCGCATTCCCTCAGCTCTATCTGGGTGATCTGGTGGATCTTGAGAGCAGGGAGATCAATACTACCGCGGACAATGTCAAGGCAGCATTGAACAGGCTCAGTTCATTCGCAATTTCTTCTGGCGGTATGACGACCTGGCCCGGAACTTCATCATATTCCGGAGCAAATGTCTGGGCTACAGTCTATGCAACGCACTTTATGATTGAGGCTCAGAAGGCCGGCTATGCTGTTCCTGCGGCACTGCGTAAATCCAATCTGTCCTATCTGCGTACGGTGGCCTCCAGCGGAAGTTACAATGCAGAATCCCGTGCGTACGCTCTATATGTGCTCGCCCTTGCCGGTTCTGCAGACCGTGGCGGTATGAACAGACTCCGCGAGGATCTGGCCAAGCTGCCGGAATCTTGCAGACTTCTGCTCTCGGGCGCTTATGTGCTCGACGGCAAGAAGGATGTGGCTCGCAAGATACTGCAGGAAACCAAGGCCGGCAGTGAATCATACAACCGTTTCTCCGACAATTATGACAGTGAAGAGCGAGAGCAGGCAATCGCCGCTATGGTCTATACTGCACTTGGCGACAAGACTGCCGCCTTCCAGTGCATTGAGAAGCTCTCAGGCTGGCTCAACGACCGTGGGCATTTCATGAGCACCCAGAGTACTGCCTGGTCACTGCGCGCCGTAGCCGACTATATGAAGAACAATTCCGTCGACGGCCTGAACGTGAACTTCAGGACGGCATTCGGCGGGACGACTCTGAAGACTTCCAAGGCGATTGCACAAGGCTCCCTTGATGCGGGTGTCGGCAGGTCGCTCGATGTCGAAGTATCCAACAATTCCAAGGCGCCTGTTTATGTTGTCCTGAGTTCTACCGGCATTCCTGAGAAAGGAGAGGAGATTTCCCGCGCAGACGGAATGCAGTTGACGGTTACCTACTCTTTGCCTGACGGCACAAGGGTGGATCCTGCATCCCTGCCTCAGGGTACCGATTTTGTCGTGACGGCGACCGTGACAAACACGAGTGCGACGACGGACTATACCAACGTGGCGCTGACTCAGATCTTCCCGTCAGGCTGGGAGATTCACGCAGAGCGTACCGATGCGATGTACCAGGATTTCCGCGATGACCGCGTTTACTCATACCTCAATCTCAGACGAGGCACAAGCGTCACTGTCACAACACGGATGACAGCAACCTACAAGGGCCGCTTCTACCGTCCGGCCACCGTTTGCGAGGCGATGTATGATGCAAGGATAGGCGCGTCCGTCCCCGGAGGATGGTGCGAGGTAAAATAGGCTGGGCAGTCTCGCTCAGAGTGTCGGCTTGACGGGTACTATCGTTCCGTCAGGATTGAAGTACATCGGGTCGATGCAGATTTCGCGGTTGTAGCCTCCGGAGAGTCCCATCTTGATGCCTTCCGGACGGGTGAAACGGTGATAGACCATATACCATTTGTCGGTGCCGGGTATGTTCAGGACTGAATTGTGCCCGGTGCCGAAAATCTGCAGCGAGGGGTCCTGCTGCAGGATGATCTGCTCCTCGACCTTTGCCGGCTGCCCGTTGCGGACGAACTCGACAGGAGAGTCAGAAATCAGGTATCTGATGCAGTATCGGGCAGAACGCGTGATGTTTTCCGACCACATAAAGTAATACAGTCCATTCCGCTCGAAGACGTAGGTTCCTTCCAGATAATGGTATTCTCCGATTCTTGAACGGGGGATGAGTTCGTGCATTGTGCCCGGGACGAGTGAAGTCATATCGTCGGCCAGTTCCGCCATCCAGAGATATGAATTGCCCCAGTAGAGGTAATACTTTCCCGTAGCCGGGTCGCGGAAGACGTCAGGATCGATTACCTGGTTGGGTGCTCCGATCTCTTCCTGAGAGAGCAGGGCGTGTCCGAGAGCATCGCGGTAAGGCCCTTCCGGCCGGTCAGCCACCGCTACGCCGACGCTCTTGTTGGCGACGAAATAATAGTAGTATCTGTATCCGTCACCGACCTTTTTCTCTATGATGCAGGGTGCCCAGGCATATTCCTTTCCCCAGTCCAGGTCCTGAAGGTCGAGGATGACGCCTTCATCCTTCCAGTTCACCAGGTCCTCGGAGCTGAAGCATTTGAAATCGTGGTTGTGCCAGCCGAAAGCGCCGTCGGTGGTAGGGTAGATGTAATATTTGCCGGTCTGCTCGCTGTACAGCACTTCAGGGTCTGCGTGCAGTCCGGGGAAGACAGGGTTGTGGACAGACTGTGCAAGATGCTCCGGCTCTGCGGCGTCGCTCCAAGCCTGCAGTCTGTTGTACTCTGCTTCGCTCAAACGCAGGAATGTTCCCTTGTCAGGCCCGTAAACACCCTCCAGGTATTGCGGCCGCCTCATTTGGGTGAACCTTTCGTCGGCTGTGCAGATGCGGTATCTGCCCGTGGCACCGCCTTCAGGATCGACATATCCTACCTGCCAGCCCTGAGTTCCGGCGAGACGGAAGGCTGCGGGGCTTTCTATGGCCTTGTTTCCGTCAGGGGCGAATTCTGCAGGAACAGACCAGGGACCGGCCAGCGTTTTTGACTTTGAGGCAAGTATCGAGTGCATTCCTTCTTCCTGGAACAGGATGCTGAATCCTCCTTCAGGATCAGGATATATGCTGGCATCCCTGATGCCGAATCCCCAGTCTGCAAGCGGTCTGGGCCTTGACCAGCGTGTCATGTTCAGGTTGGAGTGAACTCCAAACAGGCTAAGGTGAGAGCTCCTTGCCGAATTGAGCATCGGGAAATACACCAGCCAGCCTCCTTTCGATCCATAGTTGTCGTCCCAGATGATTCCGGGATCTCCGACCAGGTTGCCTTTGGGCATATTCAGCGTAGTGACACGGGTCCAGTCCAAAAGATCGTCGCTTCGGAATATATCGATTCTTGAATCGCCTGAACGGGCTGCCATCAGGAAGCTTCCGTCCTGCGTCCTGCACAGGAAAGGCCTGTTCCCTTTGACAATGTCGACGGCATCGTCGGGAAAAACAGAATCACCGCACAGCAGGTCGTGGAAATGGATGCCGTCCTGCGACATCGCATAGGCAGTCCAGCCGCCGTGGGCTGATTCGTGGCAGTACAGATATCCGTACGTTTCGTCATCAGTGAGTTCGGGATTGCCGGAAATGGATTGCGCCGTCAATGACAGGCCAGCTGCAATCAGAAGTAGGGAAGTGATAATGCGTTTCATAGCAGGAAGGGGCTTCTGTCTATCAAAGGTAGCAAACTTTGGCGTTACCCTGCTAATAGTAGTGATACTTGCTTCTGAATCTGACGATGAAGAACCCTGTCAGCAGCAATGCGACCGCTTCAGCCACCAGCACGGCAAGCCATATCCCCTGTATGCCAAGTACTTTGGGCAGGAGCAGCACTGCGCCCACTTCGCAGACCATCGTGCGGAAGAAGGCGATTCCGGCCGAAACCGGGGCATTGCCGAGGGCGGTGAACAGCGAACTGCCGAAAATGTTGAATCCGCAGATCAGGAATGAGATGCTGTAAATGCGGAACGCACCGGCAGTCAAGTCGAGGAGCTCTTGGTCGTATCCGACGAAAACCCGTGCAAGAGGATAGGGGAAGAGTTCTGCGAGTATTGTGACGATGACGGAGAACACTCCGACCATTGCCGCACTCTTGCGCAGCAGGTTCTTCAGCTCGGTATAGTTGCAGGCTCCGTAATGATAGCCGAAGAGGGGAGCTGTTCCGATGCCGTATCCGATGAAGCACGATATGAAGACGAAGCTGACGTACATCAGGACTCCGTACGCTGCGACTCCGTCCTCGCCGATATATCTCATCAGCTGCCAGTTGTACAATGTCATCACCAATGACATCGACACGTTGGAGAGCAGTTCAGAAGATCCGTTGGCAAGCGTATGCAGCAATGCCTTCCTGTCGTGGGTGAACGGAGTCACCCTGAGCAGGCTGCTGTTGTCCCTGAGGAAATAAACGAGCGGAACGATGCCTCCTATGCACTGGCCTATGACGGTGGCTGCGGCAGCTCCTACGACTCCCCAGCGAAGCAGGCCGATGAAAAGTGCATCCAGCACCATATTGGCTATGCCGGCCGCCAGTGTGATGTGGAAGCCCATCCTGGGTCTCTCGGCGGTCACAAGGAAGGTCTGGAACTCCACCTGCAGCATTGCTATTGGAAGTACGGGAAACATAATGCTTCCGTAAAGCATCGACTGCGACAGCAGTTCTCCTTCGACACCCATCCACACCAGCAGCGGCTTGAGCAGCAGGAGTCCCGTGATGGCGATCAGGATTCCGGCGGCGACTGTAACCCACAGCAGCATCGAAAACACCTCATTGGCTTTTTTGTCATTCTTCTGCCCGAGGAGCCTCGAAATGATGGCGTTGCCGCCGGTTCCCAGCATAAAGCCGAGAGTCTGCAGGATCATGAATATCGGCCATATGAGATTGACAGCCGCGAAAGGCACCTTGCCGGCAAAGTTCGACACGAACACCCCGTCCACCACACCGTAGAGTGAAGTGAACACCATCATTCCAATCGACGGCAAGGTAAACCGTATCAGTTTGCCGTAGGTGAAATGGTCTGAGAGATGTATCTGAGACATGCGGACTGAGATTTTCAGGCCGCGAATATAGTGCTTTTTGGATAACTATTCGATTATCCGCAGAGGGATGATCCTCACCGCGCCGTTGAGTCCGGAGGGGACGGGGGCCCACCAGTCATATTTGGTGTGCTGGTAGTTGAGGTCCACCAGGTTGATCTCCTTGAACTTGCGCCATTCCACCCCTTTCCGGTCAAGATCGGCTATACGGTTGGCAGGAAGGTTTGTCACGTCGATTTCGATAGTGTTTTCTCCTTTCCGGAGCCATTGGCCTATCCTCAGGGTGAAAGGCACTGCCCACACGGTCCCGGCTTCTTCACCGTTGATTCTCACGACAGCGCTTTCGCGCACGTCGCCCAGGTCGAGCAACCATTCGTCAGCTGCGTCAGCATCAATCGTGAAGGTGTTCGAGTACCGTCCGGTGGCCATAGTGACTTTCGCCGCAGGAACTGGCAAATCTGTCCACGAGCCTGGCTTGTCGATGCTGAATGTGCCCTCTACGGCAGGCTCGCTTGCCGTGAAAGTCAGTTTCCACCCTCTGTCAAGCTCAACCGGCTGTGTTTTCGAGTCCTTCTCGTAATACTTCCATTCTTCAGTATCTGCAAGAGTGTGGTCGAAAGTCTGGATGATGACGCTTTCTCCCGAACGAAGCTGAAGGAACACCTCGGTGTAGCCGTCTGCGGTCTTGAAAGGCACTCGGCCTTTTTTTGCAGTCATCGGGTCGAAGAGCATCACATCTTCGGCGGGAACGGCCAGTTTCACCCAGCCTTCATATCCGTCGTGCTGGAGTACGGAAATGAAATAGTGATGGCCGTCATCGTTGGAACGGCGGATGAAGCTGAGACCAAGATTGCCCATTTCTTCAGAGAGAATGCCGCACAGGGCTATGGCGGAAGCATAGTCACTGCCGGTTATTATCCTTCCCCTGTGATACTTTGATGCGGCTGACTGACCGTCGGAGAGGACAGGGAGTTTGCGGATAATCCTTGCCAGTTTTTTCTCGCGCTTCTCAAGCTTACCGTAGCCGGGAACGGTCTGCGGATAGCCGCCTACGAATACGACCGTGGCCCCTTTCCTTGCCAGTTTCTCTATCCGTGCCATCACATCTACAGGGATGTGTCTCACCTGAGGTATGACCAGCGCCTTGTATTCGGTGCCTGCCGAAACCACCTTGCCTCGCACTACCCTGCATTGCTTTAGATACCGGTCAGAAATATAGTCCGTATCGTGCCCGATGGCAAGGATGTCCTCCACAGCCTTCTTGAAGGCGGGGGTATACCCGGCGGTCTTTTGCTGTTCGAATGCAAGATATGTCCCGGGCACGTCATTCCAGACGTCGTAGATAGGGTAGTATGTCAGCAGGTCGTTGTCGGGCTTTCCCATCTGCAGGAAGGACTGGCAGCGGGTGATGTAGTCAAACATTGCAGAAGCATCCTTCCAGATGGAATTGGTAGGAGACATATCGATGCTTGCATAGAATTTCCAGCCCGGCCACGGGTCGTCAACTGGAGAATAAGCAGTGCCGTGGAAGAATACGTGGTTCACTCCGGAAAGGAAGAGAAGGTCGATGTCCGGCTTGCACTGCGACAGCGAGGTTCGGAAATGTTCCGTCAGCCAGGTCATGCTCTCCGAAGATACAAGGGACTTGCCCGTTACGTGGGCGGCGGAAGAAGAGTACTTCATAAAGGTGCGGTCGCACTGGTTCTCCTTGACCAGCGAATCCACCCTGAGGCCGTCGATGCCGAAGAACGACAGGCCGAATCCTTCGCATTCGGGTATGTCCACAGCCGCATAGATATCCAGAAGGTTGGCGGGAGAGCCGTGCGCCTGGTTGCGGGTTTTTGAGCCCATCTCGTGAGCCCAGGCTGTCCACTGCTCCGTGAAGTTCTCGAGCAGAAGGTCGCTCATCGTCTCCCGGTAGTCGCTCACTATGCGTGAAGTGACGTCATCCCGTTCTTCGCTGTAAAACTCTGTCAGGTGGTCCTCCAGCCTGTACCCGCGCCTGCGTGCGAACTCGTCGAACATCGCTGGAGTCCAGTCGGCACCGTATACTTCATACGAGTCGTTGAAGAAATTGAAAGGAACCCTCGCTCCGCTCTCCCTGAACGCCTGTGTAAACTTGTCCAGATAATGTTTGACGGCAGTCCTGTTGAAATGGTCGATGACAAGGCCTTCTCCGCCGGGGGCTGCCCGTTTCACCATCTGTCCGGTCTTGCCGGCTGTGACGGTGATCTTTTGCTGGTCATCGGGGGATGTTTGAACGACTGCTTTCGTCGCAGCCTCTTCCTCAGTGACCTCGGGGCCGCCGAAGGGCCATCCGGTGCCCGTGTTCATATCTATGCGGATTCCGACCCGGTCTCCGATTGCGTTGCATACCTGCAGTACGTGCATCCATTCGGGCGAGAGGAAGTCGATGTCCTCAGCCTCGTTGCCCTGCACTCCGTAGATCGGCGTTATCTCAAGCTCGGTTATGCCTGCGGCGGCATATTCGCTCATCAGGGCGTCGAGATTGACAGAATCTACGGCGCTTCCCAGCCACCACCAGCGGGATGCAGGGTGCATCTCGGGCTTGACGGCAGGCCAGTCCTGAGCGCAGACGACTACCGAAGCGCATAGCAGAAGTAATGAGGACAGGAATTTCATATATAACAAAGATAAAAAGAAAAGTCCTGTCTGCTTCACGGCAGACAGGACTATATTCTTCGAAAAATGTAAGACTATTTTACTGAAATCTCAGCAAGGGTCTTGGTAGGGGCGAGCACGTTGTTTACTTTCCAGGTCTGTGCTTTCTTGAGGTTGTAAACGGCTTTTGCGCGTACATCCTTGATAGAAGCTGAGAAGGCTACGGTATAGTTGCCGGCAGCGGCTTCCCACTGTGACTTGGCCTCGTTGAATGAAGCGAGAGAGTAGTTGTCAACGGTCATTGTGACGGTCTGGCTCTCACCGGGTGCGAGTTCGCGGGTCTTTGCGAATGCCTTGAGCTCTTTAGCGGGTTTGTCAAGGCCTCCTGCAGGTGCGGTTACATAGAGCTGTACGGCTTCGCGGCCGGCAACCTTACCGGTGTTCTTCACGGTGATGGTAGCGGTGAAACCGTTTGCAGTAGCCTTCACTACGGGCTTGCTGTACTCGAAAGTAGTGTATGAAAGACCGAAGCCGAACGGATAAGAAACATCAATTCCTGCTGTCTCAAAGAAGCGGTAACCTACCCAGATGCCTTCGTTATAGTCGGTATAATCTACGTCCTTGACGGGCTGAGGCTGCTGGTTGCCTCTTCCGAATGCGTTGGCAGGCTGTGCGTTGCGGGTATAGTTGTAAGGGAAGTTGAAAGAAGACGGGCTGTCGAAGAAGTTCAGCGGGAAAGTGGTGGCAATCTTGCCTGAAGGGTTGGCCTTTCCGCAGAGTACGTCAGCGATAGAAGCACCGGCTTCCATACCGGGCTGCCATGCGAGCAGGATGGCATCGGGCATATGTTTCCATGAAGCGGTCTCGATCACACCGCCGATGTTGAGCACGACGATGACTTTCTTGCCTGCAGCGTGGAAACTGTTGCAGAGAGCCTCGATGTTCTGGCGCTCGGCATCTGTGAGAGCCCAGTCGCCGGCAACAGCTTTGCGGTCTGCGCCTTCACCTGAGTTGCGGCCGATGGTGATGACTGCTACGTCGCTGTTTGCAACTTCGCGGGTCACGTAATTCTCAGGAACTTCCATTTCTGCCAGAGGAGCGCGGCCCCACATTCCGCCGCCACCTGCGGTGCGCAGCTGGAGTGCGTTCTGGAAGTCTACATATTTGGCATAGAGGTTGGCGAGGTCTGCGTCAACTTTGAAACCGTCCATCTCGAGACCTTCCTTGAGGCTTCGGACATATTTTTTGTTGACAGCTCCCGAACCGGTACCGCCGGGGATCATATCGTATGAAGTCAGACCAAAGAGGGCTACGGTCTCAGTGCCTTTGAGAGGCAGGGCGCCATTGTCGTTCTTGAGGAGGACCATGGTTTGCGGAGCGGCTTTGCGTACGAGCGCCTCGTGCGCTGCAAGGTCAGGCTTGTTTGAGAACTTGTAGCCTGCAAAGCGGGGAGTGCGTACGATGTACTCGAGCATGTTGCGTACGTTGCGGTCGAGGTCGGCCTGTGAGATTGTGCCGTCCTGAACGCCCTTGACGATGCGCTCGATCTCATTCTCTGCACCGGGTTCCATCAGGTCATTCTGTGCGATGACAGCTTTCACAGTACCTTCCTTGTTGCCCCAGTCAGTCATTACGATTCCGTCGAAACCCCATTCATCGCGGAGGACGGTGGTGAGAAGTTCGCGGTTCTGCTGGGTGAACTGGCCGTTCATCTGGTTGTAAGATGACATCACGGTCCAGGGCTTGCCTTCCTTCACTGCGATTTCGAAGTTCTTCAGGTAGATCTCGCGGAGAGCCCTCTGACCGATGATGGCATCGTTCATATTACGGTTGGTCTCCTGGTTGTTGGCCATGAAGTGTTTGATTGAAGTGCCGACACCGTTGCTCTGGATGCCGCGTACATATGCAGCAGCCATCTTGCCGCTTACCAGCGGATCTTCTGAGAAATACTCGAAGTTACGGCCGCAGAGGATACTGCGGTGGATGTTCATGCCGGGAGCAAGGAGCACGTCGACACCATATTCTCTCACCTCATTTCCCATAGCTGTGGTAAGTTCCTCTACCAGGGCGATGTCCCAGCTGGAGGCCATTGATGTTCCTACAGGGAATGCTGTGCAGTAGAAAGTCTCGGTAGTGCCTTCACGGGTAGGGCTGATACGGAGACCGGCAGGGCCGTCGGCAAGAACTGTGGCGGGAATGCCGAGGCGGTCGATGGCGCGTGTGCGGCCTGCAGCACCCTGAACGAGTGAAGTGGTGCCGGATGTGACGCCGTTTACGATTGCGGCGCGGCCTCCGCCGACCAGCAGGGTGGCTTTCTCCTGCAAGGTCATAGCCTTGAGGACTTCGTCAATGTTGTCCTTGGTCAGTTTGGGCTGAGCAAAGACAGTGGCAGTTGTAAGAAGGGCAGCTGCGAATAATAGTATTTTCTTCATTATTGTGGGATTATTGATATAGTTTTTTCAACTTATAAAGATATGCAATAATTATATAAATTTGTAAAAGCCCTTATCTCCTATACTATGAAATCCTTCAAATTTTTTATTCTTGCCATAGCCGGCATTGCCGCCGTGGCAGCCTGCAGCACTCCTGCGCCCAAGACTGACAAATATGCCGTCGACTGCACACAGATCCGCGGTTTCAACTATACTCCCGCTTATGTGGCCGAGCCCAGGCACCATATCGACACCTGGGTGAACTACGATCCTGAAGAGACTGCGTTCAACCTCGACCTTGCCCAGGGGCTGAAACTGAATATGGCCCGAGTGTTCGTTCCCTACCAGTGTTTCACCGAACTTGGCGACGAACTGACACCAAGACTTCAGGATTTTGCGCGCCAATGCAACGAACGCGGTATCGGAATGGTGCCTGTTGTCGGAAGCGGCCGCTGGACCCGGGACACGACTCTTAGAAGCCAGGCCCGCGAATGGGTGGAATTCCTTGTCTCCGCACTGAAGGACGAGCCTAATCTGATGATGTGGGACCTGATGAACGAGCCGGACCTCAACAGGCGGATGAAGGAGAGCAACTTCGAGAACTGCAAGCTTATGTACGGTCTCTTCAAGGAGTTGGATCCCGCCACTCCTCTGACCATCGGAATGGAGAAGGTATCGTGTATGATCGAAATGGCCGACTATGCCGACATCCTGCAGTTCCACAACTATTCTGAGACGCGCGATGAAGTTCGCGACACAATTGCCCGCGCCCAGGCTTTCGCCGACAAGGTGGGCAAGAAGGTTTTCAATGGCGAGATGGGCTGCGTGGCCCGCGCCAATCCCTATGACGTCACGCTTGAAGAGCATATGAAAGCCGGAATGGGCTGGTGCATCTGGGAACTTATGATCGTCGAGAAAGGCTGGGGTACTGTCCACGGCGTCTTCTATGGTGACGGAACTGTCCGCGATCCGTCCATTCCTGCGGCTATCCTCGGCTATTTCCGCAACCGCAGCAATCCTTTCCCTGAGTTCCCGGACCGTGAGGACAAGATCGGCAGCGTGCTCAGTCGTACCGAAGCCTGGAAGAAGGCAGGAGGGAAGGACTTCGAGGAGGGTATCCACATCGCCGAAGTCGGTGCCAATATGCTCGAGTCAGCTCAGCTGGCTCCGATGCACGACGCTCCTAACGCGCAGGTTGAACGCGTCCGCAAGAGTCAGGACCTGAAAGAGCTCAGAGCCCTGCTCGACAGACAGTACGCCCTGCTGAAGCCCTATAAGAAAGCACAATAGCCGTCCGGTGAGATTCAAACATACAGACAGACCCGGATTCTGGTTCGGCTTCATCGATTTCTTCACGGCCGGAATGTTCTTCCTGTTCTATATGCCGTTGTGCGGACTGCAAGATGAACTGGATTGCATTCTCGGTCGCAGAACTCAGCGTTATTGGGTGGCCTACCTGCTCGGAATTCCTACGCTGTTCATCTATCCTTTGATATGGATGGCAAGAATAGCCGAAGAACTTAAGGCAATAGCGATAGGGAAGGGCATCGAAGGTCCATATACTTCCTGGTTGCATATGTTCGGATGGAACACCCTCGGCCTGCTGCTGATGGGCCCCGCCATCGCCACCAAGCGCTTCTTCGACACCCTGAACCGTATCGAGCGAAATATGAATGCGGAGGCTGCGGCTGATACTGGGAATGGCGCAGGGCAAGCGGCTTGGAGGGCTCAAAGACGCTCGGGCGGCGTCTAGCGCTGCGTCCGCCTGTCGCGACGAACTCGCCCTTATCGTCTGCATCTTTCGTTGTCGGCAGATTATTGTCCGCTAACGCGGCCAAATCTGCCTCCACCTCAATCTGCGCCGAACGTGGCTCAGACAGCGTCGCTCCCGGGCGGCGGACTCCGCTCAGACGCTTTCTCGTCCTCGCGCCAGTGCCCTTTACGCCGCTGCCCTGACGCCAAACGCCCAGCCGCTTCTGGATGTCCCTGTAATTATGCTCATTTCCGCCAAAGTGTGGAAGGCTGAACCCTTCTATAGGTATCTGCAGGGCCTTTGTTCCTTCCACACTGGCCTTAGTACGGGCACTGTGGAAGGACAACCGGCCTCCTACGCTTTCTGGGCCACATTATGCTTCCACACTTTGGTGAAAAACACCAGGATCGGCTTCGCCCATAGCGCATTCTCAGCGTGCAAGGTCTGTCGCAATTTTGCAGACCTTGTACATTTCGCACCCGGGTTCTGTGAAGCGGTGGGGGAATGGTTACGGGGGTATTATCGCGAAATAAAAAAGAGGAAGGGACACAATTGGTTCCCTGAGGGAACCTTTAAAGGAGGGGTCAGAAAAGGAGGATGCTTTGCATCCGACGCACCCACAAAAATAAAAAACCGATGGGCGACCATCGGTTTTATTTTTGTGGGTGCCAGGTGGGACTCGAACCCACGACATTCAGAACCACAATCTGACGCTCTAACCAACTGAACTACGGGCACCATATTTGGAGGCCGAATCGGCTTCCGGCGTCAAAGGTAATAATCTTTTCCATTTTGGAAAAACAATTTTTATATTTGTCCGAATTTCCCGCAAAATTGAAATTTACAACAAATAACAGCATATGGCAAAAGAAATAAAGTTCTCTCTGGTTTACAGAGATATGTGGCAATCGTCCGGCAAATACACCGCCCGTGCCGATCAACTCGAGGAAATCGCTCCCGTAATCATCGATATGGGATGCTTCGACCGCGTTGAAACCAACGGCGGCGCATTCGAGCAGGTGCAGCTGCTTTACGGACAGAACCCCAACAAGGCCGTGCGTGCCTTCACGGCTCCGCTCCACAAGGCTGGCATCCAGACCCACATGCTCGACCGCGGCTTGAACGCGCTCCGTATGTATCCCTGCCCCGTCGACGTGCGCAAACTTATGTATAAGGTAAAACACGCGCAGGGTGTGGACATCACCCGTATCTTCGACGGCCTGAATGACGCCAACAACATCATCCCTTCAATCAAATATGCCATTGAAGGCGGTATGATTCCTCAGGCATCCCTCTGTATCACCTATTCTCCGATCCACACAGTAGAATATTACACCAACCTCGCTGACAAGCTTATCGAAGCTGGTGCACAGGAAATCGCCCTCAAGGATATGGCCGGTATCGGACGTCCCTGGTCTCTCGGCCAGATTGTCGCCGGCATCAAGAAGAAACATCCTGAGATCCTTATCCAGTATCACGGCCACAGCGGTCCAGGCTTCTCAGTAGCATCTATGCTCGAAGTTGCCAAGGCTGGCTGCGACGTGCTTGACGTGGCCATCGAGCCGCTCTCTTGGGGTAAGATCCATCCCGATGTAATCACCATCCGCGCGATGCTCAAAGACGCAGGCTTCAAGGTGAAGGACATCAATATGAAAGCCTATATGGAGGCCCGCGCCCTCACCCAGAAATTCATCGACGACTTCCTGGGCTACTTCATCGAGCCGACCAACCATCACCTCACTTCACTGCTCGTAGGTTGCGGCCTTCCCGGCGGTATGATGGGCTCTATGATGGCTGACCTCAAAGCCGTTCATCCGGCAGTCAATATGTACCTGCGCAACAATGGCAAACCCGAAGTCTCTCTCGACGACCTGGTTGTGAAACTCTTCGACGAGGTTGAATATGTATGGCCTAAGGTCGGTTATCCGCCCCTCGTAACCCCGTTCAGCCAGTATGTGAAGAACATCGCCCTGATGAACATCATGGCAGAGGCACAGGGCAAGCCCCGCTACAGCCTGCTCACCGACAAGAGCATCTGGGGTATGATCCTCGGCCGCAGCGGCGTCCTTCCCGGTCCCGTTGCTCCCGAAATCAAGGAACTCGCAGAGAAGCAGGGTATGGAATTCTTCACCGGTGACGTACAGGCTCTCTATCCGGACGATATGGACCAGTACCGCAAGGAAATGGCCGACAACGGCTGGGAACTCGGTGAGGACGACGAAGAGCTCTTCGAGCTTGCAATGCACCCCACTCAGTACCGCGACTACAAGAACGGTCTGGCCGCAGAACGTTTCAACAAGGATCTCGAGGCTGCAAAGGCAAAGGCCGGCGCTCCGATCGTTGTGACACGTCCCGTTGTAGAAGTTCCGAAGAACGACGCTCCCAAGTTCCAGGAAGAGCACCCGAAGGCACACGCCGTTCAGGCTGAGGCAGAAGGTCAGGTCATCTGGGAGTATGACGTTGTCGACAAGTCTATGGCTCCGCGCGTAGGCAAGGCCGTCAAGGCCGGCGACGTGATCTGCCGCATCCAGACTCCTTACGCTCTCGAAGACGTGAAGGCCGCATACGCAGGCAAGATCGTCGCTGTTTATCCCAAACAGGGTGACAAGGTTGCCAAGAACGAGATCATCGCTTTCGTGGAGTAATTCACGGATTATATAGAAACAATAAAGGCTGCACGAAAATGCAGCCTTTGTTGTTTTATGGCAGTCCCGCTACTTTGCGGCGGTCACATTGTATGTCTTGCCGGCCTTTGTGTCGAGGTCGTATTCGTATACTTTCTGAAGTTCCGGCATCGGAGCGTCAAATCCTTCGGCAATAAGCGGAGTGGCGATGTCGGCGCTCTCCATCAGTTTGTTGGGGTTGCTGCCCGAAGCTTCTGTGAGGCCTGCGCCCTGAAGGGGAACATAAGAGCGTATCCGAACCTTACCGCCGATGAGCGACTTGATGGAAGCCTCGGCGAGCCTGGCGTTGTCCCACTTGATGGCCACTTCAAATCCTCCGCGGGCCTTGAGACCTTCCACGCTGCCCTTTGCCCAGGCGTCGGGAAGAGCAGGAAGCAGATGTAGGGCACCGTCGTGGCTCTGAAGCAGCATCTCGGCTACACCTGCTGTGAGACCGAAGTTACCGTCGATCTGGAACGGAGGATGGGCGTCGAACAGGTTGGGATAGGTCCTTCCGTTAGCGCGTCCCCAGCCGTCACGTTGCTGCAGGGTGAGCATATTGTTGATGATCTTGAGGGCGTGGTTTCCGTCGAGAAGCCTTGCCCAGAGATTGACTTTCCATCCGATTGACCAGCCTGTCGCCATATCGCCGCGGTAGATTAGGCTCTGCTTGGCAGCCTGGAACAGCTGGGGGTTCTTGTAGGGAGAAACCTGGTTGCCAGGGTAGAGGCCGTAGAGGTGAGATACGTGACGATGCTCGTTCTTCGGATCGTCAACGTCTTCGAGCCATTCCTGAAGCTGGCCCAGGTGGCCGATCTGCATAGGGGGAAGCTGAGCCATCGTCTTCTTCAGCAGGGCGATGTACTCAGTATCTTCGGGATGGACCATTTCGGTGGCGGCAATGGAATTAGTGAATACGTCGTGGAGCAGCTGTATGTCCATCGTGCAGCCGGCAACTATCATGCTTCCCCAGCCGGGAGGCCCCTGTTCGGGAGAGGTGGAAGGAGCTGTGACTAGCCATCCGTACTTGGGATGCGGGATGAGGTAGTCGATATAGAAATCAGAAAGGCCCTTGAAGAGTTCGTAGTTCTCGGCGATGAAGCTCTCGTCGCCGCTGTAGAGATAATGCTGCCAGAGCTGCTGGCTGAGCCAGGCTCCGCCCATAGGCCATACATAGTCTCCGAAGTCCACGGGACCGGTGATGCGCCAGATGTCGGTGTTGTGGTGCACTACCCATCCGTCGCAGTCGTAAAGCGTCCTTGCGGTTCCGCGTCCTGTGACTGAGAGGTCCTTCACCATCTGGATCATAGGCTCTGAAGTCTCCACGAGGTTGGTGACTTCAGAAGGCCAGTAGTTCATCTCGGCATTGATGTTCACGGTGTACTTGCCGTCCCAGGGGGCCAGCAGACTCTGGTTCCATATGCCCTGGAGTCCTGCGGCCTGACCGCCGGGCTGTGATGAGCAGATGAGAAGATACCTTCCGTATTGGAACATCAGTGCAACGAGAGCCTGGTCTCCGCCTTCGTTGAACTTGCTCACGCGGAGATGTGTCTGCTCGTCGGAGCCTTTGCCGAGGTCGAGTTTCACGCGGTCGAACTGTTTTGCGAACAGCTTGTAGCTGGCTTTGTACTCGCGCTTGAAATTCTGCTTTGAGGCCTTGTTCATCAAGGCTGCGCTGCGGGCCATCTCGTCGGCGCTGATGTCATTGTAGTTGACGAAGTTGGTGGCGGCGGTAATGAATATGGTGACGCTGTTGGCACCCTTGACCTCAATGCTGTCATTGTTGACGGTGACCTTTCCGCCCTTGGCTTTCACCCTGGTGCGGTTGGCGAAGCGTACCTTGCCGGGTATGCCTTCGTGGTCGGAAGTGGTTGCGGTCAGGAGCAGGTCCTTGCCTTCGGCAAAAACCGAATACTCTTTGAAGGGAGTCTCATATCTGGCCTTGAAACTCAGGGCTCCGCGTTTGCTGGCGGTAAGCTTTACATAGACTCCGTTGTTGCGGAAAGAGGTGAAGTACTCCCTTGTGTATGTCACGTCCCCGACTTTGTAGCGAACGGTAGCCTTGGCCTTCTCTATGTCAAGGTCACGGTAGTAGTCGCTTGCCTGGTCGTGGCCTTCGAAATCGAGCATCAGGCTTCCGATGGTCTGGTAGGGCATACCGTGGATGCCGGTCATGAAGTTTTCCTCAAGGAGCTGTGAGGCAAGACGGCCTTCGCCTGCGAAGATGGCTTCACGGACGGCAGGCAGGGCTGCCAGAGCCTTGGGACTGTCGTTGCGGTGGGGACTGCCTCCCCAGATGGTTTCTTCATTGAGCTGGATCTGCTCGGTAGCGGTGCCTCCGAAAATCATCGCACCCATCTTGGAGTTGCCTAAAGGCAGGGCTTCAACCCACATTTCAGCAGGCTGGGCGTACCACAGCTTGAGATTGTCGTCTGCCTGACAGATTATGCTGCCGAGGCAGAACAGGCACAAAACGGCCGATAAAAAGCGTTTCATAGTTTTAGTAGAGATAGTATTTAGAGGATGCCGCCCTGAAAGAGGCTTCATCCTTTCGCCAGTAATCTTTTATGTCGTCGAAGCGGTAGTTCTTGCGGAAAGTCTCGCGGATGCGGTTGCTGCCGAGCACTTTGTCGAACATCGAGAATTTAGAAGCGTCGGTGCTGTCCAGCGGTTTGTGGGAAGGGTAGAGGCGGGCGACCACCTGCATCACGTGGAACTGGATTTCGGTGAGCCTTGCCACGGCGTAGTCCGTGAAGAATATCTGCACTCCTCCGACTGTCTTGCCTGCGGAAGAACCTGAGGTGGGCTGGTAATAGGTAGGACGGAAACTTACGCCGGGAAGTTCGAGTGCGTTAAGGGCGGCTGCAAATTTATCCGCGTCTGTAATCCAGGTTGCACCGAAGCATTCGAAGGGAAGGGTATATCCCACTCCTATGTTGAGGTATCCGCCAAGCTCACCTATGATGCCTGAGGCTGGATAGCAGAATGCAGTCTGGGGATGAGGAATGTTGGGAGATGTGGGCACCCAGGGGAGACCGGTGTCGGGGAAGGTCATGTCGCGCTCCCATCCTTCCATCGGCACGACTGTCAGTTTGCACTTTTTGGCTGTCTCCCTGCCATTCTGTCCGCGGACCATCCCTTCTTCGTTCAGCATATATGCCAACTCGCCGACTGTCAGCCCGTAGATGTAAGGAATCTCGTACATGCTCACGAAAGAGAAATATCCGGGCTCTACGAAGCTTCCTTCGACCTTGCGGCCACCGAGAGGATTCGGCCTGTCAAGCACGATGACCTCGATGCCGAGGTCGGCGCAGGCCTGCATCACAAGCCCGAGTGTGCTGATGAATGTGTATGAGCGGCAGCCGTTGTCCTGTATGTCATAGACCACTGCGTCCAGTCCCTTGAGCATATTTGCAGTGGGCTTGCGTGTGCTTCCGTAGAGTGAGTAAATGGGAAGGCCGGTCTTCTTGTCGGTGCTCTGTGCCACATAGCCGCCGGCCTGGATGTCTCCGCGGACTCCGTGCTCAGGGCCGAAGAGGGCCACCAGCTTCACGTCCGGAGCAGCATACAGGATGTCGACAGTGCTGTTGAGGTTGCGGTCCACTCCGGTCGGGTTGGTGACGAGTCCGACACGCTTGCCCTGCAGTACTGAGAAATTGCTTTCCACCAGCACTTCGAGGCCTGTCTTGACAGTGGCAGAAGAACTCAGCGCTGCTGCCAGGAATATCATTATGGATAGAAGTCTCTTCATCTCATCAGTCTTTTTTCTGCCCGAACTCAGCAGGAAGCTTTTCCCTCACAAGGAACGACGCCACTATTCCGGGGATTGTGCAGATGCATACCCAGACAAAGAACAGAGGATATCCTACGCTGTCGGCTATCCATCCTGCCACCATGCCGGGCAGCATCATTCCGAGGGCCATGAATCCGGTGCCGATGGCGTAGTGTGCCGTCTTGTGCTCTCCCTTTGCTATGTATATCAGGAACATCGTGTAGGCAGTAAAGCCAAAACCGTACCCGAATTGTTCGAGGAATACGAAAGAAGAAATCAGCGCCACGCTTCTGGTTCCACAAAGTGACATTATCACATATACAAGATCGGGCAGGTTGATGGCCAGGGCCATTGGAATCAGCCATTTGCGGAATCCTCCACGGCTGATGACCATTCCGCTGAGCATACCTCCAAGCAGCAGCGCAATGACTCCAAGGGTGCCGTAGATTCCACCGACGGTGGCTGTCGCCAGTTCGAGGCCTCCGGCCTGAGTGCTGTCAAGCATAAAGGGCTGGGCAATCTTCACCAATTGGCTCTCTCCCAGACGGTAAGTAAGCAGGAAGAAGAAGATCAGCCCCATATGGTCTTTCTTGAAGAAAGTCACGAAGGTGACGACAAACTCCTTCCAGATGGTTTTTGCAGATATGTCGCTGCGGGGGGCGTCGCTCTCTGGCTTAGGCAGCATGAAGCGGTGCCAAAGCATAAGTGCGATGAATATGGCGGCCAGGAGATAGAAACTCAGGCTCCAGGAAAGCGCGATGTTGCCGTTCGCTTTCGGGAAGAGTTTTCCCTGCTCGATCCATCCGGCGAACATCACCAGCAGGCCCTGGCCGAAAACCATCGCGATACGGTAGAAGATATTGCGGATTCCGGCGAAGAAGCTCTGTCCGCCTTCGTCGAGGCCGTGCATATAGAAGCCGTCGGCTGCGATGTCGTGAGTGGCCGAAGCAAATGCCAGCAGCCAGAAAAACGCCAGCGTTATCTGCACGTAATGGTCGGCGGGAATGAAGAATGCAACTCCGGCGAAAGCCGCGGCCATCAGGGTCTGCATCGCGTTGATCCACCAGCGCTTGGTCTTGATGAGGTCGACGAAGGGACTCCAAAGGGGCTTGATGACCCAGGGTAGATAAAGCCACGAAGTATAGAGTGCTATTTCAGTGTTGGACAGCCCGAGCTTCTTGTACATCACCACGGCAACCGTCATCACGGCGACATAGGGAAGACCCTCTGCGAAGTAGAGGGTGGGTATCCATTTCCAGCCTTTTGAGAGTTTCATTTCCGATTGAGCAAATCGGCTTACAAGATAGTAAAAAAAACGCTACACCACAACCTCCATCAGCTCATCCCAGCGGGTGGTGTACCGTTTGGACACGCGGGTGCGGGTGGAGAACTGGTCCATCTCTCCGTTGGATGCTATCCTCACGGTGGAATTCCCATTTACCGCGTTTATGCTGTCAATGACCTTCATCAGGCGATCCTGCTTCTCGTGGTCCACGGTGTCGAAGAATACCCCCTGCACCTTGTCGCTGTCCACGAGGTCGGTCACCATCACGCCGGCCCTCTTGTAGCCGAAACCTTTCTTGTAGATGGCTTTCAGCGCTGCGGCGGCAGCCTCCGACATCTCGATCGTGCTGTTGGTGGCAACCTCGAAACCCGTAGTCCGGATGCTGTAGTCCTGAGGGTGTTCGTCACGGTGCCTGTTGGTGAGTATGAAGACGTGCAGAACGGAAGCTTTCAGATTCTGCCTGCGCAGTTTCTCTGCCACTTTTCCGGTGAACGTGGCAATGGCGGCATCGAGCTGGCCGAGGTCATATACGTCGTGGGCAAAGGAACGGGATACGCACAGGGTCTGCCTGTCCTGAGGCACGTCGTCGAATCCTATGCAGGGCTCTCCGTGCAGTTCCAGCCACGTCTTGACTCCTGTGACGCTCATCATCCGGCTTACTTCGGCCCTTGGAAGTGAACAGAAGTCCCAGGCCGTGGTCACGCCCATCTGCTCGAGTTTGCGGCGGTATTTGCGGCCGATGCCCCAGACATCCCCGACGGGGAACTTGCGGAGCACCTTTTCAATGTCCTGAGGGCGGTGCATCAGACAACAGCCTTTAAGTTTAGGGTATTGCTTGCATAACTTGCTGGCAATCTTGGCCAGCGTCTTGGTGGGTGCGATGCCGATGCTGACAGTAATGCCGGTGTCCTTCCTGATTCTTGCAGAAAGATCTCTGCCCTTCTGCTGCAGACCGTCCAGCGGCAGGCCTTCGAGATTGAGAAACGCTTCGTCGATGGAGTACACTTCAATGGAAGGAACCGTCTCCTTTAGTATGGATATCACCCGGTTGCTCATATCTCCGTAGAGTTGGTAGTTCGACGAGAAGACGGCGACGCCGTTTTTCTCTATGACGTCCCTGGCCTGGAACAGGGGAGTTCCCATCTTAATTCCCAGCGCCTTGGCCTCGTTGCTGCGTGCAATGATGCATCCGTCGTTGTTGGAAAGAACGACGACCGGCTTTCCGTCCAGGTCCGGACGGAAAACTCTCTCGCAGCTTGCGAAGAAATTGTTGCAGTCGCAAAGGCCGACCATAGGCTTGGAAACAGCTACATCTTCTTGATCAGATACTTGACTACGCCCCAGATAGCGAACTGATTGTTTTCGTCGACCCGGATGGGCTGGAATTTCTTGTTGGCCGGCATCAGCAGGGCATATTCGCCCATACTTTTGTATTTCTTGAGAGTGAACTCGCCGTCGATGAAGCATACTGCCAGGCACCCGTCGTACGGCTCCGCACTCTTGTCGATGATCAGCAGGTCTCCGTCGTCCACTCCGTCGTCGATCATTGAAAGTCCCCTGACCCTTGCGAAGAACGTAGAGGCCGGGTTGTGGACCAGAACCTTGTTGAGGTCCAGCGCCACGTCCATGAAATCCTCGGCCGGAGAGGGGAACCCAGCATTTATAAGGGCAATCTTATCTTCATCCATCTGTACTGATTTTATCAACGCAAATTTACAAAACTGGATTTTTTTGTGGTAACTTTGGTTTATGAGAAAAAGCGGATTTGCGACAATAATCGCAGCTCTGGCCTTTCTGGCCGCCGGCTGCAGTGGACAGCAGACCGATGCGGCACTGTTCCAGCAGGACAAGGATACATATTGTTACATCGACAGCAGCGAGCCTCAGGTAGTCTTCGCTGCGTTTGATATGCTCAGCGGCGATGTCAGCCGCGTTTTCGGCTCGAAACTGCTGCTCACCGACCGCCGCAGGGATGCGGACATCGTGGTGGGTGCTTCCCGCAGCCTTAAGGGCAGGTGGGAGACCTTCTGCTACAAGACCGGCGGCGGCAGGCTGACGGTGATGGGAAGCGATGCCCGCGGCAAGGCTTATGGTCTGCTTGAGCTTTCGCGTATGATTGGAGTGTCTCCATGGGAATGGTGGGCTGACGTGGCTCCTCAGCGCCGCGAAGCCTTTATGCTCTCGGAAGTCGATACCCGTCAGCAGGTGCCTTCGGTGCAGTACCGAGGCATATTCCTGAACGACGAAGACTGGGGTATCAACCCCTGGGCTACGGCGAACTATGGCTTCGAGCTGGTCGACGGAGTGTCAATGAGCGACAATCCGCGCTGGAAAGGAGCTCTGGGGCCGCAGGTGTATGAAAAAATATTCCAGTTGCTGCTGAGGCTGCGCGCCAACGCCATCTGGCCGGCAATGCACGAATGCACCGTGCCTTTCTATTTCGTGCAAGGCAACAGGACTATGGCTGAGAAATACGCCATAGTGGTCGGTACCTCCCACTGCGAGCCGCTGATGCGCAATTCTGCCACCGAATGGGATGTGGCCGGTGACGGCGATTACAATTTCATTACGAATTCCGAAAGAGTGCTGGACTACTGGTCGCAGCGCCTGGCCGAACTCGACAATTCCGACAATATCTTCACCATAGGAATGCGCGGTAAGCACGACGGAATGATGGAGGGCGTCCGTACCCAGGAAGAGCATATGGCGGCTTTGACAGAAATCATCCCTGCCCAACAGAAACTGCTGACGAAATACATCGACCCCGACATCACAAAGATTCCACAGGCTTTCATCCCCTATAAGGAAGTGCTGGAGGTGTACGACGCCGGCCTTGAGATTCCTGACTATGTGACTCTGGTGTGGTGCGACGACAATTATGGATATATCCGCAGGCTTTCCGACGAGGCCGAGAGGCAGCGCAGCGGCGGCAGCGGAGTCTATTACCACGTGTCTTACTGGGGCCGGCCTCACGATTACCTCTGGATTTCATCCACTTCGCCGGCTTTGATTTACAGCGAGATGAAGCGGGCATATGACTATAATGCCCGCAAGCTGTGGATACTCAATGTGGGAGATATAAAGCCGGCTGAATATGCTACAGAGTTTTTTATGGATATAGCCTGGAATATAAACTCTGTGGACCCCGCCGATCCCTTCGCTCATCTGCGAACTTGGGCCGCCCGGGAGTTTGGTGAAGAAAACGCCGCGGAGGTGGAAGCCGTGATGGAAGAGTACTACCGACTGGCGAACTTCCGCAAGCCCGAGCACACCGGCTGGAGCAGAGTGGAGGAGAATGCGCTGTATCCCGCCACCAGAGGTACTTCGCCAGTCTTCAGAAGCGAATACAACCAGAATGCCGGCGGGGAATTGCGCCGCAGGATTGACGACTGCCGCAGGCTTGCCGGCCGTGTGAATGCTCTGTCCGGCCGCATACCTGCAGAAAAGCGCAGTGCTTTTTACGAACTTGTGGAATATCCGGTTCTCGGCCAGTCTGCCATCAACGTAAAGTGGCTGGGGCATCAGATGGCTTCAGAGGCCACTCTCAGCAGGGCGGAAGCAGCTGCTTGGCAGAAAGTGAGCCTGGAGGCATACGAAGAGATACAGACTCTTACCGAACGCTACAATGCCCTCGAGAACGGCAAGTGGAACGGCATTATGTCGGCCGCTCCCCGAAACCTGCCGGTGTTCGCAAAACCCGCTGCACCTGAAAAATACGTCCCGGCTCCTGCGCCCGACTATGCAGTGGCATACAATGCCGCAGATGCGGAAGGCTTCGCCGGCAAGGGCCTGCCCGGCCTGGGACACAGCTTCAAGGCGGTCCCGCTCGGCAAAGGACAGACGATGGATTTCAGCTTCACAGTTCCGAAAGGGGGCCGTTATACACTGCTCATCGGCACCCTGCCGAATCACGATGTAGATGGGCAGGGAATGAAGATTGCAGTGCGTCGCGATGGCAGCCGGATTGCTGAGCTGGACTACAGTGTAGAGGGACGCAGCGAACAGTGGAAGCTCAATGTGCTCCGCGGCCAGGCGCTAAGCTCCGTAGAGATAGACGCAGAAAGTGCCTGTGAGGTTAATATAACCCTTGAGGCAGTTACTGACAACGTAATCGTCGACCAGGTGATGCTTATGTCTGGAAAAATGGATTTCTATGAGTTCCCGGTTTTGTAATATAATTGCTTATTTTATAAATAAATGCTTACATTTGCGCCCATTCTAAGACGTTTAAATTAATAATTATCACTGACCTGTTATGACAACTAAACGAGTTTATTTGTTCGGTGGCAAGAAAGCCGAAGGCAACGGCTCAATGCGGAATTTGTTGGGCGGCAAGGGTGCTAACCTTGCCGAAATGTGTACACTTGGAATGCCTGTTCCCGCAGGTTTTACCATCACTACCGAGTGCTGCACCGAGTATTTCAATCTGGGTGGTCAGTTTCCCGCAGGGCTTGAGGCCGATGTGAAGGCAGCCCTTGCAGCCACTGAAAAAACTATGGGCAAGAAGTTCGGAGACGTCAAGGATCCTCTGCTCGTTTCTTGCCGTTCCGGCGCCAGAAGTTCAATGCCGGGTATGATGGACACCGTCCTCAACATCGGCTTGTGCACCGCCACAATCCCCGGTCTTATTGCCAAGACCAAGAATCCGAGGTTCGTTTACGACGCTTACCGCCGTCTGATTATGATGTACTCAGACGTCGTTATGGAGAAAGCAGAGGGCATTGAGCCTGCAGACGGACAAGGAATTCGCGAACAGCTTGAAAATATGCTGGCCGACCTTAAGGCCAAGAAAGGATACAAGAGTGATACCGACCTCAAGGAAAAGGATCTCATCGACCTTTGCGAGGCATTCAAGAAGAAAATCAAGGAAGTTCTTCACGTTGAATTCCCTGACAATGCCCACGATCAGCTCTGGGGTGGTATCGGAGCCGTTTTCAAATCTTGGAACGGAAAGCGCGCCGTTGCATACCGCCGCATCGAGGGTATTCCCGACAGCTGGGGTACTGCAGTGAACGTGCAGTCAATGGTATTCGGAAATATGGGTGACACTTCAGCTACAGGTGTGGCTTTCTCACGCAACCCGGCTACCGGAGACAACAACTTCTATGGTGAGTGGCTCATCAACGCCCAGGGCGAAGACGTGGTTGCAGGTATCCGTACCCCCAACCCTCTGAACGAGGCCACCAAGAATGCTCACAACAAGCACCTGAAGTCACTGGAAGTTGCAATGCCTGATGTCTACAAGGAACTCGACGACATCCGTCAGAGACTCGAGAACCACTTCAAGGATATGCAGGATATAGAGTTCACAATTCAGGAAGGCAAGCTTTGGATGCTCCAGTGCCGTGTCGGCAAACGCACAGGTCTGGCTGCCCTGAATATGGCTATGGATATGATCGAGGAAGGACTCATCAATGACAAGACTGCCGTTCTGCGTGTCAGCCCGAGTCAGCTAGAAGAGTTGCTTCACCCGATTCTGAATCCCACCTCAGAAAAGAATGCAGCAGTGATCGCTCACGGTCTTCCCGCAGGTCCCGGCGGTGCTGTCGGCAAGATAGTCTTCACTCCGGCCGAGGCTGTTGCAGCCGCCGCCCGCAAGGAAGACGTCATCCTCGTCCGTGAAGATACATCTCCTGAGGACGTGGAAGGTATGAGGGTAGCCGTAGGTCTGCTTACCGCACGCGGAGGTATGACTTCACACGCCGCCCTGGTAGCCCGTGGATGGGGCAAGTGCTGCATCGTAGGATGCGAAGCCATCACCTTCACCACCGGTGCCAAAGGCGAGAAGATACTGAACATCGCCGGCAAGCAGTATCACGAGGGCGACATATTCTCGCTCAACGGTACAAAGGGTCTTGTATATGATTCTGCAGTCAGCACCATCGATGCTACTGAGAACGTACGTTATATGAAATTCATGCAGATCGTCGACAAATACCGTCGTCTCAGCGTGCGTACCAACGCCGACAATCCTGAGGATGCCCAGAAGGCCATCGAATTCGGTGCCGAGGGTATCGGTCTGTTCCGTATCGAGCATATGTTCTACGGAAAGAACTCTGAAGAACCTCTTGCCAAACTCCGCAAGGTAATCTTCACCGCTACTGAAAAAGAACGCGCTGCTGCTGTGAACGAGCTTGAACCTTACGTAAAGGCAGCTGCCAAGAACACGATGCGCGTGATGAGCGCCAAGTCAGTTACCTTCCGTCTGCTCGATCCCCCGTTGCACGAGTTCGTGCCTCAGACCCGCAACAAACAGGAAGAACTGGCCAAGGAGCTTGGCGTTTCCGTAGCCGAAATCAAGAAACGCGGCAAAGCCCTCCACGAGATCAACCCTATGATGGGACACCGCGGAGTGCGTCTGGGTATCACCTTCCCGACTCTGAACGAAATGCAGTTCAAGGCTATTTTCGAAGCTGCCGCTGAACTTATCCTCGAAGGATTCGATCCTCATCCCGAGATCATGATTCCTGTCACCATTTCAGTAAACGAGCTGAACTTCGAGAAACGCATCTGCGAAAGGGTACACAAGGAAGTTGAAGAGAAGTTCGATATGGACATCCCGTATATGTTCGGTACTATGATCGAGATCCCGCGTGCCGCTCTGCTCGCCGACCGTATGGCCCGCACCGCACAGTTCTTCTCATTCGGTACCAACGACCTTACCCAGATGACATACGGCTTCAGCCGCGACGACATCGGTTCATTCATGAATGATTATCTTGACAACAAGATTCTCCCGTTCGATCCGTTCCAGAGCATCGACCAGGAGTCTGTCGGCCGTCTTATAAAGATGGGTATCGACGGTGGCCGTTCAACCCGCAAGAACCTCAAGGTCGGTATCTGCGGTGAGCACGGTGGTGATGCCGCTTCAGTGGAATTCTGCCACAAGATCGGTATGAACTACGTGTCTTGCTCTCCTTTCAGGGTGCCCATCGCACGCCTCGCAGCCGCACAGGCCGCCCTCAAGGAAGAACTCGAGAAGAAATAGAGAGATTCTGATTAGATAGAAAGACTGTCCTCCTGTACGATTTCCGCCCCGCGGTAATAGTACAGGAGGATATCTTTATACAGATATCCAAGATGTCCCATCACGGCGGCGCCGATCTGGCACATTCCCACGCCGTGGCCCCAGCCTTTCCCGTGGAGGATGAACCCTTCGGGGGTTTTCTCCACTTCGAACGCCGAGCTGTAGAGATGGCTGCGCGAAAGAGTGCGGCGGATTTCCAGCTCCTTGCCGATGATGCGGGACTTGCGGCTGCCGACTATCTTGAGTTTCTTGATCCTGCCCGAAGGCCCTCTCTCAATAGGTCGCAGGTCCACGATCTTGCCGTAGTTCATTCCGGTGCGTTCGCGGACTATGTTTGATAGTTCGGCGAAGGTGTAGCGCACTTCCCATCTGTAGAAATCCCTGGTCTCCTGGTCGAAGTTGGGAAGTACGTTGGCGAGGATGGCGGCATCTTCTGTGTCGCAGAACTTGTCCTTGAAAGAACGCAGGTACGGCACGTCCCTGTCTTCCCAGCAGGTTGAGAAGATTTCGGTCTTGCCGCCGCAGCACTTGCTGAAGCGGGCGTCACAGATCTGGCCGTCATATGCGAGTACTTCACCCCAGGTGGCTTCTATGGCTTCACGGGCAGTCTTGGTGCTGACCTTTGTGATGCCCTGATAGCGTTGGCAGTGATCGTCGGCACATACGTCGAAGAATTCGTGGTCCTCGTGGTCCTGCCAGTTGATCAACTCCTTGGGCGTGTCTTTCTTGCCTTGGCCTGTGGCTTGTTTCGGACCGCCGATCTGAGCCAGCAGCCAGGAACGTGAAATCACTGCGTGAGCTTTCAAAAACTCCAGAGGGGCTTCCGCGCTCATTTCCGAGGATATGACGCAGGTGAGGTAATCCTCTATGCCGATGTCGTTTATGACGATTATTCCTTCAGGCTTCGCAAGCAGTATCAGATTGCCCTTGAAACTCTGGTTTTCCCTGCGCTCCCAATGGAAGTCGACTCCTATGGTGACGTCTTTCAGGGTGAAGAAGGAGTCTTCGTCAGAGGCCTCGAACCGGAATGATTCAGAGCATCGGCCATCGCATTCCACCTTGCCGTCTTTCAGGACGGCGGTCATCTGTCCAGAGACGGGCTTGCCTTCGCATCCATAACTGCCGTTCAGGGTGAATTCCACCCTGTCGGCGGTGAGTATGCCCACAGAAATGTGACGTTGAGGCTTGTTCATCGTTTGTTGGCTGCTATCCTTGCAGCAAGTTCCCAGCTGCGGATGCGGTCCTTGTATGTGTTGTTAAGGTTGACTTTCTCGATGTCGAGGTCTGCGTCGCTGTTGCCTTCCCAGCGCCTGCAGCAGTACATCACGTCGTAGATGCGGCCTATCCGGTATTCACGGCTTATGCGGAGGGCGACAGCATAGTCCTCACCGTACTTTGTGGTGGGGAAGTTGAGCTTGCGGACCAGGGGTGTCCAGAATCCTCGCGGAGCTCCGAGCCCGTTGATGCGCAGGGCGTTGTTGCGGCCGTTTTCTTCGGTCCACTCGCGGTGGTCTATGATGCCGGGCGGCATGGGGTTGCCTTCAAAGTCGGTCATACGGTAGGTGCCGATAACCATTGCGCAGCGGAACAACCTGAATGCATCCACGAACTTCTGCACCGTATTCTCGTCGCTGTAGATGTCGTCGCTGTCGAGCTGCAACGCGAAACGGCCGCAGTCAGGATGGTGGAGCGCGGCGTTCCAGTTGCCGCCGATGGCGTGCCAGGTGGGGTCCTGGGCTATATAGACAAGCCTGCTGTCGGAAGCGTACCTGCGTATTATATCAACCGTGCCGTCTGTGGAGTTGTCGTCCACCACAAACACGTTATACTTGAAATCTGTCTTCTGGCTGAGGGCTGATTTGATGGCGTCTTCTATCGTACGGACCCTGTTGCGGCAGGGAATGATTACGGAAGCCTCGTATTTGAAATGGCCTTCGTCGATATCGATATCCTTGAACTCCGGGGCGAGCCAGCCTCCGATGGCTTTCAGATGCTCGGTGCAGGCTTTCTCCATCTCGATCTGCACCTCCCGGTTCTTCGGGTCCACATAGTCGAACTGCTTTTCTCCGCTCTTGCGCGAGTCTGTCTCAACCTCGTAGTAGAGATACTCGTTGATATGTTCCAGCCTGCCGAGGCGTGAAACCTTGAGACGAAGGTCATACAGGCCTGCGAACTGATAGTTTTCGGTCATCGTCGCGGCAGCGGTCTTGAGCACGTCAGTGCGGAACAGGAGTACGCTTCCGAAGTCGAAGTCATCACGGAGAGAGCCGCTCTGGCAGTCGATGACAGGTGCATTGCGAACCTCGCCTTCTATCTTTATGAAATGGTCGGAGTAGACCATCGCGGCTCCGGTGTCCCTTGCCACCTGGACCATCCTTTCCAGCGACCAGTGAACCCAGTCGAGACGGAACGATTTCGTGTAGACCAGGGTGAACTCAGTAGACGCGTCGTCAGCGATCCTGCGGATGGCGACTGATGACTTGAGGCTATCTGTTATGTACACATCGCCCACAAGGGGGCATTTGAGGAGATTCTCACGGGTGGCTGCCGCGTCGGCGCCTTGCAGGATGAAGCAGGTTACGGTTTTCATCGGCTGGATTTGCTGGCATATGGCGCTACCATCTCCGCGAATCTGGCAACACCTTTAGTTGCGACGTCCTGGATCTGGGTGTAACGGTCGTAGTGCAGGTTCATCGGAGTCGGATCCACAAGATAGATGGGAGTGCCCGGAGTGATATATTGTATCAGTCCGGCTGCAGGGTAGACGTTGAGCGATGTTCCTACGACAAGCAGGATGTCGGCCTTCTCCACGATGCGGATCGCCGGCTCTATCATCGGCACGGCTTCGCCGAACCAGACGATATGGGGGCGCAGCTGGTCGCCGGTGGGGGCAAGGTCTCCCAGATGGATGTCCTTGTATCCTATGTCGTAAATCTTGTTCTCGTGGTTTTCTCCGCGGGCCTGGGTGATGAGTCCGTGAAGGTGGATGACCTTAGTGCTGCCTGCGCGCTCGTGGAGATTGTCGATGTTCTGGGTGATGATGTCCACATCCCAGTCCTTCTCCATCTGTGCCAGGACCTTGTGGGCCTCGTTCGGCTCAGTGTGCTCGATCTGACGGCGGCGTTCATTGTAGAATTTCAACATCAGGGCCTTGTTGCGATACCATCCTTCGATGGATGCGACTTCCTGTGCGGAGTAGTTCTCCCACAGCCCGTCACTGTCCCTGAAAGTGCTCAGGCCGCTCTCCTTGCTGATGCCTGCTCCTGAAAGTACTGCGAGTTTCTTCATATGGCAAATTTAACTTTTTTGTGCTATATTTGGAATCCTTACGCTAATTATTGAACTATGAAATTCTCAAGTCTATTCAATCCTACATACGGTATTATCCGCAGTCTGATCGCATTGCTGCTCGGCCTTGCCATAGTCATCTGGCCGAGTGTGGCCGTAGATGCTTTCGTACGTGTCCTCGGTGCTGCAATGATCCTTGTCGGAGGCGTTTCCCTCGGCATCAATTTCCTGGGCAAGGAAAGGCTTGGCTTTATGTTCGCCTTTTCGGGCATAATAGCCGTCGTTTTCGGAATCATCCTTCTGGTTTTCCCGGATTTCTTCGTGAACCTGCTGTCATACCTGTTCGGCATCCTGATGCTGTTCTTCAGCATAGGGGAGATAGCCACGCTGCTTTCCGCCGGCAAGTATACCAAAGTCAAATTCGCTTTCTATATAATTCCCATCCTCATATTCCTCGGCGGAATATTTATGATTGTCAACCCTGTTGAAGCCATCAAGACCGTGTTCATCATATTCGGCATCGCCCTGATACTGTATGCCGTCTGTGAGTTCATAATGGCCATTCGGTTCAAGAAGGTCTTCAAGGCGGCTGAGGAGCAGGCTGCATTCGAAGCAGCCAAGGCTGACGCCATAGAGGCCGAGGTCATAGAGAGCAAACCTCTCCCTGAAGATGCGGATGTGGATGATCCTGCCGTGCCTGAGGAGATTCCAGGCCACTCCGACCATCCGGACGACTAAGCGACAATTACTTTTATTATGGAAGATAAAGAAATGCAACCCAAGGGCTTGCCGGAGAACGCGTACCGGAAGCTCAAGGAGGGGGAGAGTTATGAGCCTGTCCTTTCTCCTAAGAAGAAGTATCCCGAGGCCAATGTGTGGAGTGTGACCATCGGTGTGCTGATGACGATAATCTTTTCCGCCGCAGCGGCTTATCTGGGCCTCAAGGTGGGACAGGTGTTCGAAGCAGCGATTCCCATCGCAATCATAGCAGTAGGTCTGTCAAGCGCCTGCAAGCGCAAGAACGCACTGTCGGAGAATGTCATCATCCAGTCAATCGGCGCCTGCAGCGGTTCTATCGTGGCAGGAGCCATATTCACCCTTCCGGCGCTGTACATCCTTCAGGCCAAGTTCCCTGAGCTGACCGTGGATTTCGGCAAGGTGTTCTTCAGCTCCCTGCTCGGAGGCGTGCTCGGCATACTGTTCCTCATTCCTTTCAGAAAATACTTTGTAAAAGATATGCACGGGGAGTATCCCTTCCCGGAGGCGACGGCTACCACCCAGGTGCTCGTCAGCGGCCAGAACGGCGGCAAGGACGCCAAACTGCTGCTCGTCAGCGGCCTGATCGGAGGTGTCTACGACTTCATCGTTTCAACCTTCGGCTGGTGGGCTGAGACCATTTCGACCAAGGTTCTGCCCTGGGGCGCTGCCGTGGCCGACAAGGCAAAACTGGTGCTCAAACTCAATGTGGGCGCTGCAGTCGCAGGCCTCGGCTACATCGTCGGTCTCAAATACGCTTTCATCATCTGCTGCGGTTCGTTCCTCGTATGGCTTGTCATCATCCCTCTGATGAACCTCATCTGGGGTCCGGATGTGCTTAACATCGTCAGCAATGTGACTCAGACTGTCGGCTCGATGTCTCCCGAGACCATCTTTACGACCTATGCAAGGCATATCGGCATCGGCGGTATCGCCACTGCCGGCATTATCGGCATCATCAAGTCGGCCGGTGTCATCAAGAGTGCCGTGGGGCTGGCTGCAAAGGAAATAAAGAGCAAGAAAGGCAGCGTGGATGCCGAGGTTCAGCGCACTCAGCGCGACCTCTCGATGAAGGTTGTCGTCATCGGCATCCTTCTGGCCCTGCTGGTGACCTTCTTGTTCTTCATCTTCGGAGTTGTCGGCAACATCTGGCACGCCGTCATCGCCCTGCTGGTTGTCGGAATCATTGCATTCCTCTTCACGACCGTTGCGGCACAGGCCATTGCCCTTGTGGGTACCAACCCGGTCAGCGGAATGACCCTGATGACACTTATCCTCACTTCTGTTATCCTCGTAGCAGCCGGCCTGAACGGCACTGCTGGAATGACGGCAGCCCTGATCATCGGCGGCGTTGTCTGCACCGCCCTTTCAGTGGCAGGTGCCTTCATCACCGACTTGAAGATTGGTTATTGGATTGGTACGACTCCGAAAGTGCAGGAAACCTGGAAGTTCCTCGGAACCCTCGTGGCTGCCGCTACTGTAGGCGGTGTGATCATCGTTCTCAACAAGACATATGGCTTCACAGGTGAGAATGCCCTTGTGGCTCCGCAGGCCAACGCTATGGCTGCCGTCATCGAGCCTCTGATGTCAGGAGGCGGCGCACCCTGGCTGCTGTACGGCATAGGTGCCGTCATCGCAATTATCCTAACCATATTCAAGGTGCCTGCCCTGGCATTCTCTCTTGGTATGTTCATCCCGATGGAACTTAACCTCCCGCTGCTCGTGGGCGGTGCAGTTTCGTGGTATGTGAGCACCCGCAGCAAGGATGAAAAACTCAACAACGCACGCAAGGAGCGCGGAACCCTGCTCGCCAGCGGTTTCATCGCCGGCGGTGCATTGATGGGCGTGGTGAGCGCAATACTCCGTTTCGCCGGAATCAACGTGCTCAACGTGGAATGGCAGAACTCATCTGCAGCGCAGGGCATCGCGCTGGTTGCATACATCGCCATTATCGCCTATATGATATTCAAGTGCCTTCAGATTAAAAAAGTGGAGGAATAATATATGGAGAAGATAACAGACAAATTCCTGAGATACGTTTCGTATGACACTCAGTCGGACGAGAACAGCGAGAGCCAGCCGTCTACAAACAAGCAGCTCGTTCTTCTGAGACAGCTCGTGGACGAGCTCCACGCTATGGGCATCGCCAATGCCGAAATGGACAAGGACGGCTATGTGATGGCTTCCATCGATTCTAACGTGGAAGGCAAGGTGCCGGCCATCGGTTTCATAGCGCACGTGGACACAAGTCCGGATGCTCCGGGCAACGACATCCATCCCCAGTTCGTCAATGACTACGACGGTTCTGACATCGTGCTCGGCGAAGGCCGCGTGCTGACTGTCGCTGAATTCCCGGAGTTGCTCAACTACAAAGGACAGACGATCATAACGACGGACGGAAGCACTCTTCTGGGTGCTGACGACAAGGCTGGCGTAGCTGAGATAATGTGTGCCGCCGAGTATATTATGACTCATCCTGAATTCAAGCACGGACCTGTGAAGATAGCCTTTACTCCGGACGAGGAAATCGGTCGCGGTGTCGTGGCTTTCGACGTCAGGAAGTTCGGCGCTGACTTCGCCTATACGATGGACGGAGGAATGGTGGGCGAACTGGAATATGAGAATTTCAACGCCGCTTCTGCCAAGATCCATATCCAGGGACGCAACATACACCCGGGTTACGCCAAGAACAAGATGATCAACTCGATGCTTGTGGCTATGGAGTTGAACGCGATGCTTCCTGTGGAGCAGCGTCCGGAATATACTGAAGGATACGAAGGCTTCATACACCTGATATCTTTTAAAGGTACGGTGGAGGAGTCCGACATAGCCTATATCATCCGCGACCACGATGCCGCTCTCTTCGAGCGCAAGAAGGAGATGGTGCAGCAGTGCGTCGATTTCATCAATTGCAAATACGGAAACGTCGCAACGGCTGAAATCAAAAACCAATATCGCAATATGAGGGAGATGGTGGAGCCTCATTTCGAGGTTGTGGAAACTGCCATCGAGGCCCTTAAGATGGCTGGCGTGCAGCCTAAGGTGCAGCCGATCCGCGGTGGTACCGACGGTGCCAACCTGTCTTTCATGGGGTTGCCTTGCCCCAACATCTTTGCCGGAGGCCACAATTTCCACGGCAGACTTGAATTCGTGCCGGTGGAAAGTATGGAGAAGGCCACACAGGTAATTTTAAATATTTTGAAGATTTTTTCAAAAAAATCCGAATAAAATTTGTCGGAAAGAAAAAGGTTTATATCTTTGCGGTCCCTTTGGGAATCAGCCGAGGGTTGATTGAGAAAGGGAGAAAGTTCATTGACTTAATGAGAGAGATAACGAGGTAAAGAAAATTTACTGTAGAAGAAATAGAAAGTCTGTAATTCTAGAAAGGATTAGGGACTGCAATTTCAAAGAGAACACATGGAAGATGAAAGTCTGAAATGGTTCACGAAAGCGTTACAGAAGAAGAGCTAGAACAGTAAGATA
>JAFROX010000001.1 GCA_017429475.1 Bacteroidales bacterium
TCGTCCTGCTTAACGCAGAACTCGTCTCCGTCGGGTCCCTCCCGCTCTGCGTGCCGCGGGTGGCCAGCCCCCACTCAGACCCTTCTTTCCTGCTGGGGCGAGCTTGTTATATATATGCATTCTGCGTATAAATACAATCCGGCTAATGACAGATAATATTTATTATTGATAATCTTTCAGGTCAATTTAAGATCCCTAAAGAAAGAAAGTGTAAATTTGTAATTAAGGTAGCACATAAGTGATGCTATTTATCGTAAACGTTTGGCACTATTGGTTTCTGATGTACTACTATTTGTTATTGAAGGTGGAATAAGTAACAATAACCAAATGGGCGCGTAATTTCGTTTTAAAAACTTTATTGTATTCCAAGACATAGTTTAGACCGTATGGTTATGCTTTCTTCACAATCCGGTCTTATCCTTTCCGAGAATTATCTCCCGGAGTTCACCTATGTGAATCTGGGTGAATTGCTTGCAAAGGCCCTCAAGGACGAAGACCTCTCCGGCAGGTTCCTGCCTATGAAAGCCTGGGATGCGCTCAAATCCATAATGGCAGATAATACCATAGACGGCACCCTCGCCGTCTCCAACTTCAACATCCTATTCGAGCCTGCCCTGAAGATAAACCTCAACGCCTTCCTGAAGGAGGCTATGACCGGCAGGCAGCTTATCCTCAAACTTGAACATCCCGTAGCCGGAGACTGGCATTACTACCCGTTCCCGGAGGACCATACCTATTACCTGGACCTCACCGGCATCAACTCCACAACATGCTAAATCAAGCAAAGCAATGAAATACGCAGATTTAATCCAATTCGAACCCATTAACGAAGTCGTGAAATTCGACCGCCTCTCAGACGGCGAATACCGCAAATCCCTCGTCAGGAACTTCGTTTTCTCCGACGCTTACGAAAAGAGCATCATCCCGGCCATCTGCCGCAACCTGGACTACACCACGTCCGCCGAGACCTTCGGTATCCAGATTGTCGGTTCCTACGGTACCGGTAAATCTCACTTGATGTCGCTCTTCTCGCTGGTGGCCGAAGATGCCGCATACCTGGACCTCGTTGGCAGCGAATCCGCCAAGAAGGACCTCACCATGATTGCCGGCAAGTACAAGACCATCCGTTTCGAATTGGGCAACGACCAGGAACTTTGGGACATCGTTTGCTACCGCATCGATGAAGGCCTCAAAGCCCTCGGCATTGACTATTCCATCGCTGCCGACACATCCCTGCGCTCCTACGCGGAGAAGATAAACGTCATGATGGCCTTCTTCGAGCAGAAGTACCCGAACCACGGCCTGATGATTATCATTGACGAAATGCTGTCCTACCTCAAGGGCCGTTCCGGTTCCGATGCCCTCAACCGAGACCTTGCCGTGCTGCAGGGCCTGGGCCAGGCATCCGACAAGTCCAAGTTCCGTATGGTGTTCGGCGTTCAGGAACTCATCTATAACGCTCCTGAATTCCAGTTCGCAGCCCAGATGCTGCAGAAGGTGAACGACCGCTTCAAGGACCTCACCATCACCAAACAGGACGTGGAATTCGTCACCAGCCGCCGACTCCTCAAGAAGAACGACGCCCAGAAAGCCAAGATTCGCGAGCATCTCTCCAAGTTCACTGCGTATTTCACGGAGGTTTCCAAGGATCTGGACAAGTATGTGGAACTGTTCCCGGTCAATCCTTCCTACTTCGACAATTTCTCCCGCATCCGTGTGGCCAAGTCCCAGCGCGAGGTTCTCAAAACCCTCTCCGCCAAGTTCGCAGCCATCATGAGCCAGGATGTTCCCACCCAGGAGCCTGGTCTTATCAGCTACGACTCCTACTGGGACGATATGGATGCATCTTCCGATATGAAGACAGATCCGGATGTCCGCCGTGTCTCCGAGATTATGGAAATCATCTACCAGAAGATAGACGATAACTTCCGTGACGCCCGAGCCAAGAAGGCTCCGCTGGCCCGTCGTATCGCAGGCGCCTGCGCCATCAAGATTCTGCAGGATGACCTCACGCGCCAGAACGGTATCACCGCCGAATCCCTCGTGGACGACCTCTGCTACCTGGATGCCAACATCCTCGACCGTGACTTCCTCAAGGACGTGATTGAGACCACCGCTTCCCAGATTGTCACCGCCACCGTTGGCCAGTACTTCGAGAAGAATGACCAGAACCAAGAATTCCACCTGCGTGTCCAGGGTGGCGTCAACTACGAGCAGAAAATCAAGGACTATGCGGCCCAGATGACCGACGATGTCAAGGATTCCTACTGGTATTCATTCCTCGTGGAGTTCCTGCCCGTTGAGGTGGAGCAGTACCGCAAGGAGTTCAAGATTTTCACCCACAAGATTGAGTGGCGCTCCCATAAGATGATGCTGGACGGCTATCTTTTCTTTGGCAACCCAGACCAGCGCAGCACGACGCATCCCGAGCAGAACTTCTACATCTACTTCATGCCGGTCTTCAACAAGAAGAACATCGTCCAGAAAGACGAAGCCGACAGCATTTACATACGCCTGGAAACCATATCCGACGAGATGAAGGATGTCATCTCCCTGTACGCTGCCTCCGAGGCTCTTAAAGCCAGCGCACCTTCTTCCGAGAAGCCTTATTACGACCAGTTCCGCAAGACCTGGCTCGATCGGCTCCGCGGACTTTTCGACAAAGAATTCCCGCAGGCCCTCCGTGTCTTCTACCAGGGCAAGCAGCAGACCCTCACCCCGGCCCAGCTCGCCGGTCCTTCCAAAGAAAGCATCATTTCCAACATTGCCTCGATGCTTCTCGAAGACCATTTCTGCGCAACCCTCAAAGACTATCCCAAGTTCTCGCTGTTGCTCCAGCCGCTCTCCACGTCAAACCAAGACGCAATCCTTAAGGCTGCACGCCAGAAGATTGCCAATCCCAATATGTCTAACCGTAATGGTGAGGCTATCCTTGCCGGTCTCGGTCTCCTGGACGAGAACACCCTCTCACTCCAGAACTCTATCTACGCCCGCAGCATCCTCCAGATGATGAAGGATAAGGGAGAAGACAAGGTCCTCAACCGCGATGAGATTCTGGAGCGCTTCTGGGAAGACATCTACCGGAGCAAGGACTTCCACATTGATTCATCCTTCGAGTACATCGTCCTTTGCGCGATGGTGGTCCTCGGTGAGATTGAAATTGAATACCCGGGCGGCAAGAACATCAACGCCACCTCTATCAAGGATACCGTGGACATCACGAAGGACTTCACCTACACCTTCTCCCACGTCCGCCGTCCCCGTGGCCTCAACATGCCTGCCGTGAAGGAACTCTTCCTGGGCATCACCGGTCACGACTATTCCAACAATCTGGACGACCCGGAGGTCTATTCCAAGCTGCTCACGGCCGCTTCTGCAATGGCCAGCGAGATTGTCTCCCTCCAGTACAAGATTAAGGGTGGTGTGAGCATCGGCGATGTGGACATCATTGATCCATTCACCGCCACTGGACTTGCAAATAGCCTGGATGCGATGAAGGGAGTCTGTGACCAGGTACCGGCCTACAACACCAAAGCCAAGATGCGGAATCTACGCTGGTCTGCGGCCGACCTCAAGAGGTTCTTCGAGTCAAAGCCCAATATCGACAAGATCCGCCGTGCCCTCGAAATCCGCGACGAACTCAAGCACCGCATCGACTACCTCAAGCAGGCGCTCCAGTATGTCTATGTCAAGGAGTTCGAGAAGGAAATCAACGATGCTATTGCCAAGATTGATTCCGTGGTGGAGAAGGGTACCGATGCTGCGCTGAAGGCCTACGAGGCAGAGTTGGATAAACTCATCGACAAATACATCGACTGGTATCTCAAAGAGTATGAGCGCGTAACTATCAACGAATTCCAGAACAACACCAAGCGGATGATTCTCTCCTCCGATGCCAAGAAGGTTTGCGACGCTGCCTGCGGTGAGGACTTCATCCCGGTTTCCTCGCAGTTTATTGCCTGGGAGAAGAAGATGTCCCAACTCACGCTCAAGAGTTCTATGGTCACCAAGGCTTCGCTCAAGAACCAGCCTTACCAGGGCTTCAACCCGCGTGACTACAAAGACTTCATCCTGCCCGACATCAACAAACTGAAGGATGAACTGGATGGCATTTACACGGCCATCGACCACACCCTCCACGTCACGCTCCAGGACCAGAACCTGCTGCAGAACGCCAAGGACGCACTTTCGGACTATGAGCAGAAACTGGTGGATAAGTTTCATAATGTGGAGACCAATCCGGATAACGTGAAGCAGATTATTGACATTATCCATAAGTTGCACGCCGGCATCCGCAAGATTACCATAACTCACGAGGACATTCTGGCCGTGATTGACGGTCTGATGACGCCGAAGGACGTGATTAAGGCGTTCAAGGAACTCATTGAGACCCGCACCGCTGGTGCTGAAGGTGATAACATTCGAATCCTCATCAAATAGAAGATACTATGGCAGAAGACATCAATAACAGCTTGTTTTCACAGGATGTGCTGGACTCGATGGAGTCTCCGCATCTCTTTAACCAGAAACACGAAGGACCAGTGACGGTATTAGGTCATACCTTCGATAATGATGAAGAACGCAGGGCGTATTTCAGGGAGGAACTCAGGAAGAAGTTGCCGGAGTTAAAGAAGATAGAGGGATTTCCGATAGGGGCTGATGATGACATCCTTGCATTGTCTGACCCTCCTTATTTTACGGCTTGTCCTAATCCGTGGCTGAATGAGTTCGTTGAGGAGTGGGAAAAGGAGAAACACCAGCTCGTTGCCGAAGGAAAGCGAACAGAGGAGAAGGTGGTGACAGAGCCATATGCGAAAGACATAAGTGAAGGTAAAAATAATCCTGTCTATAATGCTCATTCTTATCATACGAAGGTCCCGCATCCTGCTATAATGCGTTACCTTCTGCATTATACCTCTCCGGGAGATATCATTTTTGATGGATTTGCCGGTACTGGTATGACTGGTGTCGCTGCCACGATGTGTGACCATCCGGAAGCGGATGTCAAAAAGGCTATTGAGGATGAATTCAATGCACAAGGGGAGCCTTTCTCTTGGGGAAAAAGACATGCTATTGTTTCAGATCTAAGCCCTGTCGCTTGTCTCATTAGTGCAAATTATAACGCCCCTCTTAGTTCACCCAATGTTTATAAAAGAATAGAGTCCGTTTTGGACCAAGTAGAAAAAGAGTACGGCTGGCTATATAAAACGAAAGATTCTAACGGATTCGAGCGTGACATAAACTATGTTGTCTGGAGCGATGTGTTTGTATGTCCTAATTGTGGTGAAAAGATAGTCTTCTATAATGCTGCTGTAGACCATAAAACTGGTCTTGTCAGCGATAACTTCCGCTGCCCTCATTGTGGCACCCAACACACCAAAAAGAGCGTGTCTAAATCAATGGTTTCACGATATGACAGTGTGCTGGAAGAAACTATTACCGTACAAGAGAAAGTACCTGTTTTAATCAATTATATTGCAGGGAAACGCTCTTCATACAATAAGGAGGTTTCCGAAGAGGATCTGCTCTTGATAAAAAAGGCAGACCATCTTGCAGAATCTTTTAGTTATACGAGCAATAGGATGATGGAGGGGTCAGAGGCAAGACGAAATGATCGTCAAGGATTAACTCATGTTCATCATTTCTATTTCTCAAGGTCACTGGTTATACTTGAAAGACTTCTTTCTCTTTGTAACGACAAGGAGTTTAGGTTCTTGGTCAATAGTCAACTCGTCAATATCTCAAAGCTTAACCGCTATCGTCCAGGGGTTTCATTCCCGTACAATCCTTTAAGCGGCACCTTGTATATTGGTTCTCAAATTTCTGAATCCAATGTGTTTGTCGCTTTGAGGAATAAGCTATCTAAGCTTAATAAGATTATTCCAGCCATTGGAGGTGATAATGTTACGAGTGTTATAAGTGCCACAGGCCTTAATCTCGCTTCTGACTCCATCGATTACATCTTTACAGATCCTCCTTTCGGTGCCAATATATCATATTCGGAATTGAATTTCCTGCAAGAGTCGTGGCTGAAGGTTACTACAGATAATCGTGATGAAGCAATTGTAAATGATTCTCATAACAAAACGTTATTCGATTATCAAGACTTGATGACAAAGTCACTTAGCGAATATTATAGAGTCTTGAAGCCCAATCGATGGATGACCGTAGAATTCAGCAATACTTCTGCTTCTGTGTGGAACTCTATTCAAAACGCTTTGCAGAATGTCGGTTTCATCGTTGTTAATGTTGCGGCACTTGATAAACAACAAGGTTCTTTTAAGGCTGTAAACACCCCAACTGCGGTGAAGCAAGACTTAATCATAACTTGCTTTAAGCCTTCGGACGAATTGGCAACTAAGGTTCTAACCTCATTTGACAAGCCGTCCAGCGCAATGGATTTTATCGAAGAGTATCTGCAACATCTTCCTGTACATCTTGAAAGAGAGCAAAAGACGACTACCGTAATAGAGAGAAGCCCAAAGATACTTTACGATCGCTTGATTGCATACTATGTTCAAAAAGGTTTGCCTGTTCCATTTGATGCTGCTGCATTTCAAGATGAACTACGTAATAGATTTGTCGAATGTGATGGTATGTTCTTTACTCCTTCTCAGTTAGCAGACTATAAAGAGAAGAAGAAACAGGCTCCAGAAATAGTTCCGATGGGTCTAATTGTTTCAAATGAAGCAGATGGTATTGAGTGGTTGAGAAATCGTCTTCGCGATAATCCACAAGCTTATCAAGACATTCAGCCCGAGTGGATGCAGGCCATAAATGGACTTAGGAAGGGAGATATTCTCCCTGAATTACGCGACCTTCTGGAAGAGAATTTTATCGAAGAAAGTGGCGGTAAATGGCGTCTGCCTAACATTCAGGATGACGTTGATAAGGATAAACTCCGCGAAAAAGCCTTGCTGAAGGAGTTCAAGATTTACGTTGAGGCGGCAAGCAAGCCGCACGCTCGCATCAAGGAGGTGCGTGTGGAGGCTATTCGTGCCGGTTTCAAGAAGTGCTATATGGAGAAGGATTTTGCCACCATCGTAATGGTCGGCGACAAGATTCCGCAGAACCTGCTTACGGAAGATGACATCCTGCTCCAGTTCTACGACATCGCCCGTACTCGCGTTTGACCGATAGATGGATTTCAGTATCTTTACAGCATGATGTGTAATGAAATGTGAATCACATGAAAGAGCAAGAGTTAATACAATATCTTAAGGAGAATTACCCTGAGGAGAATAGTCGTTGCGAATGGAAGGAGTTCAAGAGCCTGAAAAATTCATTCAATGGCTCTTCGAGGGATGATGTGATTTCCTATGTCTCTGCCATCGCAAATATGGAGGGTGGACATCTGGTAATCGGCGTTAAGGACAAGAGCCTGGATATTATTGGTTTTGAACCATATAATCACGATCGTCAGAATGTCGTTCTTCGACTGACTGAGCAGTGCCCGAACCTGTCTTCTGAAGGGTTGAGTGTGGACGAATTCATTACAGATGATACCAACAAGCGTGTCTGGATTTTCCACATCCCGAAGCATATGCCTCGCCAACCTGTTTATGCACACAACAAAGCATTTCAAAGGAAAGAGGATTCTCTGGTAGAGATTACGCGCGAACGGATGGATGCGATTCTGTCTGAACCCTTGATTGAGAAAGATTGGACGGCTACGATTATTCCGGATGCCACGCTGGATGACTTGGACCCTGCTGCAATAGCTATGGCCAGGGAGAAGTACAAGGAAGTGTATCCGGCAAAGGCCAAAGAAGTGGATATGTGGGATGACGTGAAGTTCCTCAACAAGGCTAAAATCACAACGAAGGGCAAGATTACCATCGCGGCAATCATTCTCTTGGGAAGGGAGGAATCGGAGCATTATCTCTCACCAGCTGTTTGCCAGGTCCGTTGGCAGCTGAAGGATTCCTCGCGGCAAAACCTGGACTTCCATATATTCACCATTCCGATGATTCTTTCTATTGAAGCAATACGTCAGACTATTCGGAATACGACATATGAATATACCATTCAGGGCAGTATATTCCCTGAGACGATGCCGCGCTATGATGTGTTTACAATCAGAGAACCGCTGAATAACGCCCTGGCACATCAGGACTATTC
The DNA here is from genome assembly GCA_017429475.1 of Bacteroidales bacterium. Lineage (GTDB taxonomy): Bacteria > Bacteroidota > Bacteroidia > Bacteroidales > UBA932 > Equibacterium. Next base: position 8,122 of record JAFROX010000001.1, read on the forward strand.
GAAAAAAGCGAGGATTGAGGTGATCGAGTATGAGAACGAAAAGTTAGTTTTCCGCAACTATGGTTCTTTCCTGCCGGGTACGGTCGAGAAGGTCGTAATGGAAGATAGCCCGGAATCTGTATATCGTAATCCGTTCCTGGTAGAAGCAATGCGCAACGTGCATATGGTCGAAACCGAGGGTGGTGGCATCAAGAAACTCTTCGAGCAGCAGCAGAAAAGGTTTTTCCCGCTTCCCGAATACGATCTCAGCAACAATATGGTAAGAGTTGAGATAGAGGGATGCGTAATCGATGAGGCTTTCGCCCGCATCTTGGTCAATAATCCTTCGCTGACACTCCCGGATGTCATGCTCTTGGACAAAGTGCAAAAGCACAAACCGCTGAAAGAGGAACAGATTGCATATTTGAGGAAGAAGAAATTTGTCGAAGGCAGAAAGAACAATCTTTTCCTGTCCTCGAAAATTGCCACAGCGAGTCAACATGTCGGCCTTAAGTCCTCATATATCAAGAACAAGAGTTTCGATGACGAATACTTCAAGAAACTGATTCTTGAGTATATAAATAAGTTCGGAAAGGCGTCCAGGAAAGAGATTGACGATCTGTTGCTCGGAAAGCTCTCCGACAACCTGACACCTCAACAGAAGAAATACAAGGTTATGAACCTGCTCACCTCTCTTCGAATCAGCGGAAAGATAAAAAGCGGGGAGAAACGGATGTGGTATCCGGTCTGATGACTTTTAAGCGAAATTGTTGTTTAATTAAACGAGGCCTTCGCTTAATTCATTGATTATCAGCAGATAGATATTGATTTGACAATTAAGCCAATTAATCACTGTTTTTAAGCGAGCCGATTTGAATTTGATGAGCGCATTTTATCGTGACATAGCCGGTAAGATTGGGGTGCCCTACAAGCGCCTCTCCATCGTCCGGAACCTGGACGGATTCCTATCGGACTCCGCAGTCCAGCGTGCGCTCACCACGGAATCTGGTGTTCTCTTCGTCTCCGGCTCTCCGCTGTCGTTGAGGCTCCATTTCGAACTCCAATACAAGGTCGCGCAAGACACCCGATTCTGCTACATCTGTGAGCAGCCAGATCTCCTCCTGCCCGACATCCAGAGTGAGGCCTTCGTCACATCCTTTGCTGTGACCGACCTTTTTCCGAACATCCAGGACCGCAAGACGCTCGCTGCCCAATCGCCCTCGGTACTCGAGGCGTTGTATGCAAAGCAAATCCCGGGATTCGTCTCGGCACCTGACCTCGCCCGTCATCTGCTGGAGATTGAATTCGCATCCCGGATGACAGCAAAGCCGGTCTCCGATCCGATGGCTGACTTGACGGCCTTGATTCCCGCCTGGAACGACCTCAACGCATCCGTAGAGGCTGTTTCTGCCGCCGTATTGGAGTCCATCCGTCAGGATAAGTACGAAGCCATACGCCCGGCATTGGCGGCTCACAACAGCGCATTCCAGGCCTTTCTGGACCAGTCATATTTTGCCGCCTTGCACGCCAGCCACGTGCTTGGTCCCAGAAGCGTCAACAAGATCCTGCCGTTCCTTTCCTTCAAGCACACAGTTGAAGAAAAGGTGGCCCTGCTGGTTGTGGACGGAATGGCTTGGTGGCAGTATCTGGTCTTGCGTGAACGTCTCGCTGCGTCGGAAATCATACCGTCAGATGCCACCATCTTCGCTTGGATGCCCACCATTACGATGCTCTCCCGGCAGGCCATCTTCCGGGGCGATGTTCCGCAGCTGGACTACAAGCAAAGCCCTGCATCCGAAGAGAAACTCTGGTCTGCCTGGTGGACCGCGAAGGGTGTCCCTTCTTCAGACATCCAGTACATCTATGGTGACACCGAGCCGGAAGTCTGGTCCACAACGCACAGACTGGCGCTGGTCTCCGTCACTTTGGACGAAGTGATGCACATCTCCGACGCTCCGGATCTGCTGCTTGCCTGCACCGAGGCTTGGGCACGGCGCTTCGCTCGTACCATTGCTTCGCTGAAAGATCAGGGCTTCACCATCTACATCACTACCGACCACGGTAATCTTCTTTCCGTCGGCGAGTCTCCGCTTTCGTCGGCCGAGAAGACTCACCTTTTCCAGGACGGTTCCCGTGGTGCCCGCCATCTCATCTACGATGCCGAGGCTCCGCTGCAGGAATTCCTGTCAGTCCACAGCACATCACCGTTCCTGGTTCACGACAATTGGCTGGTTTACCGGGGCGAGCAATCCTTCGCCAAAGCCGGTAAGCGGCAAATCACCCACGGCGGCTCCCACCTGTTGGAAGTGGCCATTCCATTCATCACGATACAATGACAAACAAAGTAGAAATAGGCATCAACCAACGCATCCCTATCTCGCTCTTGGAAATGGCCCTGCAAGCCACCCTGGAGGGGCAGGGCACACCCGAATACTTCGCCGAGCTGGCTGCAACCGAATACGAAGGCGAGAACCGCATACGTAAATCAACTTACGTGATGGGCCGTCTCACCAACCGCAATCCCTTGATGCCGTTCCTGCAGGATAATAAAGATTCCGTCATCGCTGCCCTTCGCAGCAAGACCGACCGTCCCATCATCCTGGCGGCGGTCATCAACTCCGCATACTCCTTTGGTTACGACCTCACCGCCATCTTGGGTAAATACCTCCACGTCCAGGCGCAGGTGACAACAGCCCTGCTGTCTTCCAAGTTGTCAGAGAAGTATGGCTCCAACCGAAGCCTTCCCAACGCAATGAACTGCATCATCCCGATGCTCATCGAGGCCGGCTTCTTCCATCGTCCGCGTCCCGGTTTCTTCGAGGCCATCCACCACAGCGGCTACTCTCCGCTGGCACTGGAGGCCTACCGTCGCTCATTCTTTGAGCACAACCCGATGATTCCCCGCGACGCCGACGTTTACACCTATCCTTACTTCGAATTCCTTGACCTGTAAAAAGATGCCCCTATATGAAGCAATTTGATACCCTTGCCAAACTGCTGGACTTTATGCACAACCTTGAGGAGTGCGGAATGCCCATTCCTCCAGAGCTGTACGAACAGAAGGCCCGTCTGGAAGAGCGTGAGCGCATCGATGAGAACGAATTCGTCTTCTCCACGATGAAGGCCCACAACCGCTTTATGACTGATGCTAAAGAGCAGTGCGTCCGGGATATGGTGGACCAGTTGCTCGTGGAAGGCCCGGGCGCAACAGATCCGTGTCTCCTCCTGGGAAATGTCCAGTGCGGTAAGACGGATACCTTCGAGAGCATTATGGGCCTCTCTATGGACCGGGGTATCGATGTCTGCATCGTTCTCACAAAGAATTCCAATACGCTGGCGGAACAGACCAAAGAGCGCCTGCGCAACGACTTCAAATACTTCGCGGAGAACGGCACCACTTCCCAGAAGGTAATCGTCCGCATCTTCGACATTATGGACCTCATCCACGAGGACCTGGGAACAATGGCCGAAGACCCGCGCAACCGCTTCATCATCGTCTGTAAAAAGGAGAACAAGAACCTCCAGCACCTGATTACGCTCTTCACCGAGAAGAGTCCGGAACTGGCCCGCAGGGAAGTGCTCATCGTTGATGATGAGGCAGACTTCGCATCCAGAGCATACTATCAGCGAGCCGGCGAATTTGAGCTGCTCAAGATTTCCGACCTCATTGAGCAGTTCCGCAAGATTCCGCGCTACCATCGCTATATGCAGGTCACGGCCACACCATATTCCCTCTACCTGCAGCCGGATGGCTCCATCCAGCTTCGCTATGGCAAGGAAGCGTCACCTTGGTTGCCTCGTTACACCGGCCTGGTTCCGGTCCACGACAAATATGTCGGTGGCCACCAATACTACGTTGAGTCCAAGGACGAGAACTCCATGTACTCACACCTCCACAAGGAAGTGACCGACCTCTGCATCCAGCAGCTCAGTGAGCGCAAGGACGACTACAAGACCTCCCGTGCCCATTCCGACAACATTCTGGACCTCTCTAAGTCCATCATCGGCTACTTGATGGCAGCCGCGATCCGCTCACTGCAGGAAGAGAAGAAAGGCCAGACCTACAAATCATCCTGCCTCATCCACGTGGAAATCAACAAGAAATACCACGAATGGCAGGAGGAACTCATCACCAGCATCATCGAGGACGTTCGTGAATCTTTCCTCAAGTCCCAGAACGCCGACCTCCACCTTCTGAGCATCCAGCAGGACGCCTACGAAGACTACCGGCAGTCCAACGTCAAAGCCAGGGAAGCCGGCCTTATCAAAGAGGATTTCCCGTCCTGGACAGACGTTGAGGCACGGATGCGGAAGATTCTTCGCTTCCAGGACTACAGCATCAATGTGGTTAACTCCTCCGATCCCGGTAAGGTCCGCACGATGCTCGACAACCGTGGCCAGCTCAAACTGACACGAACTGCCAACTTCTTCATTGGTGGCACCATCCTCGACCGAGGCATTACCTTGGACAATATGCTCTGCTTCTTCTACGGCCGTGACCCCAAGAAGTTCCAGATGGACACAGTTATCCAGCACGCCCGTATGTACGGTGCCCGTGACAAGGAAGACATGGCCGTCACCCGCTTCTTCACCACCGAGAAGATTTACCAGGTGTTGGAGATGATGAACACCTTCGACGACATCCTGCGCGACTACCTGGTCAAGCACAAAGAGAATGTCCGCACCGAAGACATCACCTCCATCGTCATCGGCTACGATTCCCGCATCAAACCGAGCGCCCAGAGCAAATTCCGCCCAGCAAACACCCGCGTCATCCGGGCCAAGCAGCGTATCCTGCCCATTGGCTTCCAGACCGGCTCCTACGATGAGATAGCCGGTATTGTCTCCAAGATAGACAAACTCATTATGACGGCCCCGGGCTATAAGGTCGATGACTACTTCCTCATCGACTTTGAACTGGCCGCCAAGATTATCCAGCTCATCAACGACACCTTCATCTATAGCGAGGAATACGCCAATGTGGACTACAGGTGGGATACCAACGAGATGCTTACCATCCTCGACAACCTCACCTACAACACCGACGGCAAACTCTGGTGCCTCCAGCGTACCGGCCGCAACTCCAGCCGCCTCCGCGAGAATGGGAAATACCGTGACGCTCCGGATGATGGTCGTACCGATAAACCGGCAGAAGTGGCCATCGACCGCCCGGCACTCTTGCTTTTCCGAGAGAACGGCTCCCAGAGCCAGGGCTGGCGCAACGCTCCCTTCTACTGGCCGCTGCTCTTCACGCCCGAGAACACGCAAGACGGAATCTTCACCATCAATGCCGACAAACGCATCCGCAAACCCAAACCGGCCATCGAACTGGAAAAGGTCAAATACCTCCCCAAAGAAGAAGTTCTCAACGTCACGATGGAACTCGGCCCGTTTATGGACATCATCCTCGGTCTCCAGGATGTCGAGCACCGCATCATCAAGCCCACCACCCAATCCCTCTATCTCGCACGGGACGAACGAGGTCAGTTGATGTTGGCTCCCGGTATCCCCGCCGACAAAGAATACAGCGTCTATGACGTGGTGAACGGCCTATTCCCGTTTGCCCTCAAACCCTTCAAGTACATCCACTTCCGCTGCTCCCGAGACAATTCCGGTTCCAAACTGCTTGTCTCTCTCCAGCGGAGCAAGCCCTACGAACTCGTCCCCGAAGCCTATGAAGACACCGACATCGTCTACAACAGCAGCGGTAAAGGACGTGAAATGACCTATGGCAACCGCGCCCAATGGTACGTCTTCTACAACATCGACGAAGTCCTCGAATACAAGATGACCGACAAGGACGCCGAACGCTTCAAAGAATATCAGGAAGAACTCAACGCAGCCGATGCAGAACAGGAATAATTAATCGATTTGATAGATGAAGTACCTGTTTCTGGACACCAATGTTTTTCTGCATTACAACTCTTTCGAGGATATTCCTTGGAAGGAGTTGGTGTCGGATGAATTTACTATCGTGATTGCTCCAGTAGTTCAGCAAGAACTTGATAAACACAAGGATCAGTCTCGTGAGAAGATTCAGAAGAGGGCGCGTAAGGTGTCAAGTCTTCTATTCGATTACTTGATTGGAAACAAAGAATGTAGGGTGCCAATTGTCAGATGTAAGGAGCCTGTTCCAACAGAGGAAGACAGGATGAATATGGACTTATCCGTCAACGATAATCGGATAATACTGGCTGCCTTGAAATCTGGTTATAGTATTGATGATGTTGTTTTTGTCACAGGCGACAGAAATAACATCTTTAGAGCGATAGATCATAACCTTGGGCATCTGTTCCTTGATGAAAAGTACAAACTTAAACCGGAAAAAACTGAGGCTGAGAAGCGGATTGAGGAATTGGAGAAAGAATTGAAGGATGCGAAAGAAAGGGTGCCTGATCCCAAAATCCAGTTTGAGGATGGAAGTACAACCATTTTATTCAATCGATACGCAGCAGAAGATGTCGATGCAATCGTGGAAGAAAGGATGTCGGCCGTTGAAAAGGAAGTTCCTGAGATTCATTTCGAAGAAAGTGGTGAAGGAGCCATTCCGGACTTCAAACGCACAATAATGGCCTTGCAGGGGACGTGGTATCCACATTACAACGAAGAGCGGCAGGAATACCTGAATGAAGAAAGGGCTTATCAGATACTTGCAGTTAAACGAGATTGTCTGGACAATCGTTTTGCACGTATTTCTCTACGATTAAAGAATGATGGTAATTCACCTACTGGCGAAGAAAAAGTATTCATTAAGATTCCGGAGCAGGTCAAGGTCTATACTAAGCGGAAAAGTAGAGAAAGATGCCAATATGTTAAACCTTTAAAGCCAGGAGGAGGATTGGTTGCATTGCCTCGTGAAACACGAAGAAGTCTGTTGGATGCAGCTATCCCTTACACGGGTCCCGACAATTATATTTGGATGTGGAATCCGGATAAACCGATTGACCACAGTGGTTATTTTGAACTCTCCCCGGAGTCTGTGATGCAGAAACTATCTGAAGACCTGGGATTTGAGTTTTACATTGACTTACAATTTGAGCAGAGTTTCGATATTCAATGGGTTCTTCTCGATGAGTATCTACCTGATTATGTGGGTGGTATTCTATCAGTTAATATCAGTGATTAGCCTATGGACCAGCCCAAAATATCCCGCATCCTGCGCCTGATATTTCTAATGTCAAGGAATCGAGTCTTCACAGTGGATATAATTGATGAAGAGTCCGTAGCTGCGTTAAGGGCACTGGCGTGAGGGCGAAGAAGCGGCTGAGCGGAGTTCCGCCGCCCGGGAGCGATGCTGTATGAGCCACGTTAGGGCTGGACTGAGTTTGAGGCAGGCAAGTCATTGCCTGTCGAAGACGAAGGACAGGACTAAAAGGGCGAGTTCGTCGCGACAGGCGGACGCAGCGTGAGACGCCGCCCGAGCGTCTTTGTGCCCTCTGAGCCGCTGGCTGGCGCAAGGGCTGCAGGAATGTGTTATCTTTGCAGTTGCAAAGTAATGAATATGACTTTCCTCATCGAATCTATCATAGCCTGCGCGGTTTTTACGTTGTTCGTGTTCCTGATGTCCAGGAATCCGGTCAAGACTGTCTTCAACTACCCTCCGGCCATCATTGCGCGTTGCGAGGAGCTTGGTCTGGTGGATGCGGGCAACAGGCCTGGAAGTGCGATATTCTACGCAAAGAAGGGCTTTGCGATGGTGATATTCGGAGTGCTGCTGGGGTTGCTGGTGCGCTATGTCAATGGATGCACGACATATTGGGGCGGCGTGCTGACGGCTTATGCACTCTGGTGCGTGGTGAACTGGTTCGATGCTTTCGTTCTGGACTGCATCTGGTTCTGCCACGACAAGCATTTCGTGATTCCCGGCACTGAGGATATGGTGGCCGACTACCACGACTACTGGTTCCACATCAAGGGCGGCCTGATCGGGATGCTGCTGGCCATTCCCGCAGCGCTGATTGCCGGAGTTGTCGTTGTGCTATAGGATATCAGAGGATATTAAATAAAGCGGATTGCAGTCAGATCTCGGGCGAATCGCTCCACGCCAGCCTGTATTTTGGCGACAGTGCTGGCTGATGGCTTGCGACGGCCGTGAAGGAAGTGTCCGAGTTGAGCCTGGCTAACTCCAGTAATCCGTTCCAGACCGGCAAGGCTGAATGCCTTGCTGTATTCCTCCAGAAAACTTGCGGTGTCATAATAGAAGGAACAATCAACCTCTTCGAATTGTTTGCCGTGTCTTGCGTAATATTCGCGGATACCTTCATAAGACTTTTTGAAGTCATCGATTGCTTCTTCAACTGTAGCCCCCTCTCCCGTACAACCATAGTCCAAGCCGGCTTCTTGCATATAAGCAGAGTATCCAAACTCTGCCAACTCAATATATACTTTTACCTGTTTCATAGTCAAATAATCTATTTCATAAAACTAATTCCTGCATCACGCATTATTTGATGCAAAGTTCCCTTAGGGACTTCATTAGTGCTATGGTTACTCATCTTAAAAATCCTTCCTGTAATAGGACTATACCAAAGCGGATGGCCGTTCGCCTGTTCGCCAGTGTAGTAGCAGTTGCATTTTCGCAGTCTTCTCTCCAATTCAGCGTATTTCATAAAATACAACGCAAGTGTAGGAAAAATCCTACAGTAAAACAAATGATTCACAATCTTTCTTGCTAAGCTAAGTGATGCAATCTGAAAAAAATATACCCTAGCGACAATGGCGTAACTATTGTCGCTAGACACACAAAAGCCCAAAATTCAGAATTAGCATTAAGTTTTCAAGAAAACCACCAAATCGTGCTTTCTCTGTCGATCATTGGTTATTTTGTTCTCTAGTTTAAGCATTAAATTTTCGGTTGCATGCAACAGAATGGGCAGAAAACTCATCACAATTTGTGATGACATTAAGATGGGAAAATAGATTTCAAATAGAGTACGGGCAAACTGTTCTTTTCATAATTCGTTGAGAAAAAACGCAATGTTTAACAATCAATAATAGTCATTATGCAACCAGCCAACGACATAGTACCCAAATTAGATCCTAAAGAATACCAGCCTTCTGATGAATTGAAGAAACTGGGACTGCCGCTTGAAGATGCAACGGAAGAAAAAGAAAATCTCGATCCCAAATCCCAGTACATCCTCTCAAAGTAAAAATTTAGTTGTACCACGTTTTGGTACAATATGGTGTTTACTTTGTTCCGTGAAAGGTTCAAAATAAGTACCTTTGAACAAAAGACCCTGACTATGAAATCCTACGCCCTCTTTCAGGAATACATCTGGCTGGTGGAGACCATCCACCGGGAAGGCCGGCTCACGCTCGAAGAAATCAACCAGCGCTGGCTTCGCACCGAGATGTCCGAAGGAGTCAGCCTCGCCAGAAGCACCTTCAACAGGCACCGCGACGCCATCCTCGATATGTTCGGCATCATCATAGACTGCGACAGGAAAGACGGCTTCCGCTACTACATCTTCAACGAAGAAGTGCTTGGAGAAGACTCCATACAGAACTGGATGCTCTCCACCCTTTCCGTCAACAGCATCCTGTCAGAGAGCAAGGCCGTGCAGAGCAGGATACTGCTGGAGTCCATCCCCTCCGACGGCGAGAACCTCCACAAATTCATAGACGCAATGAAGCGCGGCGTTCGCATCCGGGTGAACTACCGCCGTTACGGCGCAGAAGCCTCCAACTCCTCGATGAAACTCGACCCGTTCTTTGTCAAGCTCTTCAACAGAAGGTGGTATGGCCTCGTAAAATTCCCTGAGCCTACAGCGTTGCTCTTCACCCTCGCCTTCGACCGCATCCTGTCACTCGAGGTGACCGACGAAAAGTTCGAATACAAGAAAGACTTCGACCCCGCAGGATGGTTCAGGGACAGCTATGGAATCGTCAGGGACCAGGCAGTACCCGTGGAGAAAGTAGTGATACGCGCCTTCGGCAAGGAAGTCAACTACCTCCGCGACCTGCCGCTGCACCACAGCCAGAAAGAAGTCGCCGCTAGCGAAGGATACTCCGACTTCGAGATGACCCTCCGCCCTACCGCCGACTTCTTCAGCCCGCTGTTGGCCCGTGGCGCCGCCGTCAAGGTCCTGCAGCCCCAATGGCTAGCCAACGAGATCAAAGCCATCCACCAGGCCGCGATAGAATTGTATAACCAATAATTCCATATACGATGAAAACATTCCTTCTCTATTGGAACCCCTACTTCTCAAGCTACAAAGTCGAAGATTTCCTGGACGACTTCGACTTTGAGGAAGGCATCTTCCCCGATGACTTCAACTGGAGCATCTACGAACACGAGAAAGCCCACGCAGGAGACCGCTTCATCTTCATCAAGGTAGGATACGAGAAGCCGACAGGAATCATAGGCACCGGCCACTTCACTTCCGAGCCGTACCTGGGCGAAGACTGGTCAGGCCAGGGCCGCAAGGTCTGGTATATGGATATGGAATGGGAGACTGCCGTCGATCCCTTGTCAGATATGGTCGCCCCCACCGATGCCCTCCAGGCAGCAGTTCCTGATGTGAACTGGACCACCGGCAAGGCCGGCGTGGAAATAGACCCCAAGACCGCCTTCATCATCGAAGGTATCTGGCAGCATCATCTGAAAAAATTCAAATAGTTGTATCACATTTTGGTACAACCCCGCTTTTACTTTGTTCTCAGAAACTTCAAAACCTTAGTATTATGAAAGCAAAAGAGAACAAAGCAGTCAAGAAGATCCATCTGACAAACTTCCACATCGCAGGATTCGGTTACTGGGAAGGCTGCGAAGCCTTCGAAATGCTCAAGATCGGGACCAGGCTGGATCTGGTGCGCGAGGACGACAATCCTTTCGATCCTTACGCAGTAGCAATCTACTTCGGCGAGTACAAACTGGGTTTCATCCCTCGCGGCTCTAACCACGACATCTCCAAGTATCTGGATATGGGCTACGGTGACCTCTATGAAGTCCGTATCACCCGCATCACCCCTGACGTCCATCCCGAGAACCAGGTCGAAGTCATCGTTTATCTCAAGAAAGCAGTCGAATAATACATTCACTCATATGAGAGCGATCAAATGGCGCATAATCGAGCATCATCGGCAGAGGATGAATGACGGCGTCTTTGTCTACAAAAAGAACGGGTTTTATACGATCTACCGCTACATCGATGACTGGGATGAAGACGGAGACACCATATACGATGACGAAGAGTACCTGAGTCAGATCCCCGAGGGCGAATTTATGGCAGCCATCGGGGCCTCCGACGACAGTCAGGTGATTCACTGGATCAAAACCCACCTGATAAAAGAGCAAAGCAACTCCCTCGACGACATCATCAGTTTCCTCGACGAGAATAATGTTTCCTATCGATACGAAATCAACGGACTCACTGTGTGATTCCGCCAAAGTGTGGAAGGATAATGTGGCTCAGAAAGCGCAGGAGGCCGGTTGTCCTTCCACAGTGCCCGTTCTAAGGCCAGTGTGGAAGGGTCATTGGCCCTACAGACACCTGCAGAAGGGTTCGTCCCTCCACACTTTGGCGGAAATGAGCAAAAAGTGAAGGCCTCTGTTATTGCGAAAACTGCCGCGTTTTTGTTAATTTGCGCAAAACACAACGTATATGAAATCAGAAAATACATTCAAAGAAGTTGCAGGGCGCAGGAACTTCGGGCCTGAGCACGCACTTGTAACCACCCCTCAGCCCTGCGTGATGATCGCCACCTGGGACGCAGACAAAACCCCCGACGTGATGATGGCCGCTTGGGCTGGCCAGTACGACTTCAAGCAGATAGTCGTCAGCATGTCGAACCACAAGACCACGAAGAACCTGGAACGCACACGCGCCTTCACCGTAAGTTTCGCAGACGCCCGCACAGTAGCCGAATCAGACTACTTCGGCCTCGTGAGCGGCAACAAGGTGGCAGACAAGGTCGCCAAGGTAGGCTTCAGCGTCACCCCCAGCCCTAACGTAGACGCCCCCATCATCGACCAGTATCCCCTCACCCTCGAGTGCAAGGTCCTCAGCTGGACAGACGGCATACTCGTAGGCGAAGTAGTCAATATGAGCGCCGACGAGAGCATCCTCACCGACGGCAAGGTCGACCTGACCAAGCTCCAGCCCATCGTCTTCGACGCAGCGGCAATGTGCTACCGCGCCATCGGAGAAGAAGTCGGCAAAGCCTGGGGAGCAGGCAAGAAGTTCGCCGAATAGCCCTGGCTTCATAAGAAAAACAAAGGCCGTCCTTTCGGGCGGCCTTTGTTCGTATTGTAAGGTCCTGTTAGTTCAGGTAGCCGGGATTCTGGTATACAGCCTTCTCTTCATCAGTCATCTCAAGACCGTTCAGGTGGTCGATAGGGATAGGCCTGATGTAGTGGTGAGGCTCAATGACCCTCTTGTAGGTATGCTCGTTGGGATCGTTCTTGGTGAACGCCTCGGTCATCTTGTAGGTAGAAGCCCTGTCAGTCCAGGTCTGCGTGCGGACAAGGTCGAACCAGCGTCTTGACTCGCCGAAGAACTCGCGGCTGTACTCGTCCAGCAGCCAGTTGATCGTAATATTTGCAGGAGTCTCGGCAACCAGTTCGGCGCTGTAGTCATACGATACGGCCTTCTGGTCAGCCACAGAGAAGCTCCACTTGCCGGCACGCGCGCGGATAACCTTCATCAGGTCGGTAGCACTCTGGCTTCCGGTAGCGCCCTTGACATAAGCCTCAGCTGCCACGAAATACAGTTCGGCAAAACGGGCGATGACCAACGGACGGAAGTTGCCGGAGTTGGGAGCACCGGGCTCGTTCTCACCCTTGTCGGTACGATAGACAGACACCTTCCAGGGGCCCGGGTAGTTGTTTCGGCCGATGTGGCTGGGCTCGATGACGAATGCTGACTCGCCAGGCATCTCGCCGCCGGCATACGCTGACGGGCCCTTCATATCGGTGACGCCGGGACGGTCCATAGGATATACGACAACGCCGGGTTCCTGGTTCTTAGACAAGAACTTGAGGATCACGCCGTCATATTCGACAGGAAGATTGTTGGCACCATATACGACGTGGGTTTTATCTTTCTTGTTGTACCTTGAATAGTTCTGGCGGTAAGCCATATTGAAGGTGACGTCAAGACGGCTGTCGTGGTCGTTCGTGAAAGTGTTGTAGAACACCTCGTGGACAGGAGCCATACGTGTCCAGGGACGGCCGTAGCCCTGCTCTGCAGAACGTGTGATTGCTGCACCAGAAGACCACTCTTCGACTCCCTTGGTGATCTTGCGTTCTGGTGACAGACCGGCCCTGATGTATGTGTAGTTCGGGTTGTGATACCAGAACTCGCAGTTGTCAGGTGCGTTGCCGCTGGAGTTCGTCAAGTCGGTACCGCCATACTGCACGTTGTCGATGGTGTAGTCTGCATAGAGCAGGAACTCCTTCGAGTACTTGTTGGAGCCCTTCCACATATCATACTCAGTAGCCTCGAGCCCATAGATGGAAGGAGCCTTGCTGATGCCTTCGATGGCAATGTTATATGCTTGCTGGAAGAGGTCCTTAGCCTTTGATGCATCCCTTACCACGGAGTGAGTCTGACCTTCTGCATTGGTCGTAGTCTCGGGGTAAGTAGGGATGTTCTTAGGATTCTCGTTCCACCAGGCATAGGTAAGATATGCCTTGGCAAGGAACAGGCGGGCTACAGTCTTGGTGACGGCACCCTTTACACGGGGCTGGTCAGGCAGATTCTCGACAGCATACTTGAAATCCGGGATGATGCACTTGTCGTATACTTCATCGACAGTGTTGCGGATAGATGTACGGCTGGGAGTGGCATTGAATTTCAGCTCACCTGAACCGAGATCCATCGGCACGCCGCCGAAAGTCTGGACGAGGAGGAAATAGTCGAACGCCCTGAAGAAGCGGGCCTCTGCAAGCAATGCAGGAGCCACGCCGTTGGCTTCTCCGTTCTCGATAACGCCGTTGGCAGTATTGATGTTGCCGAAGCAAGATGTCCAGGTAGAAGAAGCGGGGTTCTGCGAAGCGGACCATTGGGTAGTGCCTTCACCCATATCGGCCACCTGGTGTTCTATACGGGCCGAACCTCCGGTCGTGAACTCATCCGTACCGGGGCCCATCTGGTTGATCATATTACCGCCACCGTATACGTTTCTAAGATGGTAGTACATATAGTTCAATCCGCCTTCCACGCCAGCTTCAGTATTGAAGTAAGAAGGGACGAACAGAGTCCTGGGCTGCTCCTTAAGGAAGTCCTCACCACAGGAAACGCACACTATTGAAAGAATAGTTACTAATGCAAAATATTTTAATGTTTTCATGGCTATTCGGACTTTAGGTTAGAATGACAGGTTAAGACCGAGCAGATAGTTGACGGTCGGAGGAGTGCCTTGTGACACAGCGTAAGCACCGCTGTTTGAGACAGGGCGGATGCCGGTCTCCTTGTAGAAAGGAGAGTAGACCACGAACGGGTTCTGGACAGTGGCGTAGAGACGGCAGCTGCGCAGACCGATGTTCTTCACAGCCCTCAGGTTGCCGAAATTGTAACCCAGGGTGATGGTGTTGATGAGGACATTCGAACCGGACCATCTTGAAGCAGTCTCTATATACTTGGCATTGTCACCGCCGGATGTCGCACCGCCGGGAGCCGGGAAGCGGACGTTAGGAGTCTCGGGAGTCCAGTAGTCGACAACCACGTTGTTGCGACGGCCTGACAGAAGGTTCTGATAGCCGTTGTGGATGTTGGAAGTAAGCATACCTCCTACCTGGAAGCTGCCGACCACAGTAAAGTCGAATCCTTTCCAGGACATTGTCGAGTTGAAACCGCCCTGAAGCATGGCTTCATTTGTCATCACGACCTTGTCATCATCGCCGATAACCCTTACGGGATCGCCGTTGGCGTCATATTCTCCGTTGTACTGGACTTTGATCATACCGACGTTTCCACCGGGTTCGAGTTTCTCGCGGAGAGCCTCCTCGTCCTGCTGCCAGAGACCTTCGTATACATACTCGCGGAATGAATTGACGGGATAGCCCACATACCAGTTGTTTGCACGGTCCTCATCCTGGCCGGAAGCCAGCTCGACGATCTCATTGTGGTTGTGATAGAAGTTCAGGCCTGCGGTCCAGTTGAAGCCGTCGCCGCGATGCTGGATGATGGTGCCGTTGACGGTGAACTCGATACCGTTGTTCATTGTCTTGCCGACATTCGCGGTATAGCTGTTCACACCTGCTGTAGAAGGAAGGTTGATGGTCATCAGCAGGTCTTTTGTAAGGACGTGGTAGTACTCAAGGCTACCGCTCAGGCGGCCGTTGAAGAAGCCGTAGTCGACACCGAAGTTCCAGGTCTCAGAATACTCCCAGCCGAGGTCATTGTTCGGAAGAGAAGTGACGTAGTAGGCAGTCACATAATCTGTGTCGTAGTTGTAGTAGCGTGAAGAAAGACGTCCAAGCGTAGAATAAGGAGAGATTGACTGGTTTGAAGTCTGTCCGTAACCGGCCCTGATCTTCAGCATGTCAACCCAGGCGACGCTCTTCATGAAGTCCTCGTTGCTGATGTTCCATCCGAGGGATACTGCAGGGTATGTATGCCATTTCTTGCCTTCTGCCAGCCTTGAAGAACCATCGGAACGCACGGTGGCGGAAATCATATACTTGTTGGCGTAAGAGTACATCACACGGCCCATCACAGACATCAGGTTGGTCTTGCTGTATGACTGGTTGTTCGGGTTGAAGGTGAGGTCACCGGCTCCTTCACCCATATAATAATACAGCATATAGTCGGCGGGAACGCCGCGTGAAGAGAAGCTGTTGCCGTAGCTTGTGGCTGACTCGGCCGAGAACATACCTGTAATGTTGATGTTGTGGACATCATTGAACGTGCGGTTGAAAGTCAGCAGGTTCTCGAGAGTCCAGTTCTTGCTCAGACTCCAGGAGCGGCTTGCCGTGGCAGGCTCAGTGAGCACGCTGTTCAGGATGCCCTGGCCCCTGAATGTTCCGCTCTCGTTCAGCCTGAAGTTGTAACCTCCGTTGAGACGGTATTTCAGGCCCTTGAGGAACGGAGCCTCCACTTCCACATAAGCATTGTTGTATGCGCTGTAGCGGATTGACTCGTTGATGTTCTTGTCAGCGATCTCGTACATCAGTTCGCGTGTCTTGACCACGTAGTTCTGGTCCTTCGGCATATTGATGGCGCCGCGGCGGATATTGCCGTTCTCGTCGTAGGGGCTGACCATAGGAGTAAGGTCCACCTGCGCGCCGCCGGCACCCTGGCCGTAGTTCTTGTTGGTACCGAGGTTGGTGGAGAATCCCACTGCGAAATATTTGCCTATCTTCTGGTCGATGCTACCCCTGACGTTGACCCTGTCGAAACCTTCGGTAGGGATGTTGGATTCGTCCTTGTAGTAGCTTGCACCGAGAGAGAAGTTGCCGCCGTTGGTGCTTCCGGTCACTGAAAGGTTGTTCTGCACCGCATAGCCGGGCTCGTAATATATAGCCTGCCAGTCAGTGTCATACAGGTCCCTGTACTCGTCCGCGCCGTCGATGTATTTCTTGGCGAGGTCACGGAGTTCGGTGAGTTGCTTGGTGTTCATAAACGGGTAAGGAAGCCATTGCTTGTACATTCCATAGGAATTGAAGTTGACCCTTACCGGAGCGCCCTGGGCGCCGTGCTCGGTGGTGATCATAATGACACCGTTGGCACCGCGGGAACCGTAGATAGCTGTCGAAGACGCATCCTTGAGGATGTCGATGCTCTTGACATCGTCAGTGTTGATGTCGGCGAGGCTTCCTGAGAACGGAATGCCGTCAAGCACGATCAGAGGGTTGTTGTCTGCAGAGAGCGAACGGGTACCGCGGATGCGGATACGCATCGTGGCACCGGGCTTGGTGGATGTCTGCCTCATTTCCACACCGGCGACACGGCCCTGGAGGGCAGTGGTGATATCACCGGCAGGAATCTGCCTCAAGACTTCCTGATTGACAGAAGCGATTGAGCCCGTCACATCGGATTTCTTGGCAGTACCGTATCCGATGACGACTGTCTCTTCGAGGAACTGGCTGTCTTCCTCGAGGGTAACCTGGAAAGAACTCCGGTTACCGGTAGGCAGTGAAACTGTCTTGTAACCGATGCTTGAAATTGTAAGCACTGCGTTCTGGGGAATGTTCAGCGAGAACTGGCCATTCTCTCCGGTAGCCGTACCTGTCCTGGTATCACCTGCCACAAACACAGAGGCGCCGACAACCGGCTGGCCGTCCGTATCTGTGACCACACCGGTTACGGTGCGGTTCTAAGCCACTGCCGGAATGCTCCAGCAAAGGGCAAGAAGGGTGAAAATCACACCCGTCAATTTTAAGAATTGTTTTACCATAAGTGTAGTTTTTGGTGGATAAATTTGATGTTAAATTTAGCAAAAACACCCTACTTGGTCAAATAAAATAATCCATTATTCTCCTATCTTTGCATAAAACACTGTTATGCTTATGAATAAGATTACATCAATATTTTTGGCTGTCGCTTTGTTTGCGCTGGCATCCTGCCAGGACAAGGAAGAAGCCATATTGAAAAGAGTCGACGCGATATACTCCGACGTAGCCGCAGGGCAGATGGATTCCTACGAGCTTAGCAATCGCTACTGTTCATCAGACTGGAACAAGACCGTCGCACTGGTAGACGAGTACGACCGCAAGCACAACGAAGGGATGCTCGGTTTCTTCGAGTACGACTACTGGGTGCAGGGACAGGATGTAAGCGAGTTCCATATCAGCGACCTTGCCCTTGAAAGCCTCGAAGGCGACACTGCCACAGTAAGCTTCAAGCTCTACAACTTCGGCTCCGCAACCCCGATGAGGCTGAAGCTTGTCAAGGAAAAGGGAAGCTGGCAGATCGATGACTTCATCTCGCTCGGCGAGTACCCCACCGACCTGAAAGCCGCAATGCAGGAATACATTAAAGAATAAACTAAAACCCGATATGGTTGGCAGATACAAAGTGATAACCCTGTGCGGAAGCACACGCTTCAAGGAGCAGTTCTTCGAGGCCCAGAAACGCCTCACACTCGCAGGCAACATAGTTATCAGCGTAGGGCTCTTCGGACACTCAGGAGATGACGAAGTGTGGACCGAGGGCACCAAGGAGATGCTTGACGATATGCACAAGCGCAAGATCGATATGGCCGACGCCATCTACGTCATCAACGTGGGAGGCTACATCGGCTCCAGCACCCGCTCCGAGATAGAATATGCCAGAGCCAACGGCAAGGAAGTGTTGTATCTGGAAGAGCCCGGAGAGGCAGCCGCATTGTCAGAGGCAGAACAACGAGTTGCCCTGCAGAGCGCAAGGATGCGCGAAGTGCAGCGGGCATACCGCCAGGTGCTGGACGGGCTCGAGGCCCTCGAAGCCCAGGAAGACAATATCAAAGCTCTCGAAGACTATCTCGACGACGGCTGGCAGGCCGACTACGAAGCCGACGAACGCGGAGAGATCGGCAAGACCGTGGACCGTAGCGTGCTGGCACAGGACACATTATACGACCTTTTGGAAGACATAGGAGAAATCAATGAAAACATTTAAGGCAATCATCATTACGGCACTGCTCTGCACGCCGCTGCTGGCAGGAGCGCAGATGACCAACCAGCTTTTCGACAAGGGCTGGACTTTTACACATAACGGCCGGACGACGGTAGTAGACCTTCCCCACGACTGGGACATATATACCTCACCCCTTCCCCGCACCGGCGCCACCGGAACCGGCGGAGGATGGTATGCGGGCGGCAAGGGAGAATACCGCAAGACATTCCGCACTCCCTCCGGACAGCTGGTAAAGCTCCATTTCGAAGGAGTCTACCAGAATGCGGAAATATTCGTAAACGGACAGAAGGCCGGCCAGCACGGCTACGGCTACACTCCGTTCACCGTGGACATCACCCGCTTCCTGAGAGGTCAGGGACAGGAGAACGAAGTGGTCGTGAAAGTGGACAACAGCCGGCAGCCCAACTGCCGCTGGTACTCCGGATCCGGCATCTATCGCCACGTATGGCTCCAGACTATGCAGGCTCTACACGTCGCCGAGAACGGCATATACATCAGGACTCCCAAGGTAACCCTTGACGAAGCCACCGTCGAAGTGTCAGTGACCGTAGTGAACGAAGGCGCCACAGATAAGAACGCCACTGTCTCCGTAGCGGGAATCGAACGCACATTCGACTTCGCTCCCGGAGAGAGCCGGACCGTGGACATCACTTTCTACATCGACAGGCCAAAGCTCTGGTCGCTCGAAAATCCCCATATGTACAACGGATTCGTATCATTGCAGGACAACACAAAATGGGCGTACACCGAGCACAGCATCGAGTTCGGCATCCGTTCCGTCGAATTCGACGTGGAGAAGGGTTTCCTGCTCAACGGACAGCCGATCGTCCTCAACGGAGCCTGCCTCCACAGCGATGACGGAGTACTGGGCGCGATGGCCTTCGACGCAGCCGAAATCCGCAAGGTGAAGTTGATGAAGGATGCCGGCTTCAATGTGATCCGCACCAGCCACAATCCCCCGTCAAGGGCGCTAATCAGGGCCTGTGATTCGCTCGGAATGCTTGTCATTGACGAAGCCTTCGACGGCTGGCGCACAGCCAAGAACCCGTTCGACTACTCCACCCTCATCGATTCCTGCGGCGTCGAGGACGTGCAGGCTATGGTGCTTCGCGACCGCAACAGCCCGTCTGTCATCGCCTGGAGCATCGGCAACGAAGTCATCGAGCGCAATGAGATTAAGGTTGTATCCACCGCCAAGAAGCTGAAGAAGGCCGTTCTCGAGGCCGACGGCAGCCGTCCTGTGACGGAGGCCCTCACTTTCTGGGGCAATGAAGTCTGGGAAGACTTCGACCCTCACGCGGAAGTCCTGGACATCGTGGGCTACAACTACAACATATACAAGCACGCAACCGACCACGAACGCGATCCTCAGAGGATAATGTGGCAGACCGAGAGCTATCCGCGCGACGCCTACAGGAACTGGGTTCTTGCCAACGAAGTGCCCTATGTCGTGGGTGACATCGTCTGGACAGGCCTCGACTATCTTGGAGAGGCTGGAATAGGCCGCTATTACTACGCCGGCGAGACAGCCGGAGAACATTATATCCAGGGAGGAATTCCGGAGTGGCACGGAGCATACTGCGGAGACGTCGACATCACCGGATGGCGCAAGCCCATCAGCCACTACCGCGATATGCTGTGGAACAACAGCGAATCTCTCTATATGGCAGTGAAGGAACCCGACGGCTACCGCGGTGAAATCAAGCAGACTGCCTGGAGCGTATGGCCCACCTGGGAATCGTGGACCTGGCCCGGATGGGAAGGCAAGCCCGTAGAGGTGGAAGTCTACACCAAGGCCCCCGAGGTTAGCCTCTTCCTCAACGGCAGGCTGATCGGCAAGCAGGCGGTCAGCAAAGAGACTCAGTACAAAGCCGTATTCACCGTTCCCTACCAGTCCGGCACCCTGCGCGCCGAGACCAGCCGTGCCAACGTCACGCTTTCGACTGCCGGTGCTCCCGCAAGGCTCAGGCTGATTCCCGACAAGACCATTATGTCGACCGACGGCCAGGACCTTGCCTTCATAACCGTGGAAGTGGTGGACAAGAGCGGCAACGTATGTCCTGATGCCGCCATCCCCTGCGACGTCAGCGTATCCGGCTCAGCCAGGCTGCTGGCAGCGGCCAGCGCCGACCTGAAGGACCTGGAACCCTACACGTCATCGCATTTCACCACCTGGAAAGGCCGCGCCCTGATAGTGGTGCGCAACGACGGCAAGGGCGGCAAGGCCAACGTCATCGTCAACTCTTCCCTCCCCGCCGCGAAACTCGACCTCCAGACCAGACGATAAATCATAACACCTATAGACTATGAAAAAACTACTCACCCTTATTATCCTGGCTTCGGTCCTGTTCTCCTGCAAGCACTACGAGCAGCCTGAACTCGGCACCAGAAGCGTATCGATAATCAACAAAGGCGGCCTGCAGTTCAAGGACCTCAACAAGAACGGCAAGCTCGACAAGTATGAAGACTGGCGCCTTACTCCCGAGCAGAGGGCGGCAGACCTGCTCCGGCAGATGACGATCGACGAAAAGGTCGGTTTTATGATCATCTCCCAGATCAATATGGGTCCCCAGGGCACTTCCGAGCTCAACGAGCGCGACCAGGTGACCAACCGCAACAACTTCACCGGCGAAGCCGCTGACGAGTCCATCAACGTATCCGGAACCACAAAGGGTATAATGGAAAGGCATCTTCGCCACTTCATTCTCCGCGCCAACGCTCCTGCAAGGATTATGGCCGAGTGGGCAAACAACGTGCAGGCAGTGGCTGAGGGCAGCCGTCTCGGCATCCCCGCCATCTTCGCATCCAACCCCCGCAACCACGTCGCAGTGGACAACTCTCTCGGCCTTAACGTCGGCAACAGCTACTTCACCCAGTGGCCCGGAACACTCGGCCTTGGAGCAGCCAACGACCCTGAGCTCGTCTACCAGTTCGCAAAGAGCGCCGCTGCCGAATGGGCCGCCTGCGGCATCCGCAAAGGCTATATGTATCAGCTCGACCTCTCTACCGAGCCCCGCTGGAGCAGGATTGAAGGCACCTTCGGCGAGGATGCCGACAGGGTAGCCGCCATCGCCACCCAGCTTGTGAAAGGATTCCAGGGAGAGCAACTCGGCCCTCAGTCAGTGGCCCTGACAATGAAGCACTTCCCGGGCGGCGGTCCGGAAATGAAAGGATGGGATTCCCACTACAGCTACGGTATGAACCTGGTTTATCCCGGCGGAATGTTCGACTACCACATCAAGCCCTTCAAGGCAGCCGTGGATGCAGGCGTTTCAGGCATTATGCCCTACTACGCCCGTCCTCACGAGACTCAGTACGAAGAAGTGGGCTCGGCATTCAACCAGGGCCTGCTCACCGACCTGCTCCGAAACACTCTCGGCTTCAAAGGCCTTGTCAACTCCGATACAGGCCCCATCAACAATATGCCCTGGGGCGTAGAGGACCTAACCTATCAGGAGCGCTATGCCAAGGCTGTCGCTGCTGGAACCGACCTGTTCTCCGGCGGGGCTGACATCAAGAACCTCAAGGCCACCTACGATGCAGGTATGATCACCGACGAGCAGATCGACAGGGCCGTCACAAGGCTGCTCATCGAGAAGTTCCAGATGGGTCTCTTCGAGAATCCCTATGTGGATCCCGACAAGGCTGAAGCCACCGCGAACAGCGAAGAGTTCCGTGCCATGGCAGAGACCGCATTCCGCAAATCAATTGTGCTGATGCGCAACGAAGGCTCCGTGCTTCCTCTCAAGAAAGGAGTGAAACTCTATGTCGAGAGAGTCGATGCCGGCGGAGCGCACAATGCCGTGCAGGTTCCCGACAACAAATGGGATGTCGAGTTCGTTGACTCGCCTGCCAAAGCTGATGCCGTTGTCTTCTGGGTATTCCCAGGTATGGCCGGCAGGGGCGGCGGATTCCTCGGCGGTGCAGCCGGAAACGCGCCCATCAGCAATCTTCTTTCGGCCAACAACATCGACGTGCGCTACATCAATACCGTTGCAGGCCGCAAGCCGACCGTCGTTGCCGTGAACTGCAGCAGGCCGTGGGTTCTGAGCGAACTTCAGGGCGGTGCCGCAAAAGCCTGGATCGCAACTTTCGGAACCACCCTTCCGGCACTTCTCGACGTAGTTACAGGCAAGTTCAATCCTACGGGCAAGATGCCGTTCGGCCTCCCTTCTTCACAGGAAGCCGTCGAGAACAACAAGGAAGACGTGCCCAGTTCTATGGAAGCCGAGGGCTATGCCCTCATCCCCTGCGGCGCAGGTCTGAGCTACTAGAATCAGCCACATAAAAAAACGAATGCCCCGGTTCTCGCCGGGGCATTTGCTTTTATATGCATTGAGATACTACTCCATACATCTTGTAGATTTCGATGACGGTCTTCATCATTCCCTACAACTCACTTCAGCGCGCGCATCGAATTGAGCACGGCCAGTACGGTGACTCCTACGTCGGCGAACACCGCCATCCACATCGTGGCTATGCCGAATGCCGCCAGCAGCAGCACGAGAATCTTTATGCCTATCGAGAACCAGGTGTTCTCCCGGGCGATGCGAAGGGTGCGGCGGGCTATCTGCGCGGCGAGGGCGACTTTAGAAGGTTTGTCGTCCATAAGCACAACGTCCGCGGCTTCGATCGCGGCATCCGAGCCGAGGGCTCCCATTGCGATGCCTATGTCGGCACGGGCCAGCACCGGGGCGTCGTTGATGCCGTCTCCCACGAAGGCCAGCGTACTTCCTGCGGGCCTGGAGGCCAGCAGTTCTTCCACACGGCTCACCTTGCCGGCCGGCATCAGGCCTGCGTGCCACTCGTCGACTCCTGTCTCCGCAGCCACTTCCCTGGCCACGTCCTCGTGGTCTCCGGTGAGCATCACGGTCTTCGAAACTCCGAGCTCCCTGAGGTCCCGGATGGCCTGCGCTGCGTCGGCCTTGATGCGGTCCGAAATCACGATATGCCCAAGATAGGTGCCGTCCTGGCTGATGTGGATCACCGTTCCCGTCTTCTCGCACGGATGCCACTGCGCGCCTGTGAATTCCATCATCGAACTGTTGCCGACGTGGATCCTGCTGCCGTTGACCGTGGCGCTGATGCCTTTGCCGGCCACTTCCTGGACGTCTTCGATCAAGCAGTCGTCATTCTCTTCGGGATATGCTGCACGCAGCGAGGCGGCTATGGGATGGGTGCTGAAACGTTCCACGTGAGCCGCCAGATGGAGCAGTTCCTTCTCCTCTATTATTTCGGGATGGACGGCCACGACTTCGAACACTCCTTCGGTGAGGGTGCCGGTCTTGTCGAAGACCACCGTATCCATCCTCGAGAGCGCCTCAAGATAGTTGGAGCCCTTGACTAGTATGCCTTTGCGGGATGCTCCGCCTATGCCGCCGAAGAATGCCAGGGGCACGCTGAGCACCAGGGCGCAGGGGCAGGAAACCACAAGGAACATCAGGGCCCGGTAGAGCCAGGTGGAGAACGTGCCGCCGAACAGCGGAGGGATCACAGCCAGCAGCACGGCGGCTGCCACGACTATAGGCGTATATACCTTTGCGAAACGGGTTATGAAGTTCTCGCTGCGGGACTTGTTCTCGGATGCGTGCTCCACGAGTTCAAGTATGCGGGATGCAGTGGACTCGCCGAACTCTTTGGTGACTTTCACGCGGAGCACTCCGCTAAGGTTCACGCAGCCCGACAGTATCTCGTCTCCTTCCCCGATCTTGCGGGGAACGCTCTCTCCGGTCAGGGCGACGGTGTCGAGGCTTGAAGAACCCTCTTCCACAATTCCGTCCACCGGCACTTTTTCTCCGGGCCTTATCACTATCATATCCCCGGGCTTGAGTTCCTCGCAGTGGACCACTGCGATCTCGCCGTCACGCTCCAGGTTCGCCGTGTCGGGGCAGATGTCCATCAGATGCGCTATGCTCTTGCGGCTGCGTCCTTCGGCTATGCCTTCGAACAGTTCTCCGATCTGGAAGAAAAGCATCACGAAGACCGCCTCCGGGAACTGGGTGGCCGCTTCCGGCAAGAAACCGATGCCAAGGGCTCCGAGGGTAGCGACGCTCATCAGGAAATTCTCGTCGAGGGCTTCGCCGTGGGCCAGGCTTTCAGCAGCCTCCTTCAGCGTGTCCCATCCGGCCACGAGATAAGGCACCAGATAGACAATCAGGAGCTGCCAGGTGGCAAGGTTGGTTTTCTTCTCTATGATTACGGCTGCTACAAGCAGCAATGCAGCGACGGCTATCCTTATCAGGTTGCCGCGTGTTTCGTTCTCTTCTTCGTAATGGTGGTGTTCGTGATGTTCGTGTGCCATAGCTTTGCTTTTCTTGTTTCGCCTGCAAAGTTATGGTGCCGGACGTGCAACTCAGTTGCAATGTTTGCGGCACTCCGGGCAGACGCCGCTCACCATATAGTTGACCGATTCTCCCCCGTACCCTTCCGGAAGCTCGACATCGGGAATCGAGATGTCTTCGAGGCAAAAGGTCTTGCGGCAGCGAGTGCAGTAGAAATGCACGTGCGCGTCGTCATCGTGACCGTCGGAATGGCTGTGGCAAAGTTCGTAGCGGACTCCGTCGCCTCCGTCCTGAATGGTGTGGACAAGATGCTGCTCCCTGAACAGGGCGAGGGTGCGGCTTATGCCCGACTTGTCGATGGTGCCTATCGCCTCCTCGAGCTCCATCATCGACATCGGCCTCCCGCCGTCACGGAGCGTGGCGGCGACGAGGATGCGGTTGGCGGTGGGTTTCACACCGTGGTGCATCATCAGGTCTATGATATCGTTTTCAGCCATTTACAATGCAAAAGTAGCCATATAATCTGATTTTTGTAGTACTTTTGACAACTCATTGCAACAACGGCACTACTATGAAAAGCAATTCATTTCTTGCCTGTCTGGCACTCACCTGCCTGATCGCACTCACCTGCGGCATGACCCCCGATCCGTCTCTCGACAAGTCAGGCTTCGTCAACATTGCCGAAGAGATTCCTGACGTGATGCTCGAGGTGCGCTACTACAGCACATACAACTTCGTTGGAGACCGCATCGACGGCTACAATGCACCGGTTTCATATATCACCCGCGAAGCCGCCGAGGCTCTCAAGAAAGCCAGCGACGCCGCGATGAAGGACGGCTACCGCATCCGAGTATATGACGCATACAGGCCCCAGATGGCCGTCGACCACTTCAAGGCCTGGGCGAAAGACATAGCCGACACAAGGATGAAGGAATACTTCTATCCCGACCTGGACAAGTCGGTACTGTTCGAACAGGGATACATCGCATCGCGTTCCGGACACTCCAGGGGCAGCACTATCGACCTCACCCTTTTCGATATGCGCACGGGCCACAACGTGGATATGGGCGGCACTTTCGACTATTTCGGGGAGCTGTCACATCCCGACTACACTGACATCACCGCTGAGCAATATGCCAACCGAATGTATCTTCGCAAGATTATGGTCGATGCAGGCTTCAAGCCTCTGACCACCGAATGGTGGCACTTCATCCTTGCGAACGAGCCTTATCCCGACACCTATTTCAATTTCCCGAACGAGTAGCGGCTACTCGGATTCCACATCCTGGGCATCCTCTTTCGGAAGACCGGATTTGCGCCGCTTGCGCCAGATGCTGCGCGCCTTCAATTTGCGCATCATCCTGGTCCACACTCCACGCTGGCGATGGAACTCTTCCGTCGCGCCCTTGAAGAAGCCTTTTATGCCCGCAAGCACTATCAGCGCTGCGAATACTATGAGTGTGGCGATGGTGATTATGAGTATCAGCATACGGCAAAGATAGCAAACTTCTGCTATAAACCCAGCTGCGAGAGGAAATGCGAGATGATGTCAGGTCGGCAGAGGAGGGGGAATATGAAGCCGTAGACAGCACCCCAGAAGTGCGCGGAGTGGCCTATGTTGTCGATGTTGCGCCTGGCCATATACCAGCAGTAGAGCAGGTAGAGCGGCGCGAATATGTAGCCCGGGATCGGGATGGGGACGAAGAAGATGTATATGCCCATCCTGGGTTCGAAGAGGATCGATGCGAACAGGACGGCTGAAACGGCTCCGGATGCACCCACGGCACTGTAGTTCATATCGTTCCTGAACTTGAACAGGTCACCGAGAGTGGATACGAGCAGTGCGGTGACATACAGGACCACATAAAGCACCACTCCCGGTGTGCTGCCGAACGCTGCCGCGAAGTACTGTTCCACCACCGTACCGAAGAAATACAGGGTGAGCATATTGAACAGCAGATGGCCCCAGCTTCCGTGTACGAGGCCGTAGGTGAGCATACGGTGCCACTGCTTCCGATGCCAGACTTCCCAGGCATTGAACTTAAGCGCGTGGAAGTTCAGCCTCCCGTTTAAACACAGGAGACTCACCGCGCTCGTGACGATTATCAGGATGAGTGTGACCACCCTAGCCGAGCAGTTCCTTTACTATACCGGAAATGGTACGGCCGTCAGACAGGCCAGCGAGGGCCTTGTTTGCAGCGCCCATCACCTTGCCCATATCCTTGATGGATGTGGCGCCCACCTGCGCGATTATCTCCTGTATCTTTGCCCTTACTTCTTCGACGGGAAGCTGTTTGGGAAGGTACTTCTCCATAACGGCCGCCTCTGCTATCTCGTTGTCGGCCAGTTCCTGTCGCCCGGCTGCGGCATACTGCTCGGCAGATTCCCTGCGCTGCTTTATAAGCTTCTGGATCATCTTCAGCACGTCTCCGTCCGTGACCTCTCCGGCACCGTTGCCGCTGGTCTTGAAAAGAAGTATTTCACCTTTGATGGCGCGGGTGGCTGCCATAGCCACGGCATCCTTGGCCTTCATTGCAGCCTTGATGTCTTCCTGTATCTGTTGTTCTAGTGTCATCTCTGTCTGTTTTTTCTTTCAAAGGTAAGAAACTATATTATTTTTGCATTGTCCTATGTCGAAGAAAGACAACCACAAGCTGCTCACCGAAGGTCCGGTCTCAAAAGCCATTCTCTCGATGGCCTTTCCTGCCATCATAAGCATGCTTGTCACCAGCATCTACAGCATCATATCCACCTTCTATGTGGGCCGCATCAGCACTCAGGCTACCGCCGCCGTAGGCGTCAGCTTCTCCGCGATGTCGGTGATCCAGGCCATCGCCTTTATGTTCGGCCAGGGTTCGGGCAACTTCATCTCGAGGGAGCTCGGCGCCAGGAACAGCAAGAGTTCGGCTGAGATGGCCGTGTTCGCGCTGGTGCTGTCAATGCTTTCGGGCGTAGTGCTTGGCATTGCGGGAATACTCTTCCTAAAGCCCCTTTCGGTCCTTCTCGGCTCTACTCCGACCATCCTGCCCGACACGATGTCCTATATGTTCTATGTCCTTGCGGCCACTCCGTTCATAATGGGCGCCATCGTGCTCAACAACCAAATGCGTTTCGAAGGAAATGCCGCATACGCGATGTGGGGTATCATCTCCGGAGCCCTGCTTAACGTGGTTCTCGCCCCCATCCTGATATTCGTGTTCGGAATGGGCGTAAGCGGAGCGGGAATAGCGACTCTGGCCGGACAGGCCTTCAGCTTCTTCGTCCTGCAGTTGATGCATCGCAAAGCCGACGGCGTAAGGCTCGACCTGCGCAATCTGAGATGGAGCGGAAAGTATTTCAGGGAGATTCTGGCCGGAGGCACTCCTTCCCTCACCCGACAGGGGCTTGCGAGCATAAGCGTCGCCCTGCTCAACAATACGGCCGGAATCTATGGGGACGGTGCGATAGCAGGAATGTCGATAGTCGGCAGGATCACCTTCATCTTCCTTGCCGTAACCATCGGGCTGGGTCACGGTTTTCAGCCTCTGTGCGGTTTTTCTTATGGCGCCGGGCTCTATGGCAGGGTGCGCCAGGGATTCTATTTCGTCCTCAAGCTTGGCACCGCCCTGATGCTGGCGTTCGCCCTTGTAGGGATATTTTTCTCAGAGCCGCTGGTCGGGTTCTTCCGAAACGATCCGGCGGTCATCGAGGTCGGGTCGGCAGCCCTGCGATGGCAGATGGCCACCCTGGCCCTCGTGCCGTTCGTGATGTATACCAATATGATGCTCCAGACTACCAGGCACCCGTGGGAGGCCAACATAATGGCAATGTCCCGCAACGGCCTGTTCTTCATCCCTGCAATCCTGATCCTTCCGCTGCTGCTCGGTCTTCAGGGCGTCGAGATGGCCCAGGCAGTGGCCGACGTGCTGTCTGCAATCCTTGCAGCCATCGTCATCACGCGGTTCTTCAGGAAGCTGCCCTCCTGACGACCTTCAGGATGAACCATACGGAAAGTGCAAGGCCGATTGCTACGGTGATGACGGAAGCCTCGGCGCCGAAGGCTCCTCCTGTGAGGATATCGGGGCCGTTCACCGATGGCTGGATCAGCGAATCTCCGGCCTCCGCACCTGAGACCTCGAAGCCGAATATGTTGCCCTGTGTGAAGTTCCAGGCCCAATGGATGCCTATCGGAAGCCACAGCGTACCGGAATATTTATAGGCGGCACCGAGCAGAAGGCCAGCCTCCACTGCGATGGCGAACGAAGACCAGAGCGTAGCTCCCGGCTGCGGCAGGTGCATCAGGCCGAACAGCAGGGCCGAAACGGTCAGTGCCACTGCAAAGCCCCACTTCTCGTCTATCCAGCGGAAAAGCACGCCCCTGAAGATGATCTCCTCTCCTACCGCCACGAGCAGGAACAGCAGGAATGCCGTCACCAACTCCAACGGCCTGTCCATTCCAACCCCGTCAAACTTGTAGATTCCAAAGACGGACATCACGAGCACGACGGCCACGAAGAAGCAGAAACCGACGGCAAGGCCCTTGAGAGTGTCACCGGCCAGCCGGCGGAGCGGTATATCACAGGCCGGATGCTTCTCGAACCATTTCACGAACAGCGCATACAACGCAATCATCGCGGCAGAGACAGCCACGGCCGCGGGCCACCCGAGCCAGCCGCCACCGAAAAGCTCCTGGGAAGCCTGCGCCAATGCATACATCAGGAAGGCGAGGACGAAACTTGCAAGCAGCAAAAGCGCCCACTGCCATATCTTCATTGTTTTTATAGACATACCGGTTCAATTGACAATTACTGAACAAATATAGAAAAAAGAAAGGATGGCTGCTGTCAGCCATCCTTCTTCATTTCCCGGAATGAGCCGGGACTCGATGCAGACACTATGCGGTGTAGGTACCAGAGATGGTGTCTCCGCCGTGGCCTGTCCAGTTGGTGTGGAAGAACTCTCCGCGCGGACGGTCGGTGCGCTCGTAGGTGTGTGCGCCGAAGTAGTCACGTTGAGCCTGCAGCAGGTTGGCAGGAACGCGGTCGCAACGGTATCCGTCGTAGTAGGTAAGGGCTGCGGTAAGAGCCGGTACCGGAATGCCGTTGGTGAGCGCAGTTGCCAGCACGTTGCGCCAGCCTTCCTGAGCCTCCTGGAGTTTCTTGCAGAAGAACGGGTCGACCATAAGGTTCTCGAGAGCGGGATTGTTGGTGAACGCATCCTTGATCTTGCCGAGGAAGACAGAACGGATGATGCAGCCGCCGCGCCACATAAGGGCGATTCCGCCGTAGTTGAGATCCCAGCCATATTCCTTGGCAGCTGCGCGCATCAGAGTATAACCCTGGGCGTAAGAGATGATCTTGGCTGCGAAGAGAGCTTTCTGGAGGTCTGCGAGGAATGCCTTCTTGTCACCCTTGAATGCGGGTTTCGGACCTGCAAGCACCTTGGAAGCCTTTACCCTCTCGTCTTTCTGGGCTGAGAGGCAGCGTGCGAACACGGCCTCTGAGATCAGAGTCAACGGAACTCCCTGGTCGAGAGCTGAGATGGCAGTCCATTTGCCGGTACCCTTCTGGCCAGCGGTGTCGAGGATAAAGTCCACGACTGCTTCGCCTTCCGGAGTCTTGTATGCGAGGATGTCGCGGGTGATCTCGATAAGATAGCTGTCGAGGTCGCCTTTGTTCCACTCGGTGAACACTTCGCTCATCTCCTCGTTGCTCATTCCGAGCAGATCCTTCATAATCTGGTAGCACTCGCAGATGAGCTGCATGTCGCCGTACTCGATTCCGTTGTGTACCATCTTTACGAAGTGACCTGCACCGTTCTCACCTACCCAGTCGCAGCAAGGGCCGTCAGCCACCTGTGCGCAGATTTTCTGGAAGATGGGGGCTACGATGGGCCATGCAGCCTTCGAACCGCCGGGCATCAGTGACGGACCCTTGAGGGCGCCCTCTTCTCCGCCGGAAACGCCGGTACCGATGTAGAGAAGGCCTTTGCTCTCTACGTATGCGGTACGACGGTTGGTGTCGGGATAGTGGGTGTTACCGCCGTCGATGATGATGTCACCGGGCTCAAGCAGCGGGATGAGCTTCTCGATGAAGTCGTCCACAGCCTGGCCGGCCTTTACCATCAGCATCACCTTGCGGGGACGCTCGAGTGAAGCCACGAGGTCTTCGAGTGACATAGCGCCGTAGATGTTCTTACCCTTGGCGCGGGCATTCATGAAATTTTCAACTTTAGATACGGTACGGTTGAAGACGCTTACGCGGAAGCCCTTGCTCTCCATATTGAGCACCAGGTTCTCACCCATCACCGCCAGGCCGATAAGGCCAATGTCTGATTTTTTCTCCATTAGTATTTGATATTATTTATTCTTTGAATTTGGTTAGTCCTTGAATCTGTCGGGATGGGCCCAGAGTCCCAGAGCCGGGTTAGAAATGTAGTAGATCTCCTCACCGTCCGGCATAGTGTTCCAGCCGTCCTTGAGGTTTTCGAGAGGATAGCGGGCCACCATGTCGTTGTAGTGGCAGTAGCGGAAGCCGACGCCTTCGATCTCCTCGCGGGTCATACCGTCGCCGGGGCAGTAGGTGATGTTGAAACGTCCCTCCGACGAACCGTGGATGAGGTGTGCCGAGGCTCCCAGGTTGTCCTGGAGATCCTGGTTGGCATCGGTGCATTCCAGGGTGTGCGGAGTGCCCTTGTAGCCATACTTGCGGATGAGGCCGTCGATGGTCTTGTCCTCACCGAACTCCTTGAGTGCGGGGGCCAGGATGATAAGGTCGGCGCCGTCGGCAAGAGCCATACGGGTACGGTAGACAGCTTTGTTGCCGAGCCAGGTGCTCTTGAACTCTTCGGGATCGAGGTACACGATGCACTTCTTGATGGGCTTGTCGAGCATAATGAAGTTGGTCTCCATCGACAGCTCGCAGGCTTTGCGGAAGCACTCTGCATCGTCACCGATGAAGAGACCCTTGAGCTCCATCTTGCCGGTCTCGTTGTTCTTTGCGAGAACTGTCTGGATATAGACTATCGGAAGCTGCGGGATGAAATGCTGCCTTGCATACTCGAAGACGGCACGCACGGGACCGCCGGGACGGCCCATAAGGCGTTCCATACCGTATGAAGATCCGATGAAGTGGCTCTTGTTGATGCCTTCGCTGCCACCGACACCGACGAACAGGTTCTTGGTGTAGTTGGCCATTCCGACAACCTCGTGAGGCACCACCTGTCCGATTGAAAGGATGAGGTCGATGTCATCCTCGAGCAGGAGCTTGTTGACCTGTGCGGGCCAGTCGTAGTGAAGCTTGCCTTCAGACACTTCCTCGACGTATGAAGCAGGCACGCGTCCTACTGTCACCACGTCGTTGCGCCAGTCGTGCACGCGGAACAGCTCGCGGGGAGTGTGGCCGAACATAGTCTTGATCTGCTCTTCTGTCATTGCAGTGTGGGTACCAAGGGCAGGCATCACGTCGGTAAGCTTGTCCTGGTAGTAGTCATAGACCATCTCCGTGATGGGGCCAGCGTAAGAATTGAACCTGGTGAAATCAGGCGGCAGGGCGACTACCCTGTTCTTCGGTCCCATAGCGTCGAACACCTGCTTGAGAGCAGCGCGCACTTCGTCGGGGGTTATACAATCGTTCTTTGAACCTCTTGCGTAGTAAAGCATAGTGCAGGTTGATTAACGTTTTACACGAGCGTTGCCTTTCCAGATGCTCCAAACCTGGTCCTCGTCGGCAGGCTGGCCGTAGTCGGTGAGCATTGTGGTAGCGAGAGCGCCTGTAGCCCAGCCGAACTGGATCCATTTCTCAGGCTCCCAGCCTCTGAGCATTGCATAGAGCAGACCGCCTACGAAGCCGTCGCCGCCGCCGATGCGGTCGAGAACGTGGATCTCGCGAGGCTCGACAACGTGCCAGTTGCCATCCTCGAACATAATGGCGCCCCAGTTGTGGCTGTTGGTGTGGTTCACCTGACGGAGCGTGGTTGCATAAACCTGTGCGTTAGGATATTCCTTGCGTACGCGGTTGATCATCTCCTTGAAGCCCTCGATCTTGGCTGCGATGTCCTTTCCGCCGGCCTCAGGGCCTTCGATGCCGAGGCAGAGCTGGAAATCTTCCTCGTTGCCGATAAGAACGTCGGCAATAGAGCAGATCTCGCTGAATGCATCGTGGAGCTCTTTCTCACGGCCGATCCAGAAAGATGCCCTGTAGTTAAGGTCGAAGCTGACCTTTGAACCATATTTCTTGGCGGCCCTTGCAATCTCGAGGCAGAACTTGGTTGTTTCGGGGCTGAGAGCGGCGATAAGGCCTGAGAGGTGAACTATCTGCACGCCTTCATGGCCGAAGATGCGGTCGAGGTCGAAATCCTTCGCATTCAGGGTACGGCCTACTTCACCGGCACGGTCGTTCCATACGCGGGGTCCGCGTGAACCGAAACCGCTGTCAGCAACGTTGATCTGATGGCGATAGCCCCAGGGACCGCCCTGAGGAACTTCGACTCCTTCGAAATCCATTCCGCGGCTGCGGAGATTGGCCTTGATGAAAGATGCGAAAGGACTGCCTTCAACGAAGGTTGTGAGCACTTTCACCGGGAGACCCAGGTAAGATGACACACTGGCCACATTTGTCTCGGCACTTGTAGCATAAAGTTTGAACACGTCGCTGCACTGAACGGGCTGACCGTCACCGGGAGTAATGCGCAATCCCATACTTGTAGGGACCAGCATGGCATACTTGCATCCCTGTTTGAATTCGAATTTTGTCATAATAAATTATTGATTTACAATTGTTTATAATTATTTAAAAGAGTATTGTCGACCGAAAAACCGCTTTGGGGCATTTAATCTTTGTAAAGTTATAAAAAAAGAATCTGTAATGAAATGTTACAAAACAAAAATCATTACAGATTCTATTTTATGTCGTAAAAATAGCGTTACTATGACATTCCTCTAGACTTCTTGATCTTTTCGTAAGCCTCCTGGACGTTCTTGAACTTTTCCTCTGCTGCTTTCTGGACGTCTTCGCCAAGGGTGGAAACCTTGTCGGGATGATATTTCAGAGCCATACGCTTGTAGGCCTTGCGCACCTCGTCGTCAGTAGCCGAAGAATCGATCTCAAGCACCCTGTATGCGGACTCGAGGTCGTTCTTGAACATCGACATTATGGACTCGGTGTCGGCGGAAGAAAGGCCGATGGTCGAAGCGATCGTTCCGAGCACGTCTATCTCCTCCTGAGTGACACGGTGGTCGCTCTGGGCGAGAGCCACCAGGTAATGGAAGAGCTGCAGGCGCTGGGAGTAGTTCATATACATACGGATCTGCGAGCCGACCTCATAGATGTTAATGTCCTTCTCCATCAGGCCTTTTATGATATCCTTGGCCTGTTCTGCGGCTTCCTCCCCGAAATTCTGGCGGAGGAAGGTCTTGACATATTCAAGTTCCGACTTTACGAAATGCCCGTCAGCCTTGATGACGGCCGTCGACAGGACGAGCAGGCTCATCAGGAAGCTGTTGCGCTGCCCCGTGCGCTGCTGCTCGCGGGTATAGCCCCCGCCCGTACCAGTGCCGTAAGGCGGATTGCCGGTGCCCTGCTCTATCTGGATGAAGGATCCCTTCTCGACCAGCGTCCCTAGGAAAAAGCCCACGAGGCCGCCTATGGGGCCGAACATCATCCAGCCCAGGAATCCTGATATCCACTTGCCGACACCCATCGCTATCCGCTATTCTTCAGGAAGGAGGTCCCTCATTATGGCAGCGGCAGCCTTTCGGCCTGCACCCATCGCGAGGATTACGGTAGCCGCACCGGTGACAACGTCGCCGCCGGCATATACGTGCTTGCGGCTGGTCTGGTCCTGCTCGTTGAGGACGACACAGCCGTGGCGGTTGGTCTCGAGGCCGGGAGTGGTAGATGCGATCAGAGGGTTCGGAGAAGTACCGAGGGCCATAATCACTACGTCGCACTCCACGTCAAACTCGGAGCCGGGAACGGGGATGGGAGAACGGCGGCCGCTGGCGTCGGGCTCGCCGAGTTCCATACGGATGCAGCGGACTCCCCTTACCCAGCCTTTCTCATCGCCGAGGACCTCTACGGGATTGGACAGCATACTGAATACGATGCCTTCTTCCTTTGCGTGATGGACCTCTTCGCGGCGGGCCGGGAGTTCGGTCTCGGTACGGCGGTATACTATGGTGACTTCGGCTCCGAGACGCAGTGCGGTGCGGGCGGCGTCCATTGCGACGTTACCGCCGCCGACCACTACGCATTTCGCTCCGGCATAGATGGGAGTCTCGTAACCTTCTTCGTATGCGTGCATAAGGTTGTTGCGGGTGAGGAACTCATTGGCGGAAACCACGCCGTTAAGGTTCTCTCCCGGAATGTTCATAAATCTCGGAAGACCGGCTCCGGTGCCGATGAACACGGCGTCGTAGCCTTCCTTGTCCATAAGGTCATCGACGGTGACCGTACGGCCTACGATGACATCGGTCTCGAACTCCACGCCAAGGTCCTTGAGGGCCTCCACCTCGCGGCTTACAACCCTGTCCTTGGGAAGACGGAACTCGGGAATGCCGTACTGCAGCACTCCTCCGACCTTGTGAAGGACTTCGAAGACGTGAACCTTGAAACCGGCCTTTGCAAGGTCAGTCGCGCAGGCGAGGCCTGAAGGGCCGCTGCCGACGATGGCAACCTTCTTGCCGTTGGCGGGCTTGCATTCGTTGAACTTGACGCCGTTCTCGCGTGACCAGTCGGCGACGAACCTCTCAAGTTTGCCGATGGCTACGGCTTCACCCTTGTTGCCGAGGATGCACTTGCCTTCGCACTGCGTCTCCTGGGGGCACACGCGGCCGCAGATGGCGGGCAGAGAACTGTCGCGCGCTATGACTTCGGCAGCTGCGGCGAAATCTCCGTTCTTCACCTGCTCGATGAAATCGGGAATCTGGATGTTTACCGGGCAGGCGCTCACGCACATAGGCTTCTTGCAATGCAGGCAGCGGCTAGCTTCGAGCATAGCCTCCTCCTTGTCATAACCAAGGCATACTTCGTCGAAATTGTGAGCCCTGACCTTGGGGTCCTGCTCTCTGACTTTAACTCTGGTGAAACGGTCTTGCATTGTTAATTCCTCCCGATTTTACATTTATGAGTGTGAGAAACGACTTTTTCGGCATTGTACATACCCTGACGGCGCATAGCCTCGTCGAAATCGACCTGGTATGCATCGAACTCAGGACCTTCCACACAGGCGAAACGAGTCTTGCCGCCTACGGTCACGCGGCAGGCGCCGCACATTCCGGTGGCATCCACCATAAGGGTGTTGAGGCTCACCGTCAAAGGAATGCCCGAAGGCTGCAAGGTCTTCGTCACGAATTTCATCATTATCATCGGACCGATGGCCACTGCCTGGTCGTATGTCTTGCCCTGGGCCAGCAGGTCCTCTATCTTCTTGGTCACCAGACCGCCGAAGCCATAGGAACCGTCGTCAGTGCAGACGTAGAGGTTGGTGCAGACCTTGCTCATCGGCTCTTCGAAGATCAGCAGGTCCTTGGTCTTGGCGCCGATGATGACATCCACCAAGGCACCTTTCTCGTGCAGGTACTTGGCCTGGGGATATACAGGGGCAGTGCCCACGCCTCCGGCAACGAACAGATACTTGCGGCCGCGGAGCTCTTCGTCGCTCATCTTGACGAAATCTGACGGAACTCCGAGGGGGCCGAGAACGCTTGCGTAGCACTCTCCGACTTCGCGGGAGCAGAGCAGCCTTGTCGACACGCCGATCTGCTGGATGACCATATCCACTGTGCCGGCTTCCTTGTCGTAATCACTGATTGTAAGCGGAATCCTTTCTCCTTTCGCATCGTTGATGACCACCAGGAACTGTCCCGGAAGCGCAGATGCGGCTATGCGCGGAGCCTCCACCCTGATCAGGTAGATATTCTGCGCAAGCAGTTTCTTTTCGATAATTCTGTTCATATTGCGGTTAGTGACTTTAAATCGTGTAAAGTTATGAAATAATAATTGGATTTTTCTTGACTATGGCCACAAACTCCTTGAGATAGAAGGGTTCGAAATAGGCTACGTCCTCGAACCGTTCCTCGTCATAGGCGGTCTGGGCAGCAGCGGCCATAAAACTTGCCTTGGGCACACTTGGCACATATATGCCGTTGGGATGAGGAAATGCATCGGCGTACTTCCCGGCCCCAGTGCCTATGAAGACCACCCTGCCCTTCTCAAGCAGGTCTGCGTAACTGCCGGCGTCCAGAACTTTGGCAGAGACTTCTTCGATGCAACTGCCGTCTGCGCCATAGACTGCCTGATAGACTTCCATACGGCGTGCATCCAGCATAGGAACGAAATAAACAGCAACGGCGCATTGCTCCATCGACATCGCCTCGGCGAGCAGTATCTCGAGCGTAGGAACTGAGATGAGCGGCTTGCCCAGACCGTAACACAGGCCTTTGGCCGTCGAAACGCCCACGCGCAGACCAGTGTATGAACCCGGGCCGCTGCTTACGGCGACGGCGTCGCACTCGGACATCTTCCTTGAACACTGTTTGAAAAGGGACTCGATGGCGGGCACCAGCATCGAAGACTGGCGGTTGCTGTCATCTATCGTGACGGAGCCTTCCACCATTCCCCCTTTGGCAAGGGCCACCGAGCAGGCGGCTCCGCTCGTTTCAATCGACAATATCAGACTCTGTTTCATTACAAACCCCAAAAGTAGGATTTTTGGCAGAAAAATGAAAGAAAGCAGCGGACCCCGGACGGGAATCCGCTGCAAGCCAAAGACTGCGTACCGCCGGTCAGACTGTCAGCCTGGGGCCGAACACCAGCCTTACGAATCTTCCTACGAAGAAAGCCAGATTGTAGAGCAGTTCCTTGAGACTGCCATCCACACCGCCGACTACCAGCACGGACTCGCCGGCACTGATTTCATTGAAATGGTTTTTCCAGGTATCCATAGCCTATTCCTCCCGTTACAAGCCATAGGAATAACCGTCGCGATAGCCTTTGACTATCGATGACCAATAGTTCTTTACAAAGGCGCATACCGCCACGGTGATCTCAAGGATTTTCCTGATCATGTCTCCTGTGGTCCCGCCTCTGACACCAAGCTCGGAAGAAGATATCACCTCCAGTCCGATCGCATTCATTCTTTTTTCTTCCATGGTATTGATTAGGTTAAATCTGTCTCCTGCAAGTTCAAGGGGCGTGCAGGATTCACCCGTTTATGAGCGCGCACTCATAGAGATTATTTTATCTGCAACTGTCAGATTGTCTTTCTTGTGGGTGATCATCATCACCGTCATCCCGGCGTCTGCGAGTTTTCTCACAGTTCTGAGGATGGAATCCTCGCTTGCGCTGTCCAGCGATGAAGTGGCTTCGTCGAGGATCAGCATCCGCGGCCTGCGGTAGAGAGCCCTTGCGAGCGCGATGCGCTGCTTCTGTCCTCCTGACAGGGACGCACCACGTTCTCCCACCTTAGTAAGCAGTCCCATCGGAAGGGAGGCCACGAAAGCCTGCAGGTCGAGGATGACGAGCAGCTCTGCTATGCGCTGCATATCCGGTTCCGCTTCAGCGCCCGTGATATTGTCCAGGACCGTCGCGTTCATCAGCACGCATTCCTGCGGCACAAGGGCGGTCCTGCCTCTCCACTGACGCAGGCCGTACAGTGATATGTCCACCCCGGCAAGGGTTATGCTGCCCTCAACCGGTCTGTAGCCGCGCATCACCAGAGCCGCCAGGGTACTCTTTCCGCATCCGCTGTCTCCTGTCACGGCCGTTATCTTCCCCTCTTCGAAAACCGCGGAGAAATGTTCTATCAGCGGATTGCATCCGGGATAGGAGAAACTGACGTCGTGGAACGCCAGGCTGCCGCAGATTTCTGCCGGATCTGCACCGTCAGGGTTTTCCTCATCGAAGTCCATAATCTCGAAAAGTCTTTCGGCTGACACCTTAGCCTCGGTATAACTGCCGTTCAGCCCCACAAGCTGGCCCAGCGGAGCCGAGAACAGGGTGATCATAGAATAGAACGAAACAAGTTCGCCGACGGTCAGGTTTCCTGCAAAGACGAATACCGACCCGGCACCCAGCAGGGTTATGGTCAGCGCCCTGGACAGCAGTTCCGTCGATTCGGAGAATATCCCGGCCCAGCGGCCGCCTTTTACCATACGGTCGCAAAGCCTCGCGTACTGCCTGTCGATGCGGGAGGACACGGGCCCCTCCGCGCACATATACTTTATGGTCCCTATGGCAGATATTCCCTCCACCGTCTTCTCTTCGAAAGCCGCAGAGGCCTCGATGATGTCCCGGTTCGCCTTTCTGTTCACTTTGTTGGAAACGACGTACACAAGCGTGTACACAGGAATAAACATCAGCATAAGTAAGGCAAGTTTCCAATAATATGTGAACATCAAGGCGAATGAGACGACAAGGGTACATAAGCTGAGCATCAGCGTTGTCAGACCGTTGACTATGAAGGAGCGTATCTTCATTGCGTCGTACACCCTGGAGGCCAGTTCTCCGCTTCCGCGGAGGGTGAAAAAGCCCATCGGCAGGGAGAACAGGTGATGCAGGTAGCCGGTCACAAGCGAATAGTCTATGCCTATGGAGGCCTGCAGGGCCGCCATTATCCTTCCGTAACCGCAGGCGAACGCCAGGAGTGCAAGAAGGCCCATAGCCGCCGCCACGGCCCAGACAGCCGTGACATCCCCTGCCGGAATCACCTCATCCACTATCTTCTGCAGGAACAATGCGGTGCTGAGGGATATTATTATATATAACATCGAAGCGGCCAGGGTCAGCGCCAGCTGTCGGCCATAGACTTTCGTGGTGCGCAGCAGCCTGCGGACCGGGCTGACGGTCTTGTCGCCCTTCTCAAACTTTTCGTTTGGACTGCACAGCACCACATAGCCGCTCCACTGCCTGCCGAGCCATTCGTCGGACACGGTCCTCAGTTTTCCCTCGGCCGGATCCATTATCACGAACCCCTTGTGGCTGGCAGCGCTCAGCACCACGAAGTGCAGCGTGCCGTCATCCTTTTCAAGATGTAGGATGGCAGGGGCCGGAACGTGCCTGAGCGCATCGATGTCCCTTGCTGCGGACTTGTACGCCCTGGCCTCCAGACCAATTGCGCCGCAGCCGTCCAGCACCCCTTTGATAGTGGTGCCCTGGGAGGTGGCCCCGCACAGCTGGCGGACCGTCACCAGAGGCAGGCTGAGGCCGTACCATCTGGCAATCCATACTACGCACGCGACCGCACAGTCTGTAATGTCGTGCTGTCTGACTCCTCTGACTTTTATTTTCTTGCTCTTGCTCATAGTCTCCACAAAGAAACGGGAGACTCCTTCCTCTGCGCGCGCCTCTTCACCCCCTTCTTTGCAAAGCCGGCGCAATCTTCCCTACGCTCCCGTTCCAGGAGCAAAGTAGGTCAATAAAAACAGAAAAAAAGATAGCCTGGCGACAATTACGCTGCTATTGTCGGAGCGGCCGAAGATTGATGTTGTTGGATTAACGACTTCAAAGCCGGAAATATCTTGTCGGTCAAATCCAGAAGCGGCTTGAAGAATTTGGAATTGGAAATATCCTCCTCGCTGATGAAGCCTAGAAGCTCGTTCGCCGAGTTGACGAAATAAATCAGCAGGCTGAGCACGACCGCTACCTTCAGCAGGGAGAAGACAATTCCGAGAAGGCGGTTGAGCCATCCGAGCATCGTGACGTCGACCGCTGCGCTGAGCAGCTTCTCCACCAGTGCACCCACCAGGGCGACGGCGACGAACACCGCTGCGAAGCTGATGACAGAGATCCACGTGGGCTGGAGCTCCACACGGCTCTGAAGCCACTCCGAGACGTGGGGGCTGAGGGATATGGCCAG
The DNA here is from genome assembly GCA_017429475.1 of Bacteroidales bacterium. Taxonomy (GTDB): domain Bacteria; phylum Bacteroidota; class Bacteroidia; order Bacteroidales; family UBA932; genus Equibacterium. The sequence continues at coordinate 48,779 of JAFROX010000001.1, forward strand.
CTTGATGCCCAGCACCAGTATTACCAGAGAGATAAGCTGCTTGATGAAACCGTTTTTGGCTCCGAAGTAAAGCGACGGAAGGAAGCAGCAAATGATGACGATGTCTATGATTCCCATTTTTGCGACAACTCAAAAACTTGCTCAAAAGTAAGGAATTATAGTATCTTTGCAAATTCCAAAATTTGAAAGATGAGTTTTACCGAGTACAAACAGCTTGACCTAGTTGAGGTTAACCGCAGCATACTGGAAAAATGGCGCAGACAGAACGCCTTCCGCAACACCCTTGAACTGCGCAAAGGACAGCCCAGATTCGTATTCCACGAAGGCCCTCCTTCTGCCAACGGAATGCCCGGAATCCACCACGTGATGGCACGTTCCATCAAGGACGCTATCTGCCGTTACAAGACTCAGACAGGCTATCTTGTGGAGAGAAAGGCCGGTTGGGACACCCACGGACTGCCCGTAGAGCTCGGTGTCGAGAAAAAGCTCGGCATAACCAAGGAAGATATCGGCAAGACCATTTCCGTGGAGGAATACAACCGCACCTGCCGCAAGGAGGTGATGAAATACACCGACCAGTGGGTGGACCTCACCGAGAAGATCGGCTATTGGGTGGACACTGACAATCCCTATGTGACCTACGACAACAGTTACATCGAAACGCTGTGGTACCTTCTGAAAGACATCTACAAGAAAGGATACCTCTACAAAGGCTATTCGATCCAGCCCTATTCTCCCGCCGCGGGTACAGGACTCAGCACTCACGAACTCAACCAGCCCGGATGCTACCGCGACGTGAAGGACACCACCTGCACGGTGCAGTTCAAGGTCATCAAGAACAGCGTTTCCCAGCCCCTGTTTTCAGACAGCCCGCTGCCTGTATTCATACTCGCCTGGACCACCACCCCGTGGACGCTTCCTTCGAACACGGCCCTCTGCGTCGGTCCCAACATTGATTACGTACGCGTGGAAAGCGTCAATCCATACACCAAGGAGCCTGCCATCTACGTTGTGGCAAAGGCCCTTGTTCCCACCCTCTTCAACGACAAGAACCCCTTCACCGTTCTCGAAGGTTCGTTCAAGGGTTCCCAGTTGAAAGACATAAGCTACGAACAGCTCATCCCGTGGGTAAAGTGTGCCGAAGGCGGCCTGAGGGTCATCTGCGGCGACTTCGTTTCGACTGAGGAAGGTACCGGCATCGTGCATATCGCCCCGACCTTCGGCGCCGACGACAACAAGGTGGCCAAGCAGTCCGGAGTTCCCGCAATGCTGCTTACCGACGCCAACGGAGTTCAGCAGCCGATGGTCGACCGCAGCGGAAGGCTCTACCGCATCGAAGACCTCGACAAGGACTTCGTCAAGGAGCGCGTGGACGTGGCAAGCTACGGCCAGTTCGCAGGCAGGTATGTAAAGAATGCTTATGACGACACTCTCGGCCCCGACGATCCTACCCTCGACATCGACCTGTGCGTCGAACTCAAGCAGCAGGGCAAGGCATTCAAGATAGAGAAGCACGTGCACAGCTACCCCCACTGCTGGAGAACCGACAAGCCCGTGCTCTACTACCCTCTCGACTCCTGGTTCATCCGCACTACCGCCGTTCAGCCCAGGATGATAGAGCTCAACAAGACTATCCGCTGGAAACCGGAATCAACCGGCACCGGACGCTTCGGCAAATGGCTTGAGAACCTTCAGGACTGGAACCTCTCGAGGAGCCGTTTCTGGGGCACTCCGCTTCCCATCTGGCGCACCGAGGACGGAAAGGAAGAGAAATGCATAGGTTCTCTCGCAGAGCTTTACGACGAACTCGAGAAAGCCGTCGCAGCCGGTGTGGCAGAATCCAACTATCTCAAGGACAAAGGCTTCGTGCCCGGCGACTTCTCTAAGGAGAACTACGACCGCATTGACCTGCACCGCCCCATAGCCGACAATCTGTTCCTGGTTTCTGACAGCGGCCGCAAGATGGTCCGCGAGACCGACCTCATCGACGTATGGTTCGACTCAGGCGCTATGCCTTATGCCCAGCAGGGACTCAAGGACCTTGGCAAGCCGTGCTTCGGACAGACCGCCGACTTCATTGCCGAAGGCGTCGACCAGACTCGCGGATGGTTCTTCACCCTTCACGCCATCAACACGATGGTAAGCGACAAATGCGCATTCAAGAGCGTGATTTCCAACGGACTTGTCCTCGACAAGAACGGCAACAAGATGAGCAAGCGCCTCGGCAACGCCGTGAATCCTTTCGAAGCACTCGACAAGTACGGAGCCGACGCCCTGCGCTGGTATATGCTCACCAACGCACAGCCCTGGGACAACCTCCGCTTCGACGAGGAAGGCGTGGACGAAATCCGCCGCAAATTCTTCGGAACGCTTTACAACACATACTCGTTCTTCGCGCTCTACGCCAACGTCGACGGTTTCGACCCGCTCTCAGACAAGGGCGAGGCCGAGCTCACCGAGATCGACAAATGGCTGGTATCGCTTGAGAACAGCCTGATCAGGGATGTCCGAGCCTGCTATGAGGATTTCGACCTGACCACCGCAGGCAGGCTCATCCAGAGCTTCGTATGCGACAACCTCAGCAACTGGTACGTACGACTCAACCGCAAGCGTTTCTGGGGCGGAGGAATGACCGCTTCGAAACTCGGCGCATACAGGACTCTCTACCATTGTCTCAGGACCGTTGCCCTGCTTGCAGCCCCCATCGCCCCGTTCTTTATGGACCGTCTGTGGTGCGACCTCGTGGCCGGTGCCGAGAACGTTCATTACGAGATGATGCCCGACTTTGACGCGTCGCTCATCGACACCGAACTGGAATACCGTATGCAGCTTGCACAAAGGTGTTCTTCAATGGTTCTTGCCCTTCGCCGCAAGGTCAACATCAAGGTGCGCCAGCCGCTCGCCAAGATAATGGTCCCGGTGCTCGACAACCATTTCAAGGAGCAGTTCGAGAAGGTCAGCAACCTCGTATCAAGCGAAGTCAACGTGAAGGAAGTGGAGTTCGTATATGACACTACAGGCCTCATTACCAAAAAGATAAAACCCAACTTCAAGACCCTCGGCAAGAAATACGGCAAGCAGATGAAAGACATCGCTGCCGCTTTCGCCCAGATGGGACAGCAGCAGATTTCAGACATCGAGAAAAGCGAGGCCTACACCCTGAGCATCCCGTCTGGAGACGTCCTGCTCGAGAAGGAAGACTACAGCATCAGTTCTGAGGATATGCCGGGATGGCTCGTAGCAAGTGACAGCGACCTTACCGTCGCCCTCGACATCACCGTCACCGACCAGCTGCGCCGCGAAGGCATCGCCAGGGAACTCATCAACCGCATCCAGAACCTGCGCAAGGACAATGGTTTCGAGGTAACAGACCGCATAGTCCTGACCGTAGAGGACCTGCCCGAGGTTCGCGACGCACTCCAGGAATACCGCAAGTATGTCTGCGAACAGACTCTGGCAGTGGACCTGAATTTCGGCAAGGACTTCGGCGGAGCACGCGTCGAGTGGGATGAAGGAACCATTGAGCTCCTCGCCGTAAAAGCGTGATGTTCATAAAAACGGGCTGTTGTGGATAATTATCCCAAGCCTTTTGATTATCTTTGTAGAACACCAGTTTAATCTCCGTTAGATATGGCAAAGACAAAAACCGCAAAAGCCCCTGTCGCAGAGAAGGTCAGATACAGTGACGAAGAGCTTCAGGAATTCAAGGCCCTGATCCTTCAGAAGCTTGAAGCAGCCAAGAAGGAATATGAGGAGCTCAAGGGTTCCGTCGACCTCAGCGCAAGCAACGACACCGAGGATACTTCTCCGACCTTCCAGATGGAAGAGGGCGCATCTTCACTCTCCAAAGAAGAAGTGAGCAGACTGGCGGCACGCCAGTACAAATTCATCCGGAGCCTTGAAGCTGCTCTGGTGCGCATCGAAAACAAGACTTACGGCATCTGCCGCGAGACTGGAAAACTCATACCCAAGGAGCGTCTCAGACTTGTACCTCACGCCACATTGAGCGTCGAAGCCAAAAACGACAAGAACAGATAATGGCGCTGTCGAAAGGCAAGAAACTTACAATATTCGTTATCGCCCTGCTAGCCATTGACCAGGTGACAAAGATCCTGGTCAAGACCAATATGACTTTGGGGCAAAGCATCCCTGTCTTCGGAGACTGGTTTCAGATTTATTTCGTTGAAAACGTCGGAATGGCGTTCGGAATGGCCGTCGGAGGCACCGTGGGCAAACTTCTGCTCTCGGTTTTCCGCATAGTCCTGAGCGTGGCGCTGTTCATCTACATCCGTAAGCTTCTGACCCGCAGCGACGTTCCCAACGGAGTCTACTTCGGCCTTGCGGCCATAATGTGCGGAGCGATCGGCAACATATTCGACTCCCTCTTCTACGGCATGATCTTCAGCGAAAGCGGGTTCACCCAGGTGGCTACGATGTTCCCTCCCGACGGCGGATATGCAGGCCCGTTTTTCGGAAAGGTCGTAGATATGCTCTACTTCCCTATCATCGACACCACCCTGCCAGACTGGTTCCCCATCTGGGGCGGAAAACCTTTCCATTTCTTCAGCGCAATCTTCAATTTCGCAGACAGCTGCATCACCGTCGGAGCTTTCTACCTGATCATTTTCCAGTGGAGGTTCTTCGCCAGCAAGGACGCCGGGAAAGAAAACGCCTAATTTACTCTGTAAATTAAGTTGATTTGATTATCTTTGTGGTTTGATTCCAAACTGCAATTGTATGGCTTATCTGAAATTCAACAAAGCTGAGCTTGTAAACCTCGAATATTCACTAAAAAGGGAACTGATTGCAACAAACCGTACGGGCGCATATGCCAATACGACGATTGTCTGCTGCAACACCCGCAAGTATCACTGCTTGCTCGCGGTTCCCATCGAAAAAATGAACTGGCGCAGGCACGCCCTGCTCTCAAGCCTCGACGAGACACTCATCCAGCACGGCAAGATGTTCAACCTCGGCATCCACTGCTACGGCGAAGTGTTCGAGCCGAGAGGTCACAAATACATTGTCGACTATGAGAACGACCCCGTGCCCACCATCACCTACAGCGTAGGTGGAATGAAGTTCCAGAAACAGATCATCATGGTCCGCGACCAGGACAGGGTCCTGATCAAGTACACTCTTCTGGACGCACATTCCGACACCACTCTCCGTCTGACCCCCTATCTCTCGTTCAGGAGCATCCACGAACTGACGAAGAGCAACATCGGTGCGAACACCCACTACACGGAAATCCCTAACGGAAAGGCCTTCAAACTGTACGACTCGCTGCCCACTCTCAATATGCAGCTCTCGAAGAAGTCTGAATACGTTGCCAATCCCGACTGGTACTACGGCATCGTCTATCCCGAGGAGAGACGCAGGGGCTACGAATACAAGGAAGACCTCTTCGTCCCGGGATTCTTCGAGATGCCCATCAAGAAGGGTGAGAGCATCGTCTTCTCGGCATCTACCGAGGCCTGCGAGCCTGCAAGCTTCAAGCGCACGTTCAATTCAGAGATTGCCAAGATCGGCCCGTGCGAAGATTTCGAGTCGAACCTGCGCAGCGCCGCATCGAGACTTTTCTTCGAGCGTGCCGGAAGGCTGGAGATCTGCTCCGGCTTCCCCTGGCTCGGAGTCGGCCAGCTGCGTGACACGACGATGACCGCCGCAGGCCTTACACTCTATAACAACGGTGACACAAAGGCTTTCCTCCGCGTGGTCGACGGAATGATCGACAAATGGAAAGAAGATCTGTTCACCTCATCGCGTCAGGTTGAAGCTCCGCTCCGAATGGCCCTGCTGATGCAGCATTACATCGAGTTTACCGGTGACAGCAAAGGAATCTGGAATAAATACGGCAAGATACTCAAGAAGATAATCAAGAGCTTCATAGAAGGCAGGCCCGAAGTGCAGATGCACGGCAACGGACTGCTCTGGGCTCAGATGGACGGCGTAGCCCTCACCTGGATGGACACTTATGACAACGGCCATCCGGTTGTCGAAAGAGCCGGATACCAGGTAGAGACCAACGCTCTTTGGTACAACGCCCTGCGTTTCTGCGGCGAAATGTGCTACAAATACGACAGCGACAAGAAGTTCGCACGCAAGGTCGAAGAAATCGCCGCAAAGATCGATATGGTGTTCTTCGATATGTTCTGGGTAGCAGAACGCAAGCACCTGGCAGACTATGTGGACGGCCGCGGACAGAACGTCTTCACCCGTCCCAACCAGTTGTTCGCCTGCGCCCTTCCCTACAGCCCCATCAGCGAAGTCGCACAGAACGAAATACTCAAGGCAGTGAAGCGCGAGCTTGTGACTCCGCGCGGAATCAGGACGCTGGCTCCCAAGAATCCTTTCTACAAGGATACCTACGACGGAGACCATCACGCCCGCGACCTTGCATCCCACAACGGATCGACAAGGCCCTGGCTGCTCGGCCTTTATACCGTGGCCAGCTTCAAGCTCCACGGAGCCGCATTCACCAATGAGGCCAAATCCCTGATCAAGGGCTTTGAGGAAGATATGACGATCCACGGCATCGGCGCCATAGCCGAACTTTATGACGGCAACCCGCCGTTCATTCCTCACGGAGCCATCAACTCCGCACTCAGCACGGCTGAGGTTCTGACAATTATCTATATGATCAAAAGATTAAAGGAGACGACGAGATGAGAGTTTTGATGTTTGGATGGGAGTTTCCCCCGCATATTTCAGGTGGTCTGGGCACAGCCTGCTACGGTATGACCAAAGGTCTTGCCCACAATGACGTAGACGTGCTGTTCGTGATGCCGTCTGCCAGCGGAGACGAAGACCAGAGCGACATAAAGATCATCAATGCCAGCGATGTCGCCACTATGGACACTGCGATGAACATCGATGAATTCCTCGGCAAGGTGGAATTCCTCAGGGTCGGCAGCAACATCATGCCTTATGTGGATCCTGAAGATTACTCCAAACTTTCCGTCGAGGAGCGTCTGATGCAGACTGAAGAGTTCAAATACCACTTCCACAGCAAGTACAAATTCTCAGGAAAATACGGAAAGAACCTGATGGAAGAAGTAGTCCGCTACTCTATGGTAGGCGGCACTCTTGCTCTCAACAACGAGTTCGACGTGATCCACGCACACGACTGGCTCACCTACCTGGCCGGCATCGCCGCCAAGAGAGTCAGCGGAAAACCTCTCGTCATCCACGTTCACGCCACGGAGTTCGACCGTACCGGCGAAAATGTCAACACACAGGTGTATGCCATCGAGCAGATGGGTATGCGCGAAGCCGACAAGGTCATCACTGTGAGCGACTGGACCAGGAACATAGTCATCAACAAATACGGCATCGACCCGTCCAAGGTCGTCACTGTCCACAATGCAGTGGATTTCTCCAACAGGGAGACTCTCGTGGCGAAGCGCGGCGTGCCTGAGAAGACCGTTACGTTCCTCGGCCGCATCACTTTCCAGAAAGGTCCCGAATATTTCATCGAGGCCGCCTGCAAGGTGCTTCAGAAGACCGACAACGTGCGTTTCGTGATGGCCGGCAGCGGAGACCTGCTGAACCGTTCCATCAGGCGTGTCGCCCAGATGGGCATAGCCGACAAGTTCCATTTCACCGGCTTCCTTCGCGGAGCAGACGTGCAGAAGATGTTCGCCCTCAGCGATGTCTACGTGATGCCTTCTGTTTCCGAGCCTTTCGGCATCTCTCCCCTGGAGGCGATGCAGAGCAACGTACCTACCATCATCTCCAAGCAGAGCGGCGTAGCAGAAGTCCTGAAGTATGCCATCAAGGTCGATTTCTGGGACATCGACGCCCTTGCCGATGCAATATACGGTCTCGTCACATACCCCGCCATCGCCAAGATGGCCGGCGAAAAGGGTTATGACGAGGTCAACTCACTGAAATGGGACCACGCGGCAGCCAAGGTAAAAGATGTTTATCAGGCTGCAATGAATTTGAAATAGTAAAATTATCATATTATGGCAACAAAAAGTATTTGCTTTTACTTTCAGGTTCATCAACCTGACCGACTGAGACAGTATCGCTTCTTCGACATCGGGAATGACGACAACTACTGCGACGATTTCACCAACAAGGTCATAATGCGCAGGGTTGCACAGAAATGCTATCTTCCCGTCAATGCGATCCTGCTCGACCTCATCAAGAAGAACGGCAAGAAGTTCAAAGTGGCCTTCTCCATCTCCGGAGTGGCAATCGACCAGTTCTACCGCTATGCACCCGAAGTCATTGACAGTTTCAAGGCCCTTGCCGCCACCGGCTGCGTGGAATTCCTCGCCGAGACCTATGCGCATTCACTCGCATCCGTAGCCAACGAGGCTGAATTCAAGCAGCAGGTCAAGGACCACAGCAAACTCATCGAGAGCACGTTCGGCGTCAAGCCCGTGACCTTCCGCAACACCGAGCTCATCTATTCGGATGCCATCGGCGCCACGGTCGCATCAATGGGTTATACTGCAATGCTCACCGAGGGTGCCAAGCATATCCTCGGCTGGAAGAGCCCGAACTTCATCTATACCAACGCCATCAACCCCAGGCTCAGGCTCCTTCTCAAGAACAGCGCAATGAGCGACGACATCGCATTCCGTTTCTCAGACAGAAGCTGGAGCGGATGGCCCCTCACCGCCGAGAAGTATGCTGACTGGGTAGAATCGGCACTTGCAAACGAAGACACCCTCAACCTCTTTATGGACTACGAAACCTTCGGAGAGCACCAGCAGAGCGACAGCGGCATCTTCGATTTCCTCAAGGCCCTGCCCGCAACGATGCTTGCAAAAGGTTTCAGCTTCAACACTCCCGCCGAAACCGCCAAGATGCACCAGCCTGTTGCTCCGCTCCACGTTCCGGACCCGATTTCCTGGGCAGACGAGGAGAGGGATCTGAGCGCCTGGCTCGGAAACGAACTGCAGAACGAGGCTTTCCACAAGGTCTACGCCCTTGGCAACAAGGTCAAGAGGACCAAGGATGAGAACCTGATGAAGACCTACAGGATGCTTCAGGAAAGCGACCACTTCTACTATATGTGCACGAAGTTTTTCTCAGACGGCGCAGTCCACAGCTATTTCAACCCTTACGACACACCGTATGAAGCTTTCATAAACTATATGAACGTATTGAGCGACTTTGAGCTTCGCGTCGACGCGTTCCTGAACAACAAGAAGAAGACAAATGCCTGATTACCTTTTTGAAGTCAGCTGGGAGGTCTGCAACAAGGTCGGCGGAATCCACACCGTGCTTGCCACCAAGTCCCTCCATCTGGCCGGAGAACTTAAGAAGCACCATATACATATCGGGCCCGACGTATGGAGGAATACCGAAAGGAACCCCGAATTCACCGAAGATCCGTCACTGTACAAGTCGTGGCGGCAGGCTGCGGAGAATGAGGGTCTGCGCGTCCGCGTCGGCCACTGGAACGTTCCGGGCAGTCCCATCGCTTTCCTTGTGGACTATACCCATCTCATCGCACGCAAGAACGACATACTGACAGGGCTCTGGACAAAATTCGGAGTCGATTCCATCTCGGGAGACTGGAACTACGTGGAATCGGCGCTGTTCGGCTATGCAGCCGGAGAAGTGATCCAGAGTTTCACAAAATACAGGATAGCTGCCGGCAGGAAGGTGGTCGCCCAGTTCCACGAATGGATGACCGGCGCCGGACTGCTCTACCTGAAGGCTGCCGATATGCCCATCGGAACTGTCTTCACTACACACGCCACCGTTCTGGGTCGTTGCGTCTGCTCGAACAACCTTCCGCTCTATGACGGACTCAAGGAGATGGATGCCGACAAACTGGCCGTAGAATACGGTGTGACGGCACGCCACTCACTCGAGAAAGCAGCAGCACAGCAGGCAGACGTATTCACGACTGTCAGCGACCTGACTGCCGTCGAATGCAAGCAGTTCCTGGGGCGTCAGGTTGACATAGTGACCCCCAACGGCTTCGAAGAAACCATAGCCCCCGCTCCGGAAGATATGCCAGCAGCACGTGCCGCCGCCCGCAGCAAACTGCTTGAAGTGGCGCATCTTATGAGCGGCAAGGACTACGACGATTCCACGATGCTGCTCTGCACCTCAGGCCGCTATGAATATGCGAACAAGGGTATGGACGTAGTGATGGACGCCCTCGGCAAGCTCAGCAAGATATGCATCAAGGGCCGCCATGTAGCAGCGTTCATAATGGTCCCCAGCGGCAACCACGGTCCGGACAAGGGCCTGCTCGATAAGATGCAGAACCCTTCGTCGGACTATAAGACCGCCGTTTCGCACTACCTTATGGACGACTACGACATCATAAGCCGCCGTATGAAGGAACTCGAGCTCGACAACGGCAAGGACACCTGCGTGGACGTATTCTTCATCCCCAGTTACCTCAACGGCAACGACGGAATATTCAATATGACATACTACGACCTTCTGGCCGGTATGGACCTGTCGATATTCCCGTCCTATTACGAGCCTTGGGGCTACACTCCGCTGGAATCGCTTGCATTTATGGTGCCCACCGTCACAACGACTACTGCAGGCTTCGGCCTCTGGGTGAATGACCACTACCCTGCAGACAAGCCGAAGAACGGCATCTGCATAGTCAAGCGCACCGACGGCAATTATGACGAAGTGGTCGACAGCGTCTGCAAGCGCATCTTTGAAATAGCAGCGCTCAATGAAAAAGAATCCGCCGCATATCGCGACAATGCCAGAGAGATCTCGAAGATTGCCCTCTGGAAGAACAACATATCATATTATAAAGAAGCATACGCACTGGCAATTGACAAGATCGAGGCCAAGTACGGAAAAAACCCTGTGTTCAGGGAAGATACAGACAACTCTTACACCAAAATGACTACGAACACCCCCTCTTGGACTAGAATGATAATCACCAGGCAGCTGCCTGAGAGATTGAGACCCCTGGAAGAACTTGCGAAAAATCTGTGGTGGTGCTGGAATCAGGAAGCGTCAGAGCTTTTTGAATCGATTGACAGCAAGCTTTGGAAAGACTCCAAAGGCAATCCGCTCGAGATGCTCGACCGAATCAAGCTTTCAAAATATAAGGAACTGTCGAAAGACACCGCGTTCCTCACCCGCCTTGACGGCGTTTACGCCCACTTCAAGGATTATATGAAGGAGAAGGACAGCAGGCCGGGACCGTCGATTGCATATTTCTGCATGGAATATGGTATCGACACCTCCCTGAAGATTTATTCCGGCGGCCTCGGAATCCTTGCCGGCGACTACCTGAAGGAAGCCAGCGACATGAAGGTCAATATGACCGCTGTCGGACTGCTCTACAAATACGGCTATTTCACCCAGAGACTCTCCTCACAGGGAGACCAGGTAAGCACCTACGAGCCCCAGGACTTCTCGAAGGCCCCCGTCACCCCCATCCGCGACAAGGACGGCAAATGGCTGACAGTGAGCATAGCATTCCCCGGCCGTACGATGTTCGCAAGGCTTTGGAAGGCTGAAGTCGGACGTACCGACCTCATCCTTCTCGACACAGACTTCGAGGACAACCACGAAGAAGACCGCCACGTCACCCACCAGCTCTACGGTGGTGACTGGGAGAACCGTCTCAAGCAGGAAATCCTGCTCGGTATGGGCGGTGTCAGGGCACTCAGACTGCTCGGCCTCAATCCGGAGGTTTACCACTGCAACGAAGGCCACGCCGCATTTATGGGCATCGAGAGGATGCGCGAATATGTAAACGACGCCAACCTCACCTACCTGGAGGCTCTCGAGATGGTACGCAGCTCATCCCTGTTCACCACCCACACTCCCGTTCCCGCAGGTCACGACGCCTTCACAGAGGATATGCTCCGCGTATATATGTCGCAGGTGAGCGATTACCTCAAGGCCGACTGGGGCGCATTCATGCAGCTCGGAAAGATTCATCCGGAAGATCCCGGCGAGAAATTCTCGATGAGCGTGCTCGCAGCCAACCTGTCGCAGGAAGTCAACGGAGTAAGCTGGCTGCACGGCAAGGTGAGCCAGAAGATCCTGTCGAACATGTGGCCCGGCTATCTGCCTGAGGAACTTCACGTAAGCTACGTCACCAACGGCGTCCACTACCCTACCTGGACCGCTCCCGAATGGAAGAAGATCCACGAAGGCGTGTTCGGTCCTCAGTTCCAGACCCACCACTACGACAAGTCCTGCTTCAACGGCATCCACAGGATTTCAGACGAGCAGATCTGGAAGACCCGCACCCTGCTTCGCAAGAGGCTTATCGACGCCGTCAAGAACATACTTTCCGACACATCGGCAACTGCGCACTATTCACCGCAGCAGATCGTCAAGATCAAGGACACCCTCAGGGACGATATCCTCACCATCGGATTCGCACGCCGCTTCGCCACATACAAGCGCGCCACCCTGCTCTTCCGCAACCTTGACCGTCTGAGCCAGATCATAAACAACCCCAAGCGTCCCGTCCAGTTCCTGTTCGCCGGCAAGGCTCACCCTGCCGACCGTGCTGGTCAGGACCTCATCAAGCGCATCATCGAAATCTCCAAGATGCCGCAGTTCATAGGCAAGGTGGTATTCATCCCCAACTATGACATTTCCATCGCCAAACTGCTCGTCCAGGGCGTAGATGTATGGATGAACAACCCGACCCGTCCCCAGGAAGCATCCGGAACCAGCGGTGAGAAGGCCGTGATGAACGGTGTGATGCACTTCAGTGTGCTCGATGGATGGTGGGTTGAGGGTTACAAACCCGGCGCTGGCTGGGCTCTGCCTATGGAACGCACCTACACCAACCAGGACTTCCAGGACGAACTTGACTCAGCTACCATCTACAACATCATCGAGACCGAAATCGCCAGGTCTTTCTACGACAAGGACAGCAACGGAATGTCATACAACTGGATAGCAACCATCAAGAATACCATCAGCGAGGTAGCCTGCAACTTCACGACCAACAGGATGATGGAAGACTATCTCAGGCAGTTCTACGTTCCTCTTGCAGAACGCACTGCGAAACTCGGAGCCGACGACTTCCAGGAAGCCCGCGAAATCGCCCTCTGGAAGAAAGAGATGCGCCGCGAGTGGAACAACATCGAGATAATCTCCAATTCGAAGAACGAGGCCATCGCCAATCCTATGGTACTCGGTCAGGAGAGGATTTCAGAAATCGTGGTCAACCTCGGAGACGTAGCTCCCGAAGACATCGGTTTCGAGATGGTCATCGCCGAACAGGACCTCAACGGTGAATATCACGTGAGGGAGATCCATCCCTATCATCTTTCAGATTACAAGGACGGCGTCGCAACCTTCAAAGCCAACATCACACCTGAAATCACAGGCAGTTGCGACATTGCGGCCCGTATGTACGCCAAGAATGACAAAATGCCTCATCGCCAAGACTTTGAACTTGTAAAATGGTTGTAGCAGCTACCGGTTTCTTCGATGGAGTCCACCTGGGCCACGCCAAGGTGATCGAGCATCTGTGCGCCACTGCAAAAGCAAAAGGCTGCAAGAGTGCCGTAATTACTTTCTGGCCCCATCCCAGGAGTATCCTGAGACAGGATGCCGGCAAACTCCGCCTGCTCAACTCCCTTGAAGAAAAACAGCAGTTGTTCAAGAATCTCGGAGTCGACGACGTCCACGTGGTCGAGTTCACAAGGGAACTCAGCAAGATGACTGCCGAACAGTTCATCCGCAGCTGGCTAATCGAGCGTTTCGGTGTTTCCACGCTTATTGTTGGCTATGACCATACGCTCGGATGCAAGAAGACCGGAAGTGAAGACATCGTCAAGATTGCGCAAAAATGCGGCATCGAAGCCGAAAGGGTCGGAGCCATAAGCGACTCATACAACACGATAAGCAGCACTTACATCCGCAATCTCATCGAAACCGGAGGCATAGAACGAGCCAATGCACTGCTCGGGTACGAATACACGCTTAAAGGCGTCGTCGTCCCGGGCTGCGGCAAAGGCCGTCAGATCGGATTCCGTACGGCCAATATGAGCCTGTACGACCCGCTGAAGCTCATCCCCTACAACGGAGTGTATGCAGTCAGGGCCACGGTTGAAGGCCAGTCCTACAAGGGAGTCTGCAACATAGGCTTCAGGCCCACCACCGAAGACGGGCGCGGGCTCACGGTAGAAACCCATCTGCTTGACTTCGACGATGACATCTACGGCCTGGACCTTACTGTCCGTTTCGTGGAATTCATCCGCGACGAGCAGCGTTTCAACTCGATGGAACTGCTGCGGGAGCAGCTTCTCAACGATGCTGACGAGGCAAGGAAAATTTTGAAATAACACGATATGGAAGTTTTTTTCGTCCTCTTCATAATGTTCATAATGATCTCCATCGCCAAGAGCGAGAGCGACCGTCGCAAACGTGCCGCCCAAAGGCGCACTCAGGTTCCCCCGCGGATGGAGGAGGATACAGACTTCGATAAGCCCGACTTCACGGTTCCCCAGCCATCCACGGTATCCGAGCCTGTGGCATATACCACTGATGACAGCTATCACGGCGAAGATGTTCAACGCACCACCCAGACTACAGTCAGGGAGGACAAGAAAGCTCCCGGCAAAGAACTTGACTTCGACCCTGAAAAGATGATAATCTATTCGGAGATACTTAAACCCAAGTTTTAGAAGCTTATTTCCAAAATTTTTATACCTTTGGTATCGATTTAACGAAAGGGTCCCGTAATAACGGGATTCTTTTTAATTTTTGTCAATTCATGTCACAGATTCACTATCTAACTCAAAAGGGACTGGACGACCTCAAGGCCGAGCTCGATGCTCTGATTGCTCAGCGTCCGGTCATTTCAAGGGCTATTGCAGAAGCAAGAGACAAGGGAGACCTTTCGGAGAACGCAGAGTATGATGCCGCCCGCGAAGCCCAGGGCATGCTTGAACTCAAGATAACCAAGCTCCAAGACTCCATAGCAAACGCACGTGTCATCGACGAGTCACGTCTCAATACTGACAGCGTACAGATGTTGACCAAGGTCAAGATCAAGAACATCAAGACCGGTGCGGTCGTGGAATACCAGCTTGTGGGCGAAAGCGAAGCCAACTTCAAGGAAGGCAAGCTTGCAGCCACCACCCCTATCGGAAGGGCGCTTATGGGCCACAAGAAAGGCGAAATTGTCGACGTACACGTTCCTTCCGGCACCCTTCAGTTCGAAATCATAGACATCTCACTGTAAAATGGCAACTATCTTCTCTCTCATCGCCGCAGGGCAGATCCCGTCTTACAAAGTAGCCGAAGACGAGAATTACTACGCATTCCTGGACATCAACCCTCTTGCTAAAGGACACACCCTCGTCATCCCCAAGAAGGAAGTCGACTATATCTTCGACCTTGACGACGAAACCTACGCCGGCCTCTGCGCTTTCGCGAAGAAAGTGGCCGTTGCCATCAAGGCCGCCATCCCCTGCAAACGCGTGGGCGTAGCGGTACTTGGAATGGAAGTTCCCCACACCCATATCCATCTGGTGCCCCTGCAGACAGAGGGAGACCTCGATTTCCGCAAGAAGAAGCTTGAGATGACACCGGAAGAGTTCAAGGAAACAGCCACGAAAATCGCAGCACAACTATGAAAAAAACTCTGATGCTCGCAGTGATGCTCATCGCTGCGGTTTCCTGCACCAAATATTCGGCGACCGTTTCTGGCAACATCACCGGTCTCGACCGTTCGCAGATAGTTTTTGAGAAACTCAACCTCAACTGGCTCACCCCAGTCGACACCGTCACCACCAACGCCGACGGAGACTTCAGCTACAAGGTCGCCCTTAAAAACAATGATCCCGCCTTCTACTATATCTATCGCAACGGCGTGAAGCTGGCCGGTCTCGTCCTCCGCAACGGAGACAAAGTCACCGTGAACGCCGACACCCTCGGCCACTATACCGTAGAAGGTTCTCCCGAGAGCAGCCACCTCAAATATATCGACGAAGCTTTTGCAAAGGCTGCATCCGAGATGGCAGGCATCCTGGACAAGGCGCCCGAAGACATCAACACCCAGCTCAGCAGGGTGTACATCAACCATAAAAGGGATATGCTGAAGCAGGTTATGGAGAATCCGTTCTCGATAACCTCGGCAACCACCCTTTTCCAAAAATTCAACGACGATCTGCCTCTCTTCAACGAGAGCACGGACATATTCGTCTTCAGGAGCATTTACGACTCACTGTCAACCGTCTATCCTAACAGCGAATTCGTACTCGCACTCAAGAACGAAATCAGCCGCCGCGAGAAAGAATCCGAGCTCAACTCCAAATTCGACGAGCTTTCACAGCAGTCCTTCCCCGACATCCGGATGAAAGACATCAACGGCAAGGAGCACTCGCTGCTCGACCTGGAAGGCAAAGTCATCATCCTGTCGTTCTGGAGCATCGGCCAGGATGAGCACAAGGCATTCAACCAGGAGCTGGCTGAACTTTATTCCAAGTATCACGACAGCGGCCTTGAGGTATATCAGGTTTCACTCGACGTGGACAAGCCCGCCTGGGCGTCGACCGTAAGGTCCCAGAAACTCCCCTGGATAAGCGTCAACGACGGCCTTGGCATCAACTCTCCGGCCATCGTCTCATACAACCTGGTCCAGGTTCCCACGATGTTCGTTATAGGACGTGACGGAGCCATCGTCGCAAAAGACGTATACGACACCGCCCAACTGGAGCCGGTCATCAGGAAAGTTCTCTAAGAAGATTCTCCAAGAATTAAATTCCTATCTTGCAGCCACCGCAGGATGTACATCCCAGGTCTGCACAGGTAGGATTTTTTTTGCCGTTCTTCTTGCCCCACAGCCGCAGTTCCTCCTCCTTGGCGCAGACTATGCCGCGCTTGCGCAATTCCTTGTTGCGGGATATTTCCCCGTCAGGAAAATCCTTCTTGCGGAATATGATGTTGAAACACATTCCGAAGACACAGAGGCCGACTATGGCTAATGAAAGCAGGAATATCTTCATCTGTCTACAGACACTTGAATTCGGGGAGCAGGGGTTTTCCTGCAACGGTAAATACGGGCGGAACCTGCATTACCTTGAATGCGGCACCGTTGCGCAGCCTTACGACACGCTCTACAAGCGCTCTGTCCACACCAGATGCCACCAGCTCTTCCTGGCTGAGTCCTCCGTCGTTGAGCTTGTGAAGCACCGGATCGAGCTCTTCATAGGGAGGCAGGCTGTCACTGTCCTTCTGACCGGGACGAAGCTCTGCCGAAGGAGCCTTGTGGATAATGGACGACGGGATACGCTCACATTCCCTGTTGATATAGTCCGCCATCTCGTAAACCTGCAGCTTGTAGAGGTCGCCTATCACCATCACGGCTCCGGCCAGGTCACCGTAGAGTGTACCGTAGCCCACGGACAGCTCGCTTTTGTTGGAGGTGTTGAGGACGAGGGCTCCGTAGCGGTTGGAGTAGGCCATCAATAGAGTTCCCCTGATGCGGGCCTGGATGTTCTCCAATGCCACGTGCCATTCCACATCTGCGAAATAGCTGTCAAGCTGTTTTACATACTGGTCGTAAATGTCACCTATTGGGACTATGTCATAGCTCATTCCGAGCCTTTCGGACAGGTCGACCGAGTCTTTCACGGAATGGAGCGTCGAAAAGGCGGAGGGCATCAGGATGCCGTGGACGTTGTCCGCACCGAGGGCGTCGACCGCCAGTGCAGCCACGAGGGCGGAGTCCATACCGCCGGAGAGGCCGAGGACGGCCTTTTCCATATGGGCAGACTCGAAATAGTTCCTTATCTTGCCCAGCAGCAGGTCGTATGCCTGCCCAATCTCTATTTCCGGAAAGAACAACATCTTAGTAAACGAATGTGTCGCTGATAGGCTGGTTCAGGAAGACTTTGTCCATAATGTCCGCGAAGATTGGAGCTACTGACAGGACCGTGAACTTCGACAGGTCGGTGTTCTCGTCCCTGCGGAGAGGTATGGTGTCGGTGACGATGAATTCCTTGATCGAGGAATTGCTGATGCGCTCATAGGCCGTGCCTGAAAGCACAGGGTGGGTTGCGATGGCTCGCACGCTGAGCGCGCCCTTGTCCATCAGCATATCCGCGCACTTGGTGATGGTGCCGGCGGTGTCCACCATATCGTCGACGATGACCACGTTGCGGCCTTCTACGTCACCGATGGCAGTCATCGAGCCAACCACGTTGGGTTTCTCACGGGACTTGTGACAGATGATCATGGGAGTACCCAGGATCCGCGCATATGCGTTCGCGCGCTTGGCGCCGCCCATATCGGGTGACGCTATGGAGAAATTCTCAAGATTGAGGCTTCTCAGGTAGGGAATGAAAATGGAACTTGCGTAGATATGGTCTACCGGAACATCGAAGAATCCCTGGATCTGGTCGGCGTGGAGATCGGCGGTCATCACGCGGTCGCAGCCTGCTGCGTGGAGCAGGTTCGCAACCATCTTGGCGCCGATGGACACCCTCGGGCGGTCCTTGCGGTCCTGCCTTGCCCATCCGAAATAAGGGATGACGGCAATCACCCTGTAGGCGGAAGCCCTTCTGGCAGCATCGATCATAAGCAGCAGCTCGAACAGATTCTCCACGGGAGGGAATGTCGACTGCACGATGAACACGGTAGCTCCGCGTACGCTTTCGATGTAGGCCGGCTGGAATTCACCGTCCGAGAAAACGACCACTTCTGACTTTCCCAGCTCCATATTGAGGCTGGCAGCCATTTTTTCAGCAAGATAACGGCTGCTCCTGCCGGAAAAGATTTTCATCTGATGATCCTCGTAATGTTCCATTTCAATTTCAGTTTATCGTTGTAGTTTTCAGGATTTGGTCAATGTAGTCAAGCAACTCTTCGCGGCCCGTTCCGTCCACGGTGGAGGTAGTGAAGACGGGCGGAAGTTCCTCCCAGTATTCCAGCAGGGCCTGGCGGTTCTTCTCAACCTGCGCCGCAAGGGCGTTGGTGCCGAGCTTGTCGCATTTCGTAAAGACTATCGAGAAAGGCACGCCTTCGTTGCCGAGCTTGATGAGGAAATCCAGGTCGTTGCGAAGAAGGTCGTGCCTGCTGTCGAGCAGCACGAAAAGCAGCATCATCTCCTTGCTGTTCAGGACATAGTCATCTATCATCCCCTCTATCTTGTCCCTGGTGTCCTTTGACACTCTTGCATAGCCATAACCGGGCAGGTCCACAAGGTACCAGCTGTCATTGATGATGAAATGGTTTATACTGAGAGTCTTGCCGGGACGTGAGGATGTGTGGGCAAGGGCCTTCTGGCCTGTGAGAGTGTTGATAAGGGATGACTTGCCTACGTTCGAGCGGCCTATGAAGGCGAATTCGGGCAGTGCGCGCTTGGGCTTTTCAGCTACAGAGCTGCAACTTGCTACGAACTTTGCCTCCGTTATCCTCATGGTGATTTTGACGTGTTATCGGCTATGGACAAAGATAGCAGAATCCGCTGAAAGAGTAAAATAAAAGTCAGACTTTTGCTTAACTTTGTATAAAGCGCTCAAGGATATGGACAGCAAAGGACAAATAAGCCTTCTGATGCTTCAGGAGCTCATCAAGGAGAGCCTGGAGGGCGATCTAGGGCGCCAGTTGTGGGTCCGCGCCGAGATATGGGACATATCCGTGAACGCCAGCGGCCATTGCTATCTTACCCTGGTAGAGAAAGACGAAGCCACGTCCAGCATAGTGGCCAAGGCTCAGGCCATAATCTGGGCATCTTCTTTCCGTATGCTCAGGGCGTTTTTCGAGACCTCGACCGGTGAGAAGCTTCAGGCCGGAATGAAGGTCCTGCTCCTGGTGAGAGTCCAGTATTCGCTGCTCTACGGCCTGTCTCTGATCGTGTCGGACATCGACCCCGGCTACACCATCGGCAGCACCGCCCTCGAGCGGCAGAAGATCCTCGACCGCCTGGAGAAGGAAGGAATGCTGGAAATGAACCGCACCCTCCCTCTTCCAGACCTGCCCAGGCGCTTCGCAGTAATTTCCGCCGAAACGGCAGCCGGTTACGGTGACTTTATGCACCACCTTCACGACAACGGGCTCGGTTATAAGTTCTGCACGGAACTGTTCCCGGCACCGATGCAGGGCACCGACGCACCTGCAGGCATCATCGCCGCCCTGGAGAAGATTGCAGCACGCGAAGGCGATTTCGACGCCGTGCTCATTATCAGGGGCGGAGGAAGCAACTTCGACCTGGCCTGCTTCGACGACTACGACCTGGGTGCTAACATAGCCCAGTTCCCCCTGCCGGTGCTGACCGCCATCGGCCACGAAAGGGACTGCCACGTCGCCGATATGGTGGCACATACCTACCTCAAGACACCCACCGCACTGGCCGACTTCTTCGTGGACATATTCGCCGCGGAAGAGCAGCAGGTCGATTCGCTTGCCACAAGGATGCTGATGGCCCTAAGGAGCAAGCGTGCCGATGCTTCCGCGACAGTCGACAGGCTGTTCAGCAGGGCAGCCAACAGCGTCCTCTTCAGGCTGCAGCACGAGAAACGCTCCATCGAGATGCTGTTGTCCCGCGCAGCGGCTGGAATACTGTCCGAACTGCACGTAGCCCGCAGCCGCATAGAGATGCTGCTCGTGCGGGCCGGCAATTCAGCTTCAGGAAAGCTGCAGGCCGAAAGCCACAAGATACAGATGCTGGAGTTGAGGCTCTCCGCCCTCAACCCTATGAGCATCCTCGAAAAAGGGTTTGCCATCCCGGTAAAAAACGGCAATAAAGTCACTTCAGCCTCAGACCTCTCCGCAGGAGACAGCATCACGGTTGTCCTGAAGGACGGCAAGGCTGATTGCGACGTCAAATCAGTAAACATACCGTAGCCATGAAAGATAAGATGACTTACAAACAGGCGCTCGAAGAGCTGCAGAAACTCGTGGAAAGCATCGAGGACCCGAAGCGGGACCTCACCACGCTCACCGACGACGTGAAAAAGGCCAGCGACCTGGCCCGTTACTGCAAGGAGTGCCTCAAGAAAAGCGAAGACGACATAAACAAGATAATCAATGGACAGGAAGATTAAGAAGATATACGACGCCGACCCTTGGCTGGAGCCTTTCAGCAAGGCCATCGACGCACGCCACGAACGGATTATGGCCGCTTGCGACCGGATCAGGGGCGAGCACGCCACACTGCACGACGCAGTCAACAACCACCTGTTCTACGGCCTTCACAAGGAAGGCAACCACTGGGCTTTCCGCGAATGGGCGCCCAATGCCAACCGCATCTATGTGACCGGCGACTTCAACAACTGGCGCAAGAGTCCGGAATACGAGATGAAGCCGATCGGAGGCGGAAACTGGGAACTGCTGGTTCCGGTGGACGCCCTGCATCACGGAGACAAGTTCAAATGGTTCGTGGAATGGCCGGGAGGCGGCGGGGAAAGACTTCCCGCCTATGCCTACAGGTGCGTCCAGGACCCGGAGACGAAGATTTTCGCCGCAGAGGTATGGGACCCCGCCAAGCCCTATGTCTGGAAGCATCGCAGGCACGTCAAGGTGGAGAATCCCCTGATCTACGAAGTCCACATTGGTATGAGTTCCGAAGAGGAAAAGGTGTCCACTTTCGACGAGTTCCGACGCAATGTCCTGCCCCACGTCATCGAACTCGGATACAACACCATCCAGATAATGGCCCTTCAGGAGCATCCCTATTACGGCTCGTTCGGCTACCAGGTTTCGAACTTCTTCGCCCTGAGCAGCCGCTTCGGCACTCCTGAAGATTTCAAGAAGCTTGTGGACGAGGCTCACAGGAACGGCATCGCCGTCATAATGGACCTGGTACATTCCCACGCGGTCAAGAACGAGGTCGAAGGCCTCAGCCGCCTGGACGGCTCTCTGACCACCTATTTCCACGACGGCCCAAAGGGTGAACACCCTGCCTGGAACAGCCGCTGCTTCGACTACGGCAAGAGCGAGACCCGCTACTTCCTGCTGTCCAACTGCAAGTTCTGGATGGAGGAATACCGCCTCGACGGTTTCCGCTTCGACGGAGTCACCAGCATGCTCTACTTCGACCACGGCCTGGGCCGCGACTTCAGCGGCTACGGCAGCTATTTCGACGGCGGAGTGGACGAAGACGCCGTCACCTATCTGGCACTTGCCAACATCATCATAAGAGACGTCTTCAAGAATGCCATCACCATCGCCGAGGATATGTCCGGGATGGCCGGTCTGGCCGCCCCCATCGAGAAAGGAGGCGTCGGATTCGGCTACCGTATGAGCATGGGAGTCCCCGATATGTGGATCAAGTGGATCAAGGAACGCAGCGACTGGGACTGGAGCATGGGGGGACTGTGGTACGAACTGACCAACAAGCGCGCCGATGAGAAGACCATCAGCTACGCAGAATGCCACGACCAGGCCCTGGTGGGCGACAAGACCATCATCTTCCGCCTGATCGACAAGGAGATGTACTTCTCTATGGACAAGCAGTCCACCAACCTGATTGTTGACCGTGGCATTGCGCTGCACAAGATGATAAGGCTGGTGACGCTGGCAACTGCCGGCAACGGCTACCTCACCTTTATGGGCAACGAGTTCGGCCAGCCCGAATGGATAGACTTTCCGAGGGAGGGCAACGGATGGTCCTACAAGCACGCCCGCAGGCAGTGGAGCCTCATCGAGGACGACAACCTTCGCTTCCGCGGACTCAATGACTTCGACGCAGCGATGATTCACCTCTTCTCAGATCTCAAGCTGCTCTCCAAGCCGCACTACTGCTACCTTGCCCACGAGACAGACAAAATCCTCTGCTTCACGCGCGGCGAGTGCATGTTTGCATTCAATTTCAATCCCGAGAAATCATTCACTGATTACTGGATTGAAGCTCCTGAAGGCACTTGGGATGTGCTGTTCAGCAGCGACCGCGAGCAATTCGGAGGATTCGGCCGTATTGACGAGAGCGTCAGTCACGTCACAACGCTCAGCGACGGTAAGCATTACATAAGGCTGTATCTGCCGTCACGTACCGTTACCGTGCTGAAGCTGCGACAGTAAAGATTATTTCTTGAGGGAATCGCGGATTTCGCGAAGGAGAACGATCTCTTCCGGGGTCGGAGCGGGCTCTGCTGCCTTCTCTTCTTCCTTCTTGGCGCTGAGCTTGTTGAGGCCCTTGATCACCATGAAGATAACCCAGGCAAGGATGATGAAATCAAAGATGACCTGGATGAAGTTACCATAAGTGATGGCGACTTCAGCCTTGTCTGCTGTAGCCTGTGAAAGGACGATCTTCCACTGTGTGAAATCGACTCCGCCTACGAGCAGGCCGATGAGCGGCATGAAGATGTCAGACACTAGCGATGTCACGATCTTGCCGAAAGCGCCGCCGATGATAACGCCGACAGCCATATCGACAACATTGCCCTTCATTGCGAAGGTCTTGAATTCCTGAAGAAGCTTTTTCATAATGTATCGGTTGTTTTAGGGTTAGTACGTTTATGGAGCACTGCTTTGCGCAGTTCGAAGTTCTGCCCAAGATACTTGCGGCGCACCTCGGGGTTGGCGGCAAGCTGTTCGGGAGTGCCGCTCTCGAGAATCGAACCGTCATATAGCAGATAGGCCCTGTCGGTGATGGCCAGTGTCTCGTGCACGTTGTGGTCGGTGATGATTATGCCGATGTTCTTGGTCTTGAGGTTGGCGATGATGTGCTGGATGTCCTCCACGGCGATGGGGTCGACACCGGCGAAAGGCTCGTCGAGCAGGATGAATTTCGGGTCGATGGCCAGGCAGCGCGCAATCTCGCAACGCCTTCTCTCACCTCCCGACAGCTGGATACCCAGGCTCTTGCGCACCTTCTGGAGTCCGAATTCGTCGAGCAGCTGCTCGAGCCTCTCCTTGCGCTGGTCCCTGGTCATGTCGCTGAATTCCATCACTGACATTATGTTGTTCTCGACGCTCATCTTCCTGAAGACGGAAGCCTCCTGCGCCAGGTATCCGAGACCTTTCTGGGCACGCTTGTACATAGGCAGGGTGGTGATTTCCTCTTCGTCCAGGAAGATCCTGCCTTCGTTGGGTTTGATAAGGCCCGATATCATATAGAAACTGGTGGTCTTGCCGGCACCGTTGGGGCCGAGCAGTCCCACGATCTCGCCTTGTTCGACCTCGATCGAAACTCCCTTCACAACGGTTCTGATACCGTATTTCTTGACAAGGTTTGTACAGAATAGCTTCATTGGCTTCGCGGGTTATTTGATTTCAAGGTCCAGGCCCGCCTCCATCTGGGCGAGGTCCCGGTTCTTTGCGCGCATCGCATCGGCCACCTCGCGGGTGGTGTAGGGCTTACGCGTGTCATCGGCCTGCGCGTCCGCCTTGAAATCGAACTTGAGGCTGACGTCCTTCCTGTCGAGTGCTTTCTGCAGGTCGGCCTGCAGCTGCACGAGCAGATTCCTCTCCAGCCATTCCTTCTGGGCTGCGTTCAGCACGAACTGCGTCACGGTGTTGGTCGCCTTGTCGTAGACGGGACTGAATTTTACCAGGCCTGAACGGACACGGGGATTGTCGACATTGTCTGTAACGGCCTTCCAGGCATCGGCAAGCCTGGAGTCGCTGATCTCAACTTCCGGCGTCGGAACATCGTCATCGAGCAGCTCTATCGCAGGCTCGGATTCAGGAGCCGGAGCCTTCTCGGCCTGCATCGCCTTCTTGAGCAGGTTGGATATTGATGATGCGCTCTTCTCCTTCTCCGGTGCGGCAGCCTTGGGCTTCGCGGCAGGCGCAGGGGCGGGCTCTGCGGCAGGCGCAGGGGCCGGTGCGGGCGCAGGGGCTGCTGCGGGAGTCACGGCGGGAGCCGGAGCCGCTGCAGGCGCTGCAACGGGTGCTGCGACAGGTGCAGTGCCCTGCAAGTCTCCCTGGGGCAGTTCACCGCGAAGGGCGCAGAGCTTCATCAGTGCGAATTCTATCAGCAGACGGCCGTTGCCGCTGGCCTTGTAGGCCGCTTCGCAGGCTGTCGTGATTCCAAGCGCCTCATAGAGGAACTTTATGCTGCACTTGCGGCTGTACTCGTCATATTTTGCCACGATCGACGGGGCTAGCTCGGCGAGCACGCGGGAAGCGCTGTTGCTGCAGACGATCATATCCCTGAAGTGAGAACTCAGGCCGGAGATGAAATGCAGCGAGTTGAAGCCCTTCGAGAGGATCTCGTCGAAGAGCAGCAGGCAGGCGGGATAGTCTCCTGCGAGGAAGTAGTCCGTCAGCCTGAAATAGTATTCATAGTCAAGAACGTTCAGGTTCTTGATCACCATGTCGTAAGTAATGTCGTTGCCGCAGAAGGCCACGGTCTGGTCGAACAGGGTCAGGGCGTCGCGCATCGCACCGTCGGCTTTCTGGGCTATGATGTGCAGCGCGTCGTCGCTGATGGCGATCTGCTCGGCCGCCGCTATCTCCTTCATGTTGCGGACCATGTCGGCCACGGAGATACGGTTGAAATCGTAGGTCTGGCAGCGCGAGAGGATGGTCGGAAGGATCTTGTGCTTCTCGGTGGTGGCCAGGATGAAGATTGCGTGTGCCGGCGGCTCCTCGAGGGTCTTCAGGAAGGCGTTGAATGCAGCCTGGCTGAGCATATGGACCTCGTCGATGATGTAGACGCTGTAACGGCCGATCTGGGGCGGGATGCGCACCTGCTCGGTGAGGTTGCGGATGTCGTCGACGGAGTTGTTGCTGGCCGCGTCGAGTTCGTGTATGCAGTAGGAACGTCCCTCAGCGAATGAGCGGCAGGACTCGCATTCTCCGCAAGGCTCCATATCGGGACCCGGATTCATACAGTTGATCGTCTTGGCGAATATGCGCGCGGTACTGGTCTTGCCCACTCCGCGGGGTCCGCAGAAAAGGTATGAATGCGCCAGCTGCCCGGTCAAGATGGAATTCTTGAGAGTCCTGGCTATATTGTCCTGTCCGATGAGCCCTGTGAAGCTTGATGGGCGATATTTTCTTGCTGATACGATGAACTGCGGCATAATGACAAATATACGAACTTTTACTCAAATCTTTTACCTATTTTTGCTGCCGTTATGGCAAAAAACGACAGCAAGGAAATCAGGACTTTTTCGAACGGTTTGCGCTTCGCCCTCAAGCACAGCAACTCCCAGGTGGCATACTGCGCACTGAGCATCCGCTGCGGCACTTCAGTTGAGCCTGAGGCCCTCAGCGGCCTGGCCCATCTCACCGAGCATATGCTTTTCAAGGGCACTTCCCGCCGCAGTTCGGCCTCCATCAACGACAGGCTCGAAAGGCTCGGAGGAGAACTGAACGCATACACCACCAAGGAGGAGATAGTAATCTATGCCACCACCCTGAAGGAAGACGTGCTCAAGGCCATCGACCTGCTGTTCGAGCTTGCCTTCGACCCTGCTTTCGCACCTAAGGAACTGGAGAAGGAGAAGGGTGTCGTCGTCGATGAAATCAATCTCTGCAAAGACTCTCCTTCAGACTACATCTTCGACGACTTCGAGAAGTATCTGTACGAGGGATCCCCTCTCTCCCGCCATATCCTCGGAACGGCCAGGACTCTCAGGCGCATCACGTCCCAGGACCTCAGGGACTACACCGCAGCCTGCTTCCTGCCCTGCAATATGAGTTTCACCGTGGTCGGCGACTTCGAGTTCGGCAGGATCGCCGACGCCGTCCAGAAGCATATGCTCAAATATGCCCCTCAGGATTGTCCTGCAACACCCGTGACGGCCCCGGACGTGAAGGTCAACGTTTTCCGCAGGGACGAAAACAAGAAACACCACCAGAGCAACTGTATCATTGGAGCTCCTGCGTACTCATTGTACGACAGGCGGAGAGTCTCCCTCGTGCTGCTTATGAACATACTCGGCGGTCCTTCCTGCAACTCCAGGCTGAACAGTCTGCTCAGGGAGCGCAAGGCCTTGGTATACAATATCGAGGCGTCATACACCCCCTATTCAAAGACAGGGTGTGCGCTGATCTATTTCGGCTGCGAGAAAGAGAATGTGGACAAGTGCGTCTCCCTTGTACTTGGAGAACTCGCCAGAATGAGGACCACTCCTCTTAGCGGCACCGCACTGCGATATGCCAAGAAACAGCTCCTCGCCCAGAACGCCATATCGTCGGAGAACGGCGAGGCCCAAGCGCTCGCCATCGGCAGAAGCCTGCTGAACTTCGGCGACTATATGAGCGACGCCGAGGTGCGCACCCGCGTGGAAGCCATCACTTCCGAAGACCTCCAGGCTGTTGCCAGCGACGTTTTCGCCGAAGACAAACTCTCATTCCTGATATACCGATGACCGAAAAAGATTACTTGCGCAGCCACTCCACTCCGATATCCGAAGCCCTGCAATGGCTTGAGAGGGAGACACACGTGCGGACCAACCACGCGCGGATGCTGAGCGGGCCCGACCAGGGCAGCCTGCTGTCATTCATTTCGGAACTTGCCAGGCCGGCCTGCATCCTGGAACTCGGAGTATTTACAGGCTACTCCACCATATGCCTGGCCAAAGGACTACGCGAAGGCGGCGTCATCCACGCAGTCGAAATCAACGACGAGCTGGAAGACCTCATCCGGGAGGGCTACCGAAAGGCAGGGATCGAAGACAGTGTACAGCTCCATTTCGGTGACGCGAAGCAAATCATCCCGCAGCTCGACTGCAGCTTCGACCTGGTGTACATAGACGCCAACAAGCGCGAATATCCGGATTACTACAGACTGGTTTTCGACAAGGTCGTACCGGGAGGCATCATACTGGCCGACAATGTATTGTGGGACGGCAAGGTGCTTCAGGAACCGATGCCTCAGGATGCACAGACCCGCGGCATAGCTGAATTCAATGACATTGTTGCAGCTGACAGCCGCGTGGAGAATTTCATCCTGCCCGTCCGCGACGGACTGAGCATTATTCGGAAGAAGCTGTCCTGAGCGGATCCAGGACAAGTCTTTCATAGAGCCTGTAAGCCTCTATCGAATCCCTCTTTGCAAGGGCGCTTGCCTTGGCTGCCTCGAATTCAGCCATCTTGTCAGCAGGCACGGGGTCTGCCGGAGGAGAATCCATTGTAACCGGATTGATCGGAGTACCGTTCTTCCATACGCGGAAATCCAGATGGGGGCCGGTAGAACTGCCTGTAGAGCCGACGTAGCCGATTACCTGTCCCTGCGACACTCTCACGCCAGCCTTGATTCCGGGGCCGTATTTCGAAAGGTGCAGATACGCAGTCTTGTAGACCGAATTGTGGGTGATGCGGACTGTGTTGCCGCCAGCGCCCTCATATTTCACCGAAGTCACGACACCGTCTCCGATAGACATCACGGGCGTGCCCTTCGGAGCCGCATAGTCTACTCCGGTGTGAGCCCTTATCTGATGTGTGATGGGGTGCCTGCGGGCATATGAGAATCCCGAACTGATGCGGGAGTATTTCAACGGAGCCTTGAGGAAAGCCTTGCGAAGGCTCTCTCCGTCCTCGTTCCAGTATTTGTCACCGGCCTCGTTGCCATCCTCGAAGTAGTAGCACTTATAGTTCTTGCCTGAGTGCTGGAAATCGACGTAATAGACAGTTCCGATGTCCACGAAGTTTCCGTCGCACTCATATTCGTCATAGACAGCCTTGAACGAATCCCCTTTCTGCAGACCGAAGAAATTGATGGTCCAGGCATATATATCCGAAAGCTTGAGGGCCAGCAGCGGAGATGCGCCTGCATCCTGTATGTCGGCCCAGAGGGAATTCTGTATCTCCACTTCGGTGTACCTCGTCTTCACGTCCAGGTCCTTCTCGATGAGTGACGCCCCGAGGGTGTCCAGCAGGGAGAATACCACGCTCCTGCGGTCAGTCGCCTCGTAGACCAGATATGCCAGCTCCCCGGTAGTGTCGAAATATGCGTGGTAATCACGCCCGACCTGGAGGTTGCGCACGTCGAAGACATCCTTGGACATTTCGGCGAGCTGATATGACTTCTGCTGGGGGACACCGTAGCGGTCGAGGATGGTGGAAAACACGTCTCCTTTTCCGACACTGCCCTCCTCCCTGGAGTACAGGTCAACCGGGATGCCGTATTCGTAGGTATGGCCGTCATCCACGGCTGTAAACAGTTGCTGAACGGGTTCTTGCGGCATTTCCTGGCGGCCGCACGCGGCGATCAACAAGATCGAAAGGGCTAGTGCGATTCGTTTCATGTCAACAAAGTTAGCATTTGTTGATAAAAAATGTGTAAAAAAATGGAATAATGTGGAAAGAAATGGAAAATCTTTTTATACTTTTGCATTACACATTACTCATCATACTGTTATGGCAAGTTTTATCGGCGAATACAAGGCGAAAGTTGACGACAGAGGGAGGTTGGTTTTTCCCGCTGCGTTCAAGGAACTTTGCGCCGACACCCTCAGCCAGGGGTTCGTCGTTAAAAAGAGCCTGTTTGCTGACTGTCTTGAGATGTTCGCGT
Organism: Bacteroidales bacterium; assembly: GCA_017429475.1. Classification (GTDB taxonomy): domain Bacteria; phylum Bacteroidota; class Bacteroidia; order Bacteroidales; family UBA932; genus Equibacterium. The sequence goes on from JAFROX010000001.1 coordinate 78,123, forward strand.
ATTCCGAGTGGGAACGCGACTCTCAGGAGGTCAGAAGCCGCCTGAATCTGTTCAACAAAGAGCATGACCGTTTCTGGAGAGCCTATATGAGAGATCGCGCACTTGTTGTTCCTGACGAGCAATACGGGCGCATCACCATTCCCAAAGAGCTCCTCGATTCCGTCGGAATCCAGAAGGAAGTGGTTTTCTCGGGAAAAGATTTCAAGATAGAGATTTGGGCCAAAGAAAAGAACGAGGCCGGAAAGATATCTGAAAGCGACTTTGTCGATCTGGCCCAAAAGATTCTCGGTTAGAATCAGGGAGGCAGATATGTCCGTCTATCATACACCGGTTCTTTTGCAGGAGAGTGTATCAGCTCTCTGTATCAATCCTGCCGGTGTATATGTGGACGCCACTTTCGGCGGAGGCGGGCACAGCGCCGCGATTCTGGCACAGCTGGGCGGCAAAGGCCGGCTGATAGCGATTGACAGGGACGAAGACGCGCTTGCCAACGTTCCTGACGACAAGAGGGTGACGGCGGTTCACGGAAACTTCCGCTTCATCCACAATTTCATCCGATACGAAGGTTACGACGCAGTCGACGGAATCCTGGCCGACCTCGGCGTATCTTCCCACCAGTTCGACACCGAAGAGCGCGGTTTTTCGTTCCGTTTCGACTCCGACCTGGACATGAGGATGAACCCGCAGGCGCCCAAGGATGCAAAACTTGTATTGAATAGCTATAGTTGCGAAGACCTGGAACGCATATTCCGGGTTTACGGGGAAGTGGAGCACAGCAGGAAGATCGCTGAACTTGTCTGCAAGAAAAGAGAGCACTCCCCCATTCGCACGACCTCGGAGCTGGGCAGTGCCCTGGAGACGGTATTGCCCAAGTTTTCCGAGCACAAGTTCCTCGCGAAAGTGTATCAGGCACTCCGCATCGAGGTAAACGACGAGATGTCATCGCTGGAGAAGTTCATGCCGATGGCCATCAAGTCGCTCAAGGAAGGCGGCATACTGGCTGTCATCACCTACCATTCACTGGAGGACAGGATCGTCAAGAACGCCATAAGGGACGAGATAAGCTCCGGCATCCTCGAGAAAGCCGTGCGCAAGCCGGTCGTCCCTACTGAAGAAGAAATATCACAGAACACCCGCGCCCGGAGCGCGAAACTCCGCGTCGCCAGAAAAAAGGTAGCCTGACATATGCCGAACGCAAAAGTCATACTGTCACACATCATAGATGTCGTAAGCGGTGACATCATCACCAAGAGAGGCATCGACAAGAGGCTCCCTTTCATCATCTACATTTTCTTCCTCATCATCCTCTACATAATCTGGGGACTGATGGTGGAGGACAGGATGACAATAATCAGGGACAACGAGAAAGAAATCGAGACCCTGAAGATCGAATACTACCAGAAGGAACTCACCCTCACCGGCCTGAACCAGAAAAGCAAGGTGGAGAACCTCCTTCTGCAAAACGGAATTACTGATTTGAAGGCCCCAGTGGACCCTCCCCAAAGGATATTTGTGAACGATGCGCAATAACATTGTCAGAATCGGCCTGGTTTATTTCCTCTTCTTCCTGATAGCCATAGTGGCCATCGGAAGGATGGTGCAGCTGCAGTTCTTCGACAAGAGCGTGCGCGACAACAAGTACCACATCAAGGTCACCCGCATTGACGCGACCGAGGCGATGCGCGGAAGCATCCTTGCCAACGACGGCCGCTATCTGGCCTTCTCGACTCCCGAATATGACATCGGAATGGACTTCTCGGTTCCTTCCGACACCCTCTACGACAACAACATCGAAGCCCTCGCGGACATCCTCTCAAAACGTTTCCACGAGCGCAGCAAGGCCGAATATATGAACCTGTTCAAGACCTGCCGCACACAGAAACGCTACCACAAGCTGCTCCAACATCCCGTGGACTACGAGACGATGATTGAAATCAGCCATTATCCAATCCTTGAGAAAGGACAGCGCTTCGGCGGCTTCAAGGCCGACAAGGTCGACCACAGGGAGTACCCCTACGGAACCCTTGCATTCCGCACGCTGGGCCACCTCAAGAGCAACCGCGACAAGCCCAAGGTCGGTGTAGAGGCCGCCCTCGATTCAATTCTCAGGGGCAAGGACGGCAGCAGGCCGATGCGCCTCATCGAGCACAACGAATGGATTCCCGACGTTGAGGAGACCGAAATTCCTCCTCAGGACGGACTCGACGTGCAGGTAACTCTCGACGTCAACATACAGGATATCGCCGAGAAAGCCCTGCTCCGCAGGATTTCAGGAGTGGAAGACCTGGAAGCCGGCTGCGCCATCGTGATGGAAGTGGCCACCGGAGAGATCCGGGCGATGGTCAATATGGAGAAACGTCCCGACGGCCAGTTCACCGAGACTTATAATTACGCAATAGGCCGCACAGGAGAGCCCGGTTCTGTGTTCAAGGCAGTCACCCTGACCACCGCACTCGAAGACGGCCTGATCACCCTCGACACCGAGCAGAGAGCCGACGTGATCTGGCACTACGACAGGGCCAACCGCAACTTCGAGGACACATACCTGCGCAACTACTCAACGATCACTGTCCGCAAGGGACTTGAGATATCTTCCAACAACGTGTTCCGCAGGATCGCCGCCGAATACTACGGCAGCAGGCCCCAGGACTTCGTGAACAAGATCGTCAACGACCGCAAGGTGACCTACAACTACGATTTCGACATACCCGGTATGGGCAAGGCTACGGTAAGAACCCCCGAAGACAGGCTGTGGAGCCCTTCTGACCTCCCGCAGATCGGAATGGGTTATGCCGTGGAACTCACTCCCCTGCACATCATCACATATTACAACGCCATCGCCAACGGCGGCGTGATGGTCAAGCCCCACATCTTCAAGAATCTCCAGCAGAACGGCAAGATCGTTAAGGAGTACGGCGTGGAAACCATCGGCCGCATCTGTTCGCAGGCCACCGCCGACACTGTCAGGGCTGCCCTGCGCAACGTGGTGATAGGCAAGAACGGCACCGCCCGCACTGCTATGAAGGACTGCAAGGTGGCCGTGGCCGGCAAGACCGGAACCGCGCGCGTCTCGCTGCCCAGCGGTGGATATGTGGACCGTTCGGGCCGCAGGAAGCATCAGGGTTCGTTCGTCGGATTCTTCCCTTATGAGAATCCCAAGTACTCGGTGATCGTCGTGGTATGGTCAAGGCTTGCCGACAAGAACTTCTACGGCGGAACCTGGGGAGGTCCTGTCGCCTGTGAAATCGCCAACAACATATATGCTTCCAGCCCTCAGTGGAACGACAAGATAGAAGAGGGCAGCGTAATGCCGGCCCTTGAGGCTTATACCGAGCAGGATGCCGCAAACGACAGCATAATCGGTGTTCCCGACGTGATGGGAATGGGTCTGCGCGACGCCATCTACACGCTCGAGAGCAAGGGATATACGGTGGCCAGCAGCGGCCGCGGAAGCGTAGTGAGCCAGGATCCGGTTGCCGGAGCCCTGATAGACAGCGACGCCCAGGCCGTAACGATTGTATTAAAGGATTGACTATGAAACTGACGGATTTACTGCAGAATATCGAAGTATCGGAACACAGCGCGGAGCTTGGTGCAGACATCAAGGACATCTGCTTCGACTCTCGCAAATGCAAGCCCGGTTCATTGTTCGTGGCTGTCGACGGCAACCTGTCCGACGGACACCGGTTCATACCGAAGGCCTTGGAGAACGGGGCTGTCGCAGTCGTTTACCAGAATCCCGAGTATGACGGCAAGATCGAAGGAGCCGCCTCGGTGAGGGTCGCAAGTTCCAGAAGCGCTCTCGCACTTATGGCGTCTGCCTTCTATGACAATCCCTCTTCGAAGCTGACGCTGGTGGGTGTCACCGGAACCAACGGAAAGACCACCACCGCCACCCTGCTCTACGAACTGTTCACCCAGCTAGGTTATCACTGCGGACTGCTTTCGACCATAGCCAATTATATCGGACGCAACCAGCTTCCCGCCGACCATACCACTCCCGACCCCGTCGAGCTGAACGGCCTGCTGGCCGAGATGGTCGACAGCGGATGCCAGTACTGTTTTATGGAAGTCAGCTCGCACTCCATTGACCAGGACCGCATCAAGGGCCTGACCTTTGCCGGCGGCATATTCTCCAACCTCACCCACGACCATCTGGACTATCACAAGACCTTCGACAACTATCTGCGCTGCAAGAAGAGATTCTTCGACGAACTGCCTGCCGGCGCCTTCGCCCTCGTCAACATTGACGACCGCAACGGAAGGGTGATGGCCCAGAACACCGCCGCCCGCGTCTATACATACTCCTGCGGCTCTATGGCCGACTTCAGGTGCAGGATAATGGACCAGACGATGGAGGGAATGCTCCTCAAGATGGACGACACCCAGCTCTGGACGATGTTCATCGGAGCCCACAACGCCCACAACCTGCTGGCGGTATACGGCACGGCAATGCTGCTTGGAGCCGACAAGGACGAAGTCCTCACCATAATGAGCAAGCTGCGCGCCGTCAACGGAAGGCTCGAATACCTTCGCGGCGGCAACAACGTTACAGCCGTAGTCGACTATGCCCACACTCCCGACGCCCTGGAGAACGTGCTGAAGACCCTCAGGGAGACCGCAAAGGGCGAATACCTGATCTGCGTGTTCGGATGCGGAGGAGACCGCGACAAGACCAAACGTCCCGAGATGGGTGCGATTGCAGGGAAATATGCCGACAGGGTGGTCGTCACGAGCGACAATCCCCGTCACGAGGATCCCCTGGACATAATGAATGACATCAAGGCTGGAATGGACGCCAAGACCAGGGCCAAGTCCGTATTCATCGCCGACCGCAAGGAGGCCATCCGCTCAGCCATTATGTTCGCTCCCGAAGGTGGCGTAGTCCTGGTTGCCGGCAAAGGTCACGAAGACTATCTCATCATAGGCGACGAAAAGATGCATTTTGACGACAAGGAAGTCATCGCAGAAATATTTGACGAACTGAAAGCTTAACCAGACATGCTATATCACCTTTTTGAATATCTCAGGCAGAGAGGAACGGATTTCTCGGGAATAGGACTGATGCAGTATATCTCCGTGCGAGGCATACTCGGCAACATCACAGCCATCATCATAGCCCTTGTCGCCGGCAAGAAAGCCATCGGAATCCTGCAGAAGAAACAGATCGGCGAAGAAATACGCAACCTCGGCCTCGAGGGCCAGCTGTCGAAGAAAGGCACCCCCACTATGGGAGGAATAATCATCATCTTCTCGCTGCTCATCCCCACCCTGCTCTTCTGCGACCTGAGCAACACAAACACACTCCTGCTGATATTCACTACCGTATGGCTCGGATTCCTGGGCTTTATGGACGACTACATCAAGGTGTTCAAGCACAACAAGGAAGGCATCAACGGCAAATACAAAATCATAGGGCAGGTGGTTCTCGGCCTGGTGGTCGGACTGGCGCTGTGCTTCGATGAAAGCCTGGCGTTCCGCGAGAGCAATGCCGTCAAGGCTTCCGAGACTTTCGAGCAGACAGTGACCGCCACCGTGGCAAGTTCCGACCCCGCAGAGTCAAACGCAATAATGACCACCATCCCGTTCGTCAAAAACAACGAATTCAACTATGCCTGGCTGAGTCCTTTCAAGGGCAAGGCTGGCGACTTCTTCTCCAAGCTGCTCTACATCCTGGTCATCATATTCATCATAACAGCCTGTTCCAACGGAGCAAACCTCACCGACGGAATGGACGGACTGGCGACTGGAGTGAGCGCCATCGTCGGAGCCGCGCTGGGAGTACTGGCCTACGTCTCCGGCAACGTGGTATATGCGGACTACTTTAATATAATGTATATAGGGAACAGCGGCGACATAGCCGTGTTCATGATGACCCTGATAGGCGCACTTCTCGGATTCCTGTGGTACAACTCCTACCCCGCCCAGATTTTTATGGGCGACACCGGCAGCCTGACACTCGGCGGAATCATCGGCGTATGCGCCGTGCTCATCCGCAAGGAACTGCTCCTCCCGATACTGTGCGGCATCTTCGTGGTCGAGAGCCTGTCAGTCATCATCCAGAGAACTTATTTCAAGTATACCAAGAAGAAATACGGTGAAGGCCGCAGGGTGTTCAAGATGTCCCCGCTGCATCACCATTTCCAGAAGGAAGATATAGACGCTGTTATCAAAAAACCCGTCAAGGCCCACCCTGAGGCAAAGATCGTGATGCGTTTCTACATCGTGTCGATGGTGCTTGCAGTCTTGACGATAATCACCCTTAAAATCAGGTAGACGATATGGAAAGAATCGTAGTTTTAGGTGGAGGCGAAAGCGGCACCGGCGCCGCAGTCCTTGCGAAGGTCAAAGGATTCGAAGTGTTCCTCTCTGACATGGCCCGCATCGGGGAAACCCACAAGGCGATGCTCGACCAGTACGGCATCGAATATGAGGAAGGCGGCCACACTCCCGAGAAGATACTCAACGCATCCTGCATAGTCAAGAGCCCGGGTATTCCGGAAACCGCACCGCTGGTGAAGGAAGCGTATGCCAGAGGCATCGACGTCATCTCCGAGATCGAGTTCGCAGGCCGTTATGACAACTCCAAGAAGATATGCATAACCGGCAGCAACGGCAAGACCACTACCACCACCCTGATCTACTATCTGCTTCAGAAAGCCGGAATGGACGCAGGACTGGGAGGAAACATAGGCAAGAGCTACGCTCTCCAGGTCGCAACCGAGCATCACGACATCTATGTACTGGAGATCAGCAGCTTCCAGCTTGACGGAATGTATGACTTCAAGGCCGACATCGCCGTGTTGCTCAACATAACCCCCGACCACCTGGACCGCTACGGCCACGATATGCAGAACTACATCAACGCCAAGTTCCGCATCACCCAGAATATGCAGGCCGACGACTGCTTCATCTTCTGCTCGGATGACGAAGTCACCGTCAGCGCCCTTGAGAAGATAGTCGTAAAGGCCAAGCAGCTGCCTATCACGCAGACCGAAGAAGTCGACGAAGGCGCCTTCCTCAACGACAACATCATGGTGGTTCACTACGGTGACAGCTCATACGAGATGGACATCAACGACCTGCGCATCGAAGGCAAGCACAACGTCTACAATTCGATGGCCGCAGCCCTGACCGGAAAGATAATGAACGTGAGCAACAAGGTGATCCGCGAGGCCCTGAGTTCATTCACGGGTGTCGAGCACAGGCTCGAGAGGGTGCTGTCGATAAAGGACGTGATGTATATCAACGACTCGAAGGCAACCAACGTCAACTCCACCTGGTATGCCCTTGAGAGTATGAAGACTCCTGTCGTCCTCATTATGGGCGGCAAGGACAAGGGAAACGACTACTCGGCCATTTATGACCTGGTAATGAAGAAAGTCCGCGCGATAGTATGTCTCGGCGTGGACAACAAAAAGATACACGAGTGCTTCGAGGACAAGGTCGACGTCATCGTCGACACGCTTTCCGCAGAGGAAGCCGTGCGTGCGGCGTCCAAACTGGCCAAGCCCGGCGACACCGTTCTGCTCTCGCCCTGCTGCGCAAGCTTCGACCTGTTCAAGAGCTATGAAGACCGTGGACGTCAATTCAAGGATGCCGTAAGGAAACTGTAAGGATGAAGAACTTCATCAAAGGGGACAAGATCATCTGGTTCATAGTGATAATGCTGTGGATGGTATCACTGGTTGCAGTGTTTTCATCCGGGTCTTTCCTTGCCCGCAACGGACAGACAGGCATAGAGAAGACCAACGTCCTCTTTGAGCAGCTGCGGTCCATAGCGATGGGCTGCGGCGCCCTTCTCCTCTGTTACTTCATAAACATAGGCGTATACCGCAAGATAGCGCCGATTGCCTTCGGCATATCCATCATAATGCTACTTATGCTGTTCGTCCCGGGCCTGCGCTCCGAGACCAACGGTGCGGTCAGGGGCCTCAAGCTGGCCGGACACACCATCCAGGTATTCGAGTTCGTGAAGGTAGGCACAGTGCTGTTCATAGCCTGGGTGATAGAGAAGTATGCCGACGAGATGTATCTCTTCAAGGATTATCTGCTCAAACTGCTGATGTGGATAATCCTCGTGTGCGTGCTCATCCTTCCCAACAGTTTCTCATCAGCCCTGCTGATTGCACTTGTCAGCTTCATGATGATGTTCTTTATGGAGATCCGCGGAAAGCATCTGTGGCTTACGGCGGGAGGAGCCGTCGCGCTGGTAGCCCTGCTTTTCGCAGTCTACCATCTCTCGCTCGGCCTGTTCGGCGACAAAGCCAATGACGTAGGCATATTCAACCGTCTGGCTACCGTTGAAAACCGAATAAAAAGTTTTGCAAACAGCGAAGAAGACAGCACCCTGGACCTCTCCAAACTGACACCGGCCCAGCTTCAGAAGATAGACAATGAGAACCGACAGAGCGAAAACGCGAAGATCGCCATTGCCGAAGGCGGAATCTTCGGAAAGGGAGCCGGACACAGCACCCAGCGCTTCACCCTGTCGATGGCATTCTCCGACTTCATATTCTCGATAATCGTGGAAGAATACGGGCTGATTGGCGGCATATTCGTGATAGCGCTATATCTGATTTTCCTGTTCCGCTGCATATCCATAGCGCGCAAGTGTACCGCACCTTTCTCACAGGCTCTGGTACTGGGCCTTGCCTTCCTGATCACTACGCAGGCCTTCCTCCACATACTCGTGAACGTGAGGCTGATACCGATAACCGGACACACGCTGCCTCTGATAAGCCACGGAGGCACGGCATTCCTGGTACTGTCGGGAGCCGTGGGTATGATACTTTCAGTCAGCCGGACCATAGACAAGCAGCTCGAAGAGCAGAAACAGGTGCAACTGAGCGAGGAGAGCGAAGCCCCTCAGGACGCAGCTGAAATTGAAAAAGACTACAACGATAAAGAAACATACGACTATGAGCAGGATAATAATTAGCGGAGGAGGCACGGGAGGCCACATCTTCCCGGCCGTGTCTATAGCGGATGCGCTCAAACGCATCGAACCGGACTGCGAAATTCTGTTCGTGGGTGCGCTGGGACGTATGGAGATGGAGCGTGTGCCCGCAGCTGGATACAAAATAGTGGGTCTGCCCGTGGCCGGCCTGCAGCGCAACATCTCGCTGAACAATCTTGCCCTGCCCTACAAGGTGGTGAAAAGCATACGCGAAGCCGGCAAGATCATCGACGGCTTCAAGCCTGACGTCGTTGTGGGTGTCGGCGGATACGCGAGCGCACCGGTGCTCTGGTCGGCATCACGTAAGAAGATACCCTGCCTGATACAGGAGCAGAACTCTTTCGCCGGCCTGACCAACAAGATACTCGGCAAGCGTGTCGGCAAGATCTGCGTGGCATACGACAATATGGACAAGTTCTTCCCGGCGGACAAGATCGTCTTCACAGGCAATCCCATAAGGCAGGACATCTCCCCCGCCACCGCGGAGCAGAGAGCCGAAGGCTACAAGTTCTACGGACTGGATCCTGCCAGGAAAACGCTGTTCGTGGTGGGTGGAAGCCTCGGTGCGGCAACTCTCAACGCAACGATGAAGAAATGGATAGAAGAGAAGAGCGCCCAGGCCGACTACCAGGTGCTCTGGCAGAGCGGCAAATACTATAAGCAGAGCGTCGACGCCTTTATGGAGGAGCACAAGCCCTCAAATGTCGTGAACCTGGAATTCATCAGGAGAATGGACCTGGCATACGCAGTGGCCGACGTCATCGTATCAAGGGCCGGAGCAGGCACGATTTCCGAACTCTGCGTTGCCGGAAAAGCCACCATCTTCGTACCTTCGCCGAACGTTGCCGAAGACCACCAGCGGCACAATGCAATGGCCCTCGTGGAGAAGGACGCGGCAATGATGGTGCTGGACTGCGATGCAAGGGAAAAACTGATGGATACTGCCGAATCACTGCTGAAGGACAGCGAAAAGATTGCCTCTATGGAGCGCAACATACTCCGTCTCGGCAAGAAGGACGCGGCGGAAAAGATAGCACAGATGGTGCTGGAAATGAAAAAGTAGGATTTGAAGATGTACGAGAATTATTATTTCATAGGTATAGGCGGCATCGGAATGAGTGCCATAGCCAGATATTTCAAGCACGAGGGGAAGAACGTTTCGGGCTACGACCGCACTCCTTCCGCGCTTACGGCGCAGCTGGAGAAGGAAGGCATCGAGATTCATTACGAAGACCGCCCCGACCTCATACCTTTCGACATAGATAATACATTTGTAATATATACTCCTGCCATACCTGCAGAGCTGAACGAGCTCCAGTATGTCAAGGAGCACGGCTATGCGATTTGCAAGCGCTCCAAGGCGCTCGGACAGATCACTGCCGGCAAGAAGTGCCTTGCAGTGGCAGGCACTCACGGCAAGACCACCACAAGCACCCTCGTATCACACATACTCACTGTCAGCGAGGTGGGTTGCAGCGCGTTTCTGGGAGGCATATCAAAGAACTATCACAGCAATCTGCTGCTGTCCCACTCCGACTACATCGTGGCCGAGGCGGACGAATATGACCGTTCTTTCCTGCAGCTGCATCCCGACACCGCAGTAATCACGGCCATCGACGCCGACCATCTCGACATATACGGCGACTATCAACACGTCCGCGAGGCATTCGGACAGTTCGCCGCCCAGATCGTAACAGGCGGGAAACTCATCCTCAAGAACGGAGTCGACCTTCCGTGCGAAGGCGTCAGGGCCCGCATCTACAGATACGCGTTCGACACTCCCTGCGATTTTTACGCAAGCGACATAAAGCCCCTGAGCTACGGCAAATTCGATTTCACCCTGAACTACCCCGGAGGCAAGATCGAACACTGTACCGTGGGCATACCCGGCTGGGTGAACGTCGAGAATGCCGTTGCCGCATCGGCCGTCGCTCTCTGCAACGGAATCGCCCCCTCTGCCATCAAGAAGGCGCTGGCATCCTTCCAGGGCGTGGAGCGCAGGCTCGACATCCATTTCAGCAGCGAACGCCACGCATACGTGGACGACTACGCCCACCATCCCAACGAGATCAAGGCTGCCATATCTTCGATAAGGGACATCTATCCCGGCAGGAAGATACTCGGCATATTCCAGCCTCACCTCTATACCCGCACCCGAGATTTCGCCGACGGCTTCGCCGAGGCTCTCAGCGGGCTTGACTCCCTCATAATGCTGCCCATCTACCCTGCAAGGGAAGAACCGATCGAGGGAGTGAACAGCGAGATGATCCTCGACAAGGTGACCATCGCCGACAAGGTGATAGTTCCCAAGGACAAACTGATGGACACCGTGGCATCCAGGGACGTAGACGTACTGGTGACCTTCGGTGCCGGAGACATAGACCGTTTCGTCAAACCATTTGAAGAATATATGGCCAATGTTTAAAAAGATTCTTGCGATATTGTTCTGCCTGGTCGTGACTGCCATCCTGGGAGCCTACTTCTTCTTCGTGTCCCGTCTGGAGGCGAAGGAAGTGCCCGCGCTCACCTGCAGCAAGATCAGGGTATCGATACAGGACAGTCTCTCCAAGAATTTCATATCTATTGCCGAAATAGAGCGTATGGTGGCCGACAGCGTGCTCGGACGCAGACTCTCGGACATCAACACGTACGCAATAGAGAAGAACCTCACAAGGTCGGGCGTCATATCCACCGCCGAAGCCTATACCGTATATCCGGACGTCTTCAACGTGGTGGTTACACAGAGGGAGCCGGTACTCCGCATCAAGACAGCGGACAGCGATTTCTACTGCGACCGCAGCGGATTCGTGCTGCCGGTGGCCGGAGCCAGGGCCCTCGACCTTCCGGTCATTACAGGCCGTCTTCCCTACAGTCTGCAGACCGGCCCTACAGAGGGCACCGAAGCGGCCCAGTGGCTGGGCGACCTGCTGACATTCACTGAGAGGGTGCGCAACAATGCCTACTGGAGCGAAGAAATCGAGCAGATAGAGATGGCTGCAGACGGCAATATGACCCTGTATCTGCGCAAGCGCGCTTTCCGCATCCTTTTCGGCAGCGCCACCGACCTGGACGACAAATTCCAGAAGATGGCGGTATTCTACAAGACCATCCTCCCAACGGAGGAAGGCGCGAAATACAAAGAAGTGAACATCAAGTACAAGAACCAGATAATCTGTAAATAGAACCGTTATTATGAACAAATTACTGACTGTTGTTGAATTATGCACCACGAAGGTAGCCGTAGCCGTAGGTGAGAACACCGACTACGGTGTCCATATCATTTCGCACTGCACCGTCCCGGTCCGCAAGATGATAAGGCATGGAGAAGTAGAGAATACCAAGAAGGTTGTGGAGGCCCTCAAGACTGCAGTGGAAAAAGCACAGTCAGAGACCGGTTATGTCATTCACGATGTGGTTCTATGCCTTTGGGGACAGTCAATCCGCACCATTCAGGTCAAGGTCTCAAGAGAGCGCAAGCGTCCTGACGACTTCATCGGAAGCCAGGAACTCAGGGTGCTGAACGACGAAGCCCTCAAATACAAGATCGGCTCTGAAGAGAAGATACTCAAGGCCATTCCCCAGGGGTACGACATAGACGACCGAATCGGCGTAGCCCCCAACGAGGTGGAAGGTATGAGAGGCTCGAGGATAGACGCATACTATATGCTTGTAGTTGGCAAGGAGCAGTCAGTCCGTGCCAAATACGACGTGCTTCGCGAAGCAAACCTCAACGTAATCCATACGGTCATCTCTCCCATCGGCTCTGCCGCTGCCGCCCTTAACGGCAACGAATCTGAAAACGGAGTAGCACTTCTCGACATCGGCGCCGGAACCACCGACGTCGTCATAGTCAGGGATTCCACCATACGCGAAGTGGCCTGCATCCCGTTTGCGGGACAGAGCGTGACCGACGACATCAAGTCCGTGGCCTGCATCACTTCTGAAATGGCCGAACTGGTGAAGACCAAATTCGGCACCTGCGTGGCCGACGGAGTCAACGACACCAAGAAACTTGTCATACAGGGCACCGGAGGAAGCGCCAGCAGCGACGTTCCTCTGCTTCTTCTGGCCCAGGTGATCGAAGCCCGTATGAGCGAGATCTTCGAAGCCGCAAGGTACATAATTGAAGAAGCCGGCTACGGGGACAAGATACCTGCAGGCGTCGTGCTCACAGGCGGAACCTGCTATATGGAGAACATCCGCGACCTTGCCAAGGCCATATTCGAGAAGAACGTCCGTCTGGCCAATGCCGGCGGCAATATCACCGACAGTTCCGAAGAGAGCTGCTTCGACACCTATGCGACTTCTATCGCGGGAGCCATGATGGTGGCTTTCGACGAAATAGATCCCGACCGTCTTTCACAGCGTGTTCCCCTGCCCGAGGAAGGCCCCGCTAAAAACATATTCGGCGAAGACATAAAAGATGAACCGGGACAGAAGCAGCAGCCTGCATCGTCAGGCATATTCGGCCGCATAACCGGCAAGGCTTCCAAACCGGACAAGCCCAAAGATCCCAAAACCAAAGAGCACAAAGAGTCAAAGAATTCTTTTTCCGATATGCTCGGCGGCCTCTTCGACGGACAATACAACAACAATGCATAATTCATCTCAAGCAATGGAAGACGTACTTATACCTGCCAACTGGAATATGAAGAAAAACATCATAAAGGTGATCGGTGTAGGCGGAGGTGGCACCAATGCCGTTTCATATATGTACAACCAGAAGTTGTCTGATGTGGATTATGTGGTCTGCAACAGCGACTTCCAGCACCTCAACGACAGCCCCGTGCCCAACAAGCTCCAGCTCGGTCCGATGACCACCAAAGGCCTGGGATGCGGCACCGACCCTCTGATGGGCCGCAAGGCAGCCATCGAGTCGAAGGAAGAGATAGAGAAGATACTGGACGACGACACCCAGATGGTATTCATCACCTGCGGAATGGGCGGAGGCACCGGCACCGGAGCAGCCCCCCTTATAGCAGAGATGGCCAAGGCCAAGAATATGCTTACCGTGGGCGTCGTAACCCTTCCCTTCAGGGATGAAGGTCCCGAGTTCCTGTACAGGGCCAAGGAAGGCATCAAGGAACTCAACAAATATCTCGATTCGCTGCTGATCATCGACAACGAGAAGATATACGATGTATACGGCAAGCTGGACATTTTCCGCTCGTTCCCCAAGGCCGACGAAGTGCTCGCCACCGCCGTGCGGAGCATCGCTGAGATCATCACCAGCCGCGGCGTGATCAACGTGGACTTCGCCGACGTGCGCAAGGTTATGAAAGACAGCGGCATGGCCCTTATGGGCATCGGCGCCGCCAACGGCCCCGACAGGTGCAAGAAGGCTGTCGACATGGCATTCTCTTCACCTCTGCTCAACGGCATCAACATTTCAGAAGCCACCAGGGCCCTGGTGAACATCACTTCAAGTTCCGAAGAGGACAACGCACTGCGCTCAGAGGAACTCTCGCAGATTATGGACTATATCAAGAGCTACACCGGCGAGACAAGCAACTTTAAGCGCGGCGTAGTGAAGGACGACAGCCTGGGAGACAAGATCAGCGTCACCATCATCGCCACCGGCTTTGCTATGGGCACCCTGCCGTTCATCGATGAGAACGTCATCAACAAGGACAATATTATAGTAGTAGATATGCCCAAGGACGGCATAAACTACAAGAGCGGCATCCCTTTGCTGCCTTCAGAGACCGTTGTGGTCACCAAGAGGGAACTCGTCAGCGGCAAACCCGCGCTGGTGGTTTCTTCCGGTGAAGAGATCGCCCGCCTGGAAGCAGAACCCGCATATTACCGTCGCGACCGCACCCTCAAGGAGCAGAAGGCCGCACGCCAGTCAGCTAACGATAATCTTCAGATATGACAAAGAAACAGACCATAGGCATGGCCTCCGACCACGCAGGCTATGAACTCAAGGAACAGCTGAAGCCATTTCTCAAGGAGCTGGGTTACAAGATTAAGGATTTCGGCGCTCATTCTGCCGAAAGCATGGACTACGCAGACACAGCCCACCCGCTGGCAGAGGCTGTGGAAAAGGGTCAGGTGGATTTCGGCATCGCAATGTGCGGTTCCGGCAACGGCATATCGATGACTCTCAACAAGCACCAGGGCATTCGTGACGCCCTCTGCTGGATTCCCGAGATAGCCGCTCTTGCCAAGCAGCACAACAATGCCAACATCATCACCCTTCCGGCACGTTTCATCAGCGAAGAACTGGCGAGGGAGATCGTGCTTGCCTACCTCAATGCCGAATTCGAGGGCGGAAGGCACCAGAGGCGCATCGACAAGATTCCCATCAGCTAATGGGCGAACCGCTGCTTATCGACCGCAATTTCCGGGGCAGCGTCGGCAATCCGGCCGACTGTCCCGACGGGATACTCATATGCCTCGACAAGCCGTATAAGTGGACATCTGCCGACGTCGTCCGCAAGATCAAGTTCTTCCTCCAGAAGACCTACCACATAAGGAACCTCAAGGTCGGCCACGCCGGCACCCTCGACCCCCTGGCCACAGGAGTGCTGGTGATATGTGTTGGGAAAGCCACAAAGATATCCGAAAGCCTGCAGGCCCACCGCAAGGAATATATCGCCACCGTGGAATTCGGTGCTACAACCCCGTCATACGACCTGGAAAAGGACTATGACGAGTTCTTCCCCTTCGACCATATCGACCGCAGGCGCATCGAAGAAGTACTGCCATCTTTCCTCGGGGAGCAGGACCAGATTCCACCTGTCTTCTCCGCAAAGATGGTGAATGGCGTCAGGGCCTACGAGTTCGCAAGGGCCGGAGAAGAAGTGGAGCTCAAGAGTTCCCGCATCGACATCGACCGCATCGAACTCCAAAGCTTCACCGAGGCCGCGGACAGTCCCACCGGCAGGCCGAGGGCAGAGATTCTGGTGGGATGCAGCAAGGGAACATATATCCGTTCACTCGCCAGGGACCTCGGACTGGCCCTTGGAAGCGGAGCACACCTGACAGGTCTTATACGCACTGCTTCAGGCGATTTTAAAATAAATAACTCGATTTCTTTGGATTTTATAACTTCATCTAATACTTTTGCGCATTGAATTCCCGATTTATACGCAAATAATGAAGTTATCTCAATTCAATTACCCCTTCTCTCTTGACCTGCTGGCCAAATATCCGTCAGATTTCCGTGACGAATGCAAAATGCTTGTCCTCCACAAGGACACCGGCGAGATAGAGCACAAAATCTTCAAGGATTTCATAGACTACTGCGAAGAGGGCGACCTGTGCGTCTTCAACGACACCAAGGTCTTCCCCGCTAGGCTCAAGGGCAACAAGGAAAAGACCGGGGCTGAGATCGAGGTATTCCTTCTCAGGGAACTCAACCGCGAACAGCGTCTTTGGGATGTACTGGTGGATCCTGCCAGGAAAATCCGCATAGGAAACAAACTCTATTTCGGCAAGGACGACTCACTGGTTGCCGAGGTGATCGACAATACTACTTCACGCGGCCGCACCCTGCGTTTCTTCTATGACGGTTCATACGAGGAATTCAAGGACACCCTCTTCAAGATGGGTTCACTCCCCGTACCCAAGATCATCCGCCCCGAAGTCGAAGACATCGACACCGAGCGCTTCCAGACAATCTATGCAAAGCACGAAGGTGCCGTGGCGACTCCCGCCGCCGGACTGCATTTCAGCGAGATCCTGTTCAAGAAGATGGAAATCAAAGGCGTAGACAGCGCTTTCCTTACCCTGCATATGGGCAACGCCCACTTCCATAATGTGGACGTAGAGGACCTTTCAAAGCACAAGATGGATTCTGAAAGGCTCATCATCGAAGAGGAAGCCGCCGACCGCATCAATGCCGCCAAGGCTGCAGGCCACAAGATTTTCTCCATCGGAATCACCGTCCTCCGCGGACTCGAGACATCAGTCACCACCACCAACCAGGTGAAGCCGTTCGACGGATGGACCAACAAATTCATATTTCCGCCCTATCAGTTCGCCATCCCGAACGCACTTGTCAGCAACTTCCACCTTCCCTGGTCGACGATGCTGATCAACGTCGCCGCATTCGGAGGCTATGAGAACGTTATGCACGCATACGAGGTAGCCATTGAAAACGGCTATAAGTTCGGCACTTACGGCGATGCGATGCTGATTATCTAAATACGGATTCCGGTTTCTGTATCAGCATTCGTAAAAAAGTGTCGGGATTGTCGTCCCGACACTTTTTTTGTCCCCTGCAATAGATACCTTCCGTTCAAAAAAAGAATGGACGAAAAGGTATATCTCACAGCCCTCAACAAATGTTTCTTCGGCTCCTGGAACATTGCCCACCGGCTCCTGCAGCATTTCGGTTCTGCGAAAGCCGTCTTTTCCGCCGGGTACAGGGAACTCGCCGGCCTTCTTCCGGGTATGGATGCAACTCTCATCCATCTGACAACCGGAGAATTGACCGACGGGGCTTTCAACGAACTTGAATACTGCCGCAGGGAGGGGCTTCAGGCCATCTCGATCAATGACGACGGCTATCCGTCCAGGCTCGCCCAGACGCCCGAGGCTCCGCTGGTGTTATTCAGCAGGGGCAGCCGCAGGCTGGACGGTGCCAGATTCCTGTCGATAGTGGGGACAAGGCACTGCACCCCGATGTCGGGAAAATACTGCGACATGGTGGCCGAATATCTGTCCTCCCTCAAAGTCAAGCCCGTCATTGTCAGCGGAATGGCCTACGGGATAGACACTTTCGCACATCGGTCGGCCCTGCGCTACGGCCTGGATACGATCGCGGTAACTGCGACCGGGCTCGACTCGGTCTATCCGGCTTCCAACCGGAACCTGGCGCCCAGGATAGAAGAACGCGGAGCGATAGTCACCGAGTTCTGGCAGCAGACTCCGCCCTACCCTTTCAATTTCGTGAGCCGCAACCGTATCGTGGCCGGACTGTCTGACGGCACTCTCGTGGTAGAATCCAGGCTGCGCGGCGGTAGCCTGATAACAGCCAGGGCTGCCTTCAACTACAACAGGGAGGTGTTTGCCTTTCCCGGCAGGATCGAGGATGAATGCTTCGCAGGCTGCAACGAACTGATAGCCGCCGACATCGCCCATCTTGCAAGGGGAGCGGAAGACATCTGCCGGGAGCTGGAATGGGCATCCGAAGGAAGAGGCGGCGGTAACGGCCGCTGGAAGTCTGTTCCTCCTGAGAAGATGGCCGTCCTGCAGGTTTTGCGCCGCGGAGGGGAAATGGATGCAGCGCAGATTGCCGCAAGCTGTTCAAGAAGCGTCTCACAGGTCTCCTACCTTCTTCTGGAGATGGAAATTGAGGGTCTCGTCAAGCATATTTCTGCAAATAAATATGTAAATTTGTAAGAATACGTTTACAATGATTGACACTCATTCCCATATTTACGATGAAGCGTATGACGCCGATTTCAGCGAAGTGCTTCAGCGCGCTAAGGATGCCGGGGTTGAAAAAATGGTGATGCCTGGTATAGATTCCAAATGCCACGGCAGGATGATGGAGTTCACCCGGCGCCTTGAAGGATACGCCTTCCCTGCCATCGGTCTCCACCCCACGTCGGTCGAGTCAAACTGGAAGGAAGAGCTTCAGTTCGTATGGGACAACTACCGCGAGGGCGAATTCGTAGCTGTCGGGGAAATCGGCCTTGACGAATATTGGAGCAAGGATTTCCTGGAGGAGCAGAAGCGCGTCTTCGAAGACCAGCTGGCCTTCGCCTGGGAGAAGGACCTGCCCGTCATCATCCATTCCCGCAATGCCACCGAAGACATCTTTGAATGCCTCGACAGGGTGGGCAGACCGGTACGCGGTGTGTTCCACGCTTTCAGCGGCAGCTATGAGACCTACTGCCGGATCAAGAAATCCTACGAAGGGTTCAAGATCGGAGTTGGCGGCGTGCTCACCTACAAGAACTCCCATCTGGCGGCGTTTATGGACAGGGTTCCTCTCGATGACATACTGCTCGAGACCGACGCCCCCTGGCTGACGCCCGTCCCCTTCAGGGGAAAACGCAACGAAAGTTCCTACATCAGATATACAGCGGAAAAACTCTCTGAGCTCAAGGGCGTCTCTTTTGAAGAGACCGACGCCGTCACCACCGCGAATGCGAAAAAAATGTTCGGAATATGACAAAAGTCCTGATCGTATACACTGGAGGCACAATCGGAATGAAGCAGGACAGCGCCAGCATGGCCCTGGTGCCCTTCGACTTCGCACAGATCCTCAAGGAAGTGCCAGAACTGAGGAAGTTCGACCTCAGCATAGACGCTTATTCTTTCGACCCCGCCATTGACTCCTCGGACGTCAAGCCTGCATTCTGGGTAGAGCTTGCCGAACTCATCCGGGACAACTATTCCAGGTATGACGGTTTCGTGGTCCTGCACGGCACCGACACGATGGCATTCACGGCTTCGATGCTGAGTTTCATGCTGGAGAACCTCGAAAAGCCCGTAATCATCACCGGCAGCCAGCTTCCCATCGGCGTGCTGCGCACCGACGGCCGCGAGAACCTGATATCCTCGATCGAGATAGCCGCTTCCCAAAGGCCAGACGGCAAGCCGTACGTCCCTGAGGTATGCGTCTTTTTCGACAATGAACTGTACAGGGGCAACCGTACCTTCAAATACAGCGCAGAATATTTCAATGCTTTCAAATCGCCGAATTATCCCCTGCTGGCAGAGGCAGGAATACACATAAACTTCAATGAACCGGCCATCAGGCATCCCGCGAGCTGGGGCCACCCGTTGTCGATAAGCACGAAACTAGATACCAGAGTAGGGATTCTCAAGCTGTATCCGGGGATGCCGCAGCAATATGTGGACACGGTCCTTTCCACGAAAGGCATGAGGGCGATAGTGATTGAAACCTTCGGATGCGGCAACGCCCCGGGGGAAGCCTGGCTCCTCGACAAGCTCCGCAAGGCTGTCGACGAGGGGATCATAGTGGTGAACGTGACCCAGTGCGCAGCGGGCAGCGTGGATATGGACGCATACGCTACCGGTATGACGCTGAAGAACATCGGAGTGACCAGCGCATACGACTCGACGTTCGAAAGCGCGGTCACGAAACTCTACTATCTGCTGGGAAAATATGACGACAACGGAACGGTGAAGGATAAAATGTCAGAAAACATTCGTGGAGAATTTTCGAAAAAACAATAGCATTTCCGATTTTTTATACTAAATTGCACGATAATTTATGACTTGGAATATTCCCGGTCATAGGAGAGAAAACTAAAAAAACTATTTAATACATTGTTTAATAATTAATTAAAAAACCTATGAAAAAATTTTTCATGTTTTTGGCAGTAGCAGGTGCTCTGACTCTCTCTGCAAACATCTACGCCGCTGCTCAGGATGAACCGACTAGCGCAACAGAAGTCGTTACTTCTTCTGACGATTCTGCAAATCCTTTCGCTGGAGCTAAAAGTGACCAGCCTCTCCATCAGGCTCTGAAGGCTAAATTCATCGAAGGTGGTGCCGGCTTCATGGCAACAGTTTTGTTGTGCCTTATCTTCGGTCTTGCAATCGCTATTGAAAGAATCATCACTCTCAGCCTCGCCCAGACCAACAACAAGAAACTTCTCAACAGCGTTGAAGAAGCTCTGTCAAAGGGTGACGTTGAAGCAGCCAAAGAAGTTTGCCGCAATACCCGCGGACCTGTAGCAAGCATCTTCTATCAGGGTCTCCTCCGTATGGACCAGGGTGTTGAAAACGTTGAAAAAGCAGTCGTTTCTTACGGTTCAGTACAGATGGCCAAACTTGAGAACGGTCTTACTTGGATTTCATTGTTCATCGGTATCGCTCCTATGTTGGGATTCATGGGTACTGTGATTGGTTTGATCCAGGCCTTCGACGCCATCGAGGTAGCAGGTGATATCTCTCCGGCACTCGTTGCAGGTGGTATGAAAGTCGCTTTGATCACTACCGTAGGTGGTTTGATCGTCGCTATCATCCTTCAATTGTTCTACAACTATCTCGTATCTAAGATTGACACCATCACCAGCTCTATGGAAGATGCATCAATCTCTCTCGTTGACCTCGTTGTTAAATATCAAAAATAGTATATCATGAAATTGGCTCGAATCTTAGAATTAATACTTCTAGGTATTTCTGCCGTTCTTCTGGTGCTGTTCTTCACATCACCTCACGATACGGCATCCGATCCGATAGTCAATACATACCTCTATTGGACATACATCCTCTTCTTCGTGGCTCTTGCCCTTCTGGTAATCTTCCAGCTTATCCAGATCTTCAGCTCTAAGAGGGGTATAATCAATTTCCTTCTCCTCATCGTAGGCATCGCCATTCTCGTAGGCCTCTCATTCGTTCTTGCAAAGGGCGGTCCCGTGAACACTTCAGTTGCTTACACGGAGAGCGTATCTAAATTCAGTGATGCTGCTTTGATTTTGACATACATCCTCGGCGGCGCAGCAATCGTTGCCCTTCTGTGGTCAGTTATCAAAAACGCTTTTACAAAATAGTTAAAACCAAGCAATCAACATGGCAAGCAAAAAGACTCCCGAAATTAATGGTAGTTCTATGGCGGATATCTCCTTCATGGTGTTGATATTCTTCCTCATGGTAACTACTATGGACCAGGAAAAGGGCCTTTCGCGTCGTCTTCCTCCTATGCCAGCCGAAGATCAGAAAGTTGAGGACCAGAAAGTCAACCGTCGTAACATCATCATTGTGAGAATCAATATGAACGACCGTATCTTCGCAGGTAACGAGGCAATAGATATCAGCCAGCTGAAAGATAAAATCGTTGAATTCCTTACCAACCCCACCGACGATCCGAACCTTCCTGAAAAGGAAATCAAGAACATCGAAGGCTTTGGAAATTATCCTGTTTCAAAGGGTGTGATTTCGCTGCAGAACGACCGTGGTACAACCTACAGCAAGTACATTGAAGTACAGAACGAGCTTGTACGCGCCGTCAACGAAATCCGTGACCAATTCGCAATGCAGAACTTCGGCAAGAAGTATGCTAGGCTCAGCGAAGAGCAGCAGCAGATCTGCCGCGACTGCATCCCGCAGAACATCTCAGAAGCAGAACCTAAGGATGTTACTAAAAGATAAGGAGTATCAGTATGGCAAAATTCTCTAGAAAAGGCAAAGGCGGACTTCCTGCTATCAGCACGGCGTCCCTTCCTGATATCGTATTCATGATCCTGATGTTCTTCATGGTGTCAACCAGTATGCGTCAGACCGACCGTATGGTGAAAGTCACCCTGCCGCAGGCATCAGAGATTATCAAACTCGAAAGAAAAGACCTCGCTTCTTACATCTATGTAGGAACTCCGTTGAACCAGTATCAGGCCAAATATGGTACTGACAGCCGTATCCAGCTCAACGACTCGTTCCGCACCATCGATGAGATCAGGGACTTCATCGCTGCAGAGCGTGAGAACCTGAGCGAGTCTGACCGTCCGTTCATGACCGTTTCAATCAAGGCTGACGAGGACACCCGTATGGGTATCATCACCGACATCAAGCAAGAGCTTCGTCGCTGCTCGGCTTTGAAGATCATGTACGGTGCCAGATAATTCTTAGCATACTCAATAAGAAAGAGAGGCTGTCCGGTTGGACAGCCTCTCTTTCTTATTGAAATATCAGACAAACTATTCGGCAGGTGTTCCCAGCGCAGCGAGGGCTGCATCCATACGGGCAAGCGTTTCTTTCTTGCCTATGAACTCACAGATTGCAAAGATGCTGGGGCCCTGGCTGATGCCGAGAACCGCCAGACGCAGGCCATTCATCATCCGGCCAAGGGGCAGACCGCTGTCAGCAGCCCACTGGCAGATGAAAGGCTCCGTTTCGGCCACTGTAATGCCTTCCAGAGCCGCGAATTTCTCACGAAGGATCTTGAACCTTTCAACATCCTCGGCCTTCCAGAACTTAGATACTGACTTCTCGTCGTAGTTCTTGGGGGCCTCAAACATATAGAGAGTCAGAGGAAGCAGGTCTTTCAACAGGACGGCCCTCTCCTTAATCAGGGAGACTGCCTTAGCCGCACGTTCTTCCTCAACGGCGATGCCGCGCTGTTCAAGCATATCTTTCAGCTGTGCACCGAGGAACTCATCGCTGCTGTTGCGGATATACTGTGCATTGAACCATTTTGCCTTGTCCTGGTTGAAACGTGCGCCTGACTTGCTGACCTTTTCCAGCGAGAAAGCTTCTACAAGTTCGTCCATCGAGAAGATTTCCTGCTCTGTGCCGGGATTCCAGCCAAGAAGCGCCAGCATATTGATGAATGCCTGGGGAAGGTATCCTTCCTCACGATAGCCTATCGAAACTTCTCCTTCAGATGAGTGCCATTCGAGAGGGAATACGGGGAAACCGAACTTGTCTCCGTCGCGCTTGCTGAGCTTGCCCTGTCCCTGCGGCTTGAGCAGCAGCGGAAGATGGGCGAAGCGGGGCTGTGTATCTGTCCAGCCGAAAGCTTTGTAAAGAAGGTAGTGCAGGGGCAGTGACGGAAGCCACTCCTCTCCCCTGATCACGTGGCTTATCTCCATCAGATGGTCGTCGACGATATTTGCCAGATGATATGTGGGCAGACCGTCAGCAGACTTGTAGAGCACCTTGTCGTCAAGAGTGCTTGTATTGATCGAAATATGGCCACGGATGATGTCATCCATTTCAACATTCTCGTTCTCAGGCATCTTGAAACGGATCACCCAGTGATTGCCGTTTGAAAGGCGAGCCTTTACTTCCTCGGCGGGAAGAGCCAGGGAGTTGTTGAGGCTGCCGCGTACTGCTGAACTGTATGAGAAACTCTTTCCCTGGGCCTCTGCTTCCTTGCGGAGTACGTCAAGCTCTTCTGCAGTGTCGAAAGCGTAATAGGCATTGCCGCTCTCCACGAGCTGCAGGGCATACTTGAGATATATCTCCTTGCGCTCGCTCTGACGGTAGGGAGCGTGGGGGCCGCCTTCGCGGATGCCTTCATCCAGCTTGATTCCGCACCATTCGAGAGCCTCCATTATATATTCCTCTGCACCCGGCACAAACCTTTGCGAATCGGTGTCTTCGATACGGAGGATGAAATCTCCGCCTTCGTGGCGTGCGAAAAGATAATTATAGAGAGCTGTGCGGACTCCGCCGATATGGAGCGGACCTGTAGGACTGGGAGCGAAACGCACCCTTACGCGCCTGTTATTCGTCATTGCTGGTGGTTTTTATAAAAAAAACTGCCCGTAAGCAGTTTTCATTTGTACTCGATAGGAGAATCGAACTCCTATTTAGAGATTGAGAATCTCTTGTCCTAACCGTTAGACGAATCGAGCGTTAGTGGAATGCAAATATAAAACTTTTTTAATAAATCCCAGTGTCTGAAGCATTTTTTATTCGTCATTGCCTGATGAATCTGTACACTATGCTTCCGATCTGCGGATCTGGAGCGGTCGTGGAAGCCGTGAACCGTGACTTCTGAGCCGCTGCTACCGCGAAGTTCCAGAGGGACGCATCCTTTGCCGATGCGCTTTCGATGACCTCGGCCTTGATCACCCTGCCTTTCTGGTTGACATATATCTTGACGCTGACATCGCCTCCGCCATAACCCCTGTACGCGGGCACAGGCAGACTTTGCGCCTTGCGGTCCTTCAAGTCGTAGGATATCACTGAAGGACCCGAATAGGCTGGTGCATTGTTGTTGTCGGCCTTGTCTTCCTTTGCATCGAGGCTGGCGAAGTTCTGGGCTTCCGCCGCATCCATCTGCTTTGAAAGCTGTGCAGCCGCATCAAGCTTGCGCTGGAGTTCGCGCGCTTCGTCATATACCCTGGAAGGATTGGCATTGCGGTCGTCGCGCAGACGTTCGTTTGCATCGACGGCGACATTGCGCACCTGGCTGGACTGGGAACGAGCCATCGCAAGCAGGTTGTCGACCTCCTCGCTGACCAGCTGCCTCATCTGCTCTACCTCCTTCTCCTTCTGGCGCTGTTCCTGCTTCGTGAAGTCAAGCACGAAAGTGTTCTCCTTGCTCACCACCCCTCCTATAGATGCGATAAGCAGGATGATGATCAGGGAAAAATGGAAAATCAGGGTAGAATACAATCCCACCCTGTTCTCTCTCTTATGACTTTCCTTTGACACTTTAAATGTGGCCCAGGGCTTTTTCTATCCTGGCCAGAAGCATATCTATCGCCACCTTGTTGTGGCCTCCCTGAGGAATTATTATGTCAGCATAGCGCTTGCTCGGCGCAATGAACTGCAGGTACATGGGCTTGACTGTATTGGTATACCTCTCAATCACCCAGTCTACATCCTTGCCCCTGGATGCGATGTCCCGGACCAGGATGCGCATGAAACGGTCGTCATCGTCGGCATCCACGAAGATCTTGATGTCCATCTGGTCCATCAGTTCCTTGTGGCAGAAAGCCAGGATGCCTTCGACTATTATCACCTCGGCGGGCTCGACGTGAACGGTTTCAGTCTTGGAACGTCCGCAGGTGATGTACGAATATACGGGCTGCTCGATGGCTTTGCCGGCACGGATCATCTTCAGGTGCTCGGTGAGCAGGGCGAAGTCGACCGCATCAGGATGGTCGAAATTCATACGCCTCTTCTCTTCTTCGGGCAAGTCTCCGTTGTCCTTGTAATATGAGTCCTCGGGAATCACTACCACACGGTCGTGGAAAGCTTCCTGGATGCTGCTTACAACCGTTGTCTTGCCTGAACCGGAACCGCCGGCTATACCAATGATGAGCATATCGATATCAATTAAAAATCAGCATTCTTGGGGGTGCGCGGGAACGGGATCACGTCGCGGATGTTGGTCATACCCGTCACAAACATCAGCAGGCGTTCAAATCCCAGGCCAAATCCGCTGTGCGGGGCAGTTCCGAAGCGGCGGGTGTCGAGATACCACCAGAGGTTGCGGGTATCCATCTTGCGGTCTGCAATCACCTGCTCAAGCTTTTCGAGAGACTCCTCACGCTGCGAACCGCCGATGATCTCTCCGATCTTCGGGAAGAGCACGTCCATCGCGCGGACTGTCTTGCCATCCTCGTTCATCTTCATATAGAAAGCCTTGATTTCCTTCGGATAATCGGTCAGGATCACAGGCTTGCGGAAATGCTGCTCCACGAGATACCTCTCGTGCTCGCTCTGGAGGTCGATGCCCCAGCCCACAGGATAGTCGAACTTGACGCCCTTGGTAGCAACTGCGTCTTCGAGAATCTTGACGCCTTCGGTATAGGTCAGCCTTACGAAGCTGTCCTTGAGGACGCCCTGCAGACGCTCGATGAGTTCCTTGTCGAACATGTCGTTGAGGAACTTGATGTCATCGGCACAGTTGTCAAGAGCATACTGCACGCAATATTTGATAAACTCCTCGGCAAGGTCCATATTGTCGGTGATGTCGTAAAATGCCATCTCGGGCTCGATCATCCAGAACTCTGCGAGGTGCCTGGGAGTGTTGGAATTCTCGGCACGGAAAGTCGGGCCGAAAGTATAGATATTGCCAAGAGCCATCGCTCCGAGCTCGCCTTCGAGCTGGCCGCTCACGGTGAGGGAAGTCTGGCGTCCGAAGAAGTCGGCGGAGAAATCCACCTTGCCTTCTTCAGTCTTGGGCACGTCATTGAGGTCAAGGGTAGTAACCTGGAACATGGCGCCTGCACCCTCGGCGTCACTGGCGGTGATCAGAGGGGTGTGCAGATAGAAGAAGCCCTTGCTGTTGAAGAAATTATGGATGGCGAAAGCCATTGCGTGACGAATCCTCAGCACGGCGCCGAAAGTATTGGTGCGCGGACGGAGATGGGCTACCTCACGGAGGAATTCCATGCTGTGACCCTTCTTCTGGAGAGGATATGTGGCATCTGCGGTGCCGTAGATCTCGATCTCGTCGGCCTGGATCTCGACGGCCTGTCCGCTGCCCATAGAAGCGACGAGACGTCCCTTGGCGGCGATGCAGGCTCCGGTGCCTATCTGCTTGAGAAGTTCTTCATCGAACTTCGCGGCATCGCATACTATCTGGATGTTATGTATGGTAGATCCATCGTTGAGAGCGATGAAAGATACGTTCTTGTTTCCTCGTTTGGTCCTTACCCATCCCTTCGCCAGTACATCCTGACCAGGCTGCAGGGCAAGGAGTTCCTTAACCTTCAATCTTTTCATAATTCAATTATTACAGTTTTCTCTTGACCTCGACGATAGTATAGGACTCTATCATGTCGCCGATCTTGATGTCATTGTATCCATCTATGTTCAGACCGCAGTCGAAGCCTGCAGCAACTTCCTTGACATCGTCCTTGAAGCGCTTCAGCGAGCCGAGAACTCCCGTATAGACCACGATGCCGTCCCTGATGACGCGTACCTTTGCGGCACGGGTCAGCTTGCCGTCGCGGACCATACATCCTGCGATGGTACCCACCTTCGAAATCTTGAAGGTCTCGAGCACCTCGGCGGTAGCTGTGATCTCTTCTTTCTCCTCGGGAGCAAGCATACCCTCGATACCGTCCTTGACCTCATTGATCGCATCGTAGATGACTGAATAGAGACGGATTTCGATGCCTTCCTTCTCTGCCATCTTGCGGGCGTTGGCGCTGGGTCGAACCTGGAAGCCGATGATGATGGCGTTGGACGCTGCGGCCAGCAGAACGTCACTCTCGGAGATGGCACCCACGGCACGGTGGATCACATTCACCTTCACTTCCTCGGTAGAAAGTTTGATGAGCGAATCGGTGAGGGCCTCGATAGAGCCGTCCACGTCAGCCTTGAGCACGATGTTGAGCTCCTTGAAGTTGCCGATGGCGATACGGCGGCCGATTTCCTCAAGGGTGATGTGCTGGGTGGTCTTGATGCCCTGGATGCGGATGAGCTGCTCGCGTTTGTTGGCGATATCCTTGGCCTCTTTCTCGTCGTCCAGAACGTTGAAGTTGTCACCCGCGGTGGGCGCGCCGTTCAGACCGAGTACGGAAACGGGTGTAGACGGGCCTGCGGCATCGATCTTCTGTCCCCTTTCGTTGAACATTGCCTTGACCTTGCCGGTATAGCAGCCGCTGAGCATCACGTCTCCAACGTGCAGCGTACCACCCTGCACCATTATGGTGGCAAGATATCCGCGGCCCTTGTCGAGAGACGACTCGATCACGCTGCCGACGGCGTTCTTGTTGGGATTGGCCTTGAGTTCAAGCAAATCGGCCTCGAGAAGCACCTTGTCGAGCAGTTTGTCGACGTTGATGCCTTTCTTGGCTGATATTTCCTGGCACTGGTACTTGCCGCCCCAGTCCTCTACGAGGATGTTCATATTGGCAAGCTGTTCCTTTATCTTTTCGGAGTTGGCTCCGGGCTTGTCTATCTTGTTGATGGCGAATACCATCGGCACGCCTGCCGCCTGTGCGTGGTTGATAGCCTCGATGGTCTGAGGCATCACGGCGTCGTCGGCGGCGACTATGATGATGGCGATATCCGTGATCTTGGCACCGCGGGCACGCATTGCGGTGAACGCCTCGTGACCGGGAGTGTCGAGGAAGGTGATATGACGGCCGTCAGGAAGTTTCACGTTGTACGCACCGATGTGCTGCGTGATACCGCCGGCCTCGCCTGCGATAACGTTGGTCTTGCGGATGTAGTCCAGGAGGGATGTCTTACCGTGGTCTACGTGACCCATCACAGTGATAATAGGCGGACGCTCTACCAGCTCCTCAGGCTTGTCTTCTTCCTGGTTGATGCTGCCCTGGGTGTCCGCATCGACGAATTCGATCTTGTACCCGAATTCTTCAGCCACCAGCACGAGTGCCTCGGCGTCGAGACGCTGGTTGATGGACACCATAAGGCCGAGATTCATGCAGGCCTCAATGACCTTGGTCACCGGGGTGTTGTTCATAAGGATGGCCAGATCGTTGACGGTCACGAACTCCGTAACCTTCAGGATATTGCTCGTGGCCATTTCCATACGGTGCTCTTCTTCCATCTTCTGCTCGAAGAGGTCCCTCTTCTCGCGACGGTGCTTGGCGCCCTTGGTCTTGCCCTTGCCCTCTGTCATACGGGCGTAGGTCTCTTTTATCTGTTTCTGGATCTCTTCCTCGTCGAGTTCGGCTTTCACAAACTTGAACGTATCCTTGCCACGGCCGCGGCCGGCGTTCGCATTGCGGCGTCCGCCCTGGCTGCCCTGGTTTCCGTTGCTGTTGACATCCACCTTGTTGGCTCCGCTCTTGTGGATGCGCTCTCTCTTGCCCTTGTGGTTCTTTGCCTGGGCCTTGTCCGCTCTGGCTTCGTTCTGCTGCTCAGCCTTGGGAGCCGCGGGTTTCTTTTCGAACTTGCTGAGGTCGATGGTACCGCTGATCTTTGGACCCTGGAGTTTCTCCACCTTGGTCTCGATATATTCGGGAGCGGCAGGTTTCTCAACTACGGGCCTGGGTTCAGGCTCAACCGGAGCCTGGGGTTTCTCAACAGGCTTTTCCTCGACCTTCTCGGGAGCTTTGGGAGCTGCGGGCTTGTCCAGGTCAATCTTTCCCAATACCTTGAGGTCATGGTGGTCAGAAGGAACGTTTTCGGGAGTATGGGGTTCCTCCACCTTGGGCGCTGCAGGTTCAGGTTTCTTGACTTTCGGTTTGTCTGCAAGGACATTGGTCTTGATGATTATCTCTTTCTCAAGCTCTGCGTCATCGGCACTTTCGCGGTGCTGCTCCACCTTGTCGGTAATTTCCTTTACGGTGATGGCCACCTTGCGGGACTGTTCCTTGATGAGCTGTTCCTTGCTGAACTCCTTCTCCACAAGGGCGAAAGCGTCTGCGCTGATCTTTGCACCGGGGTTGGCATCCACGTCAATTCCTTTCTTCTTGAGGAATTCGACAAGGGTCCCAAGACCGATGTTGAAGTCTTTCAATATCTTGCTTATTCTGATCGTTCCTTCTGACATATATTAAAATCTCCCGTTTGTTTTAAATTAATCTTCGAATTCTGCTTTGAGGATTCTCTGCACTTCTTCGACAGTTTCCTCTTCAAGGTCGCTGCGACGTGCGATTTCGTCTACCGGCAGGGCAAGTACGCTCTTGGCCGTGTCAAGTCCGATATTCTTGAGTTGATCGATTATCCAGCCTTCGATCTCGTCGCTGAATTCCTCGAGCATTACGTCTTCCTCGTCAATCTGCTCGTTTTCGTCCACCTCACGGTAAGCCTCGATGTCGTAGTCGGCAAGCATTCCGGCCAGCTTGATGTTACTGCCGCCCTTGCCGATTGCGAGAGAAACCTCTGAAGGCTTGAGATATACGTTGACGCTCTTGTTGGCCTCGTTGAATTCCATAGATGAAATCTTGGCGGGGCTGAGAGCGCGCTGGATAAGCAGCTGCTTGTTGGATGTCCAGTTGATGATGTCGATGTTCTCGTTGCGAAGTTCGCGGACGATGCCGTGAATACGCGATCCCTTGACGCCTACGCAGGCTCCGACGGGGTCGATTCTCTCATCGTATGACTCAACGGCAACCTTTGCCCTTTCACCGGGGATGCGGACAACCTTCTTGATGGTAATCAGTCCGTCGAAAATCTCGGGAACCTCCTGCTCGAAGAGTCGCTCCAGGAAAACGGGGGCGGTTCTTGAAAGCGTGATGACCGGTGTGTTGTTGCGCATCTCCACGCTGATGATGACGGCCTTCACGGTCTCACCCTTGCGGAAATGGTCCGTAGGAATCTGCTCGGTCTTGGGAAGCACGAGTTCGTTGCCGTTCTCGTCCATTACCAGAACTTCCTTCTTCCAGGACTGATATACCTCGCCGACGATGACTTCACCCACGCGGTCGCGGTAGTTGTTGTAGAGATTGGCCTTCTCGATGTCCATGATGCGGCCGGACAGGTTCTGACGGAGATTGAGGATACCGCGACGGCCGAAGCTTGAAAGCTCCACCTTCTCGGTGTAGTCCTCGCCCACTTCGTAAGAGTCGTCGATGGCCCTTACCTCTTCGAGGGAAATCTCGGTTGCGGGATTTTCCACAGTCTCCACCACCTGACGGGTCCTCCAGATCTCGAAGTCACCCTTGTCAATGTTGATGATTATGTCGAACTGTGCGTCCTCGCCGTACATTTTCTCGAGCTGGGTGCGGAAAACGTCTTCCAGCACGCTCATCATCGTGGGGCGGTCAATGCTCTTGAGTTCTTTAAATTCAGCAAATGTGCTGATAAGGCTCATACCTTCCATGTCAATTAATTTATATTTTTAAAATTTTATTACTGCTTTGGCTGACTTGATTTCGGAGTACCTCAGAGTCTGGTGCGCCGTCTCGCGGACTTTCTTCTTCTTTCCCTCCACCGGCACGAGCCTTTCGAAAGAAATCTCGAACTGCTCGTCATCTGCGCTCTCGAGGAGCGCTTTCTGGCGGTGTCCGTCACGGAACGTCACTTCAATCTGGCTTCCCACGAACTTGCGGTACTGTCTCGGAAGCTTGAAAGGAGCCGTAAGGCCCGCAGAGCCAACGGTGAGGGAGAAATCCTCCACGTCACGGTCCAGCCTGCTCTCTATGAAGCGGCTCATCTCCACGCAGTCGTCCAGAGTCACGTCTCGTCCGTCCGACTCTATGGTGATGTCGATGTCATTGTCTGCAGACACCTTGATGTCGACCAGAAAGAGGTCTTTGCCCTCAAGGTAAGCGGCAGCTGCCTGTTCAAGTTGTTCCTGTTGCTTCATAATAACAAAAAAAGAGGACTTTCTGTCCCCTCAAATCGGTCGCAAATATACACATTCTGAACTATATAACAAATTTTTGTTACTCATTATTCGCCAAAAAGGGTTTTCTTTGCATAATAATTGCGAGGCAGCCTGAACATACTATACAATCGATGGAAACAACAGCACGGGACATAGCACAGAGACTCGGCGGAGAGATCGCCGGGGACCCTGACGTGAGGATAACCGCACCCGCACGCATCGAATTCGGCAGGCCCGGAAACATCTGTTTCTTCGCCAACGCCAAGTACGAGCGCTACGTTTACTCGAGCAAGGCTTCCGCCATACTTGTCAACCGAGATTTCGTACCGGCACAGCCCGTTTCCGCCACCCTGATAAAAGTGGATGACGCATACCAGGCCATTGCCGAACTTCTGACATATTTCCAGTCACTGAAAAAGGCCGGAAAGAAAGGCGGGCTTCTGAACCGCATTTTCGGCCGCCACCGCATAGGCTGCGGCACCCGCATCGGCAAAGGCACCTGGCTGGGCGACTATGTCACCATAGGCTCGGGATGCCGCATCGGCAAGGACTGCACCATCCACCCCAACGTATCCATTGCCGACAACGTGACTGTCGGTGACAACACCGTCCTCTATTCCGGAGTGAGAGTGTACAGCGACTGCGTCATAGGCAACGGATGCATCCTCCACGCAAACTGCGTCATAGGCTCAGACGGTTTCGGATTCGCGCCGCAGGATGACGGCAACTACAAGAAGATTCCCCAAACAGGCAACGTGGTGATCGAAGACGACGTGGAGATAGGAGCCTGCACTACCGTCGACAGGGCCACGATGGGATCGACGATACTGCACACAGGGGTCAAACTCGACAATCTCTGCCAGATCGCCCACAATGTGGAAGTCGGGGCTCACACGGTGATGGCCGCGGAAAGCGGTGCGGCCGGCAGTGCAAAGATCGGGGAACACTGCGTGTTCGGGGGCAAGACTATGGTGGTCGGCCACATCTCAGTCGCTGACCATACCACGCTGGCTGCCGACAGCGTGATTACCAAGACCATACGCAAGAGCGGCCAGACACTTATGGGATATCCCGCAATGGATGCTGACAAATACAAGAAAGCATATATAAAATTCAGACAGGGTGCGGAGGAGGAAGGATGAAACAGCATACTCTGAAAAAAAGTTATGAATTCAAGGGGAAAGGTCTCCACACCGGAGTTCTGACCGATATGCGCATACTTCCGGCTCCCGCAGACCACGGCATCGTCTTCAGGCGCACCGACCTTGACGTTTGCGTCAGGGCTCTGGCTCATAACGCCGGTGACGTGTCCTTCAACACCACCCTTGAAGAGAACGGGGCGAAAGTCATCCTCGTAGAGCACGTGCTTTCGGCTCTGGCCGGACTTGGCGTGGACAATGCCCTGATCGAACTCGACAACGTCGAAGTACCCGTGCTGGACGGAAGTTCCCTGCCCTATGTCGAGGCAATCTGCGCCGACGGACTGCAGGAGCAGCAGGAAGAGCGCAGACCGATTGCAATCCGAGAGCCCTTCACCTGGCGTGACGACCGTTCAGACGCGTGGATAGAATTCGAGCCCTGCGACGAT
This sequence comes from Bacteroidales bacterium, assembly GCA_017429475.1. GTDB lineage: Bacteria > Bacteroidota > Bacteroidia > Bacteroidales > UBA932 > Equibacterium. The sequence continues at coordinate 111,306 of JAFROX010000001.1, forward strand.
TTCGAAGCCCGGCTTACCATCGACTTCAATTCTCCTGTGGTAGGAGTCCAGACCTGCCGTTTCGACGGCTCCACCGACTATGCTTCACAGATCGCCCCCTGCAGAACCTTCTGCTTCTTCAGCCAGCTTGAGCAGCTTGCTGCCGCAGGCCTCATCAAGGGCGGAGATATGGACAATGCCATAGTCATAGTCGACCGCGAAGTCGATGCTGCCGCAGTGGAACGCATTGCGAAGCTGTTCAATGCCGGCGGCGTGGAAGTCCGTCAGGGCTACCTCAGCAACGTAAGCCTGCATTTCGACAACGAGTGCTCAAGACACAAGATGCTCGACCTCATCGGAGACTTCTCCCTGCTCGGAGCTCCGCTCAAAGCGAGGATAACAGCCTACAAGACCGGCCACAGGGTCAACACTGCGGCAGCCAGACACATTTTGGAAAAATTGACACAGCATACATTATGAGCGAACTGTATTATGTCCATCCCGATGCCAGAATCGGGAAGAACGTCACTATAGAACCCTTTGCATATATAGCAGCCGACGTTACCATAGGGGACGGAAGCTGGATCGGCCCCCACGCCGTCATATTCGACCACGTCAGGCTGGGCAAGGGATGCAGGGTATTCCCCGGAGCCGTTATCGGAGCCGTTCCCCAGGACCTCAAGTTCCAGGGCGAGGTGAGCTATGTCGAAATCGGCGACAACACGACCGTCAGGGAATGCGCCACCATCAACCGCGGCACCGCAGCCAGCGGCAAGTCACTGACCAGGATAGGCAGCAACTGCCTCATTATGTCCTATGCACACGTTGCCCACGACTGCCGCATCGGCGACAACTGCATCCTGGTGAGCCACTGCGGCATCGCAGGAGAGACGCAGATCGATGACTGGGGCATCATAGGTGGCGGCACGATGGTTCATCAGTTCTCCCGCATCGGCGCCCACGCCATGGTAGGAGGTGCAAGCGGCGTCAACAAGGATATTCCGCCATTCATCCTCGCCGCCCGCAACCCCATCGCCTATGAAGGCATCAACATCGTGGGGCTGCGCCGTCGCGGATTCACTCTCGAAGACATCGACACCATCAAGAGGATATACACCATCATCTACGACGAAGGCAACAATGTCAACGACGCCTGCCGCATCGTCGAAGAGATGTTTCCCGGCAACAGACACGCGCAAACGATCCTCGATTTCGTAAAAGCATCCAAACGTGGAATTGTCAGATAAAAGCATTCCCGTCCTGGGCACGGCCTATTTTCCGCCGGTGGAATATTTCCACCTGCTGGCCAGCTGTCCCACGGTGATGGTGGAGGCCTGCGAGAGCTACCAGAAGCAGTCATACCGCAACCGCTGCCTTATCTACGCGTCCGGAGGTGTACAGGCCCTTCAGATTCCGGTGTGCCACGACAACATCCGCAGCGGCACGGTGAGCGACATCCTCATCGACTACTCCCGCGAATGGCTGCACCAGCACCGGATTGCCATCGTATCCGCATACCGTTCCGCACCGTTCTTCGAGTATTATTGGGACGGAATCGAAGCGATCCTGCAGTCAAAGCCAGAGAAACTCTTCGACCTGAACCTTGCACTTGTCCGGCACATCGCCTCGGAGATGGAGCTGAGGTGCCAGATACTTCCTACGGAGTCATACGTCAAGGACTGGGGCCGGCTCGACTTCCGCAGCCGCATCCATCCCAAGTCCAAGGAAGGTCCGGTTTTCGAATCGAAACCCTATTATCAGATTTTTTCGCAGAAATCCGGATTCATCGGCAACCTCTCTATTCTTGACCTTCTTTTTCACGAAGGCCCGCAGGCAGCCGACTTTCTCAAGGGCTGATTCCGCAATCAGAAAAAAACGTCCCGCAGAGATCTGCCGGCTTCCGGCAGGCCATCGTTTTCTGCTATCTTTCCGGTATGAAGACAATCAATATCGGACGTGCGGGAGAAGACGCCGCACTTGAATGGCTGCAGCGCCGCGGGATGACGCTGCTTGAGCGGAACTGGCGCAGCGGACATTACGAGCTGGACCTCGTGATGGAATATTGCGACACCATAAGGATCGTCGAGGTCAAGAGCCTCTGCGAGAGCGACGGTTTCGACCCTACGGCTAACATGACGCCGGAGAAATGCCGGCGGATAGTCCGTGCAGCCAGACGGTTCCTTGCCGAAAATCCAAGCGGAAGGGAAGTTTGTTTCGATGTTGTCGCCGTCCTCTTCTGCGACGGCGCTCCCCGTATCACATATATTCCGTCAGCATTTTTACCGATTCATATGTAAAAATCCTAAATTTGCACCCTAATCATAAAACGATCAGATATGCTGAATCCACTGACAGCCATTTCTCCCATCGACGGGCGTTATTATTCGCAAACCGAAGCCTTGAGCGATTATTTCTCCGAATTCGCACTCATCCGATATCGCGTCAGGGTGGAAATAGAGTATTTCATCGCACTTTGCGAACTGCCCCTGCCCCAGCTGAAGGATTTTGACAGCGCGCGCTTCGAAGCGCTGCGCGGCATCTACCGCGGTTTCACACACGAGGATGCCCTTCAGGTAAAAGACATCGAGAAGACCACAAACCACGACGTCAAGGCTGTCGAGTATTTCATCAAGGACCGCTTCGACAAAATGGGGATTAGCCGCAGGCACAGCGAATTCGTGCATTTCGGACTGACGTCCCAGGACATCAACAATACCTCCGTTCCGCTGTCGATGAAAGAAGGCATTGCCGATGCATATATGCCGGCTCTCGACTCCGTCATCAACACGCTGGAAGGGCTTGCCCAGGAATGGAAGGACGTGCCGATGCTCGCCCATACCCACGGCCAGCCTGCCTCTCCCACCCGCCTCGGCAAGGAAATCGAAGTATTCGTCACCAGGCTCTCGCTTCAGCGCAAGGACCTGCTCGAAGCGATATATCCCGCAAAGTTCGGAGGCGCCACCGGAAACCTCAACGCCCATCACGTAGCATATCCCGATACTGACTGGAACGCATTTGCAGACAGGTTCGTCTCTTCGCTGGGACTCGACCGCTCCTTCCCTACCACACAGATCGAACATTACGACTACCTGGCTGCCCTCTTCCAGAATCTATCCCGCATCAATACGATCCTGATCGACCTGTGCCGCGACATCTGGACCTACATTTCGATGGAATACTTCAAGCAGAAGATCAAAGCCGGCGAGGTGGGATCGTCAGCAATGCCCCACAAGGTCAATCCCATCGATTTTGAGAATGCCGAAGGCAACCTGGGCGTCGCAAATGCAGTATATGCTCATCTTGCCGCCAAACTTCCCGTTTCAAGGATGCAGAGGGACCTCACCGACTCCACCGTCCTGCGCAACGTGGGCGTTCCTGTAGCCCATTCGATGCTTGCCCTCAAGTCGCTGCTCAAAGGCCTCGGCAAACTCATCCTCAACCGCGCCAAACTCGACGAGGACCTGCGCAGCAACTATTCTGTAGTAGCCGAGGGCATACAGACCATCCTGCGCCGCGAAGGCTATCCCAACCCGTATGAGACCCTCAAGGCGCTGACGCGCACCAACAAGGGCATCACTAAGGCAGACATAGACGCCTTCATCGACACTCTGGAAGTTGCCGAAAGCGTAAAGGAAGAACTGAGGGCCATAACCCCCGAAAGCTACACTGGAATCTAGTCGACCATTATCCTCTTGACACGGCTGTCGATAGAGGTGAATATCTCGTAAGGAATCGTCGCGATTTTCGAAGCCAGGTCTGCGGCTGTAGGCTTTTCACCGAAGATGGTGACGATGTCGCCTACCTGTGCATCGATGCCTGTGATGTCTATCATGCACATATCCATACAGATGTTGCCGATGGTCGGGGCCATCTTGCCGTTGACCTCGAAAGAAGCCTTGCCGTTGCCGAGATGGCGGTTGAGACCATCTGCATAGCCCACGCATATCGTAGCTATGGTGTTCCCGCTCTTGGACAGCAGGCCCTTGCGGCCATAGCCCACGGTTCCGTCTTCGGGCTTGAGATGCTTGATCTGGATGATAGGACAGCGGAAATATGAAGTTACCTGAAGAGGCTTGTTGTCGTCATAGCTGAAACCGTAGATTCCGAGGCCCAGACGGACCATATCCAGTTGGTATTCGGTGAAACGCTCGATGCCTGCAGTGTTCAGGATATGTCTCAGGGGGCGGTATCCGATCGCATCGCTTAGCCTCTCGCTCATCTGCTCGAAAAGCGCGATCTGGCCGCGTGTAAAATCATCGTGAACATATTCGTCGGCTGCTGCAAGGTGCGAATAGACCGACTTGACGCGGATGTTCCTGCGTCCGCGCATAAAGTCCATCACCTCTTCCAGTTCCTGCTCCACAAAGCCCAGGCGGTGCATACCGGTGTCGAGGGTTATATGGATGGGGTAATCGCTGCGGCCAGCCTTGTCCACTTCGTCGCTGAAGCGCATAAGGGCTTCCATCGTAGGGATGCCCGGCTCGAGACTGTACTCTATCATCTCGGGATAGCTTTCAGTGCCTGTGGTCAGCACCAGGATCGGCAGCTCGATGCCGTCCTTGCGCAGCCTGATGCCTTCAAGCGGAGTGGCGACTCCAAGATAGTCCACGCCGGCCTCTTCAAGCAAACGTGCGAATTCCGTGGCACCGTGACCGTACGAATTGGCCTTCACCACCACGAGCATCTTGGTGCCCGGATTCAGTTTGGAACGGTAATATCTATAATTGTTGAGCACAGCGCTGCGGCTAACTTCGAGCTGTGCGTGAGGAATCGTTTTCTTAATCTTTTCCATAGACCGCAAATGTAGGATTTTTATCGGTTTTGGTGAACACAATTATGCCATTTGTATCCCCCACCAGGCTGTCCACTGCATTCTCGATGGCAGACAGGGGCTGCAGTTCCAGGGACTGCCCGAGATATACGTCGGCATTCTCTCCCCTGCTCATCATCGGCACTCCGTCAGGAAAGGTTGCCAGCACGAACCGGTCTATGCCCTTCTCTTGGGCTACGGCCATAGCTTCATCGCATATCGAACGGTAACCTATATAGGGATTGACCTGCTTTACCTGCAGACCGAACACAAACGCGGTCAGGTACAGCCCTGCGGCAAAACAGCATACCGTTCCTGTTATATTGTCCCTGAAGGCTGCGAAGACTGCTGCCACTGCACCTGCACCAAGCGGCAGGAAAAGCCAGGGGCTTATGTTTCCGGCAAGTGTGTAGGGATCACTTCCCTTCGTGAGGAAGAAAACCACCGGCAGCGCAGCGGCAGTCAGCAGCAGCGGCACCAGCAGCGACCAGCGGACAAGTCCGCGGGCCTTGAGACCTGGCAGCAGCATAAAAGCGGCATAGACTGCAAGTCCGGCAGCCGGGAGGAAGTATATGTCAAGCTTGGAGCTTACTGCAGACAGCATCACCAGTATCGCTCCTGCAGAACACGACAGGAAAAGCGCCCTGTCGTCCATCTCGCGGCGCCGGACAAACGAAATGACGACTGTGGCAACTGCGAGAATGCACCAGGGAAACATTATATACCAGAAATGCAGCAGGTAATAATAGACCGGCGCCTTGTGGTCGAATGCGTCGACAGCCCTGTCCACGGTCTGGTGGAGCAGAAGGTTGCGCAGATACTCTCCCCCTCCTTCGCGCCAGGCCATCCAGAACCACAGGCCGCAGAGCAATGCCAGGACGCCCCAGGTCATCCACCCCCAGTAACGGCCTAATGTGCGCAGCTGCTTCTTCACCAGCAGGAATGCCGGAACGCAGAGCAGAGGCACCAGGAAGCCCACCGCTCCCTTGGAGAATATGGCAAGAAAGACATAAATCGGGAATGCGATGCGCAGCCGGAGCCTGCTGTCGCCCTCATACATCCGGTAGAAAGTATACAGGGCGAGGGTGATGAACATCGTCATCATCATATCCATCCGCACCGTAACGGCGCTTGCAGCGAAATAGAATGTCGACATAAGTGCGACGGCTGCGGCTGTGCGCAGACGCCCCGGTAGTGCACTTGCACACCATCGGTCGAGCACTGCCACCGTCACGAATGCCGGGACAAGAGACAGCAGCGACAGGTAGAGCATACAGTGCCGGCCGAAAACCAGGCGGCCAGCCATCATCAGCCAGAAAAACAACGGCGGTTTATCGGCATAGGCCGATCCGTGGTTGGTGAAAGCGAACAGATGTCCTTCGCGCAGAGCTTCGTCCACTATGCTGAGATATCGGAGTTCGTTGCTGACGGTCGCGTCCCTGAAAAGCATCAGCGGCAGCAGGGCTGCAGCACAGAGTCCGAACAGGATTATGAGCTTTGGTGACTTCTGTTCCATATCATCAGGTTACGGATGTAGGTCACCAGTCCGAAAGCCTGCCCCACAAGGAGAACCCAGTCGTGACGGAGGGCGCCGTAGGTGACAAGGATGGTTCCTCCAACTATGCCTATTATCCAGAAGCCCACTGGCAGCAGGGACTCGTTGCGCTTGCGGGAATAAAAGAACTGATAGATGAAGCGGACGGTAAATACCAGCTGACCGACTGTACCCATTACTATCATCCAGCCGGGTATGAGGTCGTTGCGGAACAGATTCGCCACTGCAGACTGGGGATCCCGAAGGAAAAGCACTGACACCGCCACGAACGGAAGAGCCACCAGGACTGATACCAGAGGCACCCTTACTGCTTCGGGCAGTTTCTTCCACACCCCTTTCATCCCCATATTCCACAGATAGATGAAATAGGAAATGAACAGCCCGAGCATTATGGAGAAGTCGTTGCGCAGGTATGCGTAGACGAAATAGACTATCGAGGCTATCAGGCTCAGCACCCAGAAGATGGTGGGGTTGACCACTTTGCGGCGCTTCTCCGACATCAGCCACTGCACCAGTATGCGGGCTGAGAACAAACCTTGCGCAACAAAGCCCAGAGCATAAATATACCAGCTACTGTTCATTCAGCGTATCCTCCTTGATAGTGTAATCTATATATCGTTTTGCCATCCACCGATAGGCGAAACAATCTCCAAGAGGCCCCAGGAGCCTGTTGAAAAGGTGGTACTTGGAATGGCCGGCCATGCGGGGATAATGTCTCACCTCGACCTGCTTCACCTTGCCGGAAGCCATCAGCGTCAGGGCCGGAAGGAATCGGTGCATACCGTTGAACATCGGGAACCGACGGGCGACATCGGTACGTATCACCTTGAGCGGACAGCCGGTATCTGACACATTGTCATGCGTAAAAAGTCTCCTGAACCAGTTGGCGAACCGGCTGGACGCCCTCTTGACAAAACCGTCGTTGCGCTTAGTCCTCACTCCGGTGACCATCTCATACTGGTCGGCATACTTCAGCAGCAGATTGAAATCCATCACATCGGTCTGGAAATCCGCGTCTATATAGCCCAGAAAAGGCGAAAAGCAATTGTCGAAGCCAACTTTCAGGGCACCGCTCAGACCGGTGTTGCGTTCCAGCCCCAGATAGAAGAAATCCTTGTGTCTCGAACAGAACTCCCGGACCTTGGCAGAGCCTCCGTCGGTGGAACCGTCATCCACGAAAAGCGCGCACGCAGGAGCCTTGCTGCACAGTGGCAGGAAGGTTGCAATATTGCTTTCCATTGCAGCCACATTCTCTTTCTCATTATAGAAGGGAACGATGATGGTAAACTGATAGTCTGACGTACGGTTCATTGATGAAGATGGTGGTTTGCAAAGATAAAAGAATATGGTTAACTTTAGAAGTTACACCCGGCTATTTGTATAAATGAAACCGATTCTCAAACGGCTGATGCACATATTGACTGCTGCCTTGCTGCTTGCCGTCGCAGGTTCGGACGCCGTTCCGGCCGGAGCCGCCAATGAGCGGGGTCCCCAGGTCACCATCAATGCCGCAGTGATACCTGCCCGTTTTCAGGACGTGGCATTCTCTCAGCCCGACCCGCAAGCCTGGCTTGAATATCTTTTCAACAGCTATCAGGTCAATGCCGGCGATATCACCGGCAGCGTGACGACATATATGGAAGACAACCTGGGAAGCGCATTCCAGTTCAACTTCACAATACTCAATCCCGTCACCCTTCCGGAAAAAGCCTCATACTATGGAGGCAACAACAGCTCTGGCTCCGACAGCCACATCAACGACCTGTTCCTCCACGCCTGCACGGCGGCGGAAGCGGCAGGAGTCGATTTCTCGCGTTTCGACAGCAACGGCGACGAGGTCATCGACAATGTCTTCGTCATATTCCCGGGCAACAATGAAGCGGAGAGCGACAATCCGGGAGAGATATGGCCGATGAACGACAACCTGGAAAGACTCAGGAAATATTACTCCGGAAAGAAGCTGGGCCAGGTGGCCTGCTACAGCGAATTCTCAGGCACTGACGATACGAATACGGCAGGAATAGGCACTATCTGCCACGAACTGCTGCATACCATCGGGCTTCCCGACCTCTATGACGTCAATGGAGACGCAGAAGGCTTCGGCTCTCCGATGTTCGGCAGCATTTCCATTATGGACAAGGGAAACCTCAACAACAACGGCCTCACTCCGCCCTGGCTCGGTGCCGTCGAGAGGGAACTGCTCGGACTCCTCAACACCGAAGACGTGGTTGCCGGCCGCCAGTACTTCCTTCCGTCGATAGACATCTCCAACACAGCGCTGAGGATACCCACCTCCAATGATGGCGAATATTTCCTCATCGAATACCGTAGCGGTTCGAAATGGGACTCATATGCCGGAGGAAGCGGACTGCTTGTATACCATATCGACAAGTCCCTCAACACGGCCGGATCGATGACCGCTGCGGAGCGTTGGACTGTAAACGCCATCAACTGCTGCGCGGATCATCCCTGCGCCGCATTGGTAGACGTGACCGGAGCCGGTGACATTTCCGCAGTGTTCTATCCCGGCAGCACCGGAACTACCGTCATCGTTTCGAACGAGAATGACGCACTCTGGCAATGGGACGGTGACGGCGCGGGCTACGGTTTCAGGAACCTGACCGAGACCAATACCGGAGCCGCCGAATTCAACATCGTGCCTGACATATACTGGAATCTGCCACAGGTGCTCGAGTGCAACGTCTTCGCAAACCAGCGGGACGCGCGGCTGGAATGGGAGGCCGACAAGGAGAACGACGCCACCTGGCTTATCCGATGGGGTTCTTCAAGGAGCATCCTTCTCGAAACCGTATACCCCGAAGGAAACGGATATACTTTCAACAACCTGGCCGCCGGAGAAACCTATGTCTGCGACATACTTGCCAGCAAGGACGGCATCGAAGGGAAAAAATACCACATTGAATTCTCTACCATCCCGGACCTTACCAACTACCCGCTCATAGCCATCGGAAAGAATCCGTTCAATGTCGGGGATGTCCTTCGCCTGCAAATAATCAACATCGAGGGCGAGCCGCTGCAGCAGACCTGGTACTATGACGGGCAGCCCTGCGCAGAACAGAACATTACATTCACAGGCAGGGGCAAACATTTGCTCAAGGTTTCATATACGATGGACGGCACTTCGTGGGAGCATCTTGAAAAGACGATAACGGTGGAATGAGTCGCATCCTTCATATAGCATCGAGACCGGCTCTCGCAATGATGGCAGTCATCCTGATGGCCTGCCACTGCGGGGGGCCTGTTCCGCCTACGCCTCCCAATCCGCCAGAGCCGCCTGTCGACACCAGGTCTGAAAGCCTGAAGGCATTCCTGGACAAGACGGACATCGGTCTCTATGTCGATTCTGAGGACATCATAATCTATGACGACCTCTATTATCAGAAGGCCTGGAGCAATGAAGAAGGGTCGTTCCGCATTCAGAGGGATGACCAGAGCGCATTCCTGAACATCCGAAGTTCCTCTCAGTCTGCATCTTCTTCATATCAGGTGGAATATATGACCGGTGACCAGAACGTGACTCTGGTGTTCCTCAAGCTGCAGAACGTGCAGAGCGACGGCTCCAGCATCTGGCTTTGGAACGAGACTATGAAAACCGGCATCGTCATACCGGAAGGAATCCTATAAAAACAGAAAGAGAGTCCCATGGGACTCTCTTCTCGTTTTACACAAGGTCAGAAAGATTATTTCTTTGCTGCGTCGAGAGATACTTTTCTGAATTCTTTCATCAATTTAGAAATTTCAAGAGCGTTCTTGCGTGCGCGGGTACCGGCAGCTTTGTTGCCCTTTACAGCCTGTGCCTCGGCATTTTTGGTGAAAGCATCGATCTCAGCTTGGAGTTGTGCAAGGAGTTTGTCCATGGTGTTAGTTTTTAGGTTGTTGTAATTTCTGATAAGCGAATTTAACTATTGATTTTCTTTTCTCCAAAAAATTGTTGTGTTTAAAAAGATTTGACTTTAAAAACGCCATAATTCGGGTCTCTCGCCTCTTCAGGGAGCCGTGCATCTCTCATTCCGACAGCGGATTTCGTCTCGCTGTGAGACACGACTGTGCGCGGATCAGGCAGTGCGGGATAGCTGCCGTTGACGATGTGGTAGAGGCAGGCGGCTATATTGTCTTCCTGAGGACCGAAATCGTGATAGAGATCGTCGGGGCGCAGTCCGGCAACAGGCTTGAGACCGTCATCCGGAATATTCTGGCCTGCTCCGTTGCAGTTGTAGAAACAGATCGGCAGGAAAGCGTATTCCAGATGGGTATAAATTTCGTTGTCATATTCGTTCTGATACTGCTTGTCTGCCGGATACAGCAGCACATACATACCGTTGGGCTTGCCGTAGGTAGTGTCTCCCACCTGCTCCACTGACATCATTGTCTTCAGGCCGTTGAGAGTCATCTCACTGGCAGAGGCAGTGCCGTGGCCGGTGATAATGTAGAGCCTGTCGAGGTCGAGCGACAGGTCGTTGCCTCCGGCATCCTTGATGCGGGTCACCGAGTAGGACTTGTCGTACTTGCGCAGGTTCGAATTGTGCGTTCGGGTCACATACACCTGCCCCACCGCGGACGCAGGGGCCAGATAGTTTATCAGGGTGTCGCTTGCGCGGGAATCTCCGCCACCGTTGTAGCGAAGGTCGAGAATCAGTTTTTTCACTCCAGCCGTACGGAATGTCTGCATGCTCTCCTTGATGTCGTCGATCATCGGCTTTCCGTTGACGTCGCGGCCTGCCTGGAAACCCAGGTAGTTGAAATAGCCGACCTTCTCGTTGAGGCCTGGCCAGTCCTCGGAGTCGAATATCCTCGTGATCAGACCGGGACGGATGTTGAGCACACGGGCTGCAGTAATATCCATCTCGCGGGCCTTCCCTTCAAGGTCGCGGAAAACGAAAGTCTGGGGTTTGGAGGTGGGAGGATTGTAAAAGACTTCGTTGAACTTGCCGCTGCTGACAAGTTCGTCCTTGCTCTTGCCGTTGATGTAGGTGATGGTCCACCCTCTCTTCACGCCGGCCAGGTCAAAAGGGGAGCCGGGATACACATATCTCACCTTGACGTCATAGTCGCTGTAATATTCCAGCGGCTGGGCCAGGGATGCGCCGTACGTCCCATATGAGGCGCCCTGTTCTTCGGCGGCATATTCCTCTCCGGTCTCCATCCAGCTCCACCTGTCCCTGCTCACCAGCAGGCTCTCGAAGAAGTCCTCGACCGACTCTCTGCCGGTATATCTTACATTCGCAGGGAGCTCGGTGTTCCAGTAATAGTAATACTCCATCTCCTCGTGGATAAACCGCTTTGCGGGCTGCATTTCAGCCACTTCGGGGTCCACCGGCTCGTGGCAGCCGCTCAGGACGGCCGCCAATATTGTCACAATTGACAAAAACCTAATTTTCATCTTCAAATTCCAATAGATAAATGACCTCGGAATCTTTCTGGAAATAATACTGCTCCCTCGCAAACATCTCGAGGGTGTCGGCGTTCGAGGTCAACTGGTTGATTTTGTCCGTAGTTGCATCCGTGGCATTGCGGTAATACAGCTTCTGCCTGTTCTGGTCGGAAATTGTGTTCAGGCTGCGGAACAGCACTATCGAGTTGTTGCGGTCCAAAAAGCCTATCACGATCAGGAAAACAATGGTGGCTATTACGTACTTGTTCAGCACGATTTTCCACACCAGGCTCTTTTCCCTGAGAGTCTTGACCTTATCCTTGATATTCGCGAACAGAGCCATACGGGCACGGTATTTCAGTGTGTAAAGTTAATCCAAAATTTGTATATTTACGCAAATTTGCAATCATAGAGAGCGTTATGTTCAAATCAAGTAATTTCAAGTATTTCTATCCCACTCTCAGCGAGAGTTGGATTCTCGTACTCATTTTCATCTTTCTTGGAAGCCTGGTCGGCGGAGTCGGAACCTTGCTTGTAAAGAACACGGCACTGGCCACATCGATATCATATATACTTACAATGATTCCGCCTTTCTGGTACATTGCAGCCAAGGCGAAGAAAAATGCGACTCCGGTGCTGGATGCACCGACCTATGTCTGGATCAACAAGCCGCATTTCGGCAAACTGGGCGCATTTCCCCTGTTCGTTCTGCTTGCAGTCGCCGTGTGGGCCCTTTCAATTGTCACAGAGCCGCTGGTTTCTTGGATTCCGATGCCTGACTTCATTCAGGAGGCCTTCAACGCGGCATTCGACGCATCGAAACCTGTCGACCTTATCGTTTCGACAGCAATACTCGCACCCATCTGCGAAGAGCTTCTCTGCCGAGGCAATATGATGAGGGGCATACTGGTCCAGAAAGGTGTGGTGAAAGCCATCCTCTGGTCTGCGTTCATATTCGCCCTGATACACTTCAACCCCTGGCAGGCCATCCCCGCCTTCATCCTCGGATGCTTCTTCGGCTGGATCTACTACAAGACTCACAGCATCTGGGCCTGCATTTTCATGCACTTCGTCAACAATGCGACCTCTGCCGCACTGACACTGCTCTTCCCTGAGATCGGCGTCAACCAGACCCTCTCTTCAGTGATGGGCAAAGGTACCTATGCCATAGTCTTCTTCTCTGCCCTCGCAGTCCTTTGCGCAATAATCTATCTGCTTTACAAAAAACTGGACAACCATGACGAAGCTGCATCCTTTGAAGTTCAATGCGATCCTCAAGAACCGGGTCTGGGGTGGGAGAAAACTGACGACAGTTTATAACCAGCACCTGCCCGGGGGCGAAGAATCCGCCGGCCTCGATCCCGACCATATCGGCGAAAGCTGGATCCTGAGCGACATGGGCTCCGACGAGAGCGTCGTCAGCGAGGGATTCCTCGAAGGCAACACGCTTGAAGACGTACTCGAGACCTATCTGGGCGACCTGGTGGGCGACGCAGTCTATGACAGATACCGCAACCAGTTCCCGCTGCTGATCAAGCTCCTGGACATCAACGACAGGCTCAGCGTACAGGTCCATCCCGATGACACGACTGCCGCACAGCGCTACGACAGCTATGGCAAGAAGGAATGCTGGTACGTACTGGAGGCCGACGACGATGCCGTGATTTGGCTTGGATTCAAGAAAGACGTCACTGCGGAGGAGTTTTACCAGGCATGCAAGCAGGGAAACGCAGACAAGCTGCTGAACGAGTTTCATCCTAAAAAGGGCGAATGCTACCTTATCAATCCCGGCACTGTGCACGCCGCAGGCGGAGGTCTCGTGATAGCGGAGGTGCAGCAGTCGAGCGACATCACCCTGAGACTCTACGACTGGGGCCGTGAGAACAACCCGGCCACCGCACGCGCGATGAACCTGGAAGAGGCCATCGACATCATCGATTTCCACGCACTGGATGCAGAAGGATGCATTGTCCGCAAGCCCCAAAGTGGCAAGGCCATTTTCGACACCGACAGGTTCACCCTCACGAAGATCGGCCTGACCGGGCCATATCTCGTCAATCCCGAGCAGTCGGACAGTTTCATCATATACATCTGCATTGAAGGTTCAGTGGAGGTCCAGGCGCCGCAGGCTGACGGACGCAACCAGGCATATAAACTCGAGAAAGGGCAGCTGATACTCATTCCCGCATCCCTGGAAGAATGCCTCATCGTTCCCACCCGCCAGGGATCATCAGTGCTTGAAACTTACGTCAAGGTCGAAGAAAACGAAAAAGACGATTACATCAACGGATAAGATATGGCTGATTCTACAAGAATAGACAAATTCCTGTGGTCCATCAGGGTGTTCAAGACACGGGCAGATGCCACAGAAGCCTGCAAGGGCGGCAAAGTCACCGTCAACGGCCAGGATGCAAAACCGTCCAAGGAAGTCAAGGGCGGAGATGTCGTTTCCGTACGCAAGGGAGCCATTCACTATACCTACAAGGTGCTTCTGCCCATTGAGAAACGGCAGGGCGCCAAGGAAGTCGAGAAATATGCCCAGAATCTCACCCCCGAGAGCGAACTGAAAAAAATAAATGCCCCCGTGGAGACATTCTTCGTGAAAAGGGACCGGGGAGCCGGGCGCCCTACAAAAAAAGAAAGGAGGGAGATGGACGGTCTCTACGACTCTCTGTGGGATTCGTCAGATTCCTTCGACGGCGACTGAAGCGGCGACGGCATCTGAGCCGACTTCGCGTTGCACTGTGTCATAGCCCTGTCGATACCTTCAAGAACATACTGTCTGATGGCGGCTGTCGTGCGTTCGAGCAGCTGCGGGAGCGCTCTTTTCTCTTCGAGCAGTAGTTCGCTGAGCACGAAATCGACCTGACCTCCGGGGAGGAATCCGTTGCCTATGCCTATTCTCAGACGGGCGTAGTTGTCTGTTGCCAAACAATAATCTATGCTCTCCAGGCCGTTATGGCCGCCTGTGCTGCCTCTCTTGCGCATCCTCAGGGTACCGAAATCGAGGGCGAAATCGTCAACGACCACCATCAGGTTCTCCAGGGGAATATTGAGCTTCTTCAGCCAATAGCGCACGGCTTCGCCGCTGAGATTCATATAGGTAGAGGGCTTGAGAAGGGTGACTATGTTGTTCTTCAGACGGAATTCGGCGATGCTGCCGTATCTCTCCGTAGAAAAAACAACATTGGATGCCCCGGCAAGGGCATCCAATGCCATAAATCCCATATTGTGACGGGTGAGTGCATATTCTGCGCCGATGTTACCCAATCCTGCGATCAAGTAATTCATACCCGTCTTGAAGCAAATTAAGCGTTGGCTTCAGCCTCAGCAGCTGCAGCGACAGCGTTGCGGGTAGCCTTGACAGCGCAAACGATAGCAGTCTTCGGGGTAACGATGTTCACCTTGTCGTAGTGAAGGTCACCTGCGTTGATGCGTTTTCCGAGCTTGAGGGTAGTGATGTCTACGGGAAGCTCATCCGGAAGGTCAGCCATAAGGGCGCTGACGCGGAGTTTGCGTACATTCACTGAAAGCTTGCCACCTTGCCTTACGCCTTCTGAGTTACCGAAGATGCGTACGGGAACGTCGATAGTGATAGGCTTGTCATCTGATACGGCTACGAAATCTACGTGGAGAGGTCTGTCGTTAACAGGATGGAACTGAATTTCACGGACAACAGCGTTGCATTTCTTTCCGTCGATGTCGAGGTCGATGATGAATGAAGCGGGCTGGCTGAGGAAAGTCACGAATTCTTTCTCGTCGATAGCGAAAGCTACATTCTCCACACCGTTACCATAGAAATTGCAGGGAACCTTGCCTGCTTTGCGGACTTCTCTGATATCCGCCTTTGAGCCGACTTTGCGTGAAGTGCCGGCGATTGCATAATGTTTCATTGATAAAAACTTAAAAATGTGTTACTCAAATCAGGACGGGCCACAGGGCCGTCCCTTTTCCCATTGCACCAAAACACCCAGAGTGTTTTATATTGCGCGGCAAAAGTACAAAAAAAAGGATTATATCAAAAATTATTGCAAGACACCCGTATCTTGCGTCCAATCAAGGGTTTTGTAATAGTTGTTGAGATAGGTGGCGCTCGTGATCGGGATATATGTGCTCAGTCCGCTGTGGGTCCTGACTCTCACGACGCTGAGAATCCAGTCTGTCGCCAGCTTATAGGGCACGCAGAGGTCCATCGTCCTAGAGAACTCTGAGAACTCGCTGTCGGTGGCGAACTTGCTGACATAGTCGCTCAGGTCGTAGAACCAATGCTTGTCACCGGTATAATAGCGCTGCACGGAGTTGGGGTCAACCGACGGCATATCGCTGCGGTGGGCATTGTAGATCCTCCTGCATACGGCCGCAAGCTCGTCAAGATGACGGCAGTCAATGAGGGAAACAGTTGCCGTGCGGCTCATTCCGCTCAGTGAGTTGTAGAATTGGTAATACCTGTCGCAAATATCCCTGAGGCCTGCCGTTCCCTGGGAGTGGTCATAGAAGAAATCATCCGTCAGGGATGTATAGGGGAAGCCGTCCACAAGCACCTCGGCACAACTGGCTATGATATAGTCGGTCTTGTCGCGAAGCTGATATGCCACCTCTACCGTAGCCATCAGACAGCTGTCGAAAAGGATGAATTCGTAGTGGCGGGTAATGGCGTCGGCCAGGTAGCGTATGTCCATTTCGGTTTCTCCTTCCTGAGCGAACGACTTCGACGCTGCGGACTGGGATTCCTTGGGACGGGCGTAATATCCGGGAGGAAGCCAGCCGGTGCCGTGAGACCAGAGTATCAGGCCGCGATGGTCGCTTGGGAAGAAATATTCGACATCGTCCAGCACCCGCTTGAAATGGTCGGCATCGGCACTGTTGAAATTCTTGTCGTAAAGCTTGACCAGTTCCTTGACGACATTTCCTTCTGATGTAGAGTAATATCTGTGGAGCGAGGGTGTGCCGCTGCCGTCATCGAGGAATATCAGCATTGCCTCGTCCTTGTTGGTACGGACGGGAAGACGGCCCCGCACGAGATTGGCAAGGTCGGTCTCGGCATATGGCTGCAGGTTGTTGCCGTCGCACGCGAGATACATCAGCACGGTCCGGGAGAATTGCTGAGGACGCGGGGTATCCAGCTTTATGCAGGACGGGAGTGTCAGTGCAAATGCCAGGATTATAGCTGCAAACCGTTTCATACTTCTACTGTCAGGGTGTCATATGCAGGATACACACCTTCGGGGAGTGATGCTGCAAACTGCAAATATGGGGCCAGCCGATGGGATATGTGGGTGATGAATGACTTTCCGGCACCCACCCTCTTTATCACTGCAAGTGCCTCGTCCAGGCCGAAGTGCGAAGGGTGGGGCTTGTAGGTCACGCAGTTTATAACGAACACGTCCAGACCGCGCAGCTTCTCGAACTCTTCTTCGGGAATGCTGTTGGCATCGGTTAAATAGCCGATGGTCCCTATCCTGAAGCCCAGTACCGGCAGTTTTGCGTGGAATGCCCTGATGGGGATTATTTCCACACCGTTTACACTGAATGGCTGGTCGGGGCCTATTGTCTGGAGAAGGAAACGCGGACTTCCGGGATAAATCTTGTCAGAATCGAAGGCATAGGCATATTCCAGCTTCAGGGATTCCTGCACATACTCTTCACAATAGATCGGGAATGAGCGCCTCTCCAGGAAATTGATGGCGCGCACATCGTCCAGGCCTCCGGTATGGTCCTTATGGTTATGTGTGAGCAGGATTGCATCCAGGTGTTCTGTATGGGAACGCAGCATCTGGTACCTGAAATCGGGACCGGCGTCGATGAGTATCTTCTGCCCGTCGGCTTCGATGAGAGCGCTTGTGCGCAGTCTCTTGTCCCTTGGATCCTCGGAGAGGCACACCGGGCAGTGGCATCCGATGACCGGGACGCCCTGGGATGTTCCTGTGCCGAAGAATGTGATCCGCATAAGCAATTAATATTCTGCGAATGTACTAATTTTCCATACCTTTGCATATATGAAAGGCCATTTATTTCTCATCCCCACACCTCTCGGAGGCGACGACCTGCGTTATGTGCTGCCCGACCCCGTCTTTGACGCCGTGGCAAGGCTCGACACTTTCGTGGTCGAAGAAATACGCACCGCAAGGCGCTTCCTGTCAGCCGCCGGTCTCAAGGGGAAGATCGAAGGCCTGGAACTGCACGAACTCAACGAGCACTCGACTGCACAGGATGCCGAACGCTATCTCCAGCTGCTTATGGACGGACGCGACGTCGGTCTTCTGAGCGAGGCCGGGCTTCCCGCCGTGGCAGACCCCGGTGCTGCGCTCGTGAAACTGGCCCAGGAACACGACATAGATGTCATCCCCCTGACTGGGCCTTCGTCCCTGATGCTCGCGCTGATGTCTTCGGGAATGAACGGCCAGAGCTTCGCTTTCAACGGCTATCTTCCGGTCAAGCCGCAGCAGCGCAAGGAGAGCCTCCGCAAGCTTGAGAAACTTTCGGCCCAGACGGGCCAGACCCAGATTTTGATAGAAACCCCCTACCGCAACGACGCTATGCTGGCAGATATGCTCGAAGTCTGCAAGGACACGACGCGGATCTGCGTGGCTGCAGACATCACCCTGCCCACACAGTACATAAAGACCCGTACCGTGGCACAGTGGAAAAAGACACCTGTATCCATAGGCAAGCGCCCCTGCGTGTTCATAATATCAGCATAGAATGAACGGCAATCTCGACAAGATAACCCTGACCGGAATGCGATTCTTCGCATTCCACGGCTGCCTGGATTGGGAAAGGCAGCACGGAAATGACTTTCAGGTCGACCTGGAATGCTGCCTTGACCTGAGCAGGGCGGCTGAAAGCGACGCCCTGGAAGACAGCATCGACTATTCCGAACTCTACAAGGCTGTGGCCACGGAGATGGAGAAGCCTTCAAACCTGCTGGAGCACGTGGCAGGCCGCATAGGCAAGGCAATCAGAGACAAATTTCCCCAGATAGCCGGCTGCTCGGTCACTGTCACCAAATTCAATCCTCCCTACGACGGCAAATACGAGCCCAGAGGCCAGGGCTACGCATCGGTAACAATCAACTGCTGATATGGAGAAAACTGTCGCGTTCGTCACCCTCGGCTGCAAGCTGAATTACGCAGAGACCTCAACTATGGCACGCTCCTTCGAGGAAAGGGGCTGGCGCCACGTCGAGGCGACCTCAGCCGCCGACGTATACGTGATAAACACCTGCTCGGTGACTGAACACGCCGACAAGAAATGCCGCAACATAATCCGCCGCCTCCACAAGCTCAATCCGCAGGCGCGCATAGTGGTGACCGGCTGCTACGCACAGTTGAAACCCGAAGAGATATCGTCTCTGGAAGGTGTCTATGCCGTCCTTGGAGCCAAGGACAAGGGTCGGACAGTGGATGTGGCGACAGAAGGTCCGGGTGGAATCTTCAACAGCCCGAGGGCGGATGCGGTCAATTTTATGGGTGCATATTCTTCCGGCGAGAGGACCCGTTCATTCCTCAAGGTCCAGGACGGCTGTGACTATTTCTGCACCTACTGTACCGTGCCGCTTGCCAGGGGCGCCAGCCGCAACATCTCTATTGCGGAACTGACCGCTCAGGCACGCGAGATAGCCGCCGCCGGAATCAAGGAGGTAGTAATAACCGGCGTCAACACAGGTGACTTCGGAAAGACCACAAAAGAGTCCTTCCTCGACCTCCTCAAGGCCCTCGAAAATGTGGATGGAATCGAGCGCTACCGGATATCCTCCATCGAACCCAACCTGCTCACAGAGCAGATCGTAGACTGGATAGCGTCAGGCACCAAGTTCCTCCCCCACTTCCATATTCCTCTGCAGAGCGGCTGTGACAAGACTCTCGCAGCGATGCACCGCCGTTACGACACCGAAACCTTTGCCCGCAAGATTGAGTATATACGCTCCAAAATGGACCACGTATTTTTCGGAATCGACGTCATTGCGGGTTTCCCGGGAGAGACCGATGAAGACTTCCTAGAAACATACCATTTCCTCGAAAGGATTGCACCGGCTTTCATCCACATATTCCCCTATTCCCGCAGGGCCGGCACAGTGGCCGCTGCGATGAAACCCCAGGTGCAGGAATGCGTCAAGACAAGAAGGGTGGAGATGCTCGAGGAGCTGTGCGACAGGCTGCATTCTGATTTCTGCAAGGCCAATGAAGGCCGCCGCGAGCAGGTGTTGTTCGAAAGCACCGACAAAGGCGGCAGGATGTTCGGCTACACCCGCAACTACATAAAGGTTGAAAGGCCTTACGACAGCACGAAGATAGGACAGATAGTCGAAGTTGTACTGCCCTGAAAGATTATCCGTTGAGTATCCTTGAGACAAGTTCCAGCATAAGTTCGCCGTCATCGGCGCTGCCTCGGGCGTTGCTCTTGCTGCGATAGTCGTATTCCCGGAGCGTTGCTATCACCTTCATGCATTTCTTGAGAGGGTAGTTGCGGGCGGCTGTCTCATATTCACCGATAAAATAGGGATTGATGCCGATAGCTGAAGCTATCTCCTGACGCGAAGCGCGGTCAGCAGCCGCAGCGTGGTATCTGAGAATCTTGATGAAATGGCTGCTCAGTGCGCCCATCACCATCTGTATCGGAAAGCGTTTGGGACTCTGGCCGAAGAACACCGCAATCTTGTAGCAGCTTGCCACATCCTTCGACGACAAGGCCTTGGTGAGCTCGAACACGCTGTAATCACGGCTGATCCCGACATTTTCCTCCACGGTGTCGGCGGTTATGCGCTTCTGCTCCCCTTCGCCGAAAAGGCGTGAGAGCTTGTCCACCTCCAGGGCGATCTTGTTCAGGTCGGTGCCGCAGGCCTCGGCCAGCATCATCGATGCATCCGGGGTTATCTCCATTCCCTTCGACGAGACGTACTTCTCTATCCAGAGCGGAATCCTGCCTTCCGGGACGGGATTGGATTCGAACACTACTCCGACCTTGGAGGCATCCTTGTAGAACTTGGTGCGCTTGTCTATGTTCTTGGTGCTGGTATTGTCGTTGGGGGTCTTGTAGCAGACTATCAGAATGGTGGTCGGGACGATATTGGAATAGTAGTCGGCCAGAATCTCGATCTTCTTCATCATCTGGGCTTCCTTGACCACTACAACCTGGCGTGAGACCATCATCGGATACTGCCTGGCCGCGCTCACGACCTGTGCCGGGTCGGCATCCGCCCCGTAGAACACCAGCTGCCCGAAATCCCTCTCCTCCGGAGGAAGAGCCCTGTCCATAATCAGCGAGCAGAGCCGGTCGATGTAGAAATGCTCCTTGCCGAAAAGAAGATAGTACGGGCTGAAGCGGCCGGCAAGGATGTCGGCCTCGATGGCAGCGAACTGCTGGACTGTGTCTGAAGTGTTTTTTGCCATAAGGATACGTAAGGCGAAGGTAATTATTTTTGAGTATCTTTGCAACGAGCTTAGCCGGCCCGCCATGTCGCAGATCTTCGATCCCATACGCAAGAAATACGTAGAGCGCACTCCCGAGGAAGAAGTACGCCAGGGCGTCATTGCAAGCCTTATGGAAGTGATGGAAGTTCCCTCCACCCACATCGCAGTGGAGCAAGGATTCAAGTTCAACGGGCTGCAGTACCGCGCCGACGTGATCGTCTACCGCAAGGACCTCACCCCCGCCCTTCTGGTGGAGTGCAAGGCCCCTTCGGTCAAGCTCACCGGCAAAGTCATCGACCAGGTGGTGCGGTACAATATGGTGCTCGGCGTTGATTACATTATGATAACCAACGGCCGCAAAACCTGCCTGGCAAAGCTCGACCATACCACAGGAAGCTTCGAATTCATCACGGCGATTCCAAAATACAGCGAAATAGCGGCATGAAAGGTCCCCTTGACCATAGCATATTCAGGATAGTAAGCGAGCAGGCCCGCCTGCTCGGCGTACGGGCCTTCGTCATCGGCGGCTACGTCAGGGACTGGTTCCTGCACCGTCCCAGCAACGATGTAGACATAGTCGTGGAAGGCAGCGGCATCGAACTGGCCGCTTCGGTGGCTTCGAGGCTGCGCACCAAAGTCTCTGTGTTCAAGAATTTCGGCACGGCGATGCTGCGTTACAAAGGCATCGAGGTCGAATTCGTGGGCGCCCGTAAGGAATCATACAACCGCAACAGCCGCAACCCGATAGTGGAGAACGGCACCCTGGAGGATGACCAGCTGCGGCGCGACTTCACCATCAATGCGATGGCCTTCAGCCTGCAGGATGAAGACTTCGGAGAGCTGGTAGACCCATTCGGCGGCATTCAGGACCTCAACAACGGCATAATCCGCACCCCCTGCGACCCCGATACCACCTACAGTGACGATCCCCTGAGGATGATCCGCGCCATAAGGTTCTCCACCCAGCTCGGACTCACCATCGTCCCCGAATCCATAGATTCCATCCGCCGCAACCGCAGCAGGCTGGAAATCCTGTCGAAGGAGCGCATTGCCGAAGAACTCCACAAGATTCTGCTGGCACCCAAGCCTTCAAGGGGTTTCGAGCTCTTCGACAGCTGCGATCTGCTTAGCATCATACTGCCTGTCGTGGCGAACCTCAAGGGCATCGAGACGATGGAGGGCCGCGGCCACAAAGACAACTTCAAGCATTCCCTCCAGGTGCTGGACAACGTCGCCGAAGTGAGCGACAATCTGTGGCTGCGCTGGGCCGCGCTGCTGCACGACATAGGCAAACCCGCCACCAAGAAGTGGGATCCTGCCATCGGCTGGACTTTCCACAATCACGACTTCGTGGGAGCCAAAATGGTTCCCGGAGTGTTCAAGCAGCTGAAAATGCCGCTTAACGAAAAGATGAAATACGTGCAGAAGCTCGTTCAGCTCCATATGCGTCCCATCGCCCTCGTCACCGACGAAGTCACAGACTCGGCAGTCCGACGTCTCGTCTTTGACGCTTCGGACGACCTCGAGGACCTGATGATCCTCTGCAAGGCCGACATCACATCCAAGAACGACAAGAAGGTCGAGCTGTACAAGCATAACTACGATCTCGTGATGCAGAAAATCATCGAAGTGGAGGAGAAAGACCGCATCCGCAATTTCAAGAATCCCATCACCGGAGACCTCATTATGGAGAAGTACGGACTGCCTCCGTGCAACCAGATAGGTATAATAAAGGAATTCGTCAAGAATGCAATCCTCGACGGAGTGATTCCCAACGAATATGACGCCGCCTATAAGCTCATGGAGCAAAAAGCCCACGAGCTCGGCATCGGCGGGTGATTATTCCTTATTCAGTCAGTTAAAAGATTCCTGCCCTTCTCCAGGGAGCGGCAGCCTCATCGCACAACTTGATGAAGTGTGCTTTCAGTTCGTCCCAACGGTAATACGGGCCTGAAACAGGTTCTATACCCGGGATGAGTATTTCTTTCTCGTTGTAGAGCACCTTTGTAAGGACTTCTCCCTTGTTGTTCTGGTAGAAGATCATCTGGCAGTTGGTGGCCATGGGAACCTGGAAGAAGGCATACCATCCGTTCAGGTGAGCCTCACGGTAAGGAAGACGCCTGTACTGCGGGTCATCTACACCCATAAGGGCGAAGAGCGGCAGGATGGAAGTGTCGTGCCCGAAACGCAGGTCGGCCGTACGATGGCTGCCGGGCTGCATAGCAGCGTCTGCCTTCTCGATGAAGTCCATCATAAGAGGACGGATGGCATAGCGGATCACGTCACCGTTCTCCTGTGAACCTCCCCACATACGGTAGATAGAGTCATTGCCGCTTCCCCAGAAATAAACCAGTTCCTCAGGCACGAAATACTTGCGGAAGATGTCGACGCCGAGGAAGTCGATAACCTGGCAAAGGCCACCGGCCGAGTAGCAGGCGCGTACAAATGTCTCGGGATTGCCCAGTATCTTCAGGGCAGCATCATAATCTGTGAACAGGGGCTTCAGGAAACGGGTGAAGTCATATCCGGGGGTTCCTTCGGCAGGAGCGAACGGAGCGGGTGCTGAACTGCTGCTACTGCTGCGATAACGGGCAAGCTGCTCGGCTGAGGGTGCTGCGGGCGGGGGAACGCCGGGCCTCGGTATGTTGAGGCTGGGGTTGATATATCTCATGAAACGCTCCGCGCTGGTGAAAGTGAACTCCTGACGGGGACTCTCCTCATTCAGCGCATTGGTGAAGTTGCACATACTCACGATGCAGCGGAAGTTGGTGCTGGAGAAACTGTTGACCTCCCAGCGGTCCTTGTTCTTGAACACTGCGGGGAAGCGCGCAACCATCCTCTGGGCCAGCATCTGGTGCTCACGGGCGCCGCGGGGAGTCAGGGAGCCTTCCATTCCGACGTGAGCATCGACCACAGCCTTAACATCGGCATACAGTTCCTTTCCGGTCTGCGTCAGCAAATTGAGGGAATCCAACACGGCAAATCCCTCCATCGCCCTGCGGGCAAAAGTGGAATTCTGCTCATAGCGTGAGCCGTGACGGCCATAATGCGAGATGTAGAAAGGCTTGAATCCCTTGGGGGCTTTCGTGTCAACAATAGGATCAAACTCATACGAGTGCATATTGTTGGCGGCACGGTCTGGATTCTCAGAAATGAGTCTCAGGGCATCATCCTGAGCATATGCGCTTATGCACAGTGTCAGTGCAAGAAACAAAAACAGTTTTTTCATAAGTCGGGTTTATTTCCATAAAGATACCACATTTTTTACAAATCTGGTATTATCTTTGAGCGATGCCTCGATTCGTAATGAAAAAAACGGTCATATCACTCCTGCTCGCCTCGCTGACAATATTCTGTGCCTCGGCTCAGGATCTGTCTGCGAACCTCAGGCGGCACGTAGAATATCTCGCTGCTCCCGAGATGCAGGGCCGCAAGGCCGGCGGCGAAGGTGAATCAAAGGCTGCGTCATATATTTACGACAGGCTCTATCAGGCCGGACTGACAATGCTCACCAGCCGCGAAGGAGACAGCTTTCTCATAATTGAGGATGGCGACACCCTGCGTTCCTGCAACGTTGCCGGAATCCTTCAGGGATATGACAAAGACCTCCGCGAAGAATACATAGTTGTCGGTGCGCATATCGACCATCTTGGCACCTATCCCGTAACTGTAGACGGAGAGCTGATGACCGGCATTTACCGCGGAGCCGATGCGAACGCTTCCGGGGTCGCTGCGCTCATCGAGGCAGCCAACATCCTGAGCAGCAATGCCTTGTTTTTGCGCCGTTCCGTCATTTTCGTTGGCTTCGGCGCCGGAGAAGAGCAGTATGCCGGAGCCCGTTTCTTCACATCGGGAGGAGAGTTCGCCGATGTCGGTAACATCAAGCTGATGGTCAACCTCGACATGCTCGGCCGCGGTACTGTTGAAAATCCTTTCGAGATTTATTCCGTCATCGGGCGCAACGACCTTGCCGCAATGACTGCCTACGTGACGGAAAATGAATCCGTCACCACCCGTCCGGGCATCCACAACGGTGAGGTTTTCTCTTCGGACCACCTTGCCTTCGACCTCGTAGACATACCCACCCTCACTTTCTCGACTGGAAGGAGCCGCGAGTTCCGGACTTCGAGAGACACTCCGGACCTTGTCCTCTACAACAAGCTCGCTTCCGAAACGCATTACATTGCGACCTTCCTCAAATGCATGGCATCCAAGGACCTTCTCTTCCCTTCTGCAAGCGTCTCGGGCAAAGATGAAGGCGGTGATTTCACATACGCGATGTCTGACTGCGACAAGCCGCCGCAGTTCTTCCACTCCGACCTCAAGCACTTCATGGACGCCTGGGTATACCGCTATGTCAAATATCCCCAAAGCGCTGTCGACCAGGGCATTCAGGGCACCGTAAACGTATCTTTCATCATAGAGAAAGACGGCAGCGTCAGCAACGTCAAGGTGGCCAAGGGTGTAGACGAACTGCTCGATGCGGAAGCAGTCAAGGTGATTACCGCCTCTCCCAAATGGATTCCGGGAGAAATCGGACGCAGGAAAGTCCGCTGCCACGTCACCGTCCCGGTAGAGTTCCGTCTTCAGAAAGGGGGCAGTTTCAACCTCAAGCGCTAATTGTTTATCAGCGATTTTTATATATTTGCGGGATATAATCAAAATCCGCAAATGGAATACAATTTCGCTCAGATCGAAAAGAAATGGCAGCAATATTGGGCTGACAACCACACTTTTCAAACAAACAACGATTCATCCAAACCCAAATATTACGTCCTGGACATGTTCCCCTACCCCAGCGGCGCCGGCCTCCACGTAGGTCACCCCCTGGGCTACATAGCCAGTGACATCTACAGCCGATACAAAAGGCTGAAAGGCTTCAACGTGCTCCATCCGATGGGCTACGACGCATTCGGACTGCCCGCAGAACAATATGCCATCCAGACCGGACAGCACCCCGCCACAACCACCGAGAACAACATCGCCCGATACCGCCAGCAGATGGACAAAATCGGATTTTCGTATGACTGGGACCGCGAAGTTCGCACCTGTGACCCCGCATATTACAAATGGACGCAATGGGCGTTCCTCAAGATGTTCGACAGCTGGTACGACAAGGACCTTGACAAGGCTGTTCCTATCGCAACCCTGATCGAGGCTTTTGAGAAAAACGGCAACACCGCCGTCAATGCAGCGTGCGGCAACGTCAAGACTTTCACCGCGGATGAATGGAAGTCTATGAGCGAAACAGAACAAAGAGCCGTGCTGATGCAGTACAGGATAGCATACCAGGGCGAAACCACCGTCAACTGGTGTCCCAAGCTCGGCACTGTGCTGGCCAATGACGAGGTCAAGGAAGGTCTCTCGGTGAGAGGTGGATTCCCCGTAGAGCAGAAAAAGATGAAACAGTGGCAGCTGCGCGTCAGCGCCTATGCCGAAAGGCTGCTCAGCGGTCTCGACGGGCTGGACTGGACCGATTCCCTCAAGGAGATGCAGCGCAACTGGATCGGCCGTTCACAGGGAGCGGAAATGACGTTCAAGGTATACAACGGCGACAAGGAATATGATATGGTGATTTTCACCACCCGCGCCGACACCATATTCGGAGTCACCTTCATGGTTCTCGCTCCCGAGAGCGACTGGGTGGGTAAACTCACAACCCCTGAGCAGAAGGAAGCTGTCGAAGCGTATCTGGCGGCAGCCAAGAAGAAGACCGAGAGGGAGCGCATCGCCGAGACCCGTCATGTCACCGGAGTGTTCAGCGGTTCCTATGCAGTCAATCCCCTTACCGGCGACAGGGTTCCGGTATGGATTTCAGAATATGTTCTTGCAGGCTACGGCACCGGCGCCATTATGGCGGTTCCGGCCCACGACAGCCGAGACTATGTTTTCGCACGCGAATTCAACCTTCCTATCATTCCGCTTATCGAGGGCTGCGATGTCAGCCAGGAAAGCTTCGATGCCAAGGAAGGCATAATGTGCAACTCGGGATTCCTCAACGGAATGACAGTGCAGCAGGCCATCCCGGCCGCCATCGACTATGTCGAGAGCAAGGGCATCGGCAAACGCAAGATCAACTACCGCCTGCGCGACGCCATCTTCTCCCGCCAGCGCTACTGGGGCGAGCCCTTCCCCATCTATTTCAAGGAAGGCACCGCTTATGCCATGCCTGAGGACAAGCTTCCTCTGGAACTTCCCGCAATCGACGAGTTCAAACCTACCGAGACCGGAGAACCGCCTCTGGCAAGGGCAAAGGAATGGACTTACGAAGGCTGGCCCATCGAGAAAAGCACGATGCCCGGTTTCGCAGGCAGCAGCGCGTACTATCTGCGCTATATGGACCCGAAGAACGACAAAGCGCTCGTAAGCCGCGAGGCAGACGAATACTGGCGCAATGTCGACCTCTACATAGGCGGCACAGAGCACGCCACAGGCCACCTGATCTACTCACGCTTCTGGAACAAGTTCCTCTATGACCTCGGCTATGTATGCGAGCAGGAACCTTTCAGGAAGCTCATAAACCAGGGAATGATCCAGGGCCGCAGCAACTTCGTATACCGTATCAAAGGTACAAACACCTTCGTATCCTGCGGACTCAAGGACAACTACGACACCACCGAGATCCACGTCGACGTCAACATAGTGCATAACGACCGTCTCGACCTTGAAGCCTTCAAGGCCTGGTCTCCTGAATACGCGACTGCCGAATTCATCCTCGAAGACGGCGAATACGTATGCGGCTACGCTGTCGAGAAGATGAGCAAGTCGATGTACAACGTAGTCAACCCCGACAAGATCTGCGCCGACTATGGCGCAGACACCCTCCGCCTCTACGAGATGTTCCTCGGTCCCCTGGAGCAGAGCAAGCCCTGGGATACCAAAGGAATCGACGGAGTACACCGTTTCCTGCGCAAGTTCTACCGTATGTTCCTCAACGAGGCCGGCGAATTCTGCGTCAGTGACGAAAAGGCCTCTGCCGCCGAGCTCAAGACACTTCACAAACTCATCGAGAAAGAATCCTGGGACATCGAGCATTTCTCATTCAACACCACGGTCAGCGCCTTTATGATTGCCGTGAACGACCTGGCTGCCCTCGGCTGCAACAAGAGGGAAATCCTCGAGCCGATGGTCATCCTCATCTCCCCGTTCGCGCCTCACGTCGCTGAGGAACTCTGGAGTCTGCTGGGCCACAAAGAGACCATCACCTATGCAAGTTTCCCCGAATTCAACCCTGCATATACGGTCGAAGACTCCTTCGAATATCCGGTATCGTTCAACGGAAAACTCCGTTTCAAGATAACCCTGGCCAAGAGCCTGTCACAACAGGAAGCCGCTGACGCCGTGCGCAGTGACGAGAGAACTGCCAAATATCTGAACGGAGGCACCATCAAGAAGATCATCGTAGTTCCTTCCAAGATCATCAACGTGGTATGTTGACGCAACGCACTTTCTGGACTGCGGTCAAGGAATATGCCATTATCTTCCTCGGGCTGCTGCTTTACGTATCAGCGTGGAGCGTCTTCCTGCTGCCGAACAATATGGTCGGAGGTGGTGTTTCTGGTATGGGAGCCATTATCCAGTATGCAACAGGTTTCAAGATCAGTTACACCTACTTCATAGTCAATGCAGTCCTTCTGGCCATTGCGTTGAAGATCCTTGGCCGCAGTTTCGGTGCTAAGACCATATTCGCAGTGATCGTGACCACCGTCCTGTTCAGGGTAATGCCTGGTGTCATTCCTTCAGACTTCATCAACGAATTCGCCCACGAGAACGGAAGGCTCACCTGCGCCCTTTTCGGAGGTGCCCTCTCAGGTCTTGGAATCGCCATCACCTTCACCCAGGGAGGCAGCAGCGGCGGCACCGACATCATAGCCCTGATCATCAACAAGTACCGGAGCATATCCCCCGGCAGCATCATAGTGGCAATAGACGTGCTGATCATATCATCCACCCTGCTCATTCCTTCTGCAGGAACCTTCGGCACCAGGCTTGCCACAGTAATCTATGGTTTTGTGACTTCAGCGGTCTTCAGCTACACGCTCGACCTTTTCCTGAACGGTAACAAGCAGTGCGTGCAGATCATGGTCTTCTCAAGGAAGTACGCAGAGATCGCGGATGCCATCACCCAGGAAGCCCACCGTGGAGTGACTGCCATCCACAGCGAAGGATGGTACACCCATACCGAGAGTGAAATCGTCACTGTCGTCGCACGGAAACAGGAATCAAGTCAGATTCTGAGAATCATCAAGAAAGTCGACGACACCGCATTTGTGTCCGTAAGCATTGTCAGCGGCGTGTTTGGCAAGGGTTTCGAGCAAATCAAAAAATAAGATTTGTTTTTCCATTCTTGTATTTGGAAAAATCGTCACAGCACAATTCATTGTTGAATTTTTGGCGAGGTGTAGATTACTATATTTCGCCAAAAAAATTAAACAATGATCAAAATCCTTTTCATCGCGGCCGCCCTGCTTTCGATTATTCTGGCGGCCACTTGCGTTTACCTTTTCAAACGCACCAGGAATCTTCAACAGTCTGAACCCCAAGCCCCGGTACGGCCCTATCTGAGCCCGGAGATGATTGCTGACGAAGACATCGGATCAGCCGAAGCCCTCCTGTGCGACAACCACCAGGCCATCTGCGAGCATCTGATGGAATATCTTGAGAAAGAGAAGCCATATCTCAACCCCAACATCAAGATCATTGACGTTGCAGACTGTCTGAAAACCAACAAATCCTACCTGTCAAGGGTCATCAATTCCCATTTTAAGAAAAATTTCAGCCAGTTCATAAACTGGTACCGTGTCCGGGACTCCATGGACCTTTATATGAGAGATCCCACTATCGACATCTCGACAATGGCCTCCAAATCGGGATTTCAGTCGATGACGACATTCAACACCGCATTCACAAGATATACAGGAATGACACCAGGGGAATGGTGCAAGAAATACAAGAATGACATCAAGTATGAAATGGTTAAGAAAGAGAAAAAGAAGAGAGAGACTGCGAAGAATACAGTTGCAAAAGCTGATGGAGCGCGCTGACGAGATCGTCAGCGAAAAGCAGCTGTTTCTGAAACCCGATTTCTCAAAGAGGGACCTGGCCATTGAACTGCGCACGAACAGGACCTATATTACAGAGGCCCTGTCCACCTGCAGGCAATGCCGATGGAGGGAGTATGTCGCATCGTTCCGGGTCAAGCATTTCCTTAAAACAGCCAGTCTGGAGGAGAACAGGAGGCTTACCCTGGAGGGAATTGCGATAAAATGCGGGTTCGGGTCAGCAAAAACCCTGAACCGCTATCTGATGCAGGAATACGGGATAAGAGCTACAGACTACAGGAAGAACTTGTCAACATCCTTGAGGGCGGAGGGCAGCGCAAAGACAGCCACCCTGTCATAGGCATTGATCTGCGTGGAACCGACAGCAATCATCGACTCGCTGCCACGGATCACGCCGCCTATTATGGCTCCTTCGGGGAAGTTGATGTCCTTGAGGGGTTTCTTGGTGATCGGACTGCCGGGATTCGCCATATATTCGAGAATCTCGGCGTTCGATCCTGACAGGCATTTAATGGTGCGGACCTTGTTGCTGAGCGTGAATCGGAATATTCGGCCGGCTGTGATGAGTTTTTTGTTGACGACTGCATCGACTCCCATCTCTTCGGCAAGACGGATATAGTCCAGGTTCTCCACCTCGGCAATCGTCTTCATTACGCCCAGCCTCTTGGCTGAGGCGCAGGCCAGTATGTTCGCCTCTGAATTCGGAGTCAGGGCAAGGAAAGCGTCATAGTCCTTGATGTTCTCATCGTAGAAGAAATTCCCGCTCTTGGTGGTGTTGTTTATCACCAGCGTTTTGTTCAGCCTGGACGACAGCTCGACACAGCGGTCGGGATCGCTTTCTATGATCTTTACCTCGTCAGTGAACTTCTCTGCCTTCTCTGCCACCATCTCGGAGATCCTTCCTCCACCCAGGATTGCAAGACGCCTGATGCGGAAATCGACCTTTCCAGCGATATTCCTCGCCAGGTCGACATTCTCTTTCTTGGTAACCACGAACACCTGGTCGTGAAGGCGGAAGCGGGTTTCACCATTGGGAATCAGGGTCTGGTCACCCCTTGAGACAGCCACGATCCTGAAAGGAGGAAAATCCTTGTCAGTTACATATTCAAGTATGGTCTTGTCGATCAGGGGAGCATACTCCTCAAGCCTGAAGACGATGAGCTGGAGCTTGCCGTGGGCGAACTCCGCGAACTCGGATGTCTCGGCCTGCTTGATCAGTTCGAGAATTTCAGAAGCGGCTATCTTCTCGGGATAGAACAACAGGTCTATTCCCAGGTCAGTGAACAGAAGCTTATTCTCGTGGCTGAGATACTCGGCATTGTTGATGCGTGCGGTGACCTTAGCCGCTCCCATCTGCTTGGCGAGCATGGCCGCGACTATGTTTACATACTGGTCGGAATCGGGGAATACGGAAACGAAAAGGTCAGCGGTCTTGACGCCTGCCCTTTCCAGAGTCTCTATCGATGTGGGATTGCCCTGGATGGTCACTACGTCGGCTTCTTCGCTGATGGTGGCCAGACGGCCTGAATCGCTGTCGATCACCGACAGATCGTGGTTCTCCCCAGCCAGCATCTTTGCCAGATGACAGCCGACTTCTCCTGCTCCTGCAATAACGATGTTCATAAACTATTTGCCTATAAGGGTCAGAAACTCCGCCCTGGTCTTTTCTGATTTCAGGAATATGCCCGTGAAGGCAGAGGTCGTGGTCACGGAATGCTGCTTCTGCACGCCGCGGATCTGCATGCACATATGGGCGGCCTCAATCACCACGGCCACTCCCAGAGGATTGAGAGTCTCCTGGATGCAGTCACGTATCTGCACTGTGAGGCGCTCCTGCACCTGCAGGCGGCGGGCGAAAGTCTCCACAACCCTGGCCACCTTGCTCAGGCCGGTGATATATCCGTTGGGAATATATGCGACGTGACACTTTCCGTAGAAGGGCAGCATATGGTGCTCGCAGATTGAATACAGTTCGATGTCCTTAACCACTACCATCTGCTTGTACTCCTCCTTGAAGAGTGCAGACTTGAGGATTTCGGCAGGGTCCTCGCCATAGCCCTTGGTGAGGAACTGCATTGACTTGGCAACCCTGACAGGAGTCTTCAGCAGGCCTTCCCGACCGGGGTCTTCTCCAAGAAGCCTCAGTATCTCTTTATAATGGGCGGCGAGCTGTTCGGTCACCTCGGAATCGTATTCTTCAATTTTGTTGTATGCCATAGTATTGCGAAATTACAAATTATATTTCAATTGTCTCAAGTATTCGCTATTTTAGCATAACTGACAAGTCTATACGCTATGGGTATTTACACTAAAACAGGAGACAAGGGAACCACAAGCCTGGCTGACGGTTCCAGGGTAAGCAAAGCGAGCGCCAGGGTGATGGCATACGGCGACATCGACGAACTCATCAGCCATCTGGGCATCCTTCGCAGCAAAGTGCCGGAAGACATTCCGCTGCGACGCATCCAGGTCAACCTGATGAACGTTTCTGCGCACCTCGCCACAGAGAAGTTCTGTCCGAAGCTCAAGGCGCTGGACGATGCCGAAGTCGCTTTTCTGGAGGCCGAGATAGACAGAATGACAGCCCAGCTGCCCCCCCAGAAAACCTTCCTTCTCCCGGCCGGACCGTTTGAATCGGCAGAGTGCCACGTGGCCCGCACCGTGTGCCGGCGCTGCGAAAGGAGCGTCGTCGCCATAGGAGAACTGAGGGATGTGGACCGCCAGGCCCAGATATACCTCAACAGGCTTTCTGACTACCTTTTTGTGTTGGCCAGATTCCTCTGTGTTTCAGAAGGTTGCGAAGAAGACAAATGGCTGCCTTAACATTTTTTTATTTTTTTTATTGTGTATTATAGGATTTCATATATTTTTGCAGCCCTTTTGTAAGAAACACAATTAAAACACAATAAGAAATGTATTGGACACTTGAACTTGCTTCAAAACTTGAAGACGCACCGTGGCCTGCCACCAAAGATGAATTGATCGATTACGCCACTCGCTCAGGAGCTCCCCTTGAAGTGATCGAGAATCTCTCAGACCTTGAAGATGACGGTGAAGTATACGACTCCATCGAAGACATCTGGCCTGACTATCCTACCAAGGACGATTTCTTTTTTAACGAGGAAGAATATTAAGAGAAAACCTACTCTTATAATAAAAAGACAGCGGGACAAGTTTTTGTCCCGCTGTCTTTTTTGTTTGTATTTCGACTCTTATTTTTTCTTCTTGAAGTCACGGACTGTGTAGTATACGGGCTTGCGCTGATACTCGCTGTCGAAAAGAAGCGGATAGTTGTTGGCGCCGAGCCATGAATCGCGGTCGCTGAGATTCCAGAAGGTAACGCAAGAGATATTCTTCTTGTACTTGCGCATAATCTCGAAGAGATCCTCGTACTTCTTGGCCTGCTGCTGCTGGATCTCTTCAGTATATACCTGGCCTTCGCCACGGCTGAACTGAAGTCCGCCACCGGCCTCTTCGTTGATACGGATGTCGAACTCGGTGATCTGGATATCGTCGACAAGTTCGAGATACATCTTGATGGCTGTCTCGAAATCCTCAAGGGTAGGGTTGTCAAAGATGTTGTAGTGGCCCTGCATACCGATGCCGGTGATAGGAGCGCCTTCTTCCTGGAGTTTCTTGACCATCTTGTAGATGTATGTTCTCTTGGAAGGAGTCCAGGCGCTGTAGTCATTATAGAATAGTCCGGCATTCGGATCGGCTTCGTGGGCCCATATGAATGCGTTCTTGATGAATTCATCGCCGCAGAGCTGATATGCCTGTGACTTGCGGAACATATCCTCATAAGGAGCATCGGGGTTGTTTGCGTCGCTCATAGCCTCATTGACTACGTCCCAGCAGTAGACGACATCCTTGTAACGGTTTACAACAGTGTTGATATGAACCCTGAGTGAGTCGTAGAACTCCTGCTTGCTGGCTGCCACATATTTGGGAACCTTGGTCATCTGGACAGCGGGTGCTCCGTTGGGGCGTGCACCGCCGTTAGGACGCTGACCACCGAAGCCGGGGAAACCGCCGCGGCCGAAGGCAGGCCTCTCAACCCATACCGTGTCACCCTTCTCGTCACGCTCGACTACAGGGTTGCCGTTCTCGTCGTGTTTTGTGAACATCCAGGTTGCGAACTGGCTGTGCCATACAAGGTTGTGGCCACGCATCTTGATGCCGTGCTCACGGCAGAAGTTTGCGATGGCATCGGCCTTCTCGAAGTTCCATACACCAGCCTGGGGATGGAGTTCGCCGGGTTTCATGCAGTTCTCAGCGGTGATGCTGTTGAACTCCTTGAGAATGATGGCTGCCTGAAGGGAGTCGGCCACGTTACGCTCGGTAACGGCGACGCCGATCTTGAAATAGTTCTTGTAAGCGTCCTTCAGACCGGGGTCCTTGGGTCCGCAAGCACTCATCAATGCTACGGAAGCGATGAGGGCGATGATTGTAAACTTTTTCATACAATAGATTAATAATGACATTAATGCGTCAAAGTTAAACAAAACTCGGCAATTATGGCTAAAAACGCGAAAGTCAACGCTGCCTTAATTTTTTTTTTATATTTTTGGGTGCTTTTTTATCGAAAAAGAGCATTAATTGTGGATAACAGGTTGTCCGTTTTTTTTATTGAACCGATGAATACGCACAACACTAACAATCTCATCCCTTATTTTGCCCCACAAACTGATATCTTCGAAATTCAAGTTGAGAGCAATTTTATGGTTGAAAGCACGACGAACTTCTCCTCTACCTTCGATTTTGGAGAGGGCGGTGTAGAAGATGGCGGAGACATTTAACAACGGAGGGCTTAGATTATGATCGAGAAATTATCCTTCCGGCTGCTTCCCTTTTTTGCTACAATCCTTCTTGCAGCAGCCTGCCAGGAGTTGGAACCCGTAACTGCCACCGAGCAGGAAGCCAATCCCGTCAGCGAACGGGCGACTGTTCCATTCAGCCTCACGGTGCATACCGAGGGCACGAAAGTTTCCTATGCAGATGGAACCTATCAGTTCAAGGCTGGAGATAAGCTCCATGTCGTGGGACTTGGAGACCGCACTGATATTTATGGCGATCTGACCCAGAACGGAAACATCTGGTCAGGTGTATTGTCCTACCTGGTTGAAAAAGGACAGCCTGCCGGCAACACTCCGTTGAAAGTCACACTCATCCATTCAGACAATACAGATGTAAGCACTTACGCATCAGCTATAGTAGGAACCGTGCCGGAAGGAAGCACGGCTTTGCAGGAAGCAGTCGAGCATTACAGCCTGTTCACCACGAATGATGATGAGGTTACATTGACCACCGAGGCAGCTACGCTGCACCAACGGGCCACCTTTCTGGATGTCACTGTAACATTCCTATTCGACGGTTCCCGGCCTGCCGAGGGCGGGGAAGCACTGGTGGATCTGACCACGACCCTTGGATCGACCACTGAGAAAACCAGGTTCATAGCCCTGCCGGATGGCCAGAACTTTAAAGTAAACTTTATGGCCGTCATTCCCGGCGGACAAACCATTAGTGACTTCACACTTACAATCGGCGACAGGATGATTGAGTTCGGGAACAATTCGGCAACATTGGCATCCAACAAAAAATACAATGTCAACCGTGAAATCGATTTTCGTCCTCAATTGGGAGATCCCCTCTGGAGTGACGGCACGTACGGCCGACTTCTGCCTGCCGATCCTGATACATACATAGTCGGAATAATAGTTTATGTAAATCATAACTATACTGATCCCGACAAGGCGGCCATTGATGATGCCATTACCGAGAAGGATGCCGGCTTCGGCCACGGCCTGGTAATGGCGCTGCATAATGCGGCGAAGGACGTGCCTTGGAGTGACTCAACAGGAAAAGTAAAATGTACCGACAATTTCGTTACGAAACCTAAACAAACTCTTCTCGCTGCTAACCTGAGTGGTTATACAAACACCAATTCCATCATCTCCACTCTGGGAGATGGAGCCGTATCGGCAGCTTCCAGGGCTAAGGCATATCCTGTAGAAGTTCCCTCAAATACCACTGGCTGGTTTCTCCCGACCATCGGGCAGTGGATGTACACAATTAGTACAGAGGGATTTGGAGGAGTTAATCCTGTAGACGAATGGTTCACTGTAAGCGGTGGGACCAGACACAACTGGCTGAACGAAGGCAATATTTCCGGTGACCTGGTATTTGTGAAAGAATGCGATGCAGACCGTGTCAATATGATGATCAAAGTCTTGAACGATCGCCTGGAGCTTCTGAAAAACGATTTTTCAGACTATAATCTTACCTACGACAGTTTTGGGGATCCTTCTGGTTCGAACAATATATCCGACAATTACTGGACCAGTTCGGAGAACAGCAATAACAATGCAATTCGCATGAATTTGGGAACTGTAGAAAAAAATAATAACATTTACTATTCCACCCTAAAGGCCAGGCTTGAAGACAAGGAGAAAATTACTGTCTATACTTTAAACAACATTCAATACAAGATGAAAGTGAGGTCTTTCCTCGCCTTTTAAGAAACAAACGGTATATAAAAAACACGGCAGAGCCTTCAATCTTTGCCGTGTTTTTTTATGTTATTATGGTTAAATTTGTTTGATGTTCACCCAACAACCACCGCCAGTATGAATAATTTCCTAAAATTAATTCTGACACTGCTCCTGTCCGCACTTGTTTCCTTCACCGGATCGGCCCAGAAGAAAAACGTAAAGGTCGATGTGGCAGAGGCCCTGAAAGGCTATTTCACTCCTGTCACCACCCCGTCTGCTGTCCCTGACGCGGAAGGTTTCATCCGGCGCTGGATGATTCTCGAACCCATCAGCAAGCCCAACCCTACCAACAGGGTGTTCACCGACTCATATACGCGCGAAAACCTGAGTGTAGAGTATTTCCCGAACCAGATGACTGTCATTCCAAAGGACGGTGACAAGGTCAAGGTCACAATGGAATACCAGCCCCCGGTGGATCTTACCGCAAGGCGGCCTTCAGGCGGCGGACAGAACGAGCCGAAGTTCGTAAAAGCAACCCTAGCATGGCACGCCCTTGACAGCGACCATTTCTTCGTCAAACTGTTCCGCTTCGCCACAGGCCTGGGCAAGGACCGATACGGTGTCATTTTTTGGACTGTCACCGTCATCAACTGCGAGGAAGACATCGAGAACGTCAGGCTATCCATTGGCTCCAACAAGGCCGCCAGATGGTGGGTAAACGGAGAAGAGTTGCTCCTGCTTGCCGGTGACCGCCATATGGGCGTCGACAGTGCCGTGTCAGACCGCATCACGCTGAAGAAAGGCCGCAACATCCTTAGAGGCGTCACGATGAACGGCCCGGGAATGAGCGAGTTCTGTGCCCGCTTCATCGACGACCACGGCAATCCCGTCACGAACTACACCATAACCTGCAACTGATAAAACCCGGCAACAATGAAAAAAATAGTCATCATAGCTTCAATGCTCCTGTCGGGCATTTTGTCTTTTGCCCAGACAGGCTCTCCTTTTATCCACGATCCGTCATCCATAGTGGAATGTGACGGCAAATACTATACTTTCGGAACCGGTGGCGGCGGACTTATATCCGAGGACGGCTGGAACTGGCACGGCGGAGCTGTAAGGCCAGGTGGCGGTGCGGCTCCCGATGCAATCAAGATCGGTGACCGATATCTAGTCATCTACGGAACCACCGGCGGCGGTATGGGCGGCGGCCACGCCAGCATGATAATGACCATGTGGAACAAGACACTCGACCCGGAATCGCCCGATTTCGCTTACTCCGAGCCAGTAATGGTGCTTGAATCGCTCGTCGACGAAGATTTCAACGCCATCGACCCCGGCGTGCTGATCGGCCCCGACGGAAGGATGTGGCTCACTGCAGGCACGTATTTCGGCCATATCCGCCAGGTCGAAATCGATCCGAAAACCGGACGCCGCGTTGAAGGCAACGAAGCCATCGACGTCGGCAGGAATATGGAAGCATCCACGATGATGTACCGCGACGGCTGGTACTACCTGCTCGGCACCCACGGCACTTGCTGTGACGGCGTCAACTCCACATACAACATCGTGGTAGGCCGTTCCCGCAGTCCCAAGGGTCCTTTCATCGACAATGTGGGCCGCTCGATGATACAGGGCGGCGGCAAATCCGTCATCACTACCGAGGGTCGCCTCGTCGGTCCCGGACATTTCGGCCGCTATGTTGAGGAAGAAGGTGTCGAGAAGATGTCTTTCCACTGGGAGGCTGATATGGACCGCAGCGGCCGCAGCGTGCTCGGCATCCGTCCTCTCCTCTGGGAAGACGGCTGGCCGGTGGCAGGCGAGGCCTTCCGCGAGGGAACCTATGAGATCCAGTCAGTCCGCAGCGGCTATGCCCTCGAGCTCGAAGTCGACTTCGTACGCGCCCCCGGCGCAATGCGCGGACTCGGCAGGAGCAACGACGGGCAAACTGACGTCATTCTTGAGGAGCAGAAGCTCGAAGATGTCATCGGCACCTGGCCGGAAGGCGTCATCGAAGTGAGGAACGGCTATTATATGGCCCGTCCCTGGCAGAGGTGGACTGTTGTTCCCGTGCCTGAGGCCGGCGGCTATCTCGGCGGCCCTTATTACAAAATCCTCATTGCCGGTACGGAGCGGGCTCTCGCAGCCAACAGCAAGGCCGAAGTCGAGGCCGTACCTGTCTTCACCGGGGCTGATGAACAGCTGTGGCGCATCGACCAGCTCACCGACGGCACTTTCCGCATAATGCCCAAGTCCATCCCCGGTCACAACGAGCCTTATGCCCTGATATCTCTGGGAGACAGTTCCCCCACCCTTGCACCATTCGACTTCAAAAGCGATAATTCCAAGTGGGATTTCAAATTCTTTTCACCTGTCGAATAGTAAAATATGAAAGAACTGCACTGCCTGAACCTCGCCATAATACTGCTTGCATCTGCACTCCTGTGTTCCTGCGATGAAAAGATAACACCGGAGAACAATCCTGAACCGGGACCATACACCCCTGTCGACAAAACACCTGCATCCGTGTACAAATGGGGCCTTAAGGATCTTGCCAAAGCCAACGGGCTTTTGATAGGAGCCGAGTTCACTTATTCGGAATACGTAAATGACGACTCGCTGAGAGTCGTGCTCGGTCGTGACTTCGAAGCAGTGACCTTCGGCAATGAGATGAAGCACGACAATATCGTGACAAAAGGCGGTGCATTCGACCTCAGCAGGGCCGACAAGATGGCCGAATGGGCATCAGGTTGCGGTCTGAAGCTCTTCGGGCATACCCTCGGCTGGCACAATCAGCAGCAGTGCGACTTCCTGAATCCCTTGATTGCGGGCGCACCGAGTGCTGATTCGGCTGCTGCCCTTGTACGCAAAGCACACAGGGAATGGGTAAACGAAATGGTAAAACATTTCGACGTTTACGGCTGGGATGTGGTCAACGAGGTGTTCTCCGACTCCGGGGACTGGCGCAACAGTGCCAACACAGCCACCACCGACTATCATAAATTCCTGTGGGGCAGCTACTACGAGGGCGGCACAAAAGAATTTGTGGACAGTGCTTTCCGCACTGCCAGGGAAGCTCTCGAGAGCAGCGGAAAGACAGCAGATCTCTACATCAACGACTACAGTCTCGAATGGCTGGGCGGCAAGCTTGAAGCCATCTGCAACTATGCCGAAAGCAATCCTGACGTGACCGGGATAGGAACACAGATGCATATCTCGGCGGACGTGCCCCGGGAGAACATCAGAAAGATGCTGGAGCGCCTGGTGAAGACCGGCAAGAAGGTGCGCATCTCCGAACTGGATGTGACAATGGGCAATGCTGACCAGGGAGAGACCATAGTTTACATATTCGACCAGTACCTGAAGATTGTGCCCGAGGCGCAACGAGGCGGAATCAGCTTCTGGGGAGTCAGCGACAAGAACTCCTGGCTTGGCTACAGCAAGGAACCTCTCCTCTACAGCTACAGCTATAGACGCAAGGACGCATATCTCAAGCTCCATGCATTTCTCCTGCAGCGCTCTGGACTGGACAGACAGTGACAGCAGTTCACTGTGGAACGATTATTGTTGCCTTGGAAAAGATATACTAAACATAAACGTCATGAAAAAACACATTTTGCTTGCAGCCATCGCCTGCCTTGCAATCTTTACATCTTGCGACAAACAACTCGTACCGCATACCGGTGACGTTACCGGAAACATCTATGGCATCTGGACCTTGCAGACCAAGACCGAAGCCATCAAGACATCCGATGGAGTCAAGACCAACGATTATGACTACTCCAATGTCCACTTTTATTTGTCCCT
This sequence comes from Bacteroidales bacterium, assembly GCA_017429475.1. Taxonomy (GTDB): domain Bacteria; phylum Bacteroidota; class Bacteroidia; order Bacteroidales; family UBA932; genus Equibacterium. Next base: position 151,812 of record JAFROX010000001.1, read on the forward strand.
GTCTGAATTCCCCGTTCCCACAGCTCTTGCCAAGAAAGGCAGTTTCACAGACTTCGATCTCGACGACGTGGACGTTGACGGAACGATCTTCACATTCAACGCTGACCAGAGGAAAATCTCTTTCAAGAAGACACTCTGGCTGACCGAGGGTCTCACCTACAGTATGATGCTGTCAGGCACATTCGACGTGCTGGAACTCACCGACAAGACTCTCATCATCCAGCAGGAAGAACTTTTGGGGGCCAGGACAGTCACTTATACATACAAGCGTAGAGAGTAACGGCACTTTCAGCCATATGTAAAGAAGGCTCGGGATTTCCCGGGCCTTCTTTACATTATTTTGTACATTTGTTATCAAATCAATTAAAAATGTACAAAAGAGTTCTTCTTCTCCTTGCAGTCCTCTTCGTAAGTCTGCAGGCAAAGGCTCAGACGCCTGACCCCAATTTCTTCATCTATCTTTGCTTCGGCCAGTCCAATATGGAGGCAGGCGCACGTCCTGCCGAGCAGGATATGGACTTCAACGACCCGCGTTTCCAGTTTATGGCTGCTGTGGATATGCCCCGCTTCGAGCGTGTGCGCAACCACTGGTATACTGCGGTTCCACCCATCTGCCGCGAAACCAACAATATGGGTCCCGTCGACTTCTTCGGCCGCAAGATGATTGAGGTTTTGCCCGAGAAATACCGCGTCGGCGTGATCAACGTATCAGTGGCAGGCGCCAAGCTTGAACTCTGGGACAAGGATGCCTGCGAGGAATACCTGGCGATGGAAGCCGCAGATCCTTCCCGCAGCTGGCTCATCGGAATGGCCAAGGAATATGGAATGAACCCCTACCAGCGTCTTATGGAGACAGCCCGCGAAGCCCAGAAATACGGTGTCATCAAGGGTATGCTGCTGCATCAGGGTGAGTCCAACCCCGATGACCAGGAATGGCCCGGCCGCGTGAAGAAGATCCACGACGACCTCTGCGCCGACCTGGGGCTCAATCCAGACGAAATTCCCCTTCTTGCCGGAGAACTCAAGTATGCAGAGGTTGACGGCGTCTGCGCAGCATTCAACGAAGTTGTGCTGCCCCACCTGCCGGAAGTGATGCCCAATGCATACATAATTTCGGCATTGGGATGCGAGAGTACCGGTGACCAATTCCATTTCAGCACCGAAGGAATGCGTCTGATGGGCTACCGAATGGCCGACAAGATGCTGCAGCTCCAGGGATTCAAGAAGCCCGAAACCCGCACGATCACACTCAAGCCCAAGAAACTCGGCATCGACATAAGCCCCACCCTGGCCGGCATCTTCTTCGAAGACATCAACCAGAGCGTGGACGGCGGCATAAGCGCCCAGCTGATCCAGAACAACTCGTTCCAGGCCTACAACGTGCCTGATGCACCTGACAAGAATGAATTCTCTTATTCCGACACCACCTTCTTCGGATGGACGGTGATAAACAAGGAAGGGGCTAAAGGCCTTGCCCATACTGTGGATGACAAACCACTGGTCAAGGACCTGAAACGCTGGTACGACTACGACCCTGCTGACAAATATGACGACGAACTGCGCTACAAACAGTACTCCGTACGCTTCGACATCGAGCAGCCAGGAGAAGGCTTCGGCATCGCCGCCAACGGCTTCGGCATCGCCCCGTATGCACGCGGCCGCGGCCTGACATATTCCAACAATACCCAGACTCCGTCAATCCCGGCAATGCAGGGAGTCAGCTATGACCTCGGACTTTATCTTCAGGGAGCTGACTACAACGGTGTCATTTCAGTTTACCTGGAGGACGCCCAGGGCACTGCGAACTCAAATGTAGTACGCTTCGCAGGCCTCGGCGGTGACTGGAAACAATATACTGCTCAACTCAAGGCCGAACGCTCCGTGGACAGTCGCCTGGCCATTGTCGCAGACTCTCCCGGCACGTTCTGGCTGGATTTCGTGACACTGGTCCCTGAAGCATCACAGCTCTGGAAGAACGGCACATACGGACCTTTCCGCAAAGACCTGCTGGAGGCTCTTGAGGCCCTCCACCCCACCTTTATGCGCTTCCCCGGCGGATGCGCGTCGGAAGGCACGAACTACTTCGGCCAGGTGTTCTGGAAGAACTCCATCGGGCCCCGCGAGGAACGCCTCGGCTTCCGCAACCACTGGGGTTACTGGACATCTCAGTACATCGGCTTCTATGAGTACCTGCTTATGGCCGAAGGCCTCGGTGCAACGCCTCTGCCTGTCATGAATAACGGCGTAACCTGCCAGTTTGCCGGCCACCAGTACATAGCACCGCTCGACACCCAGGCTGACCGCGACCGTTTCTACAACATCTTCGTTAAAGACGCCCTCGACTTCATCGAGTTCTGCAACGGCAGCATCGACACGGAATGGGGTGCAATGCGTGCCAGACTCGGCCATCCTGCACCTTTCAACCTGAAGTATCTGGGCATCGGCAACGAGAACAAGGGTCCTGAGTTCTGGGAACGCTTTGACATCATCTACAAGGCCGTCAAGGAGAGATATCCAGAGATTACTATCGTGTCTACCGCCGGTTCCGCAGCGAGCGGACCAGAATTCGACGCCAATATGTCGGAAATCGACAGCAAGTACCCCGACACGATCGTCGACGAGCATTACTACAGGAATGACGACTGGTTTTATACCAACCAGGACCGCTACCTGCCCGACAAGGTCCGCGGCGCTGACGGCAACAAATATGACCGCAGGAAACCGACCCGCGTCTTCGTTGGAGAATTCGCCAACAACCGCGACAACAACGCCTTCTCTTCAGCTATGGCCGAGGCGGCATACTGGACCAGTCTCGAGCGTAACTCCGATATGGTGGTTATGGCAGCATATGCCCCGCTCTTCTGCAAGAAAGGTTTCAACAAGTGGAACTCCAATCTCATATGGTTCGACAACCGCGGAATGTGGCGCTCCACCAACTACTGGTACCAGCAGCTGTTCTCCACTGCCGGCGACCGTGCCTTCAGGATGTCCGATGTGATGGACGGCAAGGCTGTTGACAAGAATGTATACACCTCTCCCACCATCGACACCGAGACCGGCGAAATATTCATCAAATTCGTCAATGCCGAGGCTGTGGACAAACTCATTACAGTCAATACCGGCAACGGCATCATATACGAAGCCACCGTCGAGTTCATTTCATCACACGACACATCCATCAAGAACCAGGGTGATGCGAACTATTACTCGAGCCACCCCGACTATGCCGCTCCGGCAGGATTCGGAAGGCCTGCAGCCGGAGAGCGTCCCGCCCTCGTGAGCATGGCATCCCGCTTCGGCCGCCGCGTGAAATACAGCGAGCCTGTGGTGCCTCACACAAAGAACCTTGGCACCGTCCGTAAGAGCTTCACATTCAATATGCCCGAGAACTCCATCGGAATACTGAAGCTGAAGCCCCAAGAATAAATTTCTCTTCATTTTTATGATTATATCATTTTAAACTTCTACCTTTATCAAAATTATCCCATCAGGATACACTTTTTAACCTAACATAATAACTATCTATGACAAGGCAACTTCTTAAAAAGTTAGCATCGCTCACAATGATCGTTGCTATCAGCCTGTTGGGTATGAATTCAGTTTATGCCCAGAATTCCGTTCGCGGTACTGTCGTCGATGCCGACAACCTGCCGGTAATCGGTGCAGCAGTGATAGTGCCCGGCACATCCACTGGTGTCACTACTGACCAGGACGGTAATTTCGAACTCCGTGTTGCTCCCGGCACCACGGTACAAGTTTCCTGCATCGGATATGTCTCACAGACACTGGCCGCTGCCAATGGCATGCGCGTAGTTCTGGCCGAAGACGTCGAGATGCTTGATGAAACCGTTGTAATCGGTTATGGCGTTCAGAGAAAGAGCGACCTGACCGGTTCAGTGGCTTCTGTACGTGAAAATGACTTGAAGAACCGTTCTACTTCGGACGCAGCCACAGCCCTTCAGGGAAAGGCAGCCGGCGTACAGGTAGTCAGGGCATCCGGTGCTCCCGGTAAAGGATCTGAAATCCGTGTCCGCGGTTATTCTTCAAACTCGGGCAACATCGGACCGCTCCTCATCGTGGACGGTTTGAAGGTTGACAACATCCAGTATCTGGATCCTGAAATGATCGAATCAATCGAGGTGTTGAAGGATGCCGCATCGGCAGCCATCTACGGTGCCGAAGCCGGCAATGGTGTCGTTCTCGTTACCACCAAGACCGGTGCCGCAGCGAAAGGTGACGGCAAGATCTTCTACAATGCCCAGTTCTCACTCTCAAGCCTCTCACGCAGACTTGACATCATGAATGCAGCCGATTACATCGCATTCGAGAAGGCTAACGGTTTCATCAACGACCAGATGCTCAAGGATGCCGGCTATACTGGAACTGATGTTGACTGGAGCAAAGAAATCTTCGTTCCCACCTGGAGCAACCGCCACACTGTCGGATTCCAGGGCGGCAACGACCGTGGAAATCTCTTCGTATCAATCAACAACGTACACGACAACGGTATCTTCCGTGGAGACAAGGATGTCTATGACCGTCTGACTTTCCAGGTCAATGCAGACTATAAGATAAAGAGCTGGCTGACCGTAGGAACAAACAACTCCATCGAGCGCTGGAGCACGAAACAAGTATCCGAGGCCAACGACAACGGTTCTGCACTGCTGTCTGCAATCACTTCTTCACCTCTGTTCCCCGCTCGAGGAAGAGAGAGTGACCTTACCCCTGCGATGATTGAATACCGCGACAAAGGATATACCCTGCTGACAGATCCCGAAACAGGACTTTATTGGATGCCGCCTAAAATCGGTATGACACAGTCAGGTCACCCGTTCGTACAGCGTGATGCTACCGACAATTCTACCAGCGGCTTCCACATCCGTGGCGTCGCATTCGCCAACTTTACTCCGTTCAAGGGCTTCACTTTCACTTCTCGTTTCGGTTATCGCATCTCTGATCAGAACAGTCATAGCTACACTGCCCCTTACTACAGCAACAACGTTCAGCGCAGTGACAGCTACAGCCTGTCGGCCAACGCAAATACCGGTTACTATTATCAGTGGGAGAACTTCGCAAACTACAACCGTACCTTCGGTGTTCACGAAGTTACTGCGATGGCCGGTATGTCTTACTGGGAGAACAACTGGGACAATGTCTCCGCTTCTGCAACCGCAGCTGTCGACAACGGACTCCTCAGGGGATATGATCCTAACTTCATCTATCTGGATTACCTCCTCACTGACGGCGTGACCAAGAATGTCGGCAATCAGCCTGGACGAAGCGCCAGCCTTTCATACTTTGGCCGTCTGGGCTACACCTATGACAGCCGCTATGCAATCCAGGTAAACTTCCGTGCTGACGCATTCGACTCTTCTAAGCTTCCGTTCGCGCAGAAGTGGGGATATTTCCCTTCAGTATCTGCCGGTTGGACCATCAGCAACGAACCCTGGTTCAAGGACAATGTTGACCGCAATGCTGTCAACTTCCTGAAACTGCGTGCTTCCTGGGGTATCAACGGTAACATCAACGTACTTAGCGGATATCCTTATTCAACCTCAATCAAGTCAAATGCCGTTTACTACCAGTATGATGCATCATCGCCGTCTCTGTCTTACGGTTCCATCCCTTCAGGTCTTGCCAACCCCGACCTCAAGTGGGAGACCTCAGAACAGATTGACTTCGGTATCGACGCTCGTTTCTTCAACAACCGCCTGACCGTAGGCATCGACTACTTCAACAAGAACACTAACGGTCTGCTGGTCGGCGTAAGCCCTGCCAAGGAAGTAGGTCTTCCCGCATTTGGTGACCTCGGCGTAGGAACTACCACTACCATCAACGCCGGTTCTGTCAACAACCAGGGTGTCGAGATCGAACTCGGCTGGCGCGACCAGATCGGTGAGCTCGGCTACTCAATCAGTGCCAATGCAGCATACCTGAAGAATATGGTGACTTACCTCGATCCTACCGTAGGCCGCCTCCAGGGCCGCGTTCCTCAGGGAACTGAAATGGGAACATTCCTCGAGACAGGTCACAGCATCTGGTACCTCCTCGGCTATGAAGCCGTTGGAATCGACAAGGAAGGTAACGCCCTCTATCGTACCAAAGACGGTTCAACCACCACTTCACCTGTCGGTGACGACCGCGTAGACCTCGGCTCAGGTATTCCTAAACTGACCTATGGTATCACCATCAGCATGGACTGGAGGAACTTCGACCTCACAATCTTCGGCAACGGTATCGCCGGCAGCAAAATATGGCCGACTTCATTCCGTGTAGACCGTCCTGAATGTAATACCTACTCATATTACTGGAATAACTCTTGGAAGCAAGCCGGCGATGAGTCCTGGGCCAAGTTCCCTGCAGCCAACCACTGGAGCCAGCAGGCATTCTCTTCTACCCTGACCCTCTTCAACGGTTCTTACTTCAAGATCAAACAGATCCAGCTGGGTTATACCCTTCCGCAGAACCTCGTGAACAGAGTTAAGATCAGCAATCTGAGAATGTTCGTTGGTCTTGACAACTACTTCACTTTCTCTAACTACATCGGTCTTGACCCTGAAACCGCTACCAACGGTGGTTCAGCAGCCGGTATCGATATGGGTAACTTCCCGACCGCAAGGAACCTGATCTTCGGTCTCAACCTTGACTTCTAACCTACTGAATGAATAGAGATATGAAAAAGATATTATTTGCTCTTATTATTGCAGCAGCTTCCCTTACATTCGTAGGATGCGAAAGCAGACTTGACATTCCCCAGAAGGGTGTAATTTCTCTGGAAAGTTTCTACCAGACTGACGAAGATGCCGAATCTGCCCTTGTAGCTGCTTATTACACTGCCGGCCGTTTCCTTTCAAACACCATGTGGACTTCCGCAGGTTGGAACGACTGCCCCTTCCTCTCTATGTGGGAATATGCTACTGATGAAATCTATGTCGCCGGTTCAGATAAGACCGACGGACAGCCTGGTAATGAAATCCAGTCTTTCCGCGTCAACTGGAACAATGACCTGATCGCCGGTACATATGAATGCTACTATATGATCATCAAGGCCTGCAACGACGTTCTCGACCATTTCTACGGTGAAGACGGTTCGCTTGCCACTTCTGCTGTCAAGAAACGCTGCGCTGCCGAGGCCCGCGTGCTCCGCGCACAGGCCCAGCTGCTCATCGCCCTCGCCTGGGGTACCGCCCCTATCGTTGACCACAACCTGACCGGTGCTGACAAACTTGAAAATGAAGAGTCTCAGGCATACGTTCTCCAGTGGATTGCCGACGAGTGCGACAAAGCCATTCCTGACCTGACTTCAAAGAGTTCAGTGAATGACCGCAACGGTGCCATCAAAGTCACCAAGGAGTTCGCATATGCTCTTAAAGGAAAAGCCCTCATCAGCAAACACGACTATGCAGGTGCCAAGACTGCCTTCAAGCAGGTTATCGATTCAAAGAAGTACGCCCTCGTTCCCGGCAGCCAGATGGCATCTCTCAACCACAACAGCGGACGTGCCACTTCCGAGGCTGTGTTCGAACTCAATTTCGAATATGCTCCCGGTATGAATGTTTACGGCCGTACCCAGCCCAACTTTCGCTGGCTCTGGTCTTGGCGTTCTGACCATATGGCGCCTCCTACAGGCCCTGGCACTGAATTCGTTACCGGTGGCTGGGGCTGGGTCAACCCTTCACAGAAATTTGTCGACAAGATCCTTGCATACGACGGTGCTGATTCTTATCGCCGCAAAGCGTGGATCAAGAGCTACGATGAAGTTCTCTACGAAATGCCTTACTCTTCAGACTCAGAGAACCCCACGCTGGCTGACAAGCAGAAAGACCCCAACCGTGGTGTAAACTCTGCGATGGGTCTCTACGGCCACTGCGGATGGTTTATGTGGAAACGCCTCTTCCGTGTAGAGGACCAGGTACTGGCCGACGGCAACGTAGCAAACTGGAACCTCACCCTTATGCGTTACGCCGAAGTGCTCCTGCTCTATGCAGAGTGTCAGGCCCAACTGGGTGATGACGGCACAGGCCTCGCCGCGCTGAAACTCGTCAACGAGCGCGCCGGCTCCAAGACTCCAGTAACTGCCTGCAACATGGAGACAGTCAAGAGCGAGAAATTCGTAGAGATGTGGCTTGACGGCACCCGCTTCCAGGATCTTGTACGCTGGGGCGATGCTGCTACAGAACTCAAGGACAACGGCAAGTACTATCCCAACTTCAAGGATGAACTCTTCACCAAGGGTGCAGCCGTACATAAAGGCTACATTGACGACAGCGATGCCGACTGGTGCGCAAAGCTCTATGACGTAGGCTTCAAGCCCGGCAAGAGCGAACTCTTCCCGTTCCCGTTCAACGCAATGCAGCTCAACGAAAATCTTAAACAGAACCCTGGCTATTAATAGCTGATATCTTAGTATATTTGCAGGAGCCACCCTTCGTGGCTCCTGCTTTTTTTATTACTATGATGAAAAAGATTCTCTTCACAACAGCTGTCTGTCTCGTGATTATCGGGTCAGCCATCGCCTGCAAAGGTCTTGTTGGGTCCGGCAAAGGACCGTGCGACATTTATGCAAAGGGGGGCACTCCCTGTGTCACCGCCCACAGTACCACCCGCCTGCTCTACTCCAGATACAACGGTCCGCTCTACCAGGTTGTCCGCGAGAGCGACGGAGTTTCTCTCGACATCTTTGCACAGCGCAACGGCATAGCTGACGCCGCAGCCCAGGATGCCTTCTGCAAAGGGACTGTATGCTACATCTCCACGATTTACGACCAGTCAGGAATGGGCAACGACCTGCTTCCCGCCCCTCCCGGAACCTTCCTCGGCCCCGACAAAGGCAATTTCAACACCAGTTCCATCGCTGATATGGCTCCCGCCCTGCTGGATGGCCAGAAGGTCTACGGTGCCTTCATTATGCCTGGTATGGGCTACCGCTGCAACAATGCACGCGGCCTGGCCATCGACGACGAGCCTGAAGGAATCTACTACGTAATCGACGGACAGCACTACGACAGCGGATGCTGCTTCGACTACGGCAACTCATCTACCAACGGCCGTGCTGTAGGCACCGGCACGATGGAGACCACATACTACGGCACATCCACTGCCTGGGGCCGCGGCAACGGCGAAGGCCCCTGGATTATGTCAGATATGGAAGCCGGTCTTTTCTCAGGCTATGGTGCCAAGCAGAACGACGTTCCTTCCATCACCGACTGGCGCTTCGTATCTGTGTTTATGAACGGTGGCGGCGGGAACCAATGGGACCTGCGCGGAGCTGACGCATCCTGCGACACCTTGACCGTCTTCTACAGTGGGCCGCGCCCCCACAGCAAGGAAGGCAGCGATGCATACTACCCTATGCACAAGAAGGGCGGAATGCTTCTCGGCAACGGCGGTGACAACGGCAACGGCTCTTCGGGCACTTTCTTCGAAGGAGTGATGACCGTCGGCTATCCCACCGAAGAAGCCATCGCTGCAGTCCAGAAAAATATTGCAGGAATGCACTATCGCACTTATCCGCTCAGTCTTTCCCGTATCACTACATTCACTCCGGGCAGCAGCGCCCAGGTCAATGTATTCATAGAAAACACCAGCGACAAGCCCATCAAAGGTCTGGTGCTGAAAACTTCAGTACCTGAAGGATGGAGCATCTCCGGCGGAGAGCCCGCTGACATCGCCCCGGGCAATCGTTTCACGGCCACATACACTCTCACTGCGCCCGAGGGGCGCTCTTCAGGATGGGTTGATTTCTCAGCCAGCTGGAAAGGAGGAGAGGCATCTGTAAGCAGCCGCATACGCAGTGCCGAGGCTGTCAAGATCAACGAAGTCGCTATGGAAGGCAAAGACCTCAACCCTTTCATAGAGCTTTATAACGCTAGCCCGGCAGAAGTAGATCTTTCAGGTGTCGAACTTGTTCTGCGCCGCAGCGGACAGGCCTCAGTCCGCGCACTCACCCTGCCGAAAGGCACAAAACTCGCTTCGGGCGCATTCCTCCTTCTGGAGCAGCATCCCGATGCAGTTCTTCCCGCTCCCACAACCATCTTCACCCCCGTATCCACAGGTCCGATTATCGATTTTCCTGCAGGCCAGGACAACCTTCCAGTCACCAGCACTGAGGGTTTCGTGGTCGGCCAGAAGATGGGCATAGCCCTTGGAGGAGAATACGAGACTGTCACCATCACTCGTATCGGAAAGCCTTCGACCCAGACCAATCTCTCACAGGCAGCTTCGGCCGGCGACACCCGGCTCCTGCTGGATGAGACAGCAAACCTTGAAGCCGGATCCGAACTGACCGTCGATACCGGCGACCGCATAGAGATAGTACGCGTAAAGACTGTCGTAACCAGCGTCGAGCGCTATGTACGCCGCTTCGGACAGCCGGAGACGCCCCGTGAGCAGGGAATCGTGGAGCTCGAATCTCCGCTCAAGCGTGACCACGCCATCGGAGTAGACGTTTCGTGCGCTGGTTCAGGAATAGACTTCACTCCAGCCACCCGTTTCGCCCACGAAAGCGGCGATGCAGTGCAGCCTCTCAGTGCCGCTCCCCAGGGGCTGTTTGCCACAGGCAAGCCTGACGAAGGCCTTGCCTACCGCTACGCCCTTTCCACCACTGCCGGCTCCATCGCACTGGTAGATCCAGCCAGCGGAGCTGTGATTGACGCTGTGGTCTATGGTTCCCAGCAGAGCAATTCCAGCGGAAACGGAACTATCGCCAGCCCCGAACTTGCAACCCTCGAGGGAGTTCAGGACGGTGGTGGCTGCATAGCCGTAGTGCCCAGGGCCCTGTCGCCTTTCCAGCTCGCACGTATGCCGAAAGGGACTGTTCAGCCACCGGTATGCATAATGCGCTGGCCGGACGGAGCCGATGCAGACCAGCTATGCAAAGATTTCCGCCAGACGGCAGTGGCAACTCCGGGAGGTCCGAACCGCGCTGAATAATCGGATTATCTATACCACTTTGTGACAATGGGCTTCCCTTCTGCATCCAGGAGGGGAGTCAGGCCACCGCCGTATCCGCGGCAGACATAGAGATAGTTCACGCCCGTTTCCTTGTCTACAATGACAATGGCATCTGTCATAAAGCTTACGCCTTCCTTTTCTTTGATGTCAAATCTGTCGTTTTCCATAGCAGTATCTATTTGTTTACCTTGATCCCAGATAGAGGAATATCATACCGACCAGCATTATAAGCAAAGCGTGCGCCTTGTGCCGCAGGTACTTCTCCTTGAGGAATATGGCGGCAAAGAGGAAGCTGACCACTACGCTTGCGCGCTTGATCATCGACACTACGCCGACCAGGCAGTCCGGCTGTTCAAGCGTGTACATATACACGAAATCCGCCAGCACGAGGAAGACGCTTATCATCGGAATCGCCACCCTCCATTCGAAGGGAGTGTCCTTGCTGCGCTGCGGCCTCCAGACGAAAAGCAGGATGAACAGCATTATTATGCTCTGATATATGTTGTACCATACGAGTACGGTCATACGGTCCAGTCCGACGCCACCTTTCTCTACAGGAGCCAGAAGATAGCGGTCATAGAGTCCCGACGCGGCTCCTATCACTGCAGAGAGAATCAGCAGGAATATCCACCTGTTACGTTTGAAGTCTATACCCTCTTTCTTGCCGCCGATACCAAGCAGATAGAACGAAAGGGCGGCGAAGAACACTCCGACCCACTGATAGGCGTTGAGCCTTTCACCGAAGAGCAGCATACCGCCGAGGAGCACCATAACGGGGCGCGTGGCATTTACCGGGCCGACTATTGTCAGAGGCAGGTTCTTCAGGGCATAATAGCCGCTTGCCCACGAAGACAGGACGATGACGCTCTTGAGAAGGATGTATTTGTGCACCTGCCAGTCTCCGCCCGCCACGTGGAACACGGTTCCACCAAGCATGCCCGCCCTGGAAAAGATGAGCCAGGGGACCAGCAGCAAGGAACTGAACAGGGTGTTCAGGAACAGTACCGGAAGGACTGCGTTGCCGTGCAGCGACAACTTCTTGAAGGAGTCGTAGAAGCCGTATAGAACGGCGGCGATGAAAGCGGTGCTGATCCACATACGGGGCTCAAAGATAAACATTTCTTATATTTGTTCAGGAAAAGGAGAAATCAGCGATGAAAGCAATCAAGAGATATTTGCCTTTTGCGGCATTGTTCGCACTTCAGATTCTTGCCGCCGGTTGCGGAAAGTCACAGTTGGAAATGATTGTCGGGACCTATACCGACAACGGCAGCTACGGGCTTTACAGCTACCGGTTCGATGTAAAAAGCGGTGACGCTTCCGTGCTTGACAGTGCGGATGCTGTGAATCCTTCTTTTGCCATATACCGCAAAGGGACAGTATATGCCGTGCGCGAGACAAATGACCCTGAAGCCGCCGTTGCATCATATCGTTTCAACCGGAAGAACGGCTCTTTCCGTCTGACATCCAGCCTTACGTCAGCGGGAGCGGATCCCTGCCACCTCTCCACCAACGGCCGATACCTGCTCTCTTCGAATTACACCGGAGGCACTCTTTCGGTCTTTCAGTTAAGCCGCAACGGAAAGATAAAGTCTGTCAAGGGTGGCCCCGTAGCAGTGGTATCAGGCTCGACAGGAGGCCCGGACCTTTCAAGACAGGAATCGCCGCACATCCACTGTTCAGTTTATTCTCCAGACGGCAAATATGTCTTCGCCAGCGACTTCAGCGCCGATCGGATCCTGCGTTTCGAAGCCACGGGTTCTGGTATTTCTCCTTCAGTCGACGACTCGGAGGATATGGTTGCATATCAGCTCGATCCGGATTACGGTCCCAGACATATTGTCTTTTCTCCAAACGGAAAGTTTTTATATGTGATAGGAGAATTGTCCGGAACAGTGACCTCGTTCAGTTATAAAAAGGGGAAACTCACCAGGATCGGCGTAGTCGATGCCGACCCGTATGACGGCCATGGAAGCGCAGACATCCATACCTCACCCGACGGCAAATTCCTATATGTAAGCAACAGGCTGGTGAATGACGGCATATCCATCTTCTCTGTCCGAAAAAACGGAAACCTTGAATTCGTTGCAAACCAGGCAACCCGGATTCATCCCCGCAATTTCAACATCACTCCGGACGGACGTTTCCTGCTTTGCGCCTGCCGTGATTCCGATATGATACAGGTATTCTCGCGGGATGTACGCACAGGAATGCTCACAGACACCGGACGGAATATACTCGTCCGGCATCCTGTGTGCATAGAGTGGGTTCGGTAACCTATCAGTCGATATTCGGTGTATCCCAGATCTTGGTGTCCGTGCAGTTGACAAGGACGCCTTGTCCGCCGCAAGAGATGCGGAACTCTCCTTTCTCCAGACGCCACTTGCCGTCAGCACCCACGAAAGCCAGTTCATTGGCGGGCAGTTCGAAGTTCACCGTCTTGCTCTCACCTGCTTTCAGAGATATCTTCTCGAAACCGCGGAGCCTCTTCACATCAGGAATAAGCGAAGCCACGAGGTCGGAGCTGTAGAGAAGCACAGCCTCCTTGCCTTCACGGTCGCCTGTGTTGGTCACCTTTACGGAGAGCTGCAGCACGTCGCCGGCCTTGAAGTTTTCTGAGCCCAGGAGTTTGAAGTCGCTGTATGCGAAGCTGGTGTAGCTCAGACCGAAGCCGAAAGGCCATTGGACGTCCATTATTGCATCATAGTTGTACGAACCGTCCATCACTTCGCGATGCTCGGACACTTTGTAGTCGTAGGTGTGCAGGGCGTTGATATGTTTGGGATATGTGAACGGAAGTTTGCCTGAGAAATTCTCGTCACCTGCCAGCAGTGCGGCGAGAGCGTCGCCTCCATAGTTTGAAGGAAGCATCACGTCAACTACGGCCCTGGTCAGCGGCTCGATGTCGCCGATGATGCGGGGACGGCCCTCGTTGAGCACGAGGATGACCGGCTTGCCGGTAGCTGCAAGTGCCTTCACCAGATCCTTCTGGTTGGCCGACAGGTTAAGGTCGTCGGTATTGCCGGGAGTTTCGCAGTAGCTGTTCTCACCCACGCAGCAGACAATCACATCGACGGTGCGGGCCACGTTCACAGCCTGTTGGATGCTTGCTACGATGTCGTGCTCCCACATACCGTAGCGCTCGTCATACACGACTCCGGGAACCCAGGTGACCTTGTCCGGGAAACGCTGGCTCAGCGCCTCCTGGAAAGTGTTGTACTGCGGCACGAAATTGTCGGCGCTGCCCTGCCAGGTGTAGCTCCAGCCGCCGTTCATCGCACGAAGGCTGTTGGCGTTGGGCCCTGTGACCAGGATGCGCTCGGTGCCCTTGAGAGGAAGGATGCCGCCATCATTCTTGAGAAGAACCTCAGACTCGACTGCAGCGGCATAAGATTCCTTGGCGAAACGCTCTCCTGCAAATTCAGGATAATCATATTCCCAGGTGGGGTTGTCGAAAAGGCCCAGACGGACTTTGAGACGCAGAACCCGGCGAACGGCATCGTCAATGCGTGACATAGGGATTTCTCCGGATTCTGCCAGATCAACAATCACGTTTACGCACTCGGGGTCATAGGGATCCATAATCATATCGATGCCGGAATTGATGCCCAGTGCCACAGCCTCGTGCTTGTTTGCAGCGACGTGGTCACGGGTAAACAGGTTGTCAATGTCAGCCCAGTCGGTCACCAGCATTCCGTCCCAACCAAGCTGCTCCTTAACCCATTCTGTGAGAAGGGTCCTGTTTGCGTGGGTGGGTATGCCATTGATTGATGCTGAATTGACCATTGCGGTGAGGGCGCCGGCCTGGAAGCACTCCTTGAACGGACGGAAGAACTTCTCGCGAAGGTCGTTCTCTACAATATAGGCAGGGGTGCGGTCCTTGCCTGTGTGCGGCACGCCGTAGCCCATAAAATGCTTGATGCTGACGGCAGCGTGTTCCAGGTCAACGTGATTGGGATCTGAGCCCTGAATGGCCTGAGTTTCGGTGCGTGCCATCTCTGCCTGCAGATAAGGGTCTTCACCCCAGCTTTCCCACATACGCGGCCAACGAGGATCGCGACCGAGGTCCATTACGGGCGAGAACACCCAGGGCACCTGAGCGGCGCGGGTCTCATAGGCCAGGGCTTCTCCCATCATCCGCGGATAATCGCGGTTGAATGTAGCTGCAAGGTTAATTTCCTGCGGATAGAAAGAGCCTTCAATCAGATATGTGGCACCGTGGATCATATCCAGTCCGTAGATGCAGGGAATGCCGATAGCTTCCATCGATTTGTCCTGTATCTGCTTCACCATCGCTGCAGTATGCTCGCGGGAATGGGCAGCGTCGTGCATCACGTTCAGGATGGAGCCGACCTTGTATTCACCGATGACCTTGTCGAGTTTGGCAGGGTCTATGGCTTCGTGAGTGTCGTCTTCCAGCACAGAAATGTTGATCTGGACCATCTGTCCGGCCTTCTCCTTGAGGGTCATTTTCTTGAGGACGCTCTCAACTTTGGCCTCGACTTCTTTGTCGTAAGGAATCGCTTCCTTCTTTACGGTATTGCTCGTACATGACAGAACCATCAGCGCTGCTATAGCTGCTGTCGCAAATTTCAATATTGATTTCATACTATGATTGTTATTTCTTCTTGCCTGCACTGTCGCGCTTATCAGGTTCGTCACCACGGGACTTCTTGTAGAGGAAGCGGCGGATCTTCTGGGTGGCGGTCTTCTCAAACGGCTCTTTCATCGCGTTGACCTCGCTGATCTTCGAATTCTTGCCGACGGCCCTGTTCACGAAGTCCAGGACAGCTTTCTTGCGCGCCTCCAATTCTTCGAAGAACTTGTCCTCATTGGCCTGGTTCCAGTCAAGCACGTTGTCGTCGAATTTAACGAGAGCCACAAGTTTTCCGTCACGCTCCATCACGAGAGATTCATTGACGCCTTCAATGTCGTTGATGACTGTCTCGATCTCTTCCGGATAGATATTCTCGCCTGAAGGGCCGAGGATGGTGTTGTTCAGACGGCCCTTGATGAATACATATCCGTCCTTGTCGATATATCCGACATCGTTGGTGTGGAACCAACCCTGATCGTCAAGCACCTGCTTGGTCCTTTCGGGATCCTTGTAATAGCCAAGCATCACATTGTCGCCGCGGCAAACGATTTCACCTTCACCCGTATTGGGATCGACATTGTCGAGCCGGACCTCGACTCCCCACGAAACGACTCCGGTGGAGCCGACTTTCTTGCGCTTTTTCTCGATTACATTCGCCACGAGCGGAGCCGTCTCAGTCAGGCCGTAACCGACAGCATACGGGAATTTGCAGTCCTTGAGGAACTGTTCCACTGACGGGTCGAGTTTGGAGCCTCCGATGCCGAAGAAGCGCAGCTTGCCGCCGAAAGTCTTCTTCAGACGGCCGCCGATGAGCCAGTGCAGCAGGAAAGGCAGTTTCTGATCCATCCAGGTCAGCACGCGGCTGCCCTTTATGGTCGGCAGAATGCTGCCCTTGTATACTTTCTCTATCACGAGGGGGACGGAAAGGATGGTGGTCGGACGCACTTTCTTCATTGCCGGCAGCAGTATGGACGGAGTAGGCGGCTTGGGAAGATAGTAGGTGCAGGCTCCCACATAGAAACTGTACATCGTGCTGACATTCATCTCATATGCGTGAGCGATGGGCAGAATGGACAGGAAACGGTCATTCTTGTCGCTTGGCTGCGCCTTGTACGAAGCCCTGAGGTTGTGGCAGATATTGCGGTGCGAGAGCATAACGCCCTTTGCGTTTCCTGTGGTGCCGGACGTATAGATGATGCAGGCCAGGTCATCGGGATTGGGTTCCTTGACCCAACCGTCGCACTGGAACGCCTCATCATCCTTCTTTATGAATTCAAGAGTCTCGATATCGATGACCAGGGTCATCTTGTCGAAACATTCCTGGCTGAGCTTGTGTTTCAACCTTTGAGAGATGAATATGACCTTGCTCTCGGAGTGGTTCAGTATGTTGGTGACTTCGTTCTCAGAACTGTCGGGCAGGATGGGTATTGAAACACGCCCGAAAGCAGTCGTGGCAAAGAATGCCAGTGTCCAGTTGGGCATGCTCTGCGACAGGATGGCAACCTTGTCGCCAGCCCTGATGCCGAAGCGTGACATACGCTGTGACAGCTGGTCGCAGGCGTGACGGAAACTGCCGTAGGTGTATGCCTGGGTTCCGTCGACGAACTGGCTGGCAGGCCTTTTTACATATTTTGTAGTTGAATATTCGTAAACGCGTTGCAGAGTCGTATTGTTGACTTCGCGGAATCTGTTTCTGGCCTTATAAGGGGACTTCATAGGTTCAGGTTGTTTTTGCGGCGGCAAAGATAACCTTTTGGAGCAAAAAAATAAAATACCGGGTCCCTGCCAGGTTATTTGTGATATACCCAGTCAGGATATGAAAGGCTGTTGATGCGGGACGATATGGTATTGGCCTGCTTCGTGACATAGTTGCCGGGCTTCACGGGAGAGCGTTTGAGCGGAGACGGAAGACAGGCCGCAAGCAGGCAGGCCTGACGACGGTTGATTTCAGAGGCAGGCTTCTCCCAATACTGGTTTGCAGCCGCCTGGACGCCATATATCCCCTTGCCCATCTCGGCGACGTTCAGGTATACCTCGAGAATACGCTCCTTGCCCCACAGCCATTCTATAAGGAAAGTGAAATATGTTTCGAACCCCTTGCGGATGAAATCTCGCCGGTGCGTGCAGAAGACGTTCTTGGCCGTCTGCTGGGAGATCGAACTACCTCCCCTGTTGGCCTTCCCTGCTTTGCGGTCCTTGGCAGCCTGCTTGATTGCCTTCCGGTCGAAACCGTCGTGGTCGAAGAACAGATTGTCCTCCGAGGCTATGACGGCACGTGCCATATCCGAAGAAATCTTGTCGTAGGAAACCCATTTGTAGCGGGTCTTGAAATCTTTGTCGGCACGGAACTCGATGGCCCGCTGCACCATCAGCGGAGTGGCTACGGGAGGAATCCATTTGAGCAGCAGCACCCACAGGAAGGTCAGCAAGAGGAAGGCAACCGGTATCTTTATCAGCACCAGCACCAGGAATCTTCGCAGAAGGCTCTTCTTTTTCACGCCGCAAAGTTATCTTTTTTTTGTGGTAACTTTGCGACCGATGAAAGCATTCAGAATCATATTCCTCTGCCACGGGAACATATGCCGCAGCCCGATGGCCGAATGGCTCTTCAAGCACCTTGCAGAAGAGGCTGGAGCATCCGAGCGTTTCGAGGTTTCCTCGGCCGCCGTTTCATACGAAGAGGAAGGCAACGGGATGTATCCCCCTGCCCGCCGCAAACTTTACGAAAAGGGCATTCCTTTCGGCAGCCACAGCGCCCACCGCATCACCCGCAGGGAATTTGACGAAGCGGACCTTGTCATCATTATGGACCGCTCGAACCGCCGGATGCTGGAATACATCGTAGGTGACGATAACTCAGGCAAGGTCCATATGATGCTGGAATATGCCGGACTGAACCGCGACGTGGCCGACCCGTGGTATACCGGGGACTTCGAAAAGGCATACAGCGACATCCTGATGGGATGCCGTGGCCTTTTTGAAACACTGAGCGCAAAAATTGCTTATATTTGTATTTAAGGATCTACTAAATACTACGATTATGACAGTTCGCAAATATGTGGCACTCTGCGCCCTTTCGCTGCTTTGCAGCATCGCTGCCTGCTCTCAGGCTCCGGCTCCCGGCGACCTTATTGACAAAACTGCCTTCGACACTGAGATCGACGGCAAACCCGTTTCACTGTATACCATCACCAACGGACGCATTACCGCCCAGGTGACAAACTATGCAGGCTATATCGTAGGTATCTATACCCCTGACAAGAACGGCAACTACACCAACATAGTAAGCCACAACGACAGCATCCAACTGTATACGAGAGGCTTCAGCCGCAACCCGCTCGGAGCCGCTCTCGGCCGATATGCCAACCGCATCGGCAATGCCTCTTTCACCCTCGACGGAGTGAAGTATGAGCTGACAAAAAACAATGGCGCCCACACACTCCACGGAGGTACGAAGGGATTCGACCATACTGTCTGGGATGTTGAAAAAGTCACAAGAAATTCAGTGGTGATGAGCTGTGTCCTTCCAGACGGAACCGACGGGTTCCCCGGCACACTGAAGACCACTCTCACCTTCTCGATCACTCCGGACGATGGCGTGTCTGTCTCCTATGAGGCCACCACCGACAAGCCGACCGTCTGCAACCTGTCTCACCACGTTTATTTCAACCTCGACGGTTTCCCTGCCGAGAGCGTCAACGACCACGTCGTATCAATCAATGCAGACAACATTACGGAAGTCGATGCTACACTCATCCCTACAGGAAAGTTCGTGCCCGTGGCTGGCACTGCCTTCGACCTCCGTCAGCCCACAAGGATCGGAGACCGCCAGTTCACTATGCCGAGAGGCGCTTTCGTTCCCGGACAGCCGATGCCCGAGGTTCCCGAAGGCAAGGTCCGCAGCTACGACAACAATTTCTGCCTGAACCACTCAGCGGCAGGCAAGCTGGAACCCGTAGCAACAGCTTATTCACCCAATTCAGGCCGATTTATGGAAGTCCTTAACAACCAGCCCGGACTGCAGCTCTACACCGGCGGCCGCACAGCTTTCGCAATGGAGTCCCAGCTCTATCCTGACTGCCCTAACCAGCCCGATTTCCCTTCATCAGTCCTCCGTCCCGGAGAGACCTACAGGCATACGGTGGTCTACAAGTTCTCTGTAAAATAAACTATTCTACTGCAGCGTTCCGATAAGTGCCGTCCGTCCGGGCGGCACTTATTGTTTTATCCTTTCTTTATTGCCAAATAATCTCTAACTTTATATTCATATAAAATTTATCCGTGCCGATATGAAGAGATTATTGCTTTCATTATTCGCTGCTTTTGCTGCAACTTCTCTGTTGTATGCAGCCGACGTCCAGGTAAAGGTCACTTACTACTCCCCCGAAATCGTCCGCATCGAGAAGAGTGCGGGTACCTTCCACCGCACCAACAGCGTATCCGTGATAATGGAACCGCAGGGCACTCCCGCCAAGCCCAAGGTGAAGGTCAGCGTGACCAAGGACGGCACCGTCACCTTCTCTGACGCCAAGGGCCGCAAGCTCCTCACCGAGGGTTCTTCAAGCGTAGAGGCAATTACTGAGGGAGTAGACAAAGGCTTCTGGGTAGTGTCGCAGGAATTCAAACTGGACAAGGACGAGCCGATCTACGGTCTCGGAATGCTCCAGAACGGCAAGATGAACCTTCGTGGCGAAAACCGCCGGATGATCCAGTCCAACACTGAGGACTACACCAATTTCTTCCAGTCCATAAAAGGCTACGGAATCTTCTGGGACAACTATTCCCCCACTACGATCGCTGATGACGGCACTGCCGTAAAACTCACCTCCGAAGTGGGTGACGAAATAGACTATTACTTCATCTACGGCGGCAATGCCGACGGTGTGATAGCCGGCGTCCGTCAGCTTACCGGAGAGGTACCGATGCTGCCTCTGTGGACCTATGGTTTCCACCAGAGCCGCGAGCGCTACAAGACCGGCAAGGAACTGACCGACGTGGTGAAAGGCTACCGAGATGCCAAGGTTCCTCTCGACGGCATCATCCAGGACTGGCAGTACTGGGGCAACAACTACCTCTGGAATGCAATGGAATTCCTCAACGAGGATTTCCCGAATCCGAAGGAATGGGTGGAGGAAGTCCACAATATGGGAGCTCATATGTCGATTTCGATATGGCAGTCTTTCGGTCCCCAGACCAAGCCCTACCGGGAACTCAAGGAGAAAGGTCTGCTGTTCGACTTCATCACCTGGCCCCAGAGCGGCATTTCTCACATCTGGCCTCCACGCAGGGACTATCCTTCGGGAGTGGTCTGCTACGATGCATATAGCGCAGAAGCACGTGACATATACTGGAACAACCTCAAGCGTCTCTGGGACCTTGACATCGACGCCTGGTGGATGGACAGCACTGATCCCGACCACACCTACCGCGAGGGAGACTTCGACCAGATGAGCGCTATGGGTTCTTTCAGGAGCGTCCGCAACATCTACCCTCTGATGTGCGTAGAAGGCGTATATGACCATCAGCGCACAGAGAGCAGCGACAAGAGGGTGTTCATCCTCACCCGCTCCTTCTTTATGGGACAGCAGCGCACCGGAGCCAACACCTGGTCGGGAGACACCCAGTCTACCTGGGATGATTTCCGCAAGCAGATTCCGCTCTGCCTCAACTATACCCTCACCGGCGCACCCCAGGTCAACTCCGACATCGGAGGTTTCTTCCCCAGCGGATATAACAAGCCCGGACAGACTCAGACCTGCTCTACCAACCCTCTCTTCCAGGAACTTTACGTGCGCTGGCTTCAGTTCGGCCTCTTCAACCCGATGATGCGCAGCCACGGCGAATCTTCACGCCGCGAGATATGGGAGTTCGGCAAGAAGGGAGAACCAGTATATGACGCCATCGAGAAAGCCATCAGGATGAGGTATAAACTTCTTCCCTATATTTACAGCACGGCTTGGCAGGTGACCTCAAACCACGACAGCTTTATGCGTGCCCTCATAATGGACTTCGCAGCCGACAAGAACGTATGGGACATTCCCGACGAGTTTATGTTCGGCCGCTCGCTTCTCGTGGCACCGGTGACCAACGCACTGTTCACCTCGACGGAAGAGCGCAAGTGGAGCGAAGAAACCGTCAACTGGACGAAACCTGCATATACCGAAGTATATCTTCCCGCCGGCGCCGACTGGTATGAATGGCACAGCGGCAAGCTGCTCAAGGGCGGCCAGACAGTAACTGCCGCAGCCCCCATCGACCGTTGCCCGCTCTATGTCAAGGCCGGCAGCATCATTCCACTCGGACCTGACGTGCAATATGCCAAGGAGAAACCGTGGAACGACCTCGAAATCCGCATCTACGGAGGGGCTAACGCCGATTTCACCTTCTATGACGACGAAGGAGACAACTACAACTACGAGAATGGAAGGTACTGCACCATCGACTTCAAGCTTCGCGGCCGCACCCTCACCATTGGCCGTCGCAACGGCAGCTACTCGGGAATGCCCGCCTTCCGCAAGTTCCGTCTGGTATATACCGACGGCAAGCGTACCGTCACCAGGAACGTGGAGTACTCTGGAACTGCAGTGACCATAAACTTTTAGACTGACCAACTGTTCAATACTACTTAACTAAAACCTTTTTTTATGAAAAAATTCTTGTTTGCTGTCTGTGCATTGGCAATGTGCGTTCCTGCTCTTGCACAGTTTGGACAAAGGGCCCCTCAGCCGATCACAAACGGTATGAAGGACACCTACAAAGATTACTTCATGATCGGTGTTGCCGTCAATCAGCGCAACATTTCAGACGCTGATCAGATTGCCCTCATCAAGAGGGAGTTCAACAGCATCACCGCCGAGAACGACATGAAACCCCAGCCGACAGAGCCTCGCAAGGGCGAATTCAACTGGGAGAATGCCGACAAAATCGCAAACTTCTGCCGCCAGAACGGAATCAAACTCCGTGGACACTGCCTTATGTGGCATTCACAGGTCGGCACTTGGATCTATCAGGACGAGAAAGGCAACCTCCTTCCCAAGGAAGAGTTCTACGCCAACATGAAGCATCACATCCAGGCAGTCGTAAACCGTTACAAAGACGTAGTTTACGCTTGGGACGTTGTCAATGAGGCAGTAGCAGACAGCCCTGTAAGACCCGGACAGCCTGAACTCCGCAATTCTCCGATGTATCAGATTGCAGGTGAGGAATTTATCTACAAGGCATTCGAGTATGCTCACGAGGCAGACCCCAACGCCCTTCTTTTCTACAATGACTACAACGAGTGCGACCCGGGCAAGAGCGACCGTATCGCAGGCCTCATCACCAGGATGAAAGCTGCAGGCGTTCCCGTTCACGGCATCGGAATGCAGGGTCACTACAACATCTACAGCCCGAGCGCTGCAGAGATAGAAGCCGCTGTGGAGAAATATGCTGCAATCGTTGACCATATCCACGTAACCGAGCTCGACATCCGCGTCAATACCGACCAGGGCGGCGCCCTCCGTTTCAACCAGGGTCAGACCCGCCAGGTAGCTGGCTGGGAACAGAGCCTGCAGCAGGATCAGTATGAGAACCTGTTCAGAATTATGCGCAAACACGCTGACAAAGTTGACTGCGTTACTTTCTGGAACCTTTCAGACCGCGACTCTTGGCTCGGTGCCAACAACTCGCCCCTCCTCTTCGACGCCAACTATCAGCCGAAGATGGCTATGTACAATGCCGTCAAGAACTTCGATCCCGCTCAGGACAAAGTCGTCATCAAGGAAGACTTCGTGCCTTCAACCAAGAACCAGCCCGGACAACTTTATCCGATGGTCAACTCACAGCGCTACATCCGCTACCGCATCGACGCCCCGAAGGCCACATCAGTCATCGCAGGCAGCACCGTTCTTCACAAGGATGCCGACGGATTCTGGACCGGAACCAGCAAGACTCCTGCTGACGAAGGATTCCACTACTATCACCTGACTATCGACGGCGGTACCTTCAACGATCCCGGCACCAACAACTACTACGGTTCTACACGTTGGGAGAGCGGCGTCGAGGTTCCCGCACACGACCAAGCCTTCTACACCGAGAGGGATGTTCCCCACGGAAATGTTCAGGAGATCCTGTTCTGGTCAAAGAGCACCAACCAGCTCCGCCGTGCGTTCGTCTACACTCCTCCTACCTATGATGCAAGCAAGAAGACCAGATATCCTGTTCTTTATCTGCAGCACGGCTGGGGTGAGAACGAATATGCCTGGTCTAACCAGGGCCACGCCAACATCATTATGGACAACCTGATCGCTGACGGAAAGATCCAGCCTTTCATCGTCGTGATGACCTACGGTATGACCAATGAAGGCTTCCGTCCCGGCGGTGCCGCCCCGGCAGGTCCGACTGCTCCCATCGCTACTGCAACAGGTGCTCCCACCGCAGTTCCTCCGACCCGTCCCGCAGTTGCGGCTCCTGCTGCAGCTCCTGGAGGTCAGCGTGCCGGCGGTATGGGTATGATGATGAACAACGGCTTCGAGACCGTGCTCGTCGACGAACTCATCCCCTACATCGATTCTCACTTCCGCACCAAGGCTGACAAGGCACACCGTGCGATGGCCGGTCTGTCGATGGGTGGTATGGAAACCCACACCATCACCCTCGCCCGTCCCGAAGTATTCGGTTACTACGGTCTGCTCAGCGGCGGTACCTACACTCCGGAAGAGCTTGCCGGCATCAAGGATATCAAGGGTATCTTCCTCGGCTGCGGCAGCAAAGAGGGTCCCGACAACATCAGAAATGCAGCAGCAGCTCTCCAGGCTGCCGGCTACAATGCCAAGGGTTACGTTTCAGAAGGCACTGCCCACGAGTTCCAGACTTGGAGAAGGTGCCTGTACGAGATGGCTCCGATGCTCTTCAAATAACAGAAGAATCCATATAAAAAAGAACTCTGCGGGACTCGCAGAGTTCTTTTTTTGTACAGCCGCGAGAAAGCTACCTTCCGCGTGCAACCGTAATCACTCCTGCTGAATAGGGAGCGATGTCGAGAGAGCCTTCAGAAGCCGAAACCTTGAAAGTCTGCTGCTTCTGGGCTACAGCATCTTTCTTTTCCAGAGTGTTGCCGACCATAAGGTCGCCTGGAGCGAAGAAATCATAGACAGCATCAGCAGAAGCGTCGAACTTGCCCTTGAAAGTAAGTCTGTACGGTTTGTCGGTAGGGTTCACGACCTTGATAATCACGTCGTGGCCGTTCTCTGACATCGTGGTCACCACGTTCAGGTCGCCGGTCTCACCTTCATAAGAAAGGAGACGGGTTGAGAAGTGGTCGTGCCAGAGCTTCGTCACCTGGTAGTTCGGAGCAACATACAGGTCCTTGTAGTTGAAGTTGATGAACGCATTGTTCCAGTCGGGAGCGTCGGTACGGCGGATGAAAAGGGCTGCGGCACCCATTGCCACTACGTCGCGGGCTTCGCAGACATTGAGGAATCCTCCTGCGAAGAGACCGGTGCGCCAATCCTGGCTGTTAAGGTTCCATTCCGAGATGAAGAGCTTGACGTTCGGATTCGGGCTCTTGGCAATCATATCGGCATAACGGTCATACTGACGGGCAAGGTTCTGCGGTCCGGTGGCATAACCGTTCTGCTGCTCGTAATGGTGCAGGCTCATATAGTCGAAATAGTTGGCAGAACGTTCCAGGAACTGTTCGTCCTCCTGGAATCCTCCGCAGGCGATGATCTTTATGGTAGGGTCGATCTCACGCATAGCTGCAGAATATTTGCGTACGGCAGCCTCGTATTTGTCGATACCCATTTCCCACATCTCGTTGTCAATCTCCCAGTATTTGACGTTGTAGGGCTCGGGATGGCCGTTTGCGGCACGTTTGGCGCCCCATTGGTCGGTAGCCGGGGCGTTGCAGTAGCGCAGCCAGTTGAGAGCATTCTGGAAGATGCCTTCCTGCTCCTCGTCGGGTCGGTCGAAACCGATTGAAACCACGATTACCGGCTCAGTACCGATAGAGCGACAGAAACTGATGAACTCGTCGGTTCCGAAGTTGTTCTGGTCATAGTCCATCCACATCCAGTGAGCCCAGCGCTGCCTCTGTGTCTGGGGACCGATGCCCCAGCGCCAGTCATATTGTGCGACATAGCCGCCGCCCGGCCAGCGGAGACAGGTCGGGCCGAGTTCATCCACAGCCTTGAAGATGTCGGGCCTGAAACCACCCAGATCCTTTCCGGTCTTGGTGGTCATACTGGCCTCGTCGACCTGCACGGTGCCGTTCTCAACGCAGATTGCGAAATCAGCATCTCCGTCGAAAGTGCCGCCGAGTTCGAATTCATATTTCTTCCACTTCGGTCCGGGTTTGCCGAGGACCATTGTCGACACGGCCTTGTCGCCCTGGCGCAACTGCACCGAAAGGATACCGTCACCTTTAGCGTGGATATATCCCAGATACCTCTCTCCTTTGATGATGTTCTGAGGTCCCTGAGAGATACCGGCGTTGGTTGAAGTCGTAATCTTCTGTGAGAAATCCATATTCACCGCATCGCCCTTCACCAGTTCGAACTCTCCGTTGCCGAAGGCATTCCACTGCGGAGCCACTGCAGGAACCTTGACGTCTTCGGGAGTGCCCTCGAAGAAGACGGTCTTTCCATTTGCAGATGTTACCTTGATATTGCGGAACAGAGCCTCGGTATAGTTCACCCAGAAGGTAATGTCGTTGCTGCCCTTGCGGTCGAGCTTCGATGCAGAAACCACTTTCTTTCCGTCCCAGTAAGCGGTGACGCTGCCGCCCTTGCAGCTGATGCGGAGCTTGTGCCAGTCGCGGTTCTCATTGATCTGGGCTGCAGTGGCTGTCTTGGAAACTATGGGCTGCAGTGTCCTGACGGTACGTTTCATTCCGCGTACCTCAGTCTCGCTCTCCACCATCTTGCTGATGCTGAAGTCGGGGACGACGGTCTGCCTCTGGGCAGCCGCCCTTGCCTGGTTCATCGCTGCATTCCGGATCTGAGACTCGGTCTGGGCAAGATTGAGTGCCCTCACCTCGTATTTCGGATCGTGGATGCGGAAGAAATAGGGCTCTCCGCCGTTCTGGTCCTTGAATGCCACCCGGATGTCCAGCAGACCTCCGCTCCAGGCCCTTCTCGCCAGCCTGTAGGAGCGCCAGTTCACATCCATCGTTATCTCATAGTCATCTGTGTTGACGCCTGTGATATGGATTGGTTGTTCATATCTGGTGGGTGAATGTAGGACTGCATCGTCGTCCATGAACCAGCCGTCGAAATAGCCGTCACGGGGAGGGATGCCGGGGTAATGTTCGTTCTCGAAAGAGCGTTCATACAGAAGCTCCTGCCATACTCCGTTGTTTGCAGAAAAATAGATGTGTTCGAAAAGCTGGCCGTAGAGCATAGGGTCTACAAATCCGGAAGGCTTGTCGGTCTTCACGTTTATCTCAACCCTGTCCTGGGCAAAACCGCTCAATGCGATGCAGAGAGCTGCAAGAATGATAGTGAGTTTCTTGTTCATGATATGGTACTATTTCATCTGCCACCAATCCCATTCGAAGAGGTCGTGGCCTTGTTGTCCTTTGAATACGAAGAATATGTCGTGTACGCCAGCCGTGCCCTTGAGGTTGCACGAAACTGATTTCCAAGACTTGCCAGGAGTGATCTGGAGAGTTCCCTCAAGCGGTCCGTTGACGCTGTCAAGATGGATTTCAATGGTGGCCGGAGTGTCGTAGCAGAATACCGTTGCGCTGAACTGCTTGCGGCCGCGGCCGAAGTCTGCGCCCTTGATCTGGAGATATTCGCCGTCGTCGATGTGGTCGACCACGATGCCGCGGCCGGCGACCTTGCTGGTCTTGAGGCCGTAGCCCCAGGCCATGGTCTCAGCCTCAACGCGGCTGCCGAGCTTGAAGGGCTCGATCTGCTCCAGCGTTGCATCGAAGAAATAAGGCACTTCCTCGATAGTCCCGTCGGGATTGTAATGCATTTCAGCAGCGGAAACCGAACGTCTCTCGTGATGGACGTATGTGTCAAGATGCATCAGGTCATAGTTAAGGCCGAATACATAGGATTTGCCCTTGTAGTCGATGATGCCAGGGTGGTTGCCGCGTGTGCGCTGGGTGTGGTCCATAATATGTCCCTTGTAGGTCCAGGGACCTTCGGGACTGCTGCTCATCGCATATCCGATGCCCTCAGGGCAGCAGGTTGATGCGAATGCAAGGTAATAATGGCCGTTGCGCTTGTATATCCACGGACCTTCCTGGTAGTCCTGGATCTTGTAGTCCAGTTTGTGGATCGGGCCGCCGAGAGAAATCATGTCCTCGTTGAGTTTTGCCCAGTAGACGTTGGGGTTGCCCCAGTACATATATGCCTGTCCGTCGTCATCGATCAGGACGGTGGGGTCTATGTCCTCCCAGTGCTCCTTCTGCCATACCAGCGGTTCTCCCAGCGGATCGCGGAACGGGCCGTAAGGAGAATCTGCCACAAGCACTCCGATGCCGTGGCCGTGCAGAGGGCAGTACATATAGAACTTGCCGTTGCGCTCGACAACCTGGAGAGCCCAGCCACCGTTGTCGCGTGAGCGCCACTTAAAATCTTTGGTTGATGCCACCGAGCCGTGGTCGGTCCAGTTCACCATATCCTCTGATGTATAGAGCAGCCAGTCGTACATCTCGAAGTTGGCACCCCAGTCCTCGTCGTGTGTGGTGTATAGGAATACCTTGCCGTCATACACCAGCGGAGCCGGGTCGGCAGTATACTTGGTCTGGATTATAGGCCTGTTAACCTTGGAATTGAACTTCCACCAGTCGAGGTCGAAGAGATCCGCATCTCCGCCGCGGAAGAGGATATAGACATCGTGCACGCCTGTAACCCTGCGTCTTACGTCAACATTGAACACTGCGTTCTCTCCTCCGACATTAAACCTTGCAATCGGCTGGTCACCGATGTTGTCGAGGTAGAATTCCACCTGGCCGCGGTTCTTGAAATTGGCCACCTCTATAGTCGCCTGTCTGGGACCATCGTTTCCGAAATCCACGTTGCGCACCATAATCCAGTCGCCGTTGTGGATGGATGTCACATAATGGGTACGGCCTGCCCTGCGGTCGGTCTTGACTCCGTGCGAGCCAGCCATCGTCTCGGCCTCCACCCTCCTGTAAGGATCGAGCGTAGCTACTGGAGCCGGGCCTTCCTTGGTGAATGGAATGAAGGGGATGCTGCCGTCAGGGTTGAACTTGAACTGCTCCACGCAGGCTGAGCGGTGGAAACCTCCGCCGTTCGGAAGGGTTCCGGCGTGATAGAACATATAGTCGTTGCCCTTGAATGTGATGTTTCCGCCGTGGATGGTGAAACTGTTGACGGATTCATCCATTATGCGGCCGCGGTAAGTCCAGGGACCGTCGATGGTCGGAGCGGTAGAGTAAGCCATATGCTCGGGAACACCGCCTGCCGGATAAGACATATAGTAGATTCCGTTGCGTTTGTTCACCCACGGACCTTCTTCGTAGCCTACCATCATCACTTCCTTGCGGATACTCCAGTCCATCTTCATCGATTCGGGGCCGAAGCTGGCCGGGTCGTGGAATCCGGGAACTTCCTTCCATCCGTCGGCGAAAGAAATCATATCGTCGTTGAGACGGCCGTACCAGCAGCCTTTGTTGCCCCAAAACAGATATGCCTTGCCGTCATCGTCGATGAAGACCGTAGGGTCGATGAATGACCATCCGGTGGCGAGAGGGCCCCCGATGGCGTCTTTCCACGGGCCTTGAGGGTCATCGGCCACAGCTACGGCAAGAGCGTTGGCGCGGGTACCATCCTCAATCACACATACATACCAGTACCATTTGCCGTTGCGCTCCACGATCTGGGACGCCCAGGCATTGTCGCCCTTCTCACACCAGGCGAAAGTGTTCGTTGAAATCGGAGTGCCGAGATATGTCCAGTTGACCATATCTTCGGTTGAGAACAACTGCCAGTCGTTCATCTTGAAATAGGTGGCGTCGTCCTCATCGTGTCCGGTAGCCATATACACCTTGTCGCCATAGACGAAAGGTGCGGGGTCAGGGGTGTAGGAGGTGCTGACCAGAGGTCGCTGGCCATAGCCTGGAAGTGCGCAGAGCACTGCCAGTGAGGCAGTCAATGCACAGAAAAGAAGAGGTTTTCTCATAGTATGTTTTGTTTATCGTTCAAATACGAAAATGTTGAAGCTCATCGGATCTACCGTTGCTTGGATGGTCTTGCCTTCGCCGAGGAAGATCCTCTGTCTGGGAACAATGGCCTCCGGATCGTCGAGAGTATTGTCTGCGTCGGGATCCGGCGAAGTATAGACAATTCTTTTGACAGCCTTCACCACCTCTGATTTCTTCAGGCCATCGAAACTGAATTCTATTGCATTTGGAGATAATGATGTATTTGCCACCTTGACATATATCAGGTTGCCATCCTGCACGGCACTGGCGAAAAGCCCCTGCTGTCCATCTGCTCCGGTTATGGGTTTTCCGTCCCAGGTGAGTCCGATGACGTTCTGTCCCTTATACTGGGAATAGAGCTGCTGCACATACCAGCTGCAGGAACGCACAGAATGCAGGTTGTCGTACCAAATCAGGTCGGGACGCCACTGCCATCCTCGCACGTGTGCAAAAAGAGGAGCGTAGGTTGCCATATGGACCACATCGGCATTGCGTTCCAGGCCGGTCATAAAAGCAGCCTCGAGAAGGGATGCGTTGAAGTGGTTCCATTTCTTTCCGTCACCGTGGCAGGCATACTCACCCGCAAACACCTTGGGTCCCTTGCGGTCATAGCTGTCATAGCGTGCTCCTTGCGACAGGAACCACTTTTCGGGACGGTAGAAATGTTCGTCGACAAGATCCACCCCAAGTTTCTTCATCTCAGGCCAGAGATAGTCGAACTGGTCTCCTTCAGAATTCGGACCGGAAGTGCCGATAATCTTGATTTGAGGATACGCCTTGCGCAGAGCTTCGACGAATGGTTTCAGGTGGGCAGGATACTCTTCTCCCCACTGCTCGTTGCCTACAGCAAGCATCTTGAGGTTGAACGGTTCGGGATGTCCCATCTCAGCCCTCACCCTGCCCCAGGTAGTATTCACGCCTCCGTTGGCAAATTCGATGAGGTCAAGGGCATCCTGTATGTATGGCTGCAGCTCGTCCACAGGGACGTGAGCCGAAGGGTCGTCGTTTTGGAACTGACAGGCAAGGCCGCAACTCACCACTGGAAGCGGTTCGCAGCCGAAATCTTCGCAGAGCTGGAAGAACTCATAAAAACCGAAGCCGTAGCTTGTGAAATAGTCGGGGAACAGCTTGTATCCGAAAGTATAGTGCCAGCGGTTCTCGTTCACCGGACGGTTCTCTACAGGGCCGACGCTGTTCTTCCAGTTGTAGCGCGTTTCGAGGTCCGTACCTTCTACAATACAGCCTCCGGGGAAACGGAAGACTCCCGGGTGAAGGTCATAGAGAGCCTGGGCCAAATCCTTGCGGAGGCCTCCTTCCCTGCCCTTCCAGGTGTCCTTGGGAAAGAGTGACACGTGCTCTATGTCGACAGGAATGTTTCCTACGAGTTCCACCCTCAGATGTGCATCCTCGATCATAACCGGGGAGGTCAGTTCAAGCTTGTATTTAGTCCATTCTTTCGAGTTGACCGAGATCTCACCTTGGGTGAGTATCTGGGTTTCGGTCATCGAATCGTTGTCGACAAGCTCGACGCGCAACTTTCCACCGTCACTCCTGGCCCATACTGAGAAAACATAGCCTTCACCCTTCTTGAGTCCCATTCCGAAGAAGCCCTCGTTCTCCACTCCGGTGAACTTGTCGCGGTGACCGGACCAGTTCAGCCTGAGATAGTGAGGATTACGTTCGAAGGGACCGTCATCCATTATCTGGACTTTTCCATAAGCTGTCCAGCCAGTGAGAGCGTAGGGGAAATCGAAAGAGCGGTTTTTCACCATATCGCCATACAGGCCGCCGTCAGCCGCATAGTTTATGTCTTCGAAGAAGATGCCGTACATCGTCGGCTGCACAGGGGCTCCGGCCTTCTTCAGATTAACGTCCATACGGACTGTCTGCCCTGTCACAGATACTGCTGCCAGCAAAGCGGCAGCAGTCAGTATAGTCTTCTTCATTACATCCATCGTAGTAACTGATTATAATTTGACAGTGTAAGTGCCGGCCTCGTAGTCTTTGGACTGCGTCTCGCCCGGGAGGGTTACCGTAGCCCTGGCTCCTTTGGGTATGGTGAAGTTCCATACCCACTGGTCACCTTCATACTTCCAGGAACTCTTGATTACACCTGCAGCCGACTTGTACTCAGCGTTGAGAGAACCGAGCCTCTTGTCCGGCACCGGTTTCATAATGATGTGCCTGAAGCCGGGCTCAGAAGTGTCTGTCGCAATGCCTGCAGCTGTCTTCCATATCCACGCACACACAGCTCCATACGCGTAGTGGTTGAAACTGTTCATGCCCCTGGGTCCCATTCCCTTGTCAAGGGTATAGCTGTTCCAGCGCTCCCAAATAGTGGTGGCTCCGTTGTCGATGGAGTAAATCCAGCTTGGATTCTTTCGCTGCAGGAGCAGTTCGTATGCTATGTCGACCATTCCGTTTTCAGTAAGCACGTCCATCAGGATGGATGTGCCGAGAAAGCCTGTCTGAAGGCAGTTGCCGTGATCTGCGAAGTTCTGACGCAGACGGTTCTTGACAGCCTCTTTGGCTTCACCGTCGAAAAGTTTGTTCTTCAAGGCGAAGAGCGCAGGGGTCTGCATCGTGTTCAGAATCTCCGTCTTGAATGTTCCGTCAGCGTTCAGGAAATTCTCGAGGATATAAGCCTTGGCTTCCTGCTCCATTGCAGCATACTTCGCTGCATCACGGCCTGTGGCCGCCGCCATATCGCGCATCATTCCGGCATCGATGGCCCAGTATGAAGCACAGAGGTAGTTCCAGTAATCTATCGCTTCGGGAAGCGGGGCTCTCCTGCCGAACACGTCACGGCCAAAGGCCAGGCCTTCGCAGCTTTCCAGCGGTTCATAGCTCAGCCAATCGGCCCATTGATAGTTGCCGTTCTCAGATGCGAGGGCATTGTGATCATATTTTGTCTCGGCCACGTGAGTCATGAATTTTTCCATTGAAGCCCAGCTTTCATCAACAATCGACTTGTCATCGAACTGTCTCCATATGGTCCAGGGAACGATGATTCCGGCATCGGCCCAGCCCACGCGCATCATTTCCCCTCCATATTGCGCCAATGGAGCGACGCCGGGATATCCGCCCAGAGGGCTCTGGCTGTCGCGCAAGTCACGAAGCCATTTATGGAAGAACGCGTCGGTGTTGGCGAAAAAGGCGCCGGCCTCGGTAAATACCTGGGTGTCGGCCGTCCAGCCGAGACGCTCGTTGCGCTGAGGACAGTCTGTGGGAACTGAAAGATAATTAGAGAGCTGTCCCCACCTCGAATTGGAGATAATCTTGTTGACCAGCTCGTTGCCCGTAGTGATCGTACCTGTCTCGAGGTCTCCGGCGATAGATGTGACGGGGATTGTCGTGATGCTGTCGAAGGTTACATCAGCATCGGCAGTCACGGTAATCAGCCTGTAGCCGAAGAAAGTGCACTGAGGATAGTATTCAACCGGTTTGTCAGACTGTGCAAAAGTATATTCCAATATCATTCCTGTCTCCGGAATACGGAGGTTAAGGCGGTGGACACTGCCCTCGGGACCATCCATTCCACGACTCTTTGCTCCATTACCGTCATTGAGCAACTCTCCGGGGAGGCAGGTCAGCCTGGTACCCTCGGCAGCATTGAAGAGGAAGGCGGGAACGCCCGCACAGTTCTGGCCGAAATCGACCACCAGGTTTTCTCCAGCGTGAAGGACCACCTGTTCACCTGCCTTGTATTCGCGGTCGATCACCACTTTGCCATACTCCTCGTCACTTGCCCCATCCACAGTCTTCCAGACATAAGTGCGCACGGGAGACAGGGTAAGGTCTTTGCGCAGGTATATTTCAGCACCGTCAGACGGGTATATCATACCCAGAAATTCGTT
Source organism: Bacteroidales bacterium (assembly GCA_017429475.1). Lineage (GTDB taxonomy): Bacteria > Bacteroidota > Bacteroidia > Bacteroidales > UBA932 > Equibacterium. The sequence continues at coordinate 185,380 of JAFROX010000001.1, forward strand.
GTTGACCTCCGGAGTGGAGAGCTGGTCAGCGGTTTCATAGCCGGGAAGCACCCGGGCGTCGTACTCTTCACCATCGAAGATCGCAGCGTGCTTCACGGGACCGGCGATTCCAGCAAGCCAGTTCTCAGTGTCGGTGCCGTAGAGCACCTTGCTGCCATCCGCATAGGTAAGTTCGAGAACACCGCGGAAAGCGCACTTGGTGCCGATCATACGGTCGTTGCCGCTGGGAGTCACGATCTTGTCGGCCCACCATCCGGGGGTGACCTGCGCTGAAAAGATATTGACTGAACCGGGCTTGCGCAGCATAGCACCTGTCACATCATATGTAAAGGAGACTTTTGTCTTCGCATAATGGGTGAATCCGGGTTTCAGGAATTCATCGCCGATCTGCACTCCATTGACGTAGATGGAATACACGCCAAGGCCAGTGGTCATCCATTTTGCAGACACGACTTTAGCCTCATTTGTTACAAACGACACAAACCAGCTGGCGCCGTCGGCAGCGCGGGATCCGTCGGCAACCCTGCCGGTAAAAATGGGCGCATCCGCCGCTGAAATCCACGATGACGCCTCCCACGCAGAGTTGTCCAGGGCGTCGGTCCTCACTCCGTTGGCGGGTTTCTTTTCCGTACAGGCTATGACAACTGCCAGCAGAGCCGGCAGTGCAAGGTATTTTATAAGTTGCTTCATCATAATAACAAGTTTAGGTAAATCAGTATAAAAATACATCAAATTCCGACAACATCCAATCACATAAGCTCGGCGATGGCTTCATAGTAATTCTTGCTGATAGGGACAGGATTGATGTCGGGAATGTTGAACTCGGCGACCACGAATCCGTATTTGTCCTTGCGGAGCACCTTTACGTGGGAAGGATTGACGAAGAACGAGCGGTGGCACCGGACGATGCCGTGCCCGGCCACTGTCTCCTCAATGCTCTTCATCGAATTGCGGAGCGCGAACTGTTTGACGCGTCCCGCCTCGAGATAATAGATGTCTACATAGTTTGTCCTTGCATTGAGATAGAGTATCTCGGCGGAGTCTATGATGAGTTTGAGCCTGCCGTGCTCGTCAGTGAACTTGATGGGAACAGAATCACCGGCCGGAGCGGATTTCAGTTGCTCGATGTGATCCTTGTTATCCTCGTTTATGAGCCAGAGGATGTTGAAGGTAAAGGGAAAAACCAGCGTAAGGGAGAACAGTTTCAGACAATACGGCACTGCCTCTATATAATCCATAGTGTCGCGGTGAAACAGCCAGGTGTAGAGAGCTGCGAACAGCGCCGCGATGAAAATTTCTGCGATGCATACCAGGGCATACTGCCACCAGAGCATCCGCTTTCCTACGCTGAATGCATAGAACAAGGTATGCGTCATCGTGAATGACAGGAAAAGGATGCAGGCAAGCATCAGAAAGTGGAACGCATAGCGCAATCCTCCGCAGCCGTCGAACATCTCAGCCACCCCGAAAGGCTTGTAGATGAACAGGAAGGCCACGAAGAAACCGACCAGGAAAAGTCCGAACATAAAATGCTGCATATAGCCTTTGCGGGCCTTTACATAACCATCCATTTTGTGTGGTATAAAAAATTATTCATTCGATTTTCATCCCAAATTTAGCCATATTTTCCCGCCAAAACAAAAAAATACACCAACAGATGCAATTTATTTCACAACACCATTGCCTATGGTAAGCGGGTGGTAACTTTGCACCGTAAAAATACATTGGCACTATGGTTGAAATACTGCATTATCTGAACCGTTTTCAGAAAGTGACGCTCGACAAATGGGAGCGTCAGGCTATGAGCGATTTCGAAGGACGCGACTACACTTATGCTGATGTTGCTTCGCAAATCGTGACTATGAATCTCGCATTCGAGGCCGCGGGTCTCGAAAAAGGCGACAAGATTGCTATATGCGGCAAGAATTCCGCACACTGGGGTATGGCTTTTCTGTCCACTGCCGTTTATGACGCCGTGGCGGTTCCCATCCTCTATGACTTTACGCCGGATGCCATATTGGATCTGTGCAACCACTCCGACAGCTCGCTGCTCTTCACCGATGTCCGTACATTCACCAAACTGGATCTCACAAGGGCCAGTCAGCTCAAGGCCATCGTCAACATTGACGATTTCACTTGCCTGTGGGCGCGCAAGGAAGACATCCGCAAGGCAATAAACGGCGCCGGCACTATGTTCGGGCAGAAATACCCCGAAGGGCTCCGCAAGGAAGACGTTCATTTCGGCAAGGATTTCCTCGACAGCATAGAAGTCATCAACTACACATCGGGAACCACAGGATCGCCCAAGGGAATAATGCTTACGGGCAGGAACCTGAGCACCAACATCCAGTTCGCCATAGAAACCATCAAGGTCACCTATGACGACAACTCCATCTCGATGCTGCCGCTCGCCCATATGTATGGTATGACTTTCGAGTATCTCTACACCCTCTGCGGCGGCAGCCACATCTATTTCGTGAGCCGCACTCCAAGCCCAAGCATGCTGATGGCCGTCTTCTCACAGGTCAAGCCCTATATCCTCATCACCGTGCCCCTCGTAATGGAGAAAATCATAAAGGGCAAGGTCATCCCTACCCTCGAAAAGCCGGCGGTGAAGGTCATCACGAAGATTCCTGTAATAAACAAGCTGTTCTACAAGATGGTAGGCCGCAAAGTCCTCGCAGCCCTCGGAGGCAGGGTGCGCGAAATACCCATCGGCGGAGCACCGCTCAACCGTCAGGTCGAAGAGACTATGCGCAAGATCGGTCTTCCCTACGCCGTAGGCTACGGAATGACGGAGTGCGCACCGCTGGTGGCATATATCCCCTACAATATGGCGGCTTTGGGTTCTTGCGGACGCGCAATGGCCAAATACGGTGAAGTACGCATCGATTCTTACGTTCCCGACAAAGTTCCCGGAGAGATTCAGGTCCGCGGAACGAACGTGATGGCAGGTTACTACAAGAATCCGGAAGCGAATGCAGCCGCATTCACCAAAGACGGATGGCTCCGCACCGGAGACCTGGGAGTGATGGACAAGGACGGCAACATATTCATCAAGGGACGCAGCAAGTGCATGATACTGTCTTCAAACGGACAGAACATCTATCCCGAGGAGATAGAGCACCTTGTGAACAACCTGCCCTGCATCAACGAATCTGTGGTGGTAGGACGCAACCACATACTCGCAGCCATCGTTTCACTCAACCAGGATGCGGTCAAGGGGCTTCCCGAAGGCCAGACCATCGATACGGTGATGAAACGCAATCTGGAAACAATAAACAAGGCTCTTCCGGCATACAGTCAGATATCCAAGTTCGAGATTCTCGAAGGAGGGTTCGTCCACACGCCGAAGCAGTCTATAAAACGCACGCTTTACAACTAAAACCTCAAACCGACGTGCAACTCCCTTACCCGGATTCCGGGAAGGGAGTTTTTTTTAGAAGCGAAGACTCATCTGCAGGTCGAACATAAGGAAATTGTGATGATCTGAAGCGAGCCTCCGGTCATTGATGGAATTGGCAGTGTAACGATAACGGGTCAACAGCATACCGCTGACCTTGAGTGTCACATCCTGGGCCATAACGGACAAGCCCAGGAACAGAAGCGACAGGATGGCGAAGAATCTCTTCATTTTTCAATGCTGATAAGGTAAAGTTACTTTATTTTTGCAAACAAAACAGAAGGGTATGAGCCTGAAGACCAAATTTTGGGGAAACACCCGCAAGCCAAAGGGGCTGTTCGGCATCTATATGGTCAACCGTATGAACCGCGGACGCCACGCAATCCTGTCCGACTGGGCGTTTAAAGACTTTGATTTCGACAAAGTGTCCTCAGCCCTTGACATCGGCTGCGGCGGCGGGGCCAACATCGCCCGCCTGCTTGAGCGCTGCGAGAGGGTTTGCGGCGTCGACTATTCTTCAGTATCGGTAGCAAAATCTGCAATGCTCAACTCACAGGCCATACGGAACAAACGCTGCGAGGTAGTCGAGGGCAATGCAGCAGCCCTGCCTTTCGACGATGAAAGCTTCGACCTTGTGACCGCCTTCGAAACGATCTATTTCTGGCCGGACATTACAGACTGCTACCGGCAGGTCCGCAGAGTTCTCAAAAACGGCGGACGGTTTATGATAGTCAATGAATCTGACGGGACAGACCCCTGGTACAATTCCTGGGAAGATGTGATTGGGAATATGCACACATACACTGTCGAGGAAATCGAAACAGATCTCAAGGCTGCCGGATTCACCTCCATATCCGTCACCCGCAACGACGGAAGATTCATTAAAGTAATTGCCGTGAAATAGGCCATTCTCTTATATTCCCAAATAATATTGCTATATTAGCATTACATATTTTACCTATTATGCTATATCTCAATTGCGATTATAACTGCGGGGCCCATCCGGCCATAATGAAACGTCTCGAGGAGACAAATTTCGAATATACCGGCACATACGGCATTGACAAATACACTGAAAGCGCCAAGCAGCGCATCCGCGAAGCCTGCGGAGATCCCGATGCGGACATTTTCTTCCTGATCGGAGGAACCCAGACGAACGCCACCGTCATCGACGCACTGCTCAAGCCCTGGCAAGGAGCCGTATCCGCGCCGAGCGGCCACATCAACGTGCACGAAGCAGGCGCAATTGAGTTCACGGGACATAAAGTCATCGCACTGCCGAATCACGACGACGGAAAGATCAGACCCCACGAACTGGAGGAGGTATTCCGCGCATACAGGGCCGACGAGAGCCGCGACCATATAGTGGAGCCTGAACTGGTTTACCTCTCCTTCCCCACCGAACTTGGCACGATGTACAGCGCCCAGGAACTCACAGCCATCCATAATGTCACAAAAAAATACAACGGCAGGCTCTACATCGACGGAGCCAGGCTTGGCTATGCACTCGGAGCCGAAGGCAATGACGTGACGCTGGAATACCTGGCCGAGCACTGCGAAGCCTTCTATATTGGAGGCACTAAGGTAGGAGCCCTCTTCGGAGAAGCCATAGTATTCCCACACCACGGCGCACCGGAGCACTTCTTCACCTTCATCAAGCAGCACGGAGCGCTCCTGGCCAAAGGCCGCATCACAGGTCTGCAGTTCGACACTCTCTTCACCGACGGCCTTTACGAGGAAATAGGCCGTCAGGCAGATATCCTGGCCAAGCAGATTCCCGAACTTTTCGTCAAATACGACAAAGGGCTGCTTGCGGTGAACTCACGCACCAACCAGCAGTTCATAATCATCCGGAACAGCTTGATCCCCCGCCTGAGCGAACACGTCAAATTTGAAAAGTGGGGTGCCGTCGACGCTGAGCACACGATGTGCCGTTTCGTCACCGGATGGTCTACTACACAAGAGGACATCGACGAACTCGAGAAGATTCTGGCCACCATTGCCGATTGATGAAACCTGCGCTACGCATCCTGACCGTCAGCCTTGCGCTGCTGATTTGTTCCATCAATCTATCAGCGCAATGGAAAGGTTCTGCTGAGTTGAGTCTGGGTGCAGGCGGCATGGCCAAGGTCGACCCCGAAGAAGACGGGTTGGGGCACTACTATGTCTCAGGCGCTTTTTCCTTAGGACACACTGCCCCGAAATTCCAATGGAACACCAGCCTCAACTGCGTGTTCGAAACCAAGGAGACAGAAGTCGACAGGATAAGCATAACCGGTATGAAAACCGAAAAGCCCAGCTTCAAGGCAGTCGTCAAATTCTCCGAGCAGAAACCCCTGAACATAAGGTGGCGGTCGGAAGCCGGCTTTACGCCGACGACTGCTCAGAGATATTCTGCCTGGGTTCAATACCGGTACAGGAGCAACCCCAGCAAAAACCAGAACGTGGACATCGGCGGTGACCTGGATCTGGAGATCGATGATATCGATTTGTCTATGTTCAAGGTCAACATCGAGGACCAGAAACTGACCGAGCACGTGGTCGTAGCAGGTGCAAGGAGCCAACTTCAACTCGGCAGTCCCCGCAAGGTGCTCTTCTCCGAGCTGACAGGGACCGTTTCCATACTGGATCGTACCAGCGATTGGGACATTCAGTCCGCCACAAGCAATGATTCCGATGATATGGACTATAGCGCCCATATCTATCGGATCAACTCGGCATCTACCGATCCGTCCTTTTCGTTGTCGATACATCTGCGGGACTCACTTCTTACCGGTGAGACAAAGTTCGTTTTCAATCCAGGATTCCGCGTACTGCTGGGAAACAACCTCAACAGGAACAGTGGAGCCACAAATACCGGAGAATCCGACCAATGGCGTGACAGCGTGCGTCTGCGCGAAAATTTCAACTTTCTTGAAGTACGAGGAGAACCTTTTGTGGCTGGCGACTTGCGACGGGAGAAACTGCATATCGCCTTCGACTATGCTCTCCAGCTATATTCGAAGAGATTGAACGATGACACCCACACACAGGAGATAGGCTTGCAGCAGCCCCGCCCGGTGGGCAGTTCCAATGTCGAATGGCTGATTTCGAACAACCATAGAATCTCTTTCGGAAACACCATCTCAGTCCAATACCCTTCATATCTGCAGATTTGCTGGTACGACCGCCCCGGAGAATACGTCAACCAGCTGATTCGGGGAAACATAAACCTGCTTCCAACAAGTACCGTCTCGTTCAGGACGAATTATGCATTCACCCAGAGGAGGTTCGGAGCTTCCGTATCCGCCTCGATCGGAAAGAAAAACGATGAGATAGACCGCACATATGTGAATGAGACCATCGAAGGCAGGAAATACAAAGTCTTCACGTGGGTAAATGCCGCGGACAGCTGGATCGGCACCGCTTCGGCAAGGATGACGTGGACAGACAGCCGGTTTTCCGCCGGAATGTCTGCAGACTACAGGCAGAACCTGCGCCGTGTGCGGGCCACCGGAGAGGAGAAGCGCTCCTTCGACTGGAATTTCAAGACCAATGCCGCCGTCGATCTGGGCAAAGGCTGGAACATAGGTGCAGACCTGACTTTTCAAAGCAAGGTGGCAACGTTCTTCACGATGTTCAGTCAGTATTGCACACTCAATGCAAGTATCAGCAAAAGTTTCAAGCATTTCACCCTGTTCCTGAACGGAAGGGACCTTCTCGACACCGAACTGACCACTGAATACCTGTCAGAAGACGAAAGCGAATGCTGGCAGGAAACTGCGCTTAACAACCGCAGGCTCGTAATCTTAGGTGCCAGGTGGATTTTCTGACGCTTATCGCAGCCTCAGCTCCGACCTGGCAGTGTTCCATCCTTCAACCAGCAAACTGGCGGCTCCTTCCCTGTCCGGAGTCAGAGTCACGATCATAGTCTTGTGAGGAAGTATGGTGAAGAAATTGTCGGAATATATCGTTCCGCTCATCGGCTCACCTTCACTGTCGCGAAGCTGCAGGCGGTTGAAGAAAGCGATTCTTCCAGAAGTGTTCTTCAAAACCACTTCGATGGTGCCGTCTGCCTTCTTGTAAGTCTTGACTGACAGCGAGGCCTTCTTCATCTTCTCCAGCGAACCGAAGCCCGACGAGCACGGTCCTGACAGGCTGTCGCGGCCTTCGAACTCATCGTCAGAACGCCAGTAAAAGTTCTCAGAGAGGACATTGCCTTTCGCATCTGACAGTTCAAGGCTTATGAAGTGAACGTCCGTCAAGCCGGCCGGGAATTCGAGCCTGAGCACATCATTGACTGCACGGTCTGCAGCGACGTCAACTCTCGTGCTCCAGCTGCGCACCAGGCGGCTGTCAAGGTCATAGAGTCTGGCCGTAACCTTCAATCCCGTAAATGTCTCGCTTCCGTCGTTCACCACGCTTACGGTGTTCTTCAGATAATCGAACTGCACGTGCAGAGGCTCGAGGGCGTGCATCGTATGGTAAAGCGAAGCCGTAGGCTCAAGATACCAGTCCCACATACGGGCGCACACCTGCACGTTAGGGCTGTTGTGGTACCAGAAAAGCAGGCCTGAGCAGAAACGGTCTCCGTCGTCCAGACGGTTGTAGTTCCAAGTCTCCCAGATACTCTTGGAATTCATCGCTCCGAGCAACTGTCCCTTGAATGCGAAAGATTCGATGTCCTGCGACTCGCCGTACTCATTGACCATGTCGGCATACAGGCTCGACATAAGGTGGAAACCGTTGCCGTCCAAGTAATCCCAGGTTGCTTTGTCTATGGGCCATAGCTTGTCGGCAGGCATCATCCTGCGCAGGCTTTCTATTACCGGCAGGGTCGGGGCCCCGTACTCCGGATTGAATCCGTCGATGCGGCTTCCTCTCTCCGAAGCGGTGTTGGTGTAGTGGCACATCGGGTTGACCTGCTTGTAAGGGCTGCCGTCGTGGATACCGTCACATTCAGACTGCATCTGGTAGGGCCGGGTGCCGTCAAGCCTTGCCAGCAGCTGCTCTGCTCCTGACATTTCAGTGCTCTCGTTTGAAGAGACATAGAAAGCCAGTGACGGATGGTTGCGGATCCTCTTGACAGTCGACTCCATATTGTTGAAATAAACAGCTTCGTCACGAGGATGACGGGTATCGCCAGTCATCCAGAACTCCTGCCATACAAGGATGCCATATTCGTCACAAAGGGTATAGAAGAGGTCGCTTTCAGCAATTCCGCCGCCCCACAGGCGAAGCATATTGATGCCGGACTGGGCCGTGTAGGCCAGTTCCGTACGCATTCGGGCATCGTCGGTGCGCTGCATAGCCTCGGGAATCCAGTTGCTGCCACGAATGAACAAGGGTTTGCCGTTGACTATGAAAACCTTTGACTTGTCGGGAGTATCTGTAGTCACCGTGACTTCCCTTATGCCAAAACGTGTTTCGACGGCATCGCTCAGCTCACCGTTGACTATCACCTGCAATTTCAGTTTGTAGAGATTCTGCTCTCCCTTGTTTTTCGGCCACCACAACTTCGGCGACCTTATTTGCAACTGAGGGTACTCATCGGCCGTGAAAGTGACAGTGCGGCGTTCACCCCTCACAAGGGACACAGTCTTTTCGAAACTTATTCCCGTGCCCTCGATTTCTCCCTTCACGAGGCAATCGACGTTGTAACCACGGTCGTTGACATTATTGACAATCTCAACCGAAACAGTCTCCGTGGAACTGTCATAATCAGGATGGGCAAGCGTAGAGACAACGAAAGGACTGCTGAGACTTACGTCACCCACGGAGAAAAGGCGTACAGACTTCCAGATGCCGGTGTTGCGGTCGCGGATCCCGTCGTCGAAGGTAAAATCCCAGCCAGCGGTCATAAGCTGGGTAGTGTTCCAGCCGATCTTGCCGTCACCACCGTTATGGTTCTCCCCGGGAGCACCCCAGGATTTCTGCATCCAGCGGCCCGGTTCGTCCACAGGATATACCAATACGGCCAGTGCGTTTCGTCCGTCTCGGACGATGAAATCAGTCACATCCAACAGCGCATCGTTGAACATACCCGTCATCGCCCCGACCATAGTTCCGTTCAGCCAGAACTCAGCCCTGTAATTGATGCCAAGCGGTTGCAGGAAGACACGCTTCCCGGCACCTGCATCGGCACCGTCGAATTCAGTGCGGAACCAGTAGGTATAGAATTCCCTGCCGGCATCGGCAAGATCCGGAATGAGACCTTCGGACAGTTTGTTGACTGTTCCGTAGTATGGGTCGGGATAGACTCCGTTTGCCACAAGCGATGTAAGGACAGTGCCGGGCACTACTGCCTGCTGCCAGGAGTCGTCATCGAATCCCTGGGTAGAGACTTGTTTTGCCGTGGACCGTACATCTCCGGCACGGCACATCTTCCAGTCGTACTGCCCGTCGTGACCTTTCCGCGAGTCAAGCACGGTTTGCCCTGCAAGCTGGAAACATAGCAGGCATAGACCCAGGAGGACTGTCAGTCTTCTCATTACTGTACGGTTATTGAATTCAGCAGGTCTATCTTACCGTCGTCTATAAGCTTGATGATGAGTTCTCCAAAGAGAGTATTCTGCCAGGCGAACCAGTCGCGGGTGTATTTAGCAGGATTGTCCTTATGGAAAGACTCGTGGATGAAACCCTTGCCGGCATCGGTCTTGAGAAGAGTCTCGATGCACCATTTGATCTCGGCATCATCGCGGGAAGTGAACGCCTTCATCATTATGCTCATAGGCCAGACCATATCATAGCCGATGTGAGGTCCGCCGATGCCTTCTGCGGCAGTTCCCTTGAAGAAATAAGGATTGTCGAGGCTCCATACGAAGCGGCGGGTATTCTGATAGATCTTGTCCTTCACGCTGACGTCGCCAAGATAGGCCATAGCAAGAAGGCTCGGCACGTTGGCGTCGTCCATCAGCAGCTGATTGCCGTAGCCGTCAACCTCGAATGCGTAGATCTTGCCATACTTGGGATGCTTGTGGACGGCATACTTGCGAAGCGCAGTCTCAACCTCTGACGCAAGTGCACGGCACTCCGCAGCAAGGGCGGTCTCTCCATTCACAACGGTAAGTATTTCGGCGGCCTTGCGGAGTGATGTCACTGCGAAGAAGTTTGAGGGAATGAGATATTCGAACATAGTAGCGTCGTCAGAAGGCCTGAAAGCAGAAGCGATGAGGCCTACGGGCTTTACGGGGTTGCCCCAGCCGCTGTTTGACTTGGTGTCGGTCTGGACTGCAGTCTCGCGCTGGAAATGGTAAGGGCCGCGGCCGTCCTTGCGCTGCTGCTCACGGAATGTGGTGAGGATGCGGCGTATGGCGGTGAGCCAGGTATCACCGAATACTGACGTATCTCCTGTGACTTTCCAGTAGTGGTATGCTAGACGTATCGGATAGCAGTCAGAGTCAATCTCCCACTTGCGTTCGTGAAGATTGGGGTCCATATCGGTGCGGTCACTCTGCCATCCGGTACCCGTTGGGCCGTCGTTGAACGCATTGGCATACGGGTCGATGCATATCAGGCCGAACTGGCAGTTGATGACTCCGGCTAGCATTTCGCGAAGTTCCGGGTCCTCATTGGCGAGCTGAACATACGGCCATACCTGGGCGCCCGAATCGCGGAGCCACATTGCGTGGATATCACCCGTATACACGAACGTGCGGGGCTTGCCATCCTTGTCCTTTCCGAAATGGACAGTAGTGTCGAGAGTGTTGGGGAAGCAGTTGGCAAACATCCAGGCAAGTTTGGGATTGGTAAGCTTTGCGGTTACTTCCGCAATCTTGGCCTCGACTGCAGTGGAACGGAAGAGGCGGTCTCGCTCGGCGGGACGTTGTGACTGATAAGTCTGGGCTGAGGCCGACAGCACGGCGAACAGCGCAACCAGGGTCGTCAGTATGCGTTTCATTTTAATTGGTTTTATAGCTGCTAATTTACGCAATTATTGCTTTTTTTCTTAAAAATCAGTAAATTGGTATTGCCTAAAACACTCAACAATGAAAAAGTTATTCCTCTTCCTGCTTGCAGCTGCCGTCGCCGTAGTGACGGTGTCGGCTTGTGGAGCTGCAATGACTACTGCCGACAAAGCCGCCCTGGAGCAAGCCGTCCAGGAAAATCTGGCGAATAAGGACTACACCATCCTCATCCAGTTGATGATTCCCTCAGTGGGACCCACAAGAGCTGTCAGCAACTATTCCATCAAAGTGTCAGGAGACACGCTTGTTTCGTACCTCCCCTTCATAGGACGTGCCTACAACCTCCCCTACGGCGGAGGCAAAGGGCTTGACTTCACCGCCAAGATCAATGAATACCACGACATCGTGAACTCTGGCGGAGGCCACGACATCGTCATTAACGTAGCCAACGATGAAGACGTGTTCTTCTACACCCTCAACGTATCCGCAAGCGGAAGCGCATTCCTGTCCGTCTCATCACGCAACAGGGAGAGAATTTCCTATACCGGAGAGATGTACCTGCCCTAACCCGTCAGGCTTCCAGTGATTTCTTGTCTTTTTCGCCGGAGATAAGCCTTTTGGCCGAATTCCTGAGTTCCTCCGACTTGGCCAGCATTGCCTGGGCCTTCAGTTTGAGTTCATCCAGAGCACCTGGTGCTTTCTTGTGCAGATGCTCCAGCGCTTGTTTGGGCATTACACGCTTGTATCCGTGAGCCTCAAGCACTTCCACTGCCGTATTGTAGCCGATATAGAACAACGACTCTATGTTGCTCAGGTCATATGCGCTGTAGGAAGAAGTATCCATATCGATGACAAGATCAGCCCGTGCCGCATCTTCCATCGTATTCGACAGGAACATAAGCGAGAACGAGCGGATGGCGATGCTGTACATACTGTCGCGATAGCATATCTTACCGGCCTGATGAAGATTGAGAGCAATGACTTTCTCGCACTTGTCGCGAAGGGCAGAAACAGGCAGGTTCATAAGTACTCCGCCATCTGAATAATGTTCGCCTTCAATCTTTACAGGCTGATATATGAGCGGAATGGCGCAGGATGCTGCGACACGCTGGGCTATTTCACCTTCTTCGAAGAAGCGGACGACTCCTCTCTCGATACTTGTTGCGATGACAAGAGTCTTGACCGGCAGGTCCTCAAGCCGCTCGTATGGCAGAATCTTCTGCAGGTGCTTCACCAGAGGCTTTGTGTCGAACATACCGCCTTTCGGCAGCTGTGTGCCAAGAAGGTCCCGGAAATCCAGTGAACTGAAGTTGTTTGTTATTTCGACAGGGCTCAATCCGGCCGCATACATAGTTGCCGCAATGCTGCCGGCGCTTGTGCCTGCTACTACATCGGCTTTCAGCCCAAATTCGTACAGTGCTTGCAGCGCACCACAGTGGGCCGCGCCTTTCGCTCCGCCTCCGCTGAACGCAATGCCAAGTTTGTATTTTTTCTTTCTCTTGAAAATGCTTCCCATATATGCAAATGTACCAAAAGTTCAGTGAATTTGGATATCTTTGCACCCCGTAACAGACAAGGCACGATGAGAGCGCTGATTCAAAGAGTTTCGCACGCAGACGTCAAAGTAGACGGCAGCACCGTTTCGCAGATCGGACAAGGTCTGCTCGTCCTGGTCGGCGTTAGAGCTGACGATGGTGACGGCGACATAGACTGGCTTGTCCGCAAGATAGTGAACCTGCGCATCTTCGATGACGAAGAAGGCGTTATGAACCGCTCGGTCCTGGAAGTCGGAGGAGAAATCCTTTCTGTCAGCCAGTTCACCCTTATGGCAAGCTGCAAGAAGGGGAACCGGCCTTCTTACATCCACGCCGCACCTGGTGCTATTTCGGAGCCTATGTACGAAAAGTTCTGCGAAGCCCTGTCGCTTGCCCTTGGGAAGCCCGTGGGCCAAGGCATCTTCGGTGCGGATATGAAAGTCAGTCTGCTCAACGACGGACCTGTGACAATATGGCTTGATTCTAAAAACCCTGAATAATACTACATAGATATGGTTATAGATTTCAATGAAATAGAAACTGTCGCCAACCCCCACTTCAAGGGCGGAGAAGGCGAAGTTATGATCCAGACCGCTGTTGCCGACGGCAAAGTGAAACTGATGCGCATCACCATTCCGGTAGGGTCAACCATCGGGCTTCACCCCCATCAGGGCAACAGCGAGGAAATCCTCGTCCTCCAGGGCAAGGGCCATTTCGTGACTGACGGCAAAAGGGAAGACGTATGCGCCGGACAGGCACACTATTGCGAAGAGGGGGAAACCCACGGATTCGTCAACGACGGAGACGTGCCCGTAGTTTTCTTTGCTGTTGTTCCCGACCGCTCTTAATTGCTATTTCGAGCCGAAAGGCTTCAGATTGTAAACGGCATCCTTGGGATACATCCTTTCTCCGCCGTTGTCAAGGTCGATCATAACGTAGCGGGTATTACCCATACCAAGCTCGTTCATATACGAAAGCTGCCGCAGTCCGTGGCGGCTTTCTATGCGTTCCTGCATAGCGTGGCGCTCGTGCTTCTTCATCGCATAGAGGATGTCGACACAGGCCTGATCGATGGCCACGATATCGAGGGAAGCCAGTATGCCGACATTCGGAGTAACCACAGGCTCAGCCATAACGCCTTCACAGTCGCAGGATACGGACATATTGCGCATCACGTTGATATATGAGACCTTCTTGCCGAAATGGTCTATAGTTGCCTTGGTGGATTCTGTCATCTTCTCCATGAACTCTTCCTCGACAATGTCCCAGGGGTCATCCTGGCCGGGGGTTGAATGGATCATGCATTTTCCGACCTTGCCGTCGGCGCAGCCGATGCCGATGTTCTTGTTGGAACCTCCGAAACCGCCGCAGACGTGACCCTTGAAATGAGTCAGAGCCAACATCGAATCATAATTCAGCAGATTCTTGCCGACACTCATACGGTCGAACCACTTGCCGCCTTCCACAGGCAGCCAGGCAGTCCCTTCTGCATCCATTATGTCCACCGGGCAGAAAGTCCAGCCGTTGATGCGGACTGTCTTCAGATGCTTCTCCGTGGTGTCGCGGTCCCCTTCATAAAAAGTATTGGTCTCGATGATATTGGCGCCCTCGAGCCTTTTGTTAATCAGGTTCCTCACCCAGGGGCGGGGGATGATATTCGGGCCGTGAGGCTCGCCAGTGTGGAGTTTGACGCCGATCTTGCCGGTAAGGTTCGAGCTGACTCGGTCGAAAGCCTTAAGCAAGCCTCTGGCGCTCAGGTCGCGAGTGAAATATACTATTGATTCGTTGCCGCTGCGTTTGTTGGCCGGGATGTAGATGTCTCCTCCGGTTCCTGGTACAGGTTTCTCTTGCATATCCATAGACTTTGATTTATACAAATCTACTAAGAATTATTCTATTTCCGTGACTTTGGCAACTCCATCGCAGACTTTGAAACGCACGTTACGGCCGGCGAATGTAAGCCCGTATTCCCGCTCGGGATCGTCCAGATACTGGGGGCGAGGGTCGCAGGATAAGAGTTGCCTGAGCGCCTGGAGTTCATCGTCGGACAGTCTTGCTGCCACTGCGTCGGGCACTACAGTTTCAAGAGTGCTCCATCCTTTGCCGTCAACGAAACCGCTGCGCGCATCGGGATGGCAGTCTGCATAAGCCACATAGGGTTTGATGTCGAACACTGGTGTGCCGTCTGCAAGGTCCGCACCAAGCACGTGAATTATGCCTTGGTCTGCATCTATGGTATCAATCTTTACACAGGACAGGCCCAATGGATTGGGACGGAATGGAGAACGGCTCGCAAAGACTCCCACTCTCTCGTTTCCTCCGAGACGGGGCGGGCGCACGGTAAGGTTGGCAGAGGGGCCATTCAGGGAGAATTCCCATATCAGCCAGATGAAATCGAAGCCTTCTAGCCCGCGAAGGGCGTCAGGGCTGTCATAGGGAGCGACAAGCCGCACCTCGCCCCTGAGGTCAGGAGCCACTCCGCTCTGCCGCGGAACCCCGAACTTACCTTCGACGGGAGATTTGAAAAAAGCAATCGGCCGGATGTCCATATCAATGATTTTGTCCGGCCGAAGTTAGTTATTTCTGAAGAGAATGTCCTATAGCGAGAGCGACAAACCTGCCATGAAATTGATGCCCGGCATAGGATAGCCGGCCATTATTTCGTATTTCTGGTTGAGCAAGTTGTCTCCGCGAACCCAGATTCCGAGCCAGTCGGTGAGCTGATAGCTTGCATTGAGACTAAGCTGGAAGAAATTCTCTTTCTGCGGAGCTGCGCCGACAGCTGTGTAGAGTCCGGCCACTTCCATTCCTCCTGCGGAAACCTGAAGACGGTTCTGATGGAACTGCAGTCCACAGTATGCGGTGACTTCCGGAGCTGAGAGGACAGGGTTCTCCATATGCAGCCAGCTTCCGTTGCCAACCAGATTCCAATGGTTGCCCATACGCCATTTCAACTCGAGCTCAGCTCCATAATTCTCGACAGGGCCTGTATTCACATTGAGGGGTTTGCCATCGACCATCTGAGTCTGGATCATATTGTCGCCCTTGAGATAGAAAAGGTTCAAACCGTATGAGAACACGTCTGAGAACGAAGATTTCCACGCCAGTTCATAGTTCATTATGCGCTCAGGTTCCAGTTCCGGATTGGCCGGACGGAAGAGATACATATCCTTGATTGTGGGTCTGCGGAAACCTTTGCTTACCATAGCCTTCAGTTCGCCTTTACCTATACGGAACGCCAGGCCGCCCTGAGGCACGAGTTCCAGCCCAGACCTGGAGTGGTTGTCAGCCCTCAATCCGACATCGGCAGTCAGCCAGGAAGTCAGGTCCTGTCTGAAATCCACATAACCCGCAAATATGTTCTCAGTCTTGTCAGCCATCGGAGCGAGATCCTCACCCGTTGCAATCACCTGGTTCCAGGCCTTGCCGTGCACGCTCTGCCAGTCAAAGCCCACGGTAGTTGTATTGCCTTTGAAGAGACCGAAACTCTGCCAGGCGGATACACCGGCTACGGCATCCTCCGAACGGAACCAGTTCGTCTGGGGAGCCGCACCTTCGGCGTGTCCGTCGTTGATCTTATGGTTACCGAAATTGTAATAGAAACTAACCGCACCGTCTGTCCTGTCATAATGGTTCTCTATGGCTGCCGATGCTGCTCCGCGTGTGATCCACTGGTCTGCATCGAACAATGGAGACGTTGTCGCGCCAGGATATGAAGCATTGAAATGTGTGATGTCAACGTCGGCATAGGCGCTCCAGTTGTTTGAAAACTCATATCCGACCTTGCCATAGCCGCCGTACTGTTCGAAGCCCATACGGGGACGATGGTTGTCGCTGCGTGCATATTGTCCCGAAACGACGCTGCTGAAGCGGCCTTTGCGCACGCGGTTGCTGAGTACACCCTTGACTGTGCCGTAACTGCCCGCACCGATGTTAAGGTCGGTATGGACACCGTCCTCAAGTGACTTGCGGGTTATTATGTTTATGACGCCGCCCATTGCGTTGCTGCCGTAGAGCACTGAAGCCGGGCCTCTGAGCACCTCAATACGTTCGGTCATCAAGGTCTGGTAAGAATCAGAAATAGGGTGGCCGAATATGCCCTGATACTGCGGATGTCCGTCGATAAGCACCATCATCTGTCCGGTGCCGCCGGAAAGGCCGCGTACACTGATGCCTCCTGCAGCTCCGGTGCTTACGCCGTAGCCCAGCATAGCCCTTGAGTTGACGAATATTCCCGGTACAAGCTCATTGAGGGTGGGAAGTACGTTGAGACGCTGGGTTGCAGTGAGCTCGTTATGATTTACGACACTGACGGTCTGGGGCAGGAAGCCGGAAAGGGTTCTTGTCCTGGTACCGGTGACGACAGCCTCGTCGAGATAATTGGCTGTGGTGTCGGCTTCTGCCGCGTTGGCTGCGACGGCCCCGATAAGCAGGCCGGTCAAAGCAGCAAGAAATGTCCTGATTTTCATTTTTGACTTCAATAATTGTAACTTTGGGCGCAAAGTACGCATATATAACCCATTTTCAGTTTCACTATTTGTCTTTTTTATGTCATTTATTTCCTCTTCTAACGCCAAGGTATTCGACTGTCCCCGGGACTATACCTCTCCCGCTGCTTTCTATGGCAGCCATCACATCCATTTCATCTGTTTTGCTGGCGGGGGATCTTTCATCTGCGACGGCACATCGCACGTTTTTTCGAAAGACGACCTTGTGATACTGCAGGGAGATTCAGGCTGCACTGAACTGGTGTTTTCAGATGATTTCAGCTGCCGGGCGCTTGCCGTGCCCAGAGGGTTCCTTCACAATGCCCACAACGGCAACGTATGGTCTTCGAGCGGATTCCTGCAGACAAAGAATCATCCTGTGACCCATCTGGACCTGGATGAGAGGGAAATGCTGCTGGCAGATATCGGCGGGATTGAGAGACGCTTGCAGCGTATCAGCGATTTCGGGCGGCAAAGCCTCTATCACTGCTTCCAGGTGCTGATGTACGACATCTGGGACATCTATGACGACAAGGCTGTCTCCAGCAAACTGTCGGACAGCAATGATGCAGCTTTCGTATTTATGAGGTTCCAGGAACTTCTGAAGGCACATTGCAGCAGAGAGAGGACTGTGGCTTGGTATGCCGAAAAGTTGAGCATCACGCCCCGTAAGTTGAGTAGCGTATGCCTGGATGCAAGCGGTTACGGGGCGAGCGGATGGATCGGTCACCAGACAGCACTGAGGATCAGGGAGCTGCTTGAAAACACCGACAAGACCATCGAAGAGATAAGCGACGAAATGAATTTCTCGAGCAGGTCATACTTCACCCGTTTCGTGACCAAGATGCTCGGCGACACGCCCTCAGGATACCGCAGGGCTTTGACCAAACGGCAATAATTGCTATATTTGCGCCGCTTTTTAACAAAAAGGATTATGAAAAAGATCGTTATCGCCATAGCATTTGCTATGATTTCTTTCCTCGGATTCGCCCAGGAAAATGAAACTGTTTATTTCGACGCCGTGACAAACATCAGGATAGGCTATGCAGGAGTAGTAAATACATCGGAAGAAAACCTTCAGGGTGGCGTAGACTTCGGATTCAATCTCATTGAGTTCGGCGTAAGACCCTATGCGACCGGTGCAATCAGCCTTGGCGTGGATTTCAATCTTGATTCTTTTCACGCTGCTGACGGATATTATTTCCTGACTGCATCCCACAAGACAGCTATTGTCCCCGCCCTCAACGTTTTCCGGGAAGTGAAACGTTCCCGCCTGGAAGTCATCAATTTCGGAATGCCGCTGAACTTCACCCAGACAATCGGCGGTAAGCTTGCAGTCACTGTCGGCGCTACTGCAAAGATCAACCTCGATTCCGACACTTTCGTGAGCTATCTGAGTGCAACCGAAGATTACAATTCCCTCTACACTTCAGGTGTGAAGACCCAGCGTTTCGGTTATGACATCCATATGGCGGTCACTTATGAGAACTTCGGTATCTACGCAAGTTATTCTCCTATGCGGCTTTTCGAAAACGGCAACGGCCCCGATTTCAATTTCTTCTCAGTCGGCCTCATTCTCAGAAATTTTGATGATTAATCAGATATGAAAAAAGTATTATTCGTCATAGCTTTCGCTATGCTCACCGTCATCGGAGCTTCTGCCCAGAGGTCAGACTTCGTGACTGCAAAGGTTGGTTCAAACGTCAGACTCGGTTATGTCGGCGCTGCCAACAATTCCAATGTCGCCGGTGGTTTTGACTTCGGAGTCAATGTAATCGAAGTAGGCGTAAAACCCTACAGTGCCGGCTCTCTCACCCTTGGTGCAGACTTCCTTATGGACATCTACCACCCCACAAGCGGCAAGTATTTCCTTTCCGGCGGCCATTCCACTGCCATCGTTCCTTCAATCTTCTCAAAGATCAGGTACTCTACGGCAACAGTTCTCGGATTCGGAATTCCTCTGAACTTCACTCACAGGGTCAACGACAAGCTGGCTCTCACTCTCGGTGCAGCAGCCAGGATCAATATGAACGCATCGACCCGTCTTGTTTACACCAATTCAGACAACAAGTGGAATACCGATCGTGCTACCGGAATCTACACCAACCGCGTAACTTACGACGTACACTTTTCCGTTGATGTAGACGGTTTCGGAATCTATGCCAGCTACAGCCCTATGAATGTGTTTGAGGGCAACCACGGTCCTTCTTTCAACACATTTGCAGTAGGCCTGATCTTCAAGCACTAGAAATCGCTTATCCTATATAAGGAACCGCAAGGTCTGACGACTTTGCGGTTTCTTTTTTACATCCACTCCTCTATTGCGTAATCCATGGGGCGGTTGAGATAGCGCACGAACGGCACGGCTGCCTTGAAATCGTCGGCCACCCGCTTGGGGAGATTGGGACGGAGAAGATAATCTGTGTCGATATTCTTCATTATCAGGAACTGCTTCAGCCTGAAATACCTGGAATACGGCTTGTCGGCAGGCCATCCCTGAGCAGGGCGGGCAAGGGCCCCGTCCCACATCACTTTCCATCCCTTTCCCGGATTCGCTACTCTGTCGAACTCCGGTCCGTTCAGCATTATCTCTTCCCTGACGCTCTTGAGAATCATTTTTTCTTCCCGCCAGATGCCTGCGCAGAGGAAATAGCTGTTCTCGCCGGGTTCCATATGCAGATAATAGCCAGGATAGTAAGACTTCCTGCCTCCCTTGGCGAAGTACAGTCCGCACCAGCTCTTGTAGGGCGGGCGGTCGTGGAAACGCTGATCTTGATATATGCGCCAGCTTATATCCCTCGGCCCAAGGGCGGGGAGATCCGGGTCGGACTTCCTCAGATTGGCCAGGATTTCCATACCAAGGTTCTCGTAATAGCTCTTGATGGCCAGATACAGCGGCTTGCGCTCATCGAACCATTTCTTCTCGTTGTTTTCTGCAAGTCCGGCATAGAACTGAAGCAGGTCGGGCATTGAAATTTGTGTCTCCATATATCCACAAATTTAATGTTTTTGCTTATTTTTGATGTAATCACGAAACGTTAACGGCAATGGGTCTTAATTACGAATTGATTATACGTGTAATTGTGGGTGGCATCCTCGGAGGAGTCATAGGTTTTGAGAGGGAGAAGAGAGCGAAAGAGGCCGGATTCCGCACCCACTTCCTCGTAGCCCTCGGCAGCACGCTGATTACCGTCATTTCCGCTTATGGTTTTGATAAAGTTGCTGATCTGATTCCCATAGCCAGGTATGACCCGGCCCGTTTGGCGGCTCAGATAGTGTCCGGAATCGGATTCATCGGAGCCGGCCTGATCATCTTCCAGAAGAATGTGATTCACGGCCTCACAACCGCTGCCGGACTCTGGGTTACAGCCGCTATCGGCATAGCCTGCGGAGTAGGACACTATGAACTGGCCGTCATCACCACGATAATGGTGCTGATGGCGCTGGAACTGGCCCTCGCCGTGGACGACAAGCTCAACAAACGGCAGCTGTCCATCACTATGACCTCTACGGACAAGGAAAGAATACGGAGCATAGTGGAAAGCCTCAAGGCCGACGGCGTCGTCATCCGCTCCTATGACCTCGAACTGCTTGACGAAGGCCAGGGCAAGACTTACAAGGCAACGGTTGAACTGAGCACAAAGCGCCTCGACTACGAAGAGCACGTCTGGGACCTTCTCGACGGTCTCGACGGCTCGATAGTTTCACATAAGAAATAAACAATCAAAAAATCATACTGCAATGAGCGAACAAGAATTTGACAAGAGAGACCTCAACAAAGATGGTAAGGTTTCACTCGGAGAAAAAATCGGCTACGGCATCGACAAAGCCCAGGAAAAACTCGAAGAAGCTGCCGCCAAGGCAAAGGTTAAAGCTGAAGAGCTGAAGGAAAAGGCTCCCGGAAAGATCGCCGAAATGAAGGAAGAAGTCAAGGAAGCAGCCGAACTGGCAAAAGTCAAAGCCGCCGAATTCAAGGACAAGGCTTCCGAGAAGTTCGCAGAAATGAAGGAAGAGACCAAAGAAGCAGCCGACAAGGCAAAGGCCAAATTCGACAGTTTCGCAGCCAAGAAAGACGGCGAAGAAAAAGCCTAGAGGCTAGTCTATATATTCGAAAGACGCCCGGTTCCGATCCACCTTCAGGTGGATGCGACGGCCTAGGTACAGCGAATAGTTGGGAGCGCTCTTATGGGCGTTCCATTCGTGTCCTGCGTCAATCTGATACATTACAGGTATCTGCCTGTTCCCTATCTTCGAGTAGATGAGTGCGGGAAGTGAAAGGTCCATTCCCTTTGCATCGTCGAAGTTGGAGAACTGTCCCACGATTATTCCTGCTATTTCGTCCAGTTTGCCCGAAAGGAGCAGGTTCTGAAGCATTCGGTCTATCGCATAGCTGTCCTCGTCGACATCTTCGATGAAAAGGATGGCATCTTTCATATCCAGGTTCATAGGAGTCCCCTGCAGGCTGTATATCAGCGACAGGTTGCCGCCCACAAGCCTTCCTGTGGCCTCACCCTCCCGGCAATAGAAGTTGGTGGGAATCGTAAGCCCCGGAGCATCCCCGAACAGTGCTTCGTGCAGGAATGCCACAGAGGTGGTATCTCCTTCTATGCGGGTAGCCATAGGTCCGTGTATCGTCTCAAGTCCCAAATTGTTCAGAGTGATATGCAGCGCTGTGACGTCGCTGTAACCCACGATCCATTTGGGATTATCCAGAAGGCGGGAATAGTCCAGGTAAGGTGTCACCAGCGCTGCCCCGTAGCCTCCACGCACAGAGATCAGAGCCTTGATGCCTGGATCGTCCAGCATTGCCTGCATTGCGTCGATGCGTTCCTCCACCGACCCGTCATACCTGCTCTTTCCTACCCTCTTGAACAGATTGTCAGCCAGTTTCACATTGAGGCCCCAGTTCTTGAACACTGAGATTCCGTATTTGAGCGCCGTGCTGTCGGCATAATTTGAAATTGCGAAGATGCCGATGGTATCTCCAGGCCTGAGCGGCTCAGGACGTATGTCGGGCCTTGTCCATACTTCAACGGTTTCGGCCTGAACCGTATCGACCGGCACGACTTCGACGGCCAAGGTATCTACAACTACGGGCTCGACGACTGTCGTGTCAGCCTGGGGAGACTCTATTTCATAAATATGATATTCAGCCGGTGCTTTGTAGGGTCTCATAGCGTTGCCGCGAACCGTGCCGCAAGCTAAAAGGACAAGAATCAAAATGGATACTCTATTTTTCATCTCAGCATCTGAATGATATCTTTAAATTGCCCTGCAAGGAAATCAGCCCCTGCAGCTTTCAGGTCTTCTGCCGTGCCGTTGCCGTATGTAACGGCTATCGTCCTGCATCCTGCGGCACGTCCCATCAGTATGTCATAAGGCGCATCTCCGACCATCACAGCTTCGTCCGCAGGAACATTCAGCGACCTAAGTATGATGTTGACGGGTTCCGGATCGGGCTTTGCCTTCGTCACGTCATCGGCGCCTATGGTCATTTCGATCAGGGGCGCAAGCCCAAGCTCCAACACATACCTGTCGAGGGTGTGACGGTGGCGGCTGCTGGCGATAGCCAGCCTGACTCCCTGCGCCTTGAGCTCCTGCAGAGTTTCAAGTACGCCAGGGTACAGCAAGACTGCCCCTTTCCGGTCCAGTTCGTCGAACATCTTACGGTAAGCCGCCGCATACTTCGCCTCCCCTTCCTCATCGAGAGGTATCAGGGCACTGAAGCACTTCTCGAGAGGCAGCCCTATGACACTCCTGTACTGCGCTTCACTGAGCGGCTGCTGGCCCATAGCTTTGAATGTGGCAGCCATCGTAGTCAGGATTATGCCCGTGGTGTCACCGAGGGTTCCGTCGAAATCGAAGATGGCGAGGGACGGTTTCATCTAAACTATCTTGATGTAATCCGCTTTTCTGGGACGGGGAGCCGGAGCGGCGTGCTCTATGTAGCCGAGCGAAACGCTTCCCACTCCTTCATAGCCTTCGGGAATGCCGAGACGCGGAGCGAGCTTTTTACCTTCTTCCGTCTCGAACATTTCCTTGCAGCGGTTGATCCAGCAGGCGCCGAGACCAATGCTGTGAGCAGCGAGGAGTATATTGCCGATGACCAGGGAGCCGTCCTTGACGCAGTTCGGGTTGCCTGCCTTGGAGAATACAAGGATTATGGTAGGGGCGCCGTAATAGGGATCGATATCAGTCTTGCCCCAGGCCTCTGCATTCAGTCTTCTCAGGACTGAGCATATCTCAGGATCCTGCACTGCGATGATCACGGGGTCCTGGGTACCCTTTCCGGTAGGCGCCCAGGTGCCGGCCTCAAGTACTGCACGCAACTCTTCTTCTTTTATCTGGTCGGGAAGATATCGCCTGATGCTGCGACGCTCCCTTATAGCTTTCAAAACTTCGTTGTCCATATCTTACAATAAATGGTTTTCTGCAAAATAACGCCAGAGAGGAGCAGTCATCAATGCCTGCTTGCAGTGGCCGCCCACCAGAAGTTCGCGTACCTCGTCGACGGTCATAAGGATTGGCTCGATGGCCTCGGTCGGATCGAGATGCTGGGTTCCCATTTTCTCTACTCCGGTTGCGATAAAGCAATGGCTGAGATTGTTCTGGGATGAAGGGTTGGCGCAGAGCGTCATCAACTCTGTCCACTCTCCACCTCCGAAACCAGTTTCTTCCATCAGTTCCCGCTTCGCAGCCGCAAGGGGTTCTTCTCCTGGTTCGATTACTCCGGCACACAGTTCATACTCTGTGATGCCAAGCCCGTGACGGTACTGCTTCTCCATAAGGAAACGTCCGTCAGTGGTACGTGCTATGACATTCACCCAGTCTGGATATTCAAGGACATAATACGCAGGATTCCTGCGGCCGTCGGGAAGCTCCACGCAATCACGGCGCACGGTCATCCACTGGCCTTCACGAAGAAGATATTCGCTCGAAATGACCTTGTACTTGCCGTCCTGAGAAATATTGAAATCTATCATCTGCTCGGTCTGTCAAAAATCCCTGCAAGATACAAAAGACTCGTGACAGCGCAAAGCCTATGAATAGCTGTGCATGCCTCCCAGTATCAGGTTGACGCCGAAATAGGTAATCAGCACTGACAGGAACGCAACGATGGTATAGATATGATAGAATGTCGGATTGCGGAACGCCTTTATGGAAGTTCCGTGGATCGAGAAAGCATACACGAGCATCGTTATCAGAGCCCAAGTCTCCTTCGGATCCCACGCCCAGTACGAGCCCCAGCTTATGTTGGCCCACACCGCGCCGAGGAAAGTGCCGAAATTCAGTAGGAACACGGCAGGCGTCACGATCACCTTGCTGAGGTTCATCAGGCTCACCTTCGCATCATTGCCTTTCACGATGAGACCGAGTATGCCGTTCAGCATCACAAGTCCGAGCAGCGTATAGGAAATCATCATGCTGAGCACGTGTATCGAAAGCAGCGGACTCTGGAGCACCGGCATCAGGTGGGTAAGGCGAGGATTGGCGCTTGACATCGTGGCCATCAGCATCGTAAAGCCTGCCAGCAGGAAGCCCAGCGGCTGCAGCAGCGGCATTTTCTTGTAGAGCAGCGACATCGCCAAAGTCGAGAACCAGGCGATGAGCATCATCACGCAGTAACTGCCGGTGAACGGCATATGGCCAGAAGCGAACCACCTCAGCGCAAGCACAGCCGTCAGATAGGCGAACAGCAGCCACGACACCACTGACAGAGCCTTGGCAAGTTTCTCCGGAGTCTTCCGGCCTTTTGAAAGCCAGATGCCGGACAGCACGAACAATATGATGCCTATGGTGATGGACAGCATAAACTGCACTTTGGGCAGGCAGATGGCATTGTAGGCCCTCTCGGCCTTGACTTTTGCGGAAGTAGGAAGCACTGCGGCTGCATTCTTCTCCTGATATTTCTTGATCTGGCTGACGATGCGGCTGACCTCATCCCAGTTGCCGGAGCGGGCCTCGTCACGCAGCAGGCCGAGACTCATACGGATGAACGACTGCTCGCCTTCTTCCATTTCAGGAAGTTTGTCTTCGCTGCCAAACCATCTAATATTGTCAGAAACAGTCTGAGGGAACAGTTTGAATGCGGCTCCGGAGGCGGCATCGTCACGTATGGTGTATTTCTCTTTTTCTTTTGAAGTCCCGATCTCTTTTGCCTTCACCTTGAGAGGCCTGTCCTGCCACTCATCATACCAGAACATCCAGCCGGTCATCACCTGCTCGGCTGTGTAGCCGTCCACCCTGGCCTTTCCATATGCCTTTAGCGCATAATCCCTGGCCTGGGTCTGGAACGGGCAGATACGGTCGTTGTAGTATACATACAGTTCACCGATTTCCTTCGCCACCTCTTTCGGGGCTACGGGACGCTGGCTGCCGGCAGCCTGAGCGATTACCGGCATAAGGACCAGCACAACTGCTGCAGTAACTTTCCGCAGGGCGGCGCGCCACTGGCTGTCTTTCTGGAAGAAAAAGCCGAGCATGGCGACGAGCAGCATCAGATAGCCGGTATATGTGATGCCGACTCCCCATACGTCCTTGCTCATTGCAAGCACTGAAGTCTGCAAGTCATCTTCGTAATCGGCCTGATACATCCTCCAGCCCATATGCTTGCCGATGTTGTTCATCGATATTTCAAGCTGGCTGCCGTTGTCGAGGTCGACGAGGCTGCGATAGTCCGAAGGAGCCATCGAACCCGGATAGCGTTCAATCTCGAACTCTCGCAGCGTAAGGCTGAACGGAAGCTCGATGTCCTTGCCGCGCTCTGTGACGACAGTGGAATTCGGCACTCCCTTGTCGAGGCTTATCATACCTTCCTGGCTGAACAGGTGGGTGACCAGGGCGCCGACGAGCATCACGGCGAAGGAAATGTGCAGCAGCAGCGTGAAAAAAGCTTTTACGTTCTTCTTGAACAGCAGGAGCAGGCCTGTGACGGTTGCAAGGCCCCACAGGGCTATGAATGCCGGATTATAATAAACCAGGCTGAATGCGAAGTCCGAACCTCTGGACTTCTCAACGAAAGTGGCAGCCACCATTGCAATGATGATGACCGCCAGGCTTCCGAAAGATAAAAACTTCAGTGTCTTTGTCTTCATTAAATCGAATTGATGAATTCCACCACAGCGTCCCTGTCCTCTTTGCTGAGCTTATAGAACTTTTCTGCGGAAGAATAGGAATGGCTCTTTTTGCTGTAGCCGTGCCACATTATCGCCTCTACGGTATTGCGGGCACGGGCATCGTGCAACCTGTCGCCACGGCCGGTTTCCTGAGCCGAAAGTCCACGGCCCCAGAGAGGAGTGGTACGGCACCAGCTTCCGTGGATGTCGTTCTTCATATAGAGCTTATGTTGCACGAAATCGGAATAAGGATAAATCTTCTGGTCGGCATAGCGCGGCAGAGGCTTGCCCTCATACATCGCCGGTGCCCAGTAGTTGTCGTCTTTGGTAGTCCAGGAAGGACGGTGGCACGATGCACAGCCTATCTCCATAAACACTTTCTTGCCTCTCTGCACGCTCTCTTTGTTCAGGTTGCGCGCACGCGGGATTGCAAGACCTCTGTGCCAAACCATAAAGGCATAGTTCTGGTCGGCTGTCATCTCGGGTTCAAAGTTATGATATTTATTGTCAAACTGGTTGGTACCCGGACGAAGAAGTTCATAGACGGCCTCGGAAATTTCTTCGTCAGTGACCTTTCCGTCTCCGTTTACATCCACATAGTACGGACTGTTGGTTCCTGAAGCCTTGATCTCAGCAATGACATCCTTGTTCTTGCTCATTGCGCTTGCCCAGGCATTGGTGGTATAGAGATAAGGCCTGTCGGGGCGTGAAACGTTGGTGATGTTCCAGATTGCATTGGCTCCGGCACCGTCCTGAAGGCTTCCGCGGGTAAGGGCGTAGGTATAGCGCTTGAGAGTCTGGTAATCCTTCGCAGCCTTGGAAGTCTTAGTACCGTCGGCAAGGATGCCGTCTGTGTAGAAATTGGTGTAATATGCACCTGCTGCCATCTTCTGTGAGGCCTCGTCCCAGTAGTTCGGGTTGAGATACTCGCTCACATCGAGTCCTGCGGAACGGAAGTATGCCGCCTCTTTCTCATACTGGGCGACGATGCTGTCGGTGGGGATGGCATCTATAAGTCCTGTGCCGATCACACCGATAGTTGTCTCAAGACGGAAATCGATGTTCTCAGGCTTGGGATCGGTGTTGAATGCGCTTTCCGGTATGGTCATCGTCGGATACTGGAGAGAGTACTTTTCACCGTCGGCGAACTGCATAGGCAGACCGCTCTCCATAGAACCGATCTCAGTCCAGGTTATGTTGATCTGGCTTTCGTCGATGGGAGGAAGGAACGGCGACTGTGCCATTGTCTGGGGCATTCCGGTCACTTCTGCGATATACGGGCCGTCATTGCTGCCGGCATAAGTCGGATGATAGACCACCAGCAGATAGCCGTTTCCATATGCTGCACTTCCGTTTGCTATGTATCTGTCTTTCCACTGGCCGTGACCGTATCCGGGGTGGCAGTCGAGGCAGGATTTGCGTACAGACGCCGGGCCGAGGCCGTTGAAAGGCTTGGTGTTTTCAGTATAATTGCGTTCGAAAAATTTCTCTCCGAGGTTGAATTCATATGTAAGGCCCTGTATCTCAACTGCGGGGGTTTCGTCTTCGTAGCAACCGTCAGTTACGTTGGTGGTTGTGCCGAGCTGTCCGCCCGGAAACCATTCGTCTGCCGAGAAGTTGCCTACCGCCTGACCGACATATTTCGTGTCGGGTTCGTTCTTTTCAGGTTTGGGTTCATCCGAAGTGGGATTACAAGCCGCCATCAGCAATGCTGACGAAAGCAAGGCAATATATCTCAGTTTTTTCATGGCATTATCCTTAGAGTGTTTCAACAAATTCAGCAGCTTTGTTGAGCTCGTCATCGAGAGCATTCAGAGCCTCCATAGCCTTTGCAGCACAGGTTGCATCAGGATCGTCCACAAACGCAACTCCGCTGGCTACACAAGCCTTGAGAGATGCCACTGCTTCGTCAAGGGTTGACTGAAGCTTGGAAATTCCTGAATACTTCTGGCTTTCGAGCACTTTCATGATGCAAGTCTTGGAAGGAGTGGTAGCTTCAGCCTTGCCATAAAGGCTATACTGTATGCTTAGGATATTGTTCAGGAAATCGAGGTATGATTTCTTTGAATAGGGTGACTCGATGTAGTCGGGGTCGGTCGCATAATATGCAGACGCGATCTTGCTGTTAGCCACCTCATTGCAGATATTCGAACAGCCTGCTACGAGTATGGTCGAAACGGCCCTCTGCCAAGTGGCCATAGTACTGCCGGGTTTTGTCGCCGCCAGCATATTCTCTCCGAAGGTAAGGCCGTTGTCCATCGTAGTATTCATCTCCAGGTCCTCTTCTACATACTCGACCCTTGCCTCAGGAGTCTTGGGATCCCAGGAAGCCTGGAGCTGCCAGCAGTAGTTGCGGAGGTCTTCGGCGACTGCAGCAGCGAAGATGATTTCGTCCTTGCCGCTGACGTTGTAGGCAGCGAACGATTCGTCTGTCTCTTTGCCTTTGAGGTCAGCAAGCTTGCGGTTGGCTCCGTCGCGGAAGAGGATGAATTCAATGCCGTGGAAACCGAGGTTGCTTACGCCCACCTCATCCACTGCACCTGCTCCTTCTGCATCAAGGTCTGCGATAACTGCAGCGTTGCTCAGTTCCTTGGCAAGCTTGTCCTTGTTGAGGGGCCAGGTATCGATATGGGGATCGATGCCGTAGACAGTAGCGGCTCCATACAGGAAAGCTTCGCTTGCCTCCCACTGTGCGCGCGCATCAAGGAAAGTAGTGCATATGGCATCGATATCTGCCTGGCTTGCAGAGCCTAGGCCTTTTTCCTTGAAAGCGGCGAGCTGGTCGTAGAGCTTCGATGTGGCGTCGGCCAGATTGCCGTAAATCTTATAAATAACTTCAGGAACATATTCCTCGACTGCTGCCTTGAGTTCTTTTTCGGCTGCAGTCTCACCTCCGTTGTCTACGGGGTTGCAGGAGACTGAGGCCAGCGATACTGCAGCAATCACTGCGAAAGAAACATAATTCAGTATCTTTTTCATAGTGTTATGGTGTTTAAATGATTATCTGAAAAAACCAGCATAGGCGATGCCTATGGAAATTGATGGTTCATTGTTGTACTGGGTAGCAAGGAACCTGTGGGAATACTCGGCCTTGACGGCGATCTCCGGAATCGGGAACCAGTTGATGCCTGCTGCCACCCTCAGTTTTTCAGTGAACTCGGCACTGCCCTGGCCGCTCACGGCCATATAAGGGTTGTACCACTCACAGCGGCCGAACAGATACAGCTGCTGATTCTTGTCGCGTACGTTGAAAAGGCTGCTGAAAAGGTCGTAACCGGCCTCGAAGCCAAGTGCGGCGGCTTTGTCACCGACTGGGGTGGAATCATACGGCGCGCCCGAAGCGGCGCCCTTGCTGCTCTTGTATCTGCTTATTACGCCTGCGTCACTGAGATATCCGAAGTCGGCATTTCCGCGTACTATCCAGCCGAAGCCCTTGTATCTGAAATCATAGGTTCCGACCAGCAGGGTGCCTTTTGCTGCAGCGAGGCTGGCATTGGTGAAAGCTTCATAGGGGAAAGTGTTCCTCAGGGTGTTGCCGACATAGCCGCTGACACCCATCTTCAGACGGTTTTCAAAGAATGACTTGTCAAGTCTGCCTGCGAATCCAAGGGTGTTGGCCACCTGAAACTTGAAAGGTGTGTTCGCACCTCCGTTTATGAAACCGTCACGGCCGAACATCATAGCATCAAGGCCTGAAACTACAAGAAACTCATATTTCCAGGTTCCGATATCGCCCCAGATGCTGACTCCGGTGTCGTGCCAGGTGGAAGGAAGCACCGTCGCTTCGCCTTCCGGCCTGTAGACAGTGAAGAAATTGAGCGGTTCGTGGGCATTGTTGAGACCTCCGACAGGCACCACGATATGTCCCATTCGGACATTCAACTGTGGCATGAAACTCTTCTGAAGCCAGAACTGCTCCAGTTCAACCTCTCCGCCCCGCTCGGTCTCTGCTTCCCATTCTCCGGCTTCCTCAAACTCCTTCTCCACCTCGGTGCCAGTTCCCAGATGCTCGAACTCGATCTCGGATTGCATCGTCCAGCCCTTCCCGAAATCATATCCTACATAGAATACTGCGTGGGGAACATCAAAGCGGCCGTGAGACTCGCCTTTGTGCAATGAAGCGTTGGAATAGCGGTAGACATTGTCGCTGTAGAAGTTGCGGCTCAGGGCGACCTCCCCGTAACCACCGAGCGTAAGCCTCTGGGCCTGTGCGTCAAGGGTACAAATCAACAATGATATGAGAGAAACACTCAAAAAAAACCTTTTGATCGTCATTTCGCAAATCGGTTTTAACCGATGCAAAAGTATGACAACCAAAAGGCGCGAAAATCACCAATTGTGGTGATTTATGCCGTGCAAGGCTACTCAGCGGGGCTGAACTGGTCTTTTCCTACGCCGCAAAGAGGGCACACCCAGTCTTCGGGAAGGTCTTCGAAGGCAGTGCCGGGAGCGATGCCGTTGTCGGGGTCTCCAGCCTGCGGATCATACTCATAACCGCAGAGGTCGCAAACGTATTTTGCCATATTCGTAATGATTTGTAGTGATTTGTAATGATTTGACTCTGCTAAGATAGCAACATTCCTTGCAAAACACTACATTTGCCGGCGTAAAATGCAATAAATATCCAATGGACAAGATAGTAACTTTCGGAGAGGTAATGCTCCGTCTCGCAACCCCGGGTTACGAACGTTTCGGCCAGGGAAATATGCTCAACGCCACATTCGGCGGAGGAGAAGCAAATGTAGCCGTATCGCTTGCAAACTACGGGATGCCGGTGTCTTTCGTCACAAGGCTTCCCAAGAACGACATTGCGGCAGCCTGCGTCAGGGAACTGCGCGGCTTCGGAGTCGACACTTCCGATATAGTCTACGGCGGCGGACGCATCGGCATCTACTTCCTCGAGACAGGAGCCGTGAGCCGCGGCAGCAAGGTCATCTACGACCGCGCGAACTCTTCGATAGCCGAAGTCAAGCCCGGAATGATCGACTGGGACAAGGTGCTCGAAGGTGCCGGCTGGTTCCACTGGACCGGAATCACCCCTGCCATCTCCGAAGGTGCCGCACAAGTGTGCCTCGAGGCCGTGAAGGCCTGCAACGCAAAGGGCATCACCGTTTCCTGTGACCTCAACTACCGCAAGAATCTCTGGAAATGGGGCAAGAGCGCAATGGAAGTAATGCCCGGGCTGGTAGCCTGCTCAGACGTCATCCTCGGCAATGAGGAAGATGCATCCAAGGCTCTCGGCATTACTCCGGAAGGTGTCGACGTAGCTGCCGGCAAGGTAGAGGCTGAGGCTTATCTTTCTGTTTCGAAACAGATAATGGCCCGCTTCCCCCGCTGCAGGAAGGTGATCACCACGCTTCGCGGCTCCATCAACGCCAATGACAACACCTGGGCGGGAGTCCTCTACGACGGCACCACTCTGTTCAAATCCAGGGAATACCGCATCTCCCACATCGTCGACCGCGTCGGCGGCGGAGATTCGTTTATGGGCGGCCTTATCTATGGCCTGCTCAACTACGACAGCGACCAGAAAGCTCTCGACTTCGCAGTGGCTGCATCTTGTCTTAAACATACCATCTACGGAGACTACAACCGCGTCACCGTGGAGGAAGTGGAAAAACTTATGGGCGGCGATGCCTCAGGGCGTGTTGCCAGATAAAATAAAAACTACGATTATGAGCAGATTCAAAAGGCTTCAGGTTTTCAATACCTTTATCGAGACAGGCATCGTTCCCCTTTATTACAATTCAGACGCCGAGATCGTCAAGAAAGTGGTCAAGGCTTGCTATGACGGCGGCGCCCGCGTGTTTGAATTCACCAACCGAGGCGACTTCGCCCACGAAGTGTTCGCAGAAGTGAACAAATGGTGCGCCAAGGAATGTCCTGAGATGATTATGGGCACAGGTTCTGTATGCGACCCGGCAACTGCGGCTCTCTACATCCAGCTCGGCAGCAACTTCATCGTCTCTCCCAGTCTCAATCCCGATATGGCAAAAGTCTGCAACCGCCGCAAGATTGCGTGGATTCCCGGCTGCGGTACCCTTAGCGAAATCAATCTGGCTGAGGAACTCGGCTGCGAGATTGTCAAGATATTCCCCGGCGGAGAGGTCGGAGGCCCTAGCTTCGTGAAGGCCGTCAAAGGCCCCTGCCCTTGGACTGAACTTATGCCTTCTGGCGGCGTGACACCCGAGAGGGACAGCCTCGAAGCCTGGTTCAAGGCCGGCGTGGCCTGTGTTGGCCTCGGTTCGAAACTCACTCCCAAGGACGTCATCGCCAGCGGTGACTTCGGTTTCATCGAGAAGAAAGTCCGCGGAGCTCTCGCAATCGTAAAGGAATTAAGATAGCACACTATGGTAAAACTGGAAAAAGCCTGGCGCTGGTTCGGTGACAATGATGCTGTGACGCTGGACCATCTCGTCCAGATGGGCATCGAAGGTGTCGTCACCGCTCTCCACCATCTTCCTACAGGCGTAGTATGGCCCAAAGACGCAATTCTGAGGCGCAAGCTTCAGATCGAGTCCAAGGGTATGCGCTGGGCCGTTGTTGAGAGCGTGCCTGTTTCTGAAGACATCAAGACAGGCGGCAGCAGGCGTGACGAGCATATCGACAACTACCGCAAAACCATACGCAACCTAGGACAGTGCGGCATCGACACGGTCTGCTACAATTTTATGCCGGTGCTGGACTGGTGCAGGACAATCCTGGACTACCCGTATGTTGGTGGCGGCATCGGACTGTGCTTCGACTACCCCACTTTCGTCGCTTTTGACGTCTTCATCCTCAAAAGGCCCGGAGCTGAAAAAGATTACAGCGAGAAAGACCTCTCTGACGCTAAAAAGGTCTTCGCTGCTATGACTCCCGAGCAGGCCGAAACGCTCTGCCACAACATCATCGTCGTTACGCAGGGTTTCATCAACGGTGCCGTAGACAGTTCTGCCAGCGACTACAGGGAGATTTTCCTGTACTACATCTCCCGTTACAAGGACATCGACAAGGAGCAGTATCGCGCCAATCTCAAATACTTCATCGACGCACTGATTCCTGTATGTGAGAAATACGGTGTCAATCTGGCCATCCATCCCGACGATCCGCCCTACCCCATCCTGGGAATGCCCCGCATTATGGGATGCGCAGACGATATGGAATGGCTCGAGAAGGCCAATCCTTCTACCCGCAACGGCATTACCTTCTGTACTGGTTCACTTTCCGGTCGCCAGGACAATGATATGGTGGCGATGGCCGAGCGCTTCGCCGACCGTATCCACTTCCTGCACCTGCGCAACACGCGGTATATCGGAAACTCGCGCAGTTTCTATGAGTCAGGCCATCTGTACGGAGACCTTGACATGCCGGCCATAATGGAGGTGTTCATGCGTGAGCAGCGCCGTCGCATCGCATTGGGCCGCAAGGACTTCCGTATGCCGGTGCGTCCCGACCACGGCATCCGCATCCTCAATGACCTCGACGCTGACAAATACAACATAGGCTACCCGCTCAACGGACGCCTTCGCGGCATCGCCGAGCTCGACGGCCTGATGGTCGGCATCGACAGGATGCTGTCACGGGAATAATACTACGTTGGTTTTCGCGGCAAGAGCAGACTGCCTTGCTGCGACCTTCGTTCGCTATCGCTCACTCCGCCCCTCCCATCGTCTACTTCGTCCTGCTCTGCAGAACTCGTATCCAACGGGCCCCTCCCTCTTCACTTCCGAGGGCGGTAGTGTCGCCTGCAATGCAGTCTGCTCTTGCCGCAACTCAAAAGACGTACTTAATGATGTCGTAGAGCATTATGCCGCTCACTATGAGCTTGGCTCCGGTGCCTGACATAAATCCGAGGAAGGCTCCGAGACTTGCCTTGAACGAGTCCCATACTCCTCTTTTCTCGAAAAGGAACTCTCCGAGGAATGCTCCTGCAAGAGAGCCGACGATGATGCCAAAAGGCGAGAACATACCGATGAAAAGGCCTATCATCGCACCTATGCTGGCAGCCCTATGTCCGCCCGTTACCTTGGTAAACCACGCCGGCACGAAATAGTCGAATATCGTCACTAACACCGTCACGACAAGCCAGATCATCAGGAAGCGCAAAGTCATCGGATCCGCCACTCCCCTCTGGCCAGAGAAATAGACGAGCAGAAGGCCGACCCAGCTGAGCGGAGGGCCGGGCAGGGCAGGAATTATGCTGCCAACGATTCCTACTAGACCCAGGATCAATGCAAAAACACAGAATACGTCCATAGTACTATTCAGCAGGCGAAGCCGCCCTTGATTTGTTCACAATCCAGACTCCGGCGAACACCAGCACTATCGCGAGCACCTTCTGCCAATTAAGAGTGTCCATTCCGGCCAATATGCTCACCACCACCGCGATGATGGGCTGAAGGTAGGTATACATACTGACGATGGTCGGCCTGAGTCTGCGTTGTCCTGCAGGTATCAAGAAATAGGCCACGAAAGTCGCCATCACTATCAGATACGCGATCTCAAACCACACTTTCGGCGTAATCGCTACATAATCAACCGACAGGATGGGCTTCAGGCTCATCGGAAGAGACACCACCATTGCAAAGAAGAACATCCACTTCATCAGCGTGACGATGCCGTACTTCTGGGTGAGCGGCCTGAAAATGCCCAGATATGCACCGAAGGTGAAGCAGTTGGCCACCAGCAGCGCGATTCCGGCCGGAGTAGAACTCTGCAGCCCGCCCTTGAAATGCAGCGAAGTGAAAATCAGCAGCAGCGCGCCGGCCAGTGAAGTCACAACCCCAAGAACTTTCTTGCCTGTGATAGGTTCCTTCAGGAAGATAGCAGCAAAGATCATCGCCCACATAGGAGTCAGCGACCCGATGATCGAGCAGTCAATGGTCGAAGACATCGTGATGCCCTTCAGAAACGTGTATTGAGGAAGTGCCAATCCAATGATGCCGGCAAGAGCCATAAGGCACACATCCCTGAAAGGCACCTTCTCGGGTTTGGTGAAGAGCGACAACAGCCAGAAGATGGCCGCAGCCAGAATCATCCTCGTCCCGAAAAGAGCCTCAGGCGACACGGTGTCTGCATTCGCTATATCCTTGCAGAACACGATGTTCAACCCGAATATACCATACGCAGCCGCGCACGCAAGATGTCCCGTCAGTTTGGAATTCATGCGCCAAAGATAGTGATTCGTTGTAAATTATATGTTTGTTATCTTTGCTCTTGAACCAGGCTGGCACGATTATCGCCGTAAAGCCGACTAAACCATCATAATTATGAAGAAAATGTTTGCTCTTACATTTATAGCCGCTATGATGTTGATGACAGCTTGCGACAAGAACGAACCGCAGAATACCGAAGAGAACGTACGCCAGGACATTGCTTTGACAAAGGCTCAGTCAGAGCTCAGCAGTTTGTCGAATGATTTCACTTTCGACTTTATGAAGATTCTGGCGACAAAGGAAGACAAGAACGAGAATCTGTTCGCATCACCCTTCAGCCTCCAGACAGTCCTTGCGATGACCGCGGAAGGTGCTGTCGGCAACACCAAGACCGAGATGCTCGATGCGCTCAAACTGTCAGGTTACAGCGAAGAAGAGCTTGCCGGATACTTCAGGACCCTCATCCCCGCACTGGAGGGAGTGGACAACACTACCGTGATGGAGATTGCCAATTCCTTCTGGTCAAAGCAGTCGATTGTCATAAAGGATGATTACGCAGCCAAGTTGAAAGCCGACTATTATGCCGAGTGCAAGACTCTCGATTTCGACGGAAAGGTTGCGGCCGGTGCCGTCAACGGATGGTGCAGCGCCAAGACCCACGGAATGATCAACAAGGTTGTCGACGAAATCCCCGACGACCAGATGGTCGCACTCATCAACGCCATCTACTTCAAGGGCGAATGGAGCGACAAGTTCAACGAGAAGAATAACTATGACGACAATTTCAGCAACTACGACGGCACCACAAAGAAAGTAACCCTTATGAGAAGGGAGGCCACTATGAATGTATTCGTCGGCGAGCGTGCTTCGGCGCTGAGCCTGCCTTATGGCAACGGCGCATACGCGATGACAGTGATACTGCCCGCCAAAGGGGTTGACGTGAACGATGTCGTCGCAGGCCTCGACGCTGAGACCTGGAGGGAATATCGCCACTACGGCGACAGGTATCAGGTATCGCTCTCCCTTCCGAAATTTGAAACAGAATACACAGCCGCAGATATCTGCATCAACACCCTGAATGATATGGGAATGAAGAACGCCTTCACCCGCGCTGCAGATTTCACCTGCATCAGCGACACCAGGCTTTTCATAGACCAGGTGATTCACAAAGCAAAAGTCATAGTAAAT
This sequence comes from Bacteroidales bacterium, assembly GCA_017429475.1. Classification (GTDB taxonomy): domain Bacteria; phylum Bacteroidota; class Bacteroidia; order Bacteroidales; family UBA932; genus Equibacterium. Next base: position 222,132 of record JAFROX010000001.1, read on the forward strand.
GAGAAAGGAACGGAAGCCGCTGCGGTATCTTATGTAGGAATGAGGCTGACCAGCGTAGCCGCTCCTCTCAAGCAACTTGAATTCAAGGTAGACCGCCCGTTCATCTACGCCATCAGCGAAGTCAGCACAGGAGCAATCGTCTTCATCGGCGTGCAGAGAAATTTCTAGACAATCCATTGAAGGACAAAATAAAAGAGGGACGGAAAATTTTTCCGTCCCTCTTCATTATTATTCCACAGATTCTTAGAATCCGAAATACGTGTTGGCATTGTTGTAAGAGATGTCTGAAACCATCTTGTGGATGAACGGCATCTCGCTGCGAGGCAGTTTGCCATCCTCGATATCCTTGCCAAGCACGTCGCAGAGGATACGGCGGAAATAGTCGTGGCGGGGATATGAGAGGAAGCTGCGTGAGTCGGTCAGCATACCTACAAAACGGCTGAGAAGGCCGAGTGAAGACAGGGCGTTAATCTGCTTGCGCATTCCGTCCTCCTGATCGAGGAACCACCAGCCGCTTCCGAACTGCATCTTGCCGGGAACTGTGCCATCGTTGAAGGTGTAGGCCATCACTGTCAGAACCTCGTTGTCCTTCGGGTTGAGGCAGTAGAGGATAGTCTTGGCCAAAGCGTCGTTCTTGGCGAGACGGTCGAGGAACTTGTGGCCGGCCTCTGCCATAGGCAGGTCGTTGATAGCGTCGAATCCGGTGTCGGGACCGAGCTTCTTGAACATCTTGGTGTTGTTGTTGCGGATCGGGCCGACGTGGAACTGCTGGGTCCAGCCGCTCTTGGCATCCATAACGCCGAAGTCGAACATCAAGGCGCTCTGGAACTTGTCGAACTCCTTCGGTGTCGGTTTCTTGCCGGCGAGGGCGTTCTTGAAGATACGGTTGATCTCGGTAGCCGTATAGTCTGCAGCGTGGAAAGTATCCATTCCGTGGTCACTCAGGCGGCAGCCCATCTTCTCGAAGAAGTCGTGGCGTTTCTGAAGAGCCTCGAGCAGGTCGCGGTAGCTCTTGATTTCCATACCGGCAGCTTTCTCCAGTTTACCGATATACTCCTTGTATGCTTTAGGGTTGTCGACGCCGAGGGCCTTGTCGGGTCTCCAGGCGGGAAGCACCTTGGTTCCGAAAGGATGCTCAGCAATCTGTTTGTGGTATTTAAGGTCATCAACGGGGTCGTCGGTGGTGCAGACGATCTTCACGTTGCAGCCCGTCATCAGTTTCTGGGCGCGGAAGTTTTCAGTGGCAAGCTTTGCATTGCACTCCTCGTAGATTTCGCGGGCAGTTGAAGGATTCAGGACCTTGTCGATACCGAAGATGTGGGAAAGTTCAAGGTGAGACCAGTGATAGAGAGGGTTGCGCATTGCATACTGCAGTGTCTCGGCCCATTTCTCGAATTTCTCCCAGTCGGACTTGTTGCCGGTGATGTATTCCTCGGGAACGCCGTTGCCGCGCATTGCACGCCACTTGTAGTGGTCTCCGCCGAGCCAAACCTCAGTCATATTCTTGAACTGGGTATTCTCGGCAATCATCTGGGGAACCAGGTGGCAGTGGTAGTCGATGATGGGCATCTTCTCGGCACTCTCGTGATAAAGTTCACGGGCAGCATCCGTTGTCAGCATGAAGTCTTTTGTGATGAACGGGGTCATGATATTCGTATTATTAAATTATTATTAATCGATTCTTACAAATTTATTCAAATTATGAATATCAGGCAAGACAGAAATCCAGTTCCTCGGTGAGTTTTTCGCGGTCAAGATGCTGGCCGATGAACACAAGCTTTATCATCCTGTCGCCGCATTCGTCATCCCAGTCCATCGCAAGTGTGGGATCTTCCATCATAAGCTGCTCGAGTTCTTCTGCGGGAGCCGTGGCATACCACTGACCTATTTCCCTGAGCTGTTTCTGCTTTCCGCTCTGCTCGAATATGTATGACATATCATTGTTGTCGGTGAACCAGCAGATTCCTTTAGCACGGATGATGTTGGAAGGCCAGCGCTTTATCACGAAACGGTCGAACTTGTTGACGTCGAACGGGCGGCGGCGGTAATAGACGAATGTGCCGATGCCGTATTCTTCCTCTTCCTCGCTCTCCTCCTCGTCCTCGATGGGTTTGCCCAGTTCCTTGATCCAAGCTGCGGACAAGCTGGCCTTGTCGAAGTTGAAGCTGTGTGTGTCGAGAATCTGCTGCAAAGGCACGTCGGAGAACGTGCATTCCACAATTTTAGCAGTGGGCTGGATGGCACGCACCACAGCCTTGATCTGCTTCAGCTCCTCTTCAGAAACCTGGTCGACCTTGTTGAGCAGTATGATGTCGCAGAACTCGATCTGCTGGATAATCAGGTTCTCAATGTCCTCATCGTCGATATTGTCACGGGTGAGGTCCTTCGCACAGGCGAATTCATCCCTGAGCCTGAGGGCATCCACCACAGACACGATGCAGTCCAGCCTGGGAACTCCATATTTGGTATACTCGGGAGGCATTCCCGGTATTGAGCAGATGGTCTGCGCAATCGGCACCGGCTCGCATATGCCGCTGGCCTCTATGACTATGTAGTCGAAGTTTCCTGACTTTACCAGGTCGCACAGCTGGTTGACGAGATCCATCTTCAGGGTGCAGCATATGCAGCCGTTCTGCAGGGCCACCAGGCTGTCGTCCTTCTGCTTGACAACTCCGCCCTGCTGTATCAGGCTTGCATCTATATTGACTTCCCCGATATCGTTGACGATAACGGCGAAGCGTATGCCCTGCCTGTTGGTGAGGATCCTGTTGACGAGAGTTGTCTTTCCGCTGCCCAGATATCCGGTGAGCAGCAATACCGGAGTTTCTTTCTGATTCATCATATCAATATTTTCTCTGCAGACAAAAATACAAATCAATTGCGGATATTATCCGACTAAAATCTGTATTCCGAGAGATTTTTTATGCCGGGCCAGGAACCCATATAATTAGCGACCTTGCCCCTCAGATATATCTTCTTGTATTTGAGCTGGGGATTGTCCACGAGGTTGAGTTCAGTGCGCATCGCAGCCTTGCTCAGTTCCACAGCCATACATTCAGACCTCTTCGATGCAGACAGCGAGGCGGCGATGGCGATGTGGGTGGAGGATGTTATGTCCTCCGTGAAGAAATTCACGTTGCTTGCGGTGCAGTCGCCTCCGACTATATAACCCCATACCCATACCGTATCGCCCACGTGGCGGGCCGCCGAATCGATGCAGAAAGCAGTCTTTGGCGTCAGGCCATCCTCTTCGAAAAAAGTACCGTCGGTCAATATGTCTTCTGTCTCATAAATCGCATGGGTATCGACGGTCACCTCGAATATCGACTCCCCGGAATCTGAAGAGGCATCAAGATTGATGGTCAGGTTGACTCCAGAGCGGAAAGAACGCTTGAAGATCGGTTTCGTTTCGGTATCTGTGACTATCTCAAAGAGAGCTTCTCCTGGCGGGAAATAGGCATACCTTTCTTCTCCAACCGTATAGAGCAGGCTTTTGTCACCTTGCACAATTCGCAAAGGGCTCGTCCCGAACAGTTCACGGTACCGGTTCCCGAATTTGATACGGATTCCCGCATTTATCTGGGAACACTCCAGAAGAACCCGTGAAGTTTCATTGGCGATTATGTCGACCAGCACCTCAGCACCCCACTGCGGCGATTCAAATGCAGGAACTGAATAATCTGCCGAAACGAGAGACACTTCATAGGTTCCTTCCGACAGCAGTATCGATTCAGGCCGTTCTCCATACAACCCGTAGTAGTACACCTTCCCCTCAAGGTCGGCGACAGTCAGCACGAATGAATTGGTGTCGGGGAGTGGGGCTGACTTGAGCGCCGGAACGTCTCTATAAAAATCTGCAATCCTCAGCACCAGTCCTCCTTTGCGCAGCTGCTGGTCTTCCCCGTCCGGCAGCACGTGGCAGGCCGTGGCAATCATTGCAATCCCCAAACAGATTGCTGCAATTCTTTTCATTTCTTTGTCCTCCATGTTTTAATTGTTAGCAGGCGCAATGTAAGCCGCGAAAAGTTTCCAATCCGTTTTTAAACATTTATATACGTTTAACTGGGGTTTTGCAGGCAAAAAAATAATATTTGGAGATTACAAAGGGATTGCATACTTTTGCAGTCCCAAAATAAGGGTCTTGACTCGTTAGCTCAGTTGGTAGAGCACAGCACTTTTAATGCTGGGGTCTTGGGTTCGAGCCCCAAACGGGTCACTAAAAAAACCGCAACATCCGTTGCGGTTTTTTTGTGACCCCGGGTCGCCCTTTTCTGACCCCTCCTTTAATGGTTCCCTCGAGGGAACCAATTGTGTCAGGATGTTGCGGCTTTTTGCGTAACTTTGATATTATGAAAAAGATTGTTCTTCTGGTTTGTGCATTCCTGGCGGGCACTTCGGCGGTGGTGGCGCAGAACCCCGTTCTGCTGCATTCCCATAACGACTATGAGCGCAATGCGCCGTTCTGGGATGCTTACAACGAGCGGTTCGACTCGATCGAGGCGGACGTGTACTGCATCGACGGCACCCTATTCGTCAGCCACGACAAAAAAGACATAAAGCCGGAACGCACTTTCGACGCACTTTACCTGCAACCTGTCCTGCAAGTCTTTGAACAGAACGGAGGCAGGGCCTGGGCCGGAAGCGGGCAGACTCTTCAGCTGCTGATCGACATCAAAGAAACTACGGAACCCACTTTGGGCACGCTAGTGAAACTACTGGAGAAGCACCGCGACGTCTTCGACCCTACGGTAAACCCCTATGCCTCAAGAATTGTGATGACAGGCAATGTGCCGGCCCCTTCTGATTTCGGCAATTATCCCGACTATATCTACTTCGACGGCAACCTCGACCTTGAATATACGGACTTGCAGCTGCAGCGCGTAGCCCTGTTCAGTGCTCCTTTCTATAAATATACCCTATGGAGAGGCCGCGGCAAGGGCAGCAGGAAAGGCTGGGAAAAAGTATCGGAAGCAGTGGAACACGCACACGCCCTCGGGAAGCCCATCCGTTTCTGGGGAGCTCCCGAGAGCAGAAAAGTCTATCGTGTGTTCTATTCGCGGGGTATCGACTATATGAATTCCGATTACCCTGCTGAGTGCGCCCAGTTCTACAGGTCCGACAAGAACCTGTTCAATTAATAACCGAACTCAGGAAAACCGCTATTTGCGTGAGAATGAATATGGCAGATCGCCTTCTTCCGTACCGCGCTTGTAGTTCGGTTTGTCGGACATCCTGACCTTGACGGTTCCTCCCTTGATGAGGTCGAAGTGGTCGAAGTAGTTCTTTGTGTAGTTTTTGCCGCGGAATGTCATAGCATCGATATAACAACGGTCCGGGCCGTTGTCAGGCGCTTCGATTGTCAGGTCGTTGCCGTTCTCGAAGTGCAGGACCGCATTCTTGAACAAAGGAGTACCTATGATATACTGGTTGGTGCCGGGAGCCACGGTATAGAAGCCGAGAGCCGACAGCACATACCAGGCAGAAGTCTGTCCGTTGTCCTCATCGCCGCAGTAGCCGTCGGGAGTGGAGCTGTAAAGTTTGTCCATAGTCTCTCTTACCCAATGCTGGGCCTTCCAGGGTTCTCCGGCATAATCATAGAGATATATCATATGCTGGGCCGGCTGGTTGCCGTGGGCATAGTTGCCCATGTTCATCACCTGCATCTCCCTGATCTCGTGGATCACGCCGCCGTAGTAGCTCTCGTCGAACAAGGGCGGAACGTTGAACACTGAGTCCAGCATTGTTACGAAGTTCTCACGTCCTCCCATAAGGTCGATGAGGCCCTGAGGGTCGTGGAATACGCTCCAGGTGTAGTGCCAGCTGTTGCCCTCGGTGAAAGCGTCACCCCATTTAAGAGGAGAAAAAGGAGACTGGAAGCTTCCGTCAGCGTTGCGTCCGCGCATCAGGTTGCTTTCCTTGTCGAAAACATTCTTATAGTTGAGAGCACGCTTCGCATACAGTTGCACTTCTTCATCCGGTCGTCCTAAAGCTTTTGCCAGCTCGTAGATGCACCAGTCGTCATAGGCATATTCCAGTGTACGGGCCACGCTCTCATTGATGCCGACATCATACGGAACATATCCCAACTCGTTGTAGTACTGCCAGCCGAGACGGCCTGTCGAACTTACCCTGGGGTGGACAGCGTTGCTGCCGTGGAGCAGACCTTCGAACATCACATCCGGCTCCGCCACCCTGAGGCCTTTCATATATGCATCGGCCAGCACGGCTGCGGAGTTGTTACCAACCATGCAGCTTCGGTGGCCCGGAGAAGCCCACTCGGGGAAGAAACCGCTCTCCTTGTAAACATTGATCAGGCCTTCCTGCATCTGCAGGGCCTCTGTTGGATACATCAGGTTGACGAAAGGGAAGAGACTGCGGAAAGTATCCCAGAATCCAGTATCGGTATACATATAGCCAGGCAGTACTTCGCCGTTATACGGGCTGTAGTGCATCACCTGTCCGTCAGCCGTTATCTCATAAAGCTTGCGGGGGAACAGCAGAGAGCGGTACAGGCAGGAATAGAATGTACGCATATTGTCTACATTCTCCGTGCTTACCTCAATGCGGCCCAGAGCCTCGTTCCAAACCTTCTTGCCGTCGGCCATGACTTCGTCGAAACTTCTGTCGCCAAGCTCCTTGAGATTCTGAAGAGCCTGGGCGTCGCTGATAAATGACGAAGCCACCCTTGCATGGACGACTTCGCCTTTGCGTGTTGCAAAACCGACCACAGCACCGGCGTGCGCAGCATCAGCTGCGAGAACTCCTTCCGACAACACGCCGTCGGCAAAAGTCGCCTTGTAGGTGAAAGGCTTGTCAAACTCTATCACGAAACGGTTCTTGAAATTTGCAGGAACACCTCCCCTGTTCATTGTCGAATAGCCGACAATCTTGCGGTCGGAAACTATCTCGATACCCGAACCGCCTTCTACAGCATCGATAACCACGAAGGCGCTGTCTGTCTCCGGAAAAGTGAAACGGAACATCGCCGCCCTTTCAGTAGGTGTTATCTCAGTGGTGACATCGTGGTCAGCCAGATACACGCTGTAGTAATACGGCCTTGCTATCTCGCTCTTATGGGAGAACCAGCTGGCACGCTCGTCCTGGTCGAAAAGAGGCGCTCCGGTCACGGGCATTATTGCGAACTGGCCGTAGTCTCCTATCCAGGGGCTCGGCTGGTGGGTTTCCTTGAAGCCACGGATCTTGTTCTCCGTATAGACATAGGTCCAGCCATTGCCGATACGACCGGTCTGAGGAGTCCAGAAATTCATACCCCACGGAAGGGCTATTGCAGGATAAGTATTGCCGGTGGAAAGGGTATAAGTAGACAAAGTGCCGACGAGCGGGTTGACGCAGTCGGCATAGTCTGCTTTATCCGGCGATGAGCAAGCCGCTATCAACGACAGCAGCAATGCCGGAAACAGTTTCTTTATCATAAATGTTATTTAGTGCGTATAACTACGACGCCGTTGGCTCCTCTAGAACCATATCCGACACCGTCCTTGATGATCTCGACACTCTTCACATCATAGATGTTGACGTCGAGAACAGATCCGATCTCCTGGTTGTTCAGAAGTACCATCGCATTGTTGTTGGCAGTCAGAGACCTCTGTCCACGGATATTGACACTTCCGTCGGAGCTGACATTGACATTCGGAACAAGTGCGTTGATAGCCTCGGCAAGGTCAGTATAACCTTTGAGGTTTTCCTCGGTCAGACCTGACGCACTGCCCGTAAACTCGCGTCTCTTCACATACATGAAACCGAAGTCGACCAGTTCATCGTCCTGTGAAGCTTTCCACTCATCAGTACTTTCTGAAGCCATAACAATTCTAAGGCTCTTCGCATCACCCACCTCGATCTCGTGAGTACGCCTCTTGATGGTAAAGACCAGCGTATCCTGAGGTCCTATGTTGGTCAAGCCGAAACGGCCTTGCTTGTCGGTCTTTGTATATCTGCCATCGTTCTTAACCTCAACTTTGACATTTTTGATACCTTTTCCGGCAACATCTACGATAAGTCCATTGAACGGCACCGCCTCGCTGTTCTGGGCGATTGCAGGCAAGGCTAGAAGAAGAATGGCTGCTGTCAAAAGAAATCTTTTCATTGTGCGTATTATTTAGTCGAGAATTTATATATCGCGTTGTGAACATATTCCGTGCCAGGGCGCAGTATGGTGTCAGGGAACTCGGGATGGTTGGGAGCGTCAGGGAACTTCTGGGTCTCGAGAGCAATGCCGCTGAATCGGTGGTGAACATCACCGCGCTTGCCCACGTCAGTACCGTTCATTGCAGGACCTGAGTAGAATTGTATAGCAGGCTGGTCGGTGAAAATCTCGAGGAAGATTCCGGTAGCCGGCTCGTACATAGTTGCGCACGGTCTGCTCATATCGCCGGGATGGTTGAGGACGTAATTCTGGTCATATCCGCCGTTGGCAATGTTGATGGCCTCGACACTCATGTCAGGTCTGCTGCCAACCTCTGTGGGAGTGTTGAAATCCATTGCAGTGCCGGCAACGGGAGTAAGCTCACCCGTAGGGATGAGAGCCCTGTCGGTAGCAGTGAAAGTGTCGGCATCGATGTAGAGGATGTGGCTGTTCGAGCTGACCTCGCTGGTGCCGTGCAGGTTGAGATAGGGATGGAAAGTCAGGTTCACCGGGCAGGCCTTGTCGGTAGTGGCCTTATGGGTGATGGCAAGCGAGTTGTCATTCTTGACTGTATAGACCACAGTGATCTTCATATTGCCGGGATATCCCATCTCACCATCGGGGGAATTGTAGGTCATCTCGACTACGGGTTCGCCCTGGGCGTTCTTGTACTGCTTGCAATCCCAGACCACGGCATAGATACCTTTCTTGCCGCCGTGCAGGTGGTTGCCGTTTTCGTTCTGGTCCACCTGATAGGTAACGCCGTCAAGTGTGAACTGGCCCTTTGCGATACGGTTGCCGTAACGGCCTACCACAGGGCCTGAGAAAGCATCACCTGTGAGATAGCCTTCAATCGAGTCGAAACCCCAGATGACATCCTTGGGTTCGCCGTTCTTGTCGGGAACAATGATGCTGACGACGCGGGCGCCGTAGTTCGTGAACTGGACCACCATGCCGTTGGCATTTTCTGCGGTATACAGATGCACGTCCTTGCCGTCTACTACAGCTTCGAACAGTGCGGGATCAACTTTGAGGGACTCTGAGCCCTTTTTGCCGGTACAGCTTGCAGCAAGAACCATCACTGCCGCCATTACCATCAGGAAAGACTTTTTCATATTGTTTCTGTTATTTCTTTTGTCCATAATAAGCTCCCGGTCCGTGCTTGCGGTTGAAGTGTTTCTCTATAAGCAGGTCGCTCATAGTCAGGTTCGGGTTCACTGAATATGAGATGAACGCCATTTTGGCGACTTGCTCCATCACTACAGAGTTCTCCACCGCTTTGGCCGCAGTTGCGCCCCAGGAGAAGGGGCCGTGGTTGCGCACCAGAACGGCGGGAGTGTGTTCGTAATTGTAATTCTTGAAGAGGTCGACTATCACGTTGCCAGTCTCAAGTTCATAGTCACCTTCAACCTGGGCTTTTGTCATTGTGTCGGTGCAAGGGATGCAATCGTGGAAATAATCGGCGTGAGTGGTGCCGATATTGGGGATAGCCTTGCCGGCCTGCGCCCAGGCTGTGGCAAAGGTGGAATGGGTGTGGACCACTCCCCCGATCTTCGGGAACGCCTTGTAAAGCGCAACGTGTGTCGGAGTGTCGGACGACGGGCGCAGGTCACCTTCGACAACCTTGCCGTCAAGGTCGACGACCACCATGTCCGAAGCCTTCATCACGTCATAACTGACTCCGGATGGTTTGATGACGACCAGGCCGCTGGCGCGGTCAATGGCACTGACATTGCCCCAGGTGAATATCACTAGCCCGTGGGTGACGAGGCTAAGGTTGGCCTCGAGGACTTCTTGTTTGAGTGCTTCTAACATACTACCAGAAATAGATATAGAATGCTACTGTGATACCCAGGATGACGCAGGTATGGAAAATATCCCAGCCATTCCAGCTGCGGCGTGTAACGGCTTTCTGCTCTTCAGTTGCCGTGCCGAACACGAGACCCCTGATTTCCTCTTCGGGTTTCGGTTTGGTGCAAAGGCTGACGACGATGCAGACAAGCAGGCAGACAGCCAGCATGCAGGCGCAGAAGTAGAGCCAGTTGAAATCATAGAATACTGTGCGGAACAGGCTTGAACCCATTCCCGCGCCCCAGGATGTGGTGTAGATGATCTTCGCGCCGAGACGGACGAGACCGATGACAAGGCCTGTGATCAGAGCCCACTGGCCGCCCTTGGGAGTGGCCTTCTTCCAGCATACACCCATAAGGAATGCAGCTGCAATACCCGGAGCCAGCACTGACTGCACATCCTGCAGGTAGAGGTAAAGCACGTCACCGATGCTCTTCATCACGGGAATCCAGAGGATGCCGAGTGTTACGATTATAATTGTAGCCATACGGCCGACTTTCACGAGTTTCTGCTCAGAAACCTCGGGATGCTTGGGCTTGTAGACGTCGATGGTGTAAAGCATCGCTGAAGAGTTGAACAGTGAAGCAAGAGAACTCATCAGGGCTGCGAGGATACCGCAGACAACGACTCCCTTGAAACCGGCGGGCAGAAGTTTGGCAACAAGCAGAGGAAAGGCCACGTCACCGTTGGTGAGGACCGGTGCAAGCTGACGGCCGAGCTCGCTGTCGAGAGCTCCGGTAGCAGCTCCGCGTGCGAGTGCGAAGGCGATCATTCCGGGGATGAGGAAGAGGAACACGGGCAACAGCTTGAGATAAGCTCCGAAGATGGCACCGCGGCGGGCCTGCCGCTGGTCACGGCCTGAAAGGACCCTCTGGACAATGAACTGGTCAGTACACCAGTACCAGAAGCCGATGATTGCTGAACCCAGCAGGGCACCGAGCCAGGGATACTGAGGATCGCTGAGCGGCCTCATAAGGTGGGACATAGAACCCTGAGCACCTTCATATGCGGGAGTGACGTTGCAGAGGTCAAGCATATTCTGCCAGCCGCCGAGCTCCTTGAAGCCGAGGATGAGGATCACGATGGATCCCAGCAGCAGGATGGGCGTCTGGAGCACTGATGTCTTAAGGACGGACTCCATACCTCCGATAACAGTGTAAATAGCTGTCAGCACCACAAGGCCGATGGCGGCAACCCAGAAGAAGTCGACGTTGGCTCCGAAGATACGGATGCTTTCGATGCCGAACACCTGCTGGAACACGAGACCGCCGGCATAGACTGTCACGGCCACCTTGGTGAGCACGTAGCTGATGAGTGAGATATAAGTCAATATCTTCCTTGAGCTGCGGTTGTAGCGTTTCTCGAGGAACTCAGGCATGGTGTAAACCATACTGCGCTCGTAGAACGGCACGAACACCCAGGCCAGAATCAGGATCATCCAGCCCTGGATCTCCCAGTGGGCCATTGCAAGACCGCTTGAAGCGCCGCTGCCGGCCAGGCCGATGAGGTGCTCCGAGCCGATGTTCGAAGCGAAGATGGATGCTCCGATGGCGATCCACGTAGCATCGCGGCCGCTCAGGAAGTAATCAGATGAATTGTCTTTTTTCTTGCGGACTACCGACATGATAATCCATACCATAGCTGCGACGAATATCGCAATCACTATCCAGTCAAGTAAAGCCATAGCAGTTTAGTCAGGTTGATTGTTGTACTTAATACGCAAATTTAATTAAATTTGTAAGAATCTCTAACAGACGATATCATATAACTAAAATATACAATTATGCTTTTTGAAAATTATGAAGTCTGGTTCGTCACCGGAGCCCAGTTGCTCTACGGAGGTGACGCAGTCGTACAAGTTGACGGACACTCTAAGGAAATGGTCGAGGGGCTCAATGCATCAGGCAATATCCCTGTGAAGATTGTTTACAAAGGCACCGCCAACAGCTCGAAAGAGGTAGAGGCCGTGATGCTTGCCGCCAACAACGATGACAAGTGCATAGGCATCATCACCTGGATGCATACTTTCTCACCCGCCAAGATGTGGATCAAGGGTCTGCAGCAACTGCAGAAGCCTCTGCTTCACTTCCACACCCAGTACAACGCCGAAATTCCGTGGGGAGAGATCGACATGGACTTCATGAACCTGAACCAGAGCGCTCACGGCGACATCGAGTTCGGACATATCTGCACCCGTATGCGCATTCCCCGCAAGGTGGTATGCGGTTACTGGAAGGACGAGAAGGCTCAGAAGCAGATTGCCGTCTGGGCCCGTGTTGCAGCCGGAGTCCGCGATGCGCACAACGTGCGCTGCCTGATGTTCGGAATGAATATGAACAACGTTGCCGTGACCGACGGTGACCGCGTAGAATTCGAACAGCGCCTGGGCTACCACGTAGACTACTATCCCGTCAGCAACCTGATGGAATACTATAAGAAGGTTACCGACGCCGAAGCCGACGCCCTTGTTGAGGAATACAAGAAACTCTATGAGATCAAGATCGACGAGAGCGGCGAGGATGTATATTGGGAGAAAGTGAAGAACAGCGCAAAGGCAGAAATCGCACTGCGCCGCGTGCTGAAGGACGAAGGCGCCACTGCCTTCACAACCAACTTCGACGACCTCGGTGACGCCGACATCAACGCTCCCGACTTCTGCGGTTTCGACCAGATTCCGGGCCTAGCATCGCAGCGCCTGATGGCCGAAGGCTATGGTTTCGGAGCAGAAGGCGACTGGAAGACCGCCTGCCTCGTCCGCACCCTCTGGGTGATGCAGAAGGGCCTTCCCACCGGCTGTTCTTTCCTTGAGGACTACACGCTCAACTTCGCCGGCGACCGTTCTTCTTGCCTGCAGAGCCATATGCTCGAGATATGCCCGCTCATCGCCGTTGAGGATAAACCGAAGCTCGAGGTCCATTTCCTCGGCATCGGCATCCGCAAGCAGTTCACCGCCCGTCTGGTGTTCACATCAAAGACCGGCCCCGGCATCAAGGCCACCATCGTGGATCTCGGCAACCGCTTCCGTCTCATCTCCCAGACCGTAGAGTGCATCAAACCCAAGCCGATGCCCAACCTGCCCGTGGCAAGCGCCCTCTGGATTCCCCAGCCTACGTTCGAGATCGGTGCAGGCGCCTGGATCCTGGCCGGCGGCACGCACCACAGCGCTTTCTCTTATGATATTACCGAGGAGTACTGGGATGACTTCGCCGAGATGACAGGCATCGAATACGTCCGCATAAACAAGCAGACCAACATTCCTGACTTCAAGCAGAACCTCCGCAACAACGAAGTGTATTTTATGCTCAACAAGGCGCTGAAGTAATATGAATGCACAGCAAATCATAAAAGAAGGCAAGGCCATCCTCGGCATCGAGTTTGGCTCCACCCGAATCAAGGCTGTCCTTATCGACCCTGAGAACAAGCCCATAGCGCAGGGCTCCCACACCTGGGAGAACCAGCTTGTCGACGGTCTGTGGACATACAGCATCGAAGCCATATGGACCGGCCTGCAGGACTGCTACGCCGACCTTCGCAAGAATGTTAAGGCTGAGTACGGCTGCGAAATCCAGACGCTGGCTGCCATCGGCTTCTCCGCTATGATGCACGGCTATATGCCCTTCGACAAGAAAGGCGAGATCCTGGTCCCGTTCCGCACCTGGCGCAACACCAACACCAGCAAGGCGGCAGCCGAGCTCTCTGAGCTTTTCAACTACAACATTCCGCTCCGCTGGAGCATCAGCCACCTGTACGAGGCCATCCTCGGCAACGAGGAGCACGTGTCGAAGATCGACTTCCTCACCACTCTGGCCGGATACATCCACTGGAAGCTGACAGGCGAGAAGGTTCTCGGCGTGGGCGACGCATCGGGTATGATCCCAGTGGACCCCTTCACCAAGACCTACGATGCGACTATGGTCGCCAAGTTCGACAAGCTCATCGAGCCGCGCGGCTTCAAATGGCATCTTCTCGACATCCTGCCGAAGGTCCTTGTAGCTGGAGAGAACGCGGGCGCCCTCACTCCGGAAGGAGCAAAGATGCTCGACGTGAGCGGCCACCTCAAACCCGGCGTACCGGTCTGCCCTCCCGAGGGTGACGCAGGCACCGGTATGGTTGCCACAAATGCAGTCCGCCAGCGCACCGGCAACGTCAGTGCAGGCACCAGCTCCTTCTCTATGATTGTGCTGGAGAAGCCTCTGACTAAGCCTTACGAAGTGCTCGATATGGTAACCACTCCAGACGGATCGCTCGTGGCTATGGTACACTGTAACAACTGCACCAGCGAGATCAACGCCTGGGTGGGCATCTTCAAGGAGTACCAGGAACTGCTGGGAGTGAAACAGGATACGAACGCCCTCTATACCACGCTCTTCAACGCCGCCCTCAACGGCGACGGCGACTGCGGCGGACTTATGGCATACAACTACGTATCCGGCGAACCTGTCACCGGACTGATGGACGGCCGTCCTCTCTTCGTACGCTCGGCGGGCGACAAGTTCTCGCTGGCTAACTTTATGCGCGCCCAGCTCTACGGAGCCATCGGCGTGCTGAAGATAGGCAACGACATCCTCTTTAATGAGGAGCAGGTCAAGGTTGACCGCATTATGGGCCACGGTGGCTACTTCACTACGCCCAAGGTGGGCCAGAAGATGCTGGCCGCAGCCCTGAACTCGCCCATCTCCGTGATGGAGACCGCAGGCGAAGGCGGAGCGTGGGGCATCGCCCTGCTCGCCGGCTTTATGGTGAACAATCCTTCCGGACTGCCTCTGCCCGATTACCTCGACACAGTAGTGTTCGCAGGCAACACAGGCAGCCAGATAGCTCCCGACCCCGTCGATGTGGAAGGATTCAACCGCTACATCAGCAGTTACAAGGCAGCCCTCCCCATCGAGCAGGCCGCCGTTCAGCACAAGAAATAAGTGCGCTAGTAGATTCCGACATTGTCGAGTACTATGCAGGCCTTTGAGGCCAGGATGTTGACCCGGACGGCAGTAGTTGTCACCGGGTCAAATCTTATTATGCGCTTGTAGCCGATGGTGGTCTGCTCGTCAAGAGTCTGCCACTTGCCGTCTATCATCGCTTCGACGCTGAAGCGTTGCACCCTCTGGCCAAGGGCGATATGCTCTTGCAGGACTATTTTGCTGACAGTCGTGGGCTTGCGGAAAGTTGCAGTCAGAGAGGCCGTTGTCACATCGTCGTCGGTTGCCCAATAGCCTTCTCCTGCCACTTTCGAAGCGGCGAACCTGCGTGAATTTTCCCTCACATCAGAAGCCTTGAAATCAGCCGCTTGCGCTAAATTTTCAGCAAATTCCGCTTCGATTCTCCTGCCGAATTCTATCAAGTTTGCAGAGTCTGTCGGATGTATAAGGCCTCTGCGGTCCGGAGGAACGTTAAGGATAAGGTTGCCGTTGCGGCCGACAGATTTATAGTATATATCCATCAGCTGATCGACGCTCTTGACACGTTCATCTTCCCGCTCGTGATAGAACCATCCCGGGCGGATAGACACGTCCACCTCGGCCGGCAGCCAATCGGTGCCGTCCTCCTGACCGTGGTTGAGGGCATAGGTGTCGGCGTGTCCCGGCGCGAACTCGGCCTTGTTGAGCGTGCTCCAGTTGGTTTCTCCGGCATAGCCCGCCTCGTTGCCAACCCATCGGCAGTCGGGGCCGCCGTCGGAGAACATCACGGCCTGCGGCTGCTTCTCGCGGACTATCTCCCAGGTCACGGGCCATTCATAATATGTGAGATTGTCTATAGTGCGGCGCTCGTCGGCACCTCCGTACCAGCCGTCACCGCCGTTAGCACCGTCGAACCACACTTCGAAGATGTCGCCGTAGTTGGTCAAGAGCTCCGTGAGCTGGTTGCGGTAATATTCGATATAGGCAAGAGTTCCGTAATCTGCGTGGTTGCGGTCCCAGGGTGAAAGATAGACCCCGAACTTGAGTCCGTATTCCCGGCAGACATCGCTCACTTCCTTCACAAGGTCGCGGCCGTACGGCGAATTCATTATGTTGTGCTCCGTGTACTTGGTGTCCCAAAGGCAGAAGCCGTCGTGGTGCTTTGCGGTCAGGACTATGCCTTTGAAGCCGGCCCGGCTGATGATGTCCGCCCATTGACGGGGATCGCAGGCAGTTGGGTTGAATGTTTCCTCGCTTTCATTGCCATAGCCCCACTCCAGGTCAGTGAAGGTATTCGTAGTGAAATGTATGAAGACGTAGCGCTCGAGCTGATGCCACTGCAGCTGCCGCTCGCTCGGCACAGGCCCGCAGGGCGCTGGCTCGCTCACTTTCGTGCACGCCGCAGCCAGAACAGCCAGCGCTAACATTAAGAGTGTTTTTTTCATAAGGTCAGGAATTATTCTCTTGCTAAGTTACGAAGAAAAAACAAGTAAGGGCCGGCTCGTTATGGCGAACCGACCCAGTCCCTGACCTAAACTAAAACTATGATAAACTTCGATGTGAAAATTTACAAAGACCGTGCCACAATCAGTCCCGAGCCACACGAAGTTTAGCAAATTTTAGCAAAAGTGTCTTTGTACTTCCATCTTCGAACCTGACGACGGCTTTCATACCTGCTCCGTCACCATCGAATGATAGAATTGTGCCATAGCCGAAACGGTCGTGCTCGACTCTCTGGCCGACCTTCAGAGAAGAAACCGGATCCGGCGTGAAGCCGGGAGTCGGAGCCGGATTCTGAGATACCGGACGCTGTGGTGCAGGCTGCGCAGGGCGTTGATATACGGGACGCTGCTGGACCGGCTTTGAGGGAGCGGCATATCTTTGGGTTCCGAACTGCCTTGCGAAAGCTGCGCCCATTGCAGCATTGCTTGCAGCCCTGGCTCCTGAGCGCATAGGCACCGAGCCGCTGAGATACTTGCCGTCGATCTCCCTGATGAAGCGGCTCACATCGTTGCTTTCGCTCTTTCCCCAGCGCATACGGTTGCTGGCATACGACAGAGTCACTGCCTTTTCGGCCCTGGTCAGAGCTACGTAGAACAACCTGCGTTCCTCTTCTATATCCGAAGGAAGAAGATCCGACCCCGACGGGAACAGATTCTCCTCCATGCCTATCACGAATACAAACGGAAACTCCAGGCCTTTGGCGGCGTGGACAGTCATCAGCGAAATCTTGTTGTTATTGTCATCGTCCTGGCCGCTTTCCCGGTCAATTGCGGCGAGCAGGGTTATATTCTCCACATACTCGGCAAGCGTGACGGTTATGCTGTCGTTAGCAACATCATTGTCGTTAGCCCTATTCTCAGTCTCTTCATCCACATAGTCCTTGATACTGTTGTACAGGGCTTCGACGTTCTGGAACTTTGAAAGGCCTTCAATCGACGTATCAGACTTGAAAGCGATCAGAGCCCCGGACTGATTTCCGATATCCAGTGCAAGTTCATAAGCATCGGTAACCGCCATTTTCTGATTCATCTCCAGAATCATCGCAGCGAACGACCTCAACTTGCTTATGGCCGCACCCTTCAGCCCGCACTCCACCAGATCCTGGTCACTCAGCATCACCGCATCGAGCATAGAGATTCCCCTGGCAGCGGCCAAAGCGGCAAGATGGTTCAGAGTAGTATCTCCTATGCCGCGGGCAGGGAAATTCACCACCCTGCGGAAAGCCTCGTCATCCATAGGGTTTATGACGAGCCTGAAATAGGCCAGCATATCCTTGACCTCGGCACGGTCGTAGAACGAGAAGCCGGCATAGATGCGGTATGGCAGGTTGCGCTTGCGCAGCGCCTCCTCTATGGAGCGGGACTGGGCGTTTGTACGGTACAGGATTGCGAAATCGCTGTACTGAGCCTTGGCGGTATATATCCTGTCGACGATCTTGGCAGCGACGAGATAGCTTTCCTCCTGCTCCGTAAAACCGTTCAGAACCTCGATCTTCTCACCTACCTGTCCATCGGAGAAACAAGTCTTCTCAAGCCTGTGCTCGTTCTTGGCGATAAGGCTGTTTGCGGCGTCGACGATGGTCCGTGTGGAGCGGTAATTCTGCTCCAGGCGGAATATTTTCGCTTCGGGGTAATCCTTGTGGAAGGTGAGTATGTTCTCAACTCTCGCCCCACGGAAACCGTAGATGCTCTGGCTGTCATCTCCCACCACACAGATGTTGCGGTGCGAGGCCGCAAGTCTCCTCAGGATGATATACTGGGCGTAATTTGTGTCCTGATACTCGTCGACAAGGATATATCGGAAACGGCTGCGGATCTGCTCCAGGGCCTCGGGGAAATCCCTGAGCAGGATATTGGTATTTACAAGGATGTCGTCGAAATCCATCGCGCCGGCAATCTTGCACTTCTTGGCGTAGAGGCTGTAGATATCGCTGATGCGGCCTTTGCGGGCCATCTTGTCCTGCTCGACGGCCGAGGGGGTGTTGGCATAGAGGGCTGCTGTAATCAGGTTGTTCTTGGCCGACGATATGCGGTTGGCGACTTCTGTGGGCTTATAGACTTTCTCATCCAGTTCCAGCTCCTTGATGCACTGCTTCACTGCAGCACGGCTGTCGGACTGGTCATAGATTGTGAACTGCTCGGGATATCCAAGTTTGTCGGCATAGTCGCGGAGGAACCTGATGAAGATGGAGTGGAATGTTCCCATCCATATCCACCTTGCCTTGTATTCACCCACCAGGGCTGCGATACGCTCCTTCATCTCGTTGGCCGCCTTCTTCGTGAAGGTCAGGGCAAGGATCTCACCGGGAGCGGCCCCGCAGGCTATCGCATTGGCAATCCTGCAAGTCAGCACGCGGGTCTTTCCGGCACCTGCTCCGGCAATGATGAGGCACGGCCCGTCTATGTTGCGAACTGCCTGAGCCTGAGCTTCGTTAAGCTGGTCGAAAATATGATTTGCGCCGTTCTCCATGGTATGGCAAATATATAACCGAAAAAACCTAAAACAAAGGTGATTTCTTCTTTTTTTATATGTATCTTTGCCGGATATTCTGAACAAAATCTATATCAATAATTTTATACAACCAATAATGTCAGAACAGATCAGATTAAAGAAAGGACTGGACATTCCCGTTGCCGGGGCAGCCTCTGCTACAATCGCCAAAACTGTTTCTGCGGACATTGTTGCAATCAAGCCTACCGACTTCAGGGCCCTTGTCCCGAAGATGGTGGTCAAGGAGGGGGACCGCGTACTTGCCGGTGACCCTCTTTTTGTTGACAAGAACCGTCCGCAGGTAAGTTTCTGCTCTCCTATCAGCGGCACAGTGGAAGCCGTGGTCAGGGGAGAGAAACGCAAACTGCTCGAGGTGAAAGTAAAGGCTGACGGCAAGATGGAATACCGCCGCAAGAAAGCGGCAGTCCCTGCTTCCATGACCAAAGAGAAGGCAACTGCCCGTATGCTGGAGATGGGTCTCTGGCCGATGATCATCCAAAGGCCTTACGGCATCATCGCCAACCCGGACGACAGCCCCAAATCAATCTTCATTTCGGCCATGGATACCGCCCCGCTGGCACCGGATTATGATTTCGTGCTCCAGAACCGCTTCGACGACGTGCAGACAGGCATCGACGTCCTCGGCAAGTTCACAAAGGGCGGAGTCCACTTCAGCATGAATTACTACACCTGCCCGTCTTCGGAATTCAAGAAACTCCGCGGAGTCATCTTCCACGAATTCGAAGGCAAGCACCCTGCAGGAAACGTCGGCGTGCAGATCAACCACATCAGCCCCATCAACAAGGGCGAGACAGTATGGACCGTAGACCTGCTGTCAGTTGCAATGATAGGAAAGGTCTTCAACGACGGCATCTATGACGCGACCCGCCTTGTGGCCGTCACCGGCCCTGCAGCCAAGAATCCGGCTTACGTAAATGCCATCCAGGGAGCGCCGATGTCAGCTTTCGCCGACTTCTTCGACGGTTCCGAGAACGTCCGACTGGTGAGCGGCGATATCCTCACCGGCGAGAATGTAGGACCTGACGGTTTCCTCGGATTCTTCGACAACCAGATAACCATCCTCAAGGAAGGCGACTACTACGAGACCTTCGGATGGTGCAAACCTTTCCGCACCAAGAAGTTCAGCTTCTCACACACTTACTGGAGCTGGCTTGGCGGCAAGAAGAAATACGAAATGGACACCAACACCAACGGCGGACCGAGACCTTTCGTGGTTTCTGACGTCTACGCCAAGGTGCTGCCTATGGACATCTACCCCGTCTACCTGGCGAAAGCCTGCATCGCAAAGGATATCGAGAAGATGGAGAACCTCGGAATCTATGAGGTCCTCCCCGAAGATTTCGCCCTCTGCGAATTTGTCTGCCCTTCAAAGGTCGGCATCCAGCAGGTCATCAGCGACGGCATCGACCTAATGTTAAAAGAAATGGCTTAAGGATATGGGACTCAGGAAATTATTCGACAAATGGGAGCCCGCCTTCAAGAAGGGAGGCAAGCTTCACGCATTCGGCTCATTCTTTGAAGCCTTCGAAACATTCTTATACGTCCCGAAGACCGTGACGGCCAAGGGAGCGCACGTACGCGACAGCATCGACCTCAAGAGGACGATGTCCACCGTAATGCTCGCCCTGTTGCCCGCCATCCTTTTCGGAATGTACAACATCGGATATCAGACAAGCCTTGCCGGCGACTTCGACTGGGGTTTCTGGAAGATGGTCTGGTACGGCTTCCTCAAGCTGCTCCCGATGTACCTCGTATCTTACATCGTGGGTCTGTTCTTCGAGTGCCTCTTCGCCAACATCCGCAATGAGGAAGTCAGCGAAGGATACTTCGTAACAGGTCTCATCATCCCTCTGATAATGCCCGTCAACGTTCCCCTGTGGATGCTTGCCCTGGCAGTAGCCTTCGCAGTCGTCATCGGCAAGGAAGTTTTCGGCGGCACAGGATACAACATTTGGAACCCTGCCCTGCTGGCCCGCGCATTCCTGTTCTTCGCTTATCCCAAGCAGATGACAGGCGATGACGTATGGGTTGCCGGCGTGGACGGTTTCAGCGGAGCCACCCCTCTCAGCCAGATGGCTGCCAGCGGCTCTGTAGACTTTTCCGTTGCCGACATGTTCCTGGGATTCATTCCGGGAGCGATCGGAGAGACCTCAACCCTCGCAATACTCATCGGCGCCGTGATCCTCATCTGGACAGGCGTTGCCAGCTGGAAGATCATGCTCAGCTGCGTGGCTGGCGGACTGCTTGTCGGACTGCTCGGCGACGTGCCCTGCTACTATCACCTCATTATGGGAGGCTTCGCATTCGGATGCGTCTTCATGGCCACCGACCCTGTGACATCAGCCCAGACCGAGGCTGGCAAGTGGATCTACGGCTTCCTTATCGGAGCCTTTGCCGTACTGCTGAGACTCTTCAACCCCGGCTATCCGGAGGGTATGATGCTCGCCATCCTCGTGATGAACACCTTCGCACCGCTCATTGACCACATTATCGTCAGCGGCAATATTCGCAAACGCCTCAAAAGGGCACAGACAGTTTAAGGAGGGCAGGCAATGAACACAAACAGCAATACTTACACTATCATATACACGACAGTACTTGTCGTAGTTGTCGCAGCCATCCTGGCCATCATAGCCAGCGTCCTGAAGCCGCGCCAGACAGCCAATGTCGAGCTGGAGCAGATGAAATCGATAATGCTCGCAGCCAACATCGGCGAAACTAACGGCCAGCCCGACAAGAAGGCAGACTTCAAGAAACTCTATGACCAGCACATCACCGACGCCTACGCAATTGACGCCAACGGCAACAAGGTGGCTGGCGTAGACGCTTTCCACGTAGACCTCAAGTCTCAGTACAATGCCATAAAGAATGGCGGCGAGCTGACCCTTCCCGTCTACAAGTGCAAGCTTGACGACGGCAACACCGTAACCATCCTTCCTTGCTACGGAGCAGGTCTCTGGGGCGCCATCTGGGGATATCTTTCCGTCGAAGAAGACGGCGAAACCCTCCACGGCGCAACGTTCGCTCACGCAAGCGAGACTCCCGGCCTCGGCGGTGAAATCGCGGAACCCTGGTTCTACAACCAGTTCGACGGCAAGTCGCTCAAGAACTCCGGGGCTTTTTCTTCAATCAAGATCGTCAAAGGCGGTGCCGGCAGCGACCGTAACGGAGTCGACGCCATCAGCGGCGCGACCATCACTTCCCGCTCGCTCCAGAACACCATCGAGCAATGGATGAACTACTACAAACTAATACTCGGAGAATAACAAGATGGATAAAGAAACATATTTGAAACCCCTTTTCAAAGGCAATCCGATCACAGTTCTGGTGCTCGGTATCTGCTCTTCCCTTGCAGTTACCGTCCAGCTGAAAGGAGCGCTTGTGATGGCTCTGTCCGTTACTCTGGTAACTGCATTCTCGAGCCTTTTCATCTCATTGCTGAGGAACACGATTCCCAACCGCGTGCGCATCATCGTGCAGCTGGTTGTAGTAGCGATGTTCGTTATTCTCATCGACCAGGCCCTCAAAGCCTTCTCGTACGACACTTCGAAGATGCTTTCCGTATACATCGGCCTAATCATCACCAACTGTATCATCATGGGCCGCATCGAAGCCTTCGCCCTTGGCAACAAGCCCTGGCCCAGCTTCGTTGACGGAGCATTCAACGGACTCGGTTACGGTATGATCCTTATCATCGTGGCCTTCTTCCGTGAACTCTTCGGAAGCGGCACCCTGCTCGGATATCAGATTATCCCGCAGAGCTGGTATATCGAAAACGGCGGCTGGTACGCCAACAACGGCCTGATGATCCTCCCGCCCATGGCCCTTATCCTTCTCGGCTGCGTGGTATGGGTACACAGGAGCATTGACAAAGAACTTCAAGAGCAATAGGAGGACGCAAGAATGATGGATTATATAAATATATTCATTAAGTCGATCTTCGTCGAGAACATGGTGTTCTCATTCTTCCTTGGAATGTGCTCCTATCTCGCCGTATCGAAGAACGTCAAGACCGCAACCGGTCTGGGACTCGCAGTGATCTTCGTGCTGACCATCACCCTGCCCCTGAACTACCTGCTCTATGAATACGTACTCAAGGCAGGCGCACTGACCTGGCTTTCACCGAACCTGGCCGGCGTTGACCTGAGCTTCCTGAGCTATATCGTATACATCGCGATGATCGCCACTTTCGTCCAGATCGTGGAGATGTTCGTAGAGAAATATTCTCCGGCCCTCTATGCTTCCCTCGGAATCTTCCTCCCCCTGATCGCAGTGAACTGCGCCATTCTCGGCGGCTCGCTGTTCATGCAGGAGAGAGGTTATTCCAACGTAGGTGAAGCTTTCACTTTCGGACTCGGAAGCGGCATCGGCTGGTTCCTAGCCATCGTAGCAATGGCGGCTATCCGTGAGAAACTTGCTTACAGCAACGTTCCCAAGCCCCTGAAAGGCCTTGGACTTGCTTTCATCATCACCGGCCTCATGGGCATCGCCTTCATGAGCTTCATGGGATTTCAATTATAGGAGGAAGAGGATATGGATATAAGGACAATTTTTATTTCTGTAATAGCGTGCCTGCTGCTTATTCTGATCCTCGTGGCCCTGCTGCTCTGGATCAAAGGCAAGCTCACCCCTTCCGGCACCGTCAAGATAGACATCAACGGCGGAAAGAAAGTAATCGACGTCCCTCAGGGCAGTTCTTTGCTGGCAACTCTTGCCGAGCAGAAGATCTTCCTGCCGTCTGCGTGCGGCGGAAAGGGTTCCTGCGGACAGTGCAAATGCCGTGTGCTCGAAGGCGGCGGAAGCATTCTCCCCACCGAGACCGTGCATTTCACCCGCAAGCAGATCAACGACAACTGGCGCCTCGGCTGCCAGGTGAAGGTAAAGGACAACCTCAAGGTCGTAATTCCCGAAAGCGCTCTCAGCGTGAAGAAGTGGGAATGCGAAGTGGTTTCCAACCACAATGTGGCAACCTTCATTAAGGAGTTCGTGGTCAAGCTGCCTGAAGGCGAGCACCTCAACTTCCGCTCCGGCGGTTACATCCAGATTGACATTCCTGCCATCACAGTGAACTTCAAGGATATGGACATCGACGAGCAGTACCGCAAGGATTGGGAATTCTACAAGTTCTTCGACCTCAAGATGGTCAACAAGACCCCGACCATCAGGGCATATTCTATGGCCAGCTATCCTGCTGAAGGCGACATCATCAAGTTGAATGTCCGCATCGCAACTCCTCCGTTCGACCGTACAGCTCCCAAGGGAAGCAACAAGCTTCTCCCCATCAATCCGGGTGTCAGCTCTTCATACGTGTTCTCACGCAAGCCGGGCGACAAGGTTACCATCAGCGGCCCTTACGGCGAATTCTTCGTTCCGGACAACTGCCCGAAGGACCAGGAGTTCATCTTCGTCGGAGGTGGTGCCGGTATGGCTCCGATGCGCAGCCACATCATGCATCTCTTCAAGACAGAGAAGACTACCCGCACCGTGCACTTCTTCTATGGAGCGCGCAGCCTGAAGGAAGCCTTCTACCTCGAAGATTATCACGCCATAGAGAAAGAATTCCCGAACTTCAAGTTCCATCTGGCCCTCGACCGTCCGGATCCCGCAGCCGACGAGGCAGGCGTTGCCTACACTCCCGGCTTCGTGCATAACGTGATGTACGAGACCTATCTGAAGAACCACGAAGCTCCGGAGGACGTCCTCTACTTCATGTGCGGTCCCGCAATGATGTCACAGGCAGTTTGCAACCTGCTCGACAGCCTCGGAGTGCCGCCTGAGAGCATCTTATTCGATAACTTCGGTTGATCGCAGACGCCAGGCGGACGGGAACAGATTGTTGGTCCTGCTGCCGAGATTCTTTACGAAACCCAGGGGAATACCCTCATACTGGAGAAGGATGAAACCTCTGGGGGCGTCGTTCAAGACAAGCGGGTCAAGCCGCAGATATTTCAAAGCATCCCCTGCAGACAAGTTCTCGCAGGGGAATGTTTTTTCACAGAGGCATTCGCTCAAGGCGATTGCTGCCGTAGGCACAAGGTCGCGACCTTTCACCGAAGCGACCGCCACTCCCGAACGGATAGAACCGAGGGAAGACTCCAATGCCATTATTTCGGCTGCAAGACCACAGGGATATGCCTTGATCATATCCCCGGCAGCGGTGCTTACCCTGTAGCATTCGCAGTCACGGGCATAATCGCAGTTGGCTTTTGAAGGCAACTTCGGAAGACGCAGCCTTGTCGGTCTTGCGGCAGATGTTTTCCTGAGGGCAGCCAGGTATAAACCCTCCGACCTGGTAGAACCAGGGATGAACTGCAGGCCGAAGTCTGTCCTCAGAGCATCAGGTGCCACTTCAAGGCTCATAGCTTCAGCTCCCAGCTCCCGGCATATCCATTCCACGTTGCCGTCATTCTCCGCACGGTTGAAAGTGCAGGTCGAATAAATCAGGATACCTCCTGTTTTTAGGGAAGGCCAGGCCTCCGCCACGATCTTGCGCTGCCGCGCGGAGCACAGCGCCACATTATCAGGACTCCACTGGCCTATGCTTCCCGCATCCTTGCGGAACATTCCTTCGCCGGAACAGGGGACATCGGCAAGCACAATGTCGAAATATCCTTCCAGCGACGCGAAACGGCGGGACTCGTCGTTAGTCACGACTATATTCGTCCTCCCCCACTTTGCCATATTCTCAGCGAGGATGGCAGAGCGGCTGCGGATAACTTCATTGCTCACAAGTATGTCTTCCGCCGAAAGAGCCTGCGATGCTATGCAGGTGGATTTGCCTCCCGGCGCCGCACAGAGATCCAGCACTCTGACGGCAGAATCACCGCGCAACGAAGCGAACAGGTCCTGCAAAACCATAGATGCCGCATCCTGCACATAGAATGCTCCTGCGTGGACAAGGGGGTCCAGATGGAACTGAGGCCGTTCTCTGAGGTAAATGCCGTCCCGGCACCACGGCACCTGGCCGTCTGACAAGCCGGCGAAATGTCCGGCAAAAGCTTCTTGAGAAAGCTTAATAGGATTGCGACGGACAGAAACAGTCGCAGGCTCTTTCTCAAGAGCCTGCATATATCTGTCGAGCACCTGCTGTCCAAGCGCTCCTGTAAGATTGTCTTTGAATATAGGATCGAGGCTAAACGACATAATCGCGCATCCCGTCCGGTATGTTGCCGGAGGCCATCTGGGATATTGTGTCGGTTATGTTGTCGATGAAAGGCTGTAGTTTGCCGCCTATCATCATCTTGAGCATCGTGTTGAGTTCCGTGTTCAATTCTATATGGAAATCGGTGGCGCCGTCCTTGCTGGCCGCAGGATCGAAATGCAGGCTGAACTGGAAGGGGAACGGAGACTGCCCCATCTGCTCGAACACCAGAGTGTTGAACGGAATCCTCTGGGTCAGCCTCATTCCGAACTCCATTCCGAGAGTCTTGACAAGCACGGAATCCTGAGTCATCTCGACCATCTTGCGCTTGTCTTCCGGAAGCCTGTCAGCTATGCTTTCGAGGTTCGAGAAGCGGCTGTACAGCATTATAGGCTGCTGGTCAAGAAAAATCGTCTTACCGACAACGTGCTCAGCCATCAGCTATTTCCCCCAGTTTTCGGGTTTAAAACGCCAGTCTCTCAACACGCTCATCTCCTCTTCGGTGATATAGTTGCTCTCACCGGCCACCTGAATGAGGGTATCGTAGTCGGTAAGCGTATAGAGGGTGATATTAGCCGTCTCGAAAGCCTTGCGGGCCTTTGTGAAGTTGTATGAGAAGATGGCAACCATTCCTTCGACGAAACCTCCCTGCTGGGACACAGCCTGGGCCGCAGCCAGAGAGCTCATTCCCGTAGAGATAAGGTCTTCTATCACCACGATGTTGGCTCCTTTCTCGAAGACGCCTTCGATCTGCGAGCCTGTTCCGTGATCCTTCGGTTTCGGGCGTATGTAAACCAGGGGCAATCCCATCTTTTCGGCGACTATGGCACCAATGGCAATGGCGCCGGTGGCTACTGCTGCAATCACATCAACTTTTTTGAACTGCTCCCTTATAACCTCCTCGAGCCGGTCGGCGATAAAAGTACGAACGACGGGATACGACAACAGCTTGCGGTTGTCGCAGTAAATGGGAGACTTAAGCCCGGAGGCCCAGGTGAAGGGCTCTTCGGTATTCAATTCTACAGCCTTGACATCCAACAAAGCGGCTGCAACTCTCTTTTCCAGATTATCCATAATTATTGAATCTGCCTTTTTTCGCATCTTTGTAAAGATAAGAATAAAATTTTTAAATTTGGTGACTTTTTAAAGTCACAGTACTAATGCACAAAATATACATCGGCAAAGAATGTATCACGCTTGCTGATGATCGCGAACTCGAACTGTTCTGTGCCCCGTACCATCAGATTGTCGCTGCCGGCGGCCTGGTGGAGAACCCCGCCGGGGAGTGCCTTTTGATATACCGACGGAACTGCTGGGATCTTCCCAAGGGCAAACAGGAGCCCGGGGAGGACACGGTCACCTGTGCATTGCGTGAAGTCGGGGAAGAAACCGGTCTGCAAAACCTCAAGGCCGGGAATCTTATCTGCGTAACCCATCACTGCTATATTTTTCAGAACGTCGAATGCATAAAGCATACCTGGTGGTACCGTATGAAGTGTGAAAACGACCAGGTGCCCGTTCCTCAAGCCGAAGAGCAGATCGAAAAGGCCATATGGGTCACAAGGGAAGGCCTGGCCTCCAAGCTAGCCAACACCTATCCTTCAATCAGGGAAGTATTCCTGAGGGCTTTCAACGACTAGATATTGTCGAGTCTTTCGAGTATCCTGTCAAGGGTATCGAAATCAGTCACAAGAACCGTACGGGCCTTGCTGCCGCTGAACGGGCCTACGATTCCTGCCGCCTCAAGCTGGTCAATCAGTTTGCCCGCCCTTGCATAGCCTATTCCCAACTTACGCTGTATGAGAGAAGTTGAACCCTGCTGGCTCTGAACGACGAGTTTGGCAGCCTCTTCGAAAAGCTTGTCACGTCTGTGAAGGTCCGTAGGGCCCGCAGCCTCCCCCTCTTCTTCCTCCACATCCGGCAGGAAGAATGCGTGGTCATAGCCCTTCTGCCTGTTGATGAACTTGGTGATGCGGTCGACCTCGGCAGTTTCGATGAGGGCGCACTGAACGCGTGTGATATCTATACCCGGATAAACCACAAGCATATCTCCTCGGCCGATGAGCCTGTTGGCGCCGGGCTGGTCGAGGATGGTCTTGGAATCTACGGAAGAATATGTCTTGAACGCTATACGTGAGATGAAGTTGGCCTTGATGGTTCCGGTAATCACGTCGGTGGTAGGCCTCTGAGTAGCTATGACAAGGTGGATCCCCACGGCACGGGCCTTCTGGGCAAGACGCGCTATCGGCTCTTCAACCTCCCTTCCGGCAGTCATCAGCAGATCGGCGAACTCGTCGATAACCACTACGATATACGGAAGATATGCGTGTCCTTTGAGGGGATTCAGCTGCCGGCGCAGGAACTTTTCGTTGTACTCGGTGATCTTCCTCTCTCCTGCGATACGGAGCAGTTCGTAGCGGTTGTCCATCTCGATACAGAGAGACTTGAGCGTGCGGACAACTTTGTTGGTATCGGTGATTATGGGTTCCTCTTCATCAGGGAGCTTTGCCAGATAGTGTTTCTCCAGCAGCCTGTAGAAGTCAAGCTCGACCTTCTTGGGGTCTACCATCACAAACTTGAGTTCGCTGGGATGCTTGCTGTAGAGCAATGAAGTGATGATGGCGTTCAAACCTACGGACTTACCCGTACCGGTGGCACCGGCGACCAGCAGGTGGGGCATCTTGGCGAGATCCATGAAGAACGGCTCGCTGGTGACGGTGATACCCAGGGCGACCGGCAGCTCCATCTTCGCACTCTGTTCCGTGAACTGAGGCGAATTGAGCACGGCTTTCAGCGGCACGACGCTGGGATGTTCGTTAGCCACCTCGATACCTATGGAGTCAGACAGAGTGAGCACGCGGACACCTTTGGCGCCGAGTGACATCGCTATGTCCTCTTCCAGTCTCTTGACGGTCGAAATGCGGGTGCCTTCGGCCAGGCGGATACGGTACAAAGTGACGGTAGGGCCACGCTTGGCGACAATGCTCTCGACTTTAATCTTGTAACTGCTCAGGGAATTGACAATCCTGACCTTGTTCTTCTCAAGTTCCTCTCTCGACACTTCGTACTGGAGATTGCGGTAGTCCTCCAGCAAGTTCATTCCGGGGAAGTTATAATGAGACAGGTCAAGACGGGGATCATAAATGCGGTCCTGCTCTTCTTCGGACAGGTTCTTGAGGAAATCTTCCCCGTCCGTCTCTACGACAAGCTCCACGTCGCGGGCGTCCTTTCCGGCTGGAACTGCAGAAGTGTCGGCGACTGCAGCGGCCTTTGCCGTCTCGTCGGAATCCGGCACGAAGAAATCATCTGCATCGATGGTCTCCTCTTCTTCGGGAACATAAGGTTCGTATCCCTCGTCCTCGCCTTCTTCTTCAACGTAAAGATCTTCGTCAGGAATGTCTGAATCGGCATCCTCTTCTTCCATCTCGTCTTCGTCTTCTTCTGTTTCGGCAGGTTCCTCGGCGGGTTTCTTCTCTCTGTGGAATGAGTCATATATGAACTTGTCGAACCAGAGCGCAACCTTGCGGGTCAGCATTATGAGCCACAGGAAAAGCAGGAAAAGCAGCACTGCACCAGCTCCCAGAGGCCCCAGCATACTGGTCAGCCATTCGTTCGAGAGATTGCCGTATGAGCCTCCGACACCTGTTGAGAACAGTGAAGGGCCCTTGAAGAATGAAGCAATGAACGCTGCTATCACAGAAAAAACAATACAGCCGAACAGCGAAAGGACGAACGCCCGGAACAACCTGACCTTGCGGATGCGGAAGCAGGCTACGGCCAACAGTCCCAGAAACACCGGGACAAAAAAGGCTCCGACTCCGAACAACTTTGCAAAAAGGAAATCAGCCCACTGGTAGCCCAGCTTGCCGCAGATATTGTTGGCGCTGACGTATGACTGCCAGAGATCCGGATTGCTCTTGAGACTCTGGTCTGCACCCCAGTTGAAGGCATAGGAAACCAGAGAGGCCGCCGTGAACAGGCAAACGACGGTACACAGCACTCCAAGCACTATCCTGAAAATGCTTTTCTGCTCGTCGGTCAGTCTGACACGCCTGGCGGGAGCCTTCTTCTTGGAAGGTTTCTTTTTCCCTGTCTTGGCAACTGCCTTTTTTGCTTTTGCTGTTGTGGCCATTATGCCTGCTTGTTCCTCTTTTTCTTGTTGAATCGTCTGTTCTTGCCGCCTCCGTTATTGGCTGACGAAAAGCCGGGACGGTTGAACTCTCCTGATACAGGACCAAGGGTGATGTCTCTCGGCACCTGAAGCTTGCCGCGCGAGAGCTGTTCCATATCCTGGAAGATGGTCTCGTCGGCCACGCTGTCCTTGTTCCATATGAGATACTGCTGGCGCATATACAGCGCAAGCAGACGCATAAGTTCCCTGCGGACATCCTCTCCCTTGTCGCAATCGACGATAAGGTCTATCATATTCTGTATGTTGCGGCCATAGCAGGACTTGCGTATCGGCTCGGTAGAGTAGCCGATGGGATCCGGCTTGCTCTCGTGTTCCTCTTTGACGGGAGCGTCGAAGGGACCGTCGACATCCAGATTGTATCCCGAAATGATATGGGCGTGATCCCAGAGCTTGTGCTTGTAGTCCGGAGAATCCTTCATCTGTGGATTGAGGGTTCCCATTACGTTGACGACAGCCTGCGCCTGCTGGGTGCGCTTCTCCCTGTCTTCAATCTCGCATACCTGCTCCAGCATCTTCTGCACGTGCCTTCCGTATTCAGGCAATATCAACTTCTCTCTTTGGGTATTATAATCCATTATATCAAATCTAATTATGCAAATATAGCTTATATTTGTGTTTGAGTTATGCAAAAAACGAGAAAAGTTCTTGTTACCGGCTCCCTCGGTCAGCTGGGCAGCGAAATCCGCAGACTTACTGAGGGTAATGACAATTTCGTGTTCACCGACTGCATCGAAGCCGACGGCATCCTGTCCCTAGACATCTGCGATGCCGAAGCCGTAGCGGCCTGCGTCGCAAAGAACAATGTCGGCACAATCATCAACTGCGCTGCATACACCAACGTGGAGAAGGCCGAAGACGAACCGGAAATCTGCCGCCGCATCAATTGCGAAGGCGTCGCCGTCCTTGCCGAAGCCGCGCTTCGCTCCGGAGCATCGCTCATCCAGATTTCCACCGACTTCGTGTTCGACGGCGCCAAGGGCACGCCATATCTTGAGACAGACACGCCCTCCCCGCTTTCCGTTTACGGCCGGACCAAAGCCGATGCCGAAAGCATCATCATCGCTTCAGGAGTAAAAGGAGTCATCATCCGCACAGCCTGGCTCTATTCTCCTTACGGAAAGAATTTCGTGAAGACGATGCTCCATCTGGGTTCTACGCTTCCAAGCATCAATGTAGTGAACAACCAGACCGGAAGCCCCACCTACGCCGCAGACCTCGCAGATGCAATTCTCCGCATCATTCCCATTGCCGGCGGCAAGATGGGTGATATTTATCATTACAGCAATGCCGGAGAATGCAGCTGGTATGACTTCGCCCGCGAAATAATGCGCCAGGCCGGCCTGTCCTGCGAAGTCAATCCCGTAAGCAGCAGTGAATATCCACAGAAAGCCATACGGCCTTCCTACTCCTATCTGGACAAAACAAAAATAACCGCCGAACTGGAGATCGGCGTGCCGCAGTGGCAGGATTCCCTGCAGAAATGTCTGCAAAGACTTATTTAAGCTTGTCCCTTACCAGAAAATAATAGATAAGAACTCCGACCCAGCTGCAGGAGAGCAGTATGATGGCGATGATTATTTTCAGGACCAGGTCGATGGTCTTGTTCTTGAACAGATCGTAGACGCACCAAAGACCGAGGGCTACGCCCAGAATATAGATGATAGTTGCCATACCTTCAGGTTCTAGTTTGTTTTGTACAAATATACAAAAATAACTGAACTTTCCTCATCTGCCATATTGTCAGTTTTTCGCGGTTGGTTCGCTAATTGCGATATATGGTCCACGAAAGGAGACCAACAATATGAACAACAACAATTTGGAAATGCTTGACAAGTTCGCCGTCAATCTTAACGAGAGGGCGAAACAAGGCAAACTCGATCCTGTCATAGGCAGGGACGAGCAGATACGTCGTGTTCTCCAGATATTGAGCAGAAGGACTAAGAACAACCCCATTCTCGTTGGAGAACCCGGCGTCGGAAAGACTGCGATTTCGGAAGGCATCGCGCAGCGTATCGTCAACGGCGATGTACCCGAGAATCTTAAGACTAAAAAGATATATTCGCTGGATATGGGTGCGCTTATAGCAGGCGCCAAATATCAGGGCGAATTCGAGGAGAGACTGAAGGGTGTCATCGAAGCCGTTTCGGGCAGCGATGGCGAGATAATTCTTTTCATAGATGAGATCCACACCCTCGTGGGTGCAGGACGTACGAGCGGTGCGATGGATGCCGCAAACATCCTGAAACCGGCTCTGGCCAGGGGCGACCTGAGGGCCATCGGTTCCACCACTCTGGATGAATACCAGAAATATTTCGAGACCGACAAAGCTTTGGAACGCCGTTTCCAGATAGTGATGGTGGACGAGCCTACCCCGGCAGAGTCCATCTCCATCCTGAGGGGCCTGAAAGAGAAATATGAGAACCATCACAAGGTCCGCATCGAAGATGACGCCATCATCGCCGCCGTGGAACTTTCCAACAGGTATATCACCAACCGTTTCCTCCCCGACAAGGCCATCGACCTCATTGACGAGGCAGCCAGCAAGCTGCGTCTCGAGATGAATTCAGTTCCTGAGCCCATCGACGAGCTCAACCGCAAGATCAAACAGCTGGAAATTGAGCGCGAAGCCATCAAGCGCGAAGGCGAGTCGCCCAAGCTGGACACCATCAAGGAGCAGCTGGCCACTCTCAGCAAGGAGCGTGAAGGTCTTATGGCACGCTGGGAGAACGAAAAGCGGTTGCTGAAGGAAATCCAGGCAAACCGCGACGCAATAGAGAAATACCGCATCGAGGCTGACGACGCCGACCGTCGGGGAGATTACGGCAAGGTTGCCGAACTCCGTTACGGCAAGATTGGCGCCGCCCAGGAGGCTATCAAGAAGCTGTCGGAAGAGAAGGCGGCCATCAAAGAACCGATCATCAACGAAGCAGTTTCCGAAGATGATATCGCCGAAGTGGTATCAAAATGGACCGGAATCCCCGTATCCAAGATGATGGAGAGCGAGAAAGAAAAACTTCTCCGTATGGAGGAAGAACTGCACAAGAGGGTCATCGGCCAGGACGAAGCGATATCGGCAGTGTCGAATGCCGTGCGCCGAAGCCGTACCGGACTTCAGAATGAGAAGCGGCCCATCGGCTCTTTCCTCTTCCTCGGAACCACCGGTGTCGGAAAGACAGAACTCGCCAAGGCGCTTGCGGAATATCTGTTCAACGATGAGAATATGATCACCCGTATAGATATGAGCGAGTACCAGGAGCGTCATACCGTGTCGCGTCTGGTCGGAGCGCCTCCGGGATATGTAGGATACGAAGAAGGCGGCCAGCTCACCGAGGCCGTGCGCCGCAAACCGTACTCGGTGGTATTGCTTGACGAAATCGAGAAAGCGCACCCCGACGTCTTCAACACCCTGCTTCAGGTGCTTGACGACGGCCGTCTGACCGACAACAAGGGCCGTACCGTCGATTTCAAGAACACCATAATCATAATGACTTCAAACGTGGGCAGCGACGTCATTCAGGACTATATCGCCAAGGGCAAGCCGATGGACAGCTGCAGGGATGAAGTGATGGGAATATTGAAAGGCTGCGTGCGTCCCGAGTTCCTCAACCGTATCGACGAAATCATAATGTTCCAGCCGCTGAGCAAGGACAATGTCCGCGACATCGTCAATATGCAGCTCGGCCAGATAAAGAAGAAAGTGCAGGAAAGCGCAAACATCCGCCTGAGCATCTCTCCTGAGAAGATCGAGCAACTCTGCGAAGAAGGCTACGACCCCGCATATGGTGCACGTCCCATCAAGAGGCTGCTCCAGAGAGAAGTTGTCGACCGGCTGGCAAAAGATATGCTGTCCGGCAAAGTCGTCCCGGGTATGGAGTATGTGATTTGCTAAGTTCGGATTGCAAAAAACGGCCGAAGTTGCGACTTTGGCCGTTTTTCTGTAATTTGTCATCAAAAAAGACAAAGAGCTTTCTGATGGAAACAATTTGCAGAATACATCTGATACTGGCGGTATGCTGTTTGTCCTTCACTGTAAACGCCCAGCACAGCCGGTTGGACTGGGGCGACCAGGGCAACGGCACCTACAAGAATCCGGTCTTGAACGCTGACTATTCCGATCCCGATGTGATCCGTGTCGGAAGCAAGTATTATATGGTCGCTTCCGATTTCCACTACATTGGGATGCAGGTGCTTGAATCTGAGGATATGTTGAACTGGAAACTGGTCAGCCAGATATATGACCACTTCGACGGGGAGGAATGGAACCGGAACGGGCGCTATGCAGGAGGCTCTTGGGCTCCTTCCATACGCTGGCACGACGGAAAGTTCTGGGTGTACTTCTGCACTCCGGACGAAGGACTTTTTATGAGTACCGCAGAGTCTGCCGAAGGCCCCTGGAGCGAGCTGCACTGCGTCAAGGCTGTTCCAAAATGGGAGGATCCCTGTCCCTTCTGGGATGACGACGGACAGGCATATCTGGGACGAAGCCAGCACGGAGCCGGTCCCATCATCGTCCATAAAATGTCTGCAGACGGCCGCCAGTTGCTGGATGACGGTGTCACCGTTTACACCGGACCAGTGGCAGAAGGCACCAAGTTTCTCAAGAAAGATGGGTATTACTATCTCATCATACCTGAAGGAGGTGTCGGCGGCGGATGGCAGACGGTATTGCGCTCGAAAAACATCTATGGACCATACGAGAAGAAAGTAGTGCTGGAGACAGGCTCCACGACAATCAACGGCCCGCATCAGGGTGCACTGGTGGACACTCCTGACGGGGAATGGTGGTTCTTCCATTTCCAGCAGACCCAGCCTCTCGGGAGGGTTGTCCATCTGCAGCCCGCACGCTGGGTTGACGGCTGGCCGCTGATGGGAGTCGACATCGATGGCAACGGCATCGGAGAGCCAGTGATGGTGTGGACAAATCCAGATATAAAGCTTGAGAAGGAAACGGTTCCTTTTTATCCGCAGACATCGGACGATTTCAGCGGAAAGAAACTCTCCCTTCAGTGGCAGTTCAACCATAATCCCGAGATGACGGCCGTCAGCCTTTCAGAAAGGGCGGGATGGCTCACAATCCACCCTCTGCCGGCTCAGGTCCTGCCTATGGCGAGAAACATGGTCACCCAAAAGCAGATGGGCTTTGCCGGCACGGTCACGACACTGGTGGATGTTTCGCAGCTGGCCGAGGGGGACCGCGCCGGTCTGTCCTGCTTCGGGCATCTCTTCAATGGGATCGGAGTGGAACGGAGCGACGGTGTCAACCATATTTATGTGGAATACAACGGGAAAGCTGAAACCATTGCTCCACTCAAGGTAAAGAAGATATGGCTCCGCGCAGAGATGGATGCCAAGAAAAACGCCCATCAGCTTTCATACAGCACAGACGGAAAGACTTTCATTCCCTGCAAGGAAGCCTATCCGCTTTATTTCGGTTCCTGGAAGGGCGCAAGGGTAGGCCTTTATGCCTATTCAACATCTGAGAGCAGTTCGGGGAAAGCCCAGTTTGACTATTTCGAATACACTATTACAAAATAAGCCTGCAACATGAAAAAACTTTTGCTTCTCATCTGCATTCTTCTGCCGTTGTCTCTGGCCGCTCAAGAAAGACTTGTCCGCAATACGGATCCTTCGGTCACAGCGCCGGACTATATCCGCGCCGCTTCTCTCTACGGAAAGACTATGGTTATCTTCGGCGACAGCTATGTTCAGAACCACTTGCGGCCTATCGAGGAGTCGTGGCATTACAAGCTGGCCGAGAAATACAATATGGAATACCACAACTTCGGCTGGAACGGAAACTGCGTAGCTTATGACCGCACCGCCGAGAATTTCGGTCCCCCGATGTACGAGCGATACAAAGTCCTTCCCGACAAGG
The DNA here is from genome assembly GCA_017429475.1 of Bacteroidales bacterium. Taxonomy (GTDB): domain Bacteria; phylum Bacteroidota; class Bacteroidia; order Bacteroidales; family UBA932; genus Equibacterium. The sequence goes on from JAFROX010000001.1 coordinate 258,243, forward strand.
CCGATTACGTGATAGTATGCGCCGGCCACAACGACGCCGACCGGATGGCACGTAACGGTGAAGGCACCGATCTGTTCAGGGAAAAACTTATTGTGCTATGCGAAGGACTGATCGCCAAGTATCCCGGTGCCAAACTATGCTTCGTCACTCCGTGGCGCGTCCCAAGGGAGATGTTCCCCGAGATGACTGCTGTACTGCTGGAAGTGTGTGGCTCATACAGTATTCCCGTCTTTGACGCCACCCGATACAGCGGCATCTACGTCTGGGACGAGCAGTTCCGTAGCCTGTATTTCCAGGGACTCAGGGATACCGCCCATCTGAATGATGCTGGGCACAACCTTTTCCTCCCTAAGATGGAGCACTTCCTGCTCGGATTGTAGATGATGTCTGAAACCCGAGTCGGGTATCAGAAGAACTTCACGAATTCATCAAGCGGCTTATGGACGGGGTCGCGGGGTTCCTCTGCCCTGTAGCCTAGGGCGATGACGGCCGTTATGGTCTCATTTTCCGGGATATTGAACTGCGCGCGAAGTCCGTCGCTGTCGCGCATACCCATTATGAGGGTGTCAAACCCCATTGCTCGCGCCTTGAGAATCAGATAGGCATTGCTGAGACCATTGTCGTGGGCGCCCCATTCTTCAGCGAGTTCATTGGTCTGCTGGCCCTGGAAGAATCCGGATTTGCCCCTTTCGAATGTTGAGATCAACAGTACAGATGCATTGACTGCACTGTTTTTGTTTCCGCCAATCAAGTCAAGAACGGCTTCACGCGCCTCTTTGCTGACAGCAGCATAGTACTTGGTGGGCTGAAAATTAGCCCAGGACGGAGCATTCTGTGTGGCCTTGAAAAGTTCCTGCAACTGGGCCTCGGGTATTTCCCTTCCGGGTTCGTACGCCCGGATGCTTCGCCTGGAAATAAGTACATCATCAAAAGATGGAGCGGTGCTGCTGTTTGTGGTGCAGGCTGAAAGGACAGACAGCGAAATGACGGCACTTAATAAGACAAATCTTTTCATAATGGGGACTTATTGATTATAACAATCGCAAGATACGAAAAGATATGCTTACTTTGTTGTCTGTCTGATATTTTTGCCCTATGACCCTTGCCCAGTTATTCAAAAGGATTGTACCATATGTCAAGCCTTATCGCCTCCTGCTGGTTGCTACTTTATCCCTTACCCTTCTCGGATCCCTTCTCGCCCAGGTCAATGCCGTCGTGCTTGACCGAACAGTAGATGCCATCAACTCTCTGGTCGGATCGGCCGATTTCTCGTGGGCCAAGGCAGCACGGATACTTACAATTGTCAGCATTGTCCTTCTTGGCAAGGAAATACTAAGGGCGGGCATTTCCTTCGGTCAGAGCATCTTCGGTGAAAAGCTCCGTATCAATATATCCCAGCGGCTATCCCTTGGCGTAGTCGAGCGTATCCTCCAGTACCGTATGGCATTTTTCGCCCGCAGCGACAATGCTCCCGGAATGCTCCAGGCACGCATTGACCAGGGAGCGAGCAGCATCTCCCGTACCATCCAGAACTTCTTCATCAATCTGCTGCCGATGATCGTAAGTTCCGTTCTTGCACTTGTCCTGATCTTTGCGGCCAACATATATGTGGGTCTGACAGCCCTTGCCATCGTGCCCATCTACTTCTGGATAACCTCTATGCAGGGCAAGAAACTGAAAAGCTCGCGAAAAAATATGCGAGGCTTCAATGAAAGGCGCAGCGGCAGCATAATGAGTATCCTCGAAAGCATGAACGTGGTCAAGTCTTTCAACCGCGAAGAAATAGAGCTTGGCAAGCAGACCGAACTCCAGGAAGGTTACTATGGGAATCAGTTGAACATCCGGAAAGCCTCATTCGGGTTTGACGCGCTGAAAAGTTTCGTCAGCCAGACCGGCACGGTTCTGATCATCATCCTTACATCCTATCTGGTCCTTATCGGCTACCCTGGAATGACCATCGGTAAGATTATGTATCACATCATGCTGTTCTCTAATGTGACTGCTCCGATCACTTCTCTTCAGCGCATTTTCGATGACCTGAACGATGCTCTGGTCTATGCTGAAGGATACTTTGACATTGTCGATGCTGACGGAGAACTGGAACCGACGGGCAATTACCGGCCAGAAAAAGTGCAGGGCAATTTCGAGATGAAGGGTGTTGACTTCACATATCCCAACGGAACAAAAGCACTGTATGACATTTCCTTGAAAGTCGACAGCGGCAAGATAACCGCACTTGTGGGGTTGAGCGGTGCAGGCAAGTCGACCATCGTGAACCTGCTGGACAAGTTTTATGAACCTGACTGCGGCACAATCACCCTGGACGGAGTCGACCTCCGTGAATGGGATACCCGCTTCTTGCGTGAAAACATCGGCCTGGTGCTGCAGAAGAACCATATCTTCGACGGAAGCATCGAGGAGAACATACGCTATGGAAAGCCCGACGCAACTTTCGAGGAGGTCGAGGAAGCCGCCCGGAAAGCCAGTGTCTATGATCAGATAGTCGCTTTGCCTAAAGGCTTTGAAACAGCGGCGACCCATCTGTCCGGCGGTCAGCAGCAGCGCATCGCCCTCGCCCGTATGTTCCTCAAGAACCCTCCCATTATCTTCCTTGACGAGCCTACGGCCTCACTGGATGCCATTGCCACTGAGCAGATCAAGTCTGCCATCGATGCCATCAAGAAGGACCGCACCGTCATCATCATCTCACACTCCATCTCCCAGATCATTGACAGCGAAATGGTATACGCCCTGAAGGAAGGCCACCTCGAGCAGAGCGGCGACCCGGATGAACTGTATCGCAAGGGTGGAGTATACAAGGATATCGTGGATGCTTCCGCCCGCAGCCTGAACATCGAGAAACTTGCACAGACCATTTCGCAGGGGGAAGCAGGCGAAGCGTGATTATTTTTTCTTCAATACGACATCCTCTTTTGCCTCGAAGGCACCGTTGTACCAGTTTCTGTCACCTTTTTTTGTGCGCTTGACCTCCGGCTTTGCTTCAGCGGGGTTGAATTCTCCACCGTGAGCGTCACCGTCGATGTCTTCGAAAACGATCGTTACGTCATCCGGTCCATCGAAAACGCTCCGTTGCAGGAGCCAGGCGCCCGAGGCGTCCGTGAAGAGAGTGTCATCTACATAGATGTCATTGTGGTCATAGATGACATTGGGGGTGTTCTCGTAGTGCCTGTGCTGGCGGACAGCCACTCTTATACCTTCAACTGGTTTTCCTGCTTCGTCTTTTACAGTGCCAAGTGCCTTGAAATCAGCGTGAGGCGAGCCATACATAATCAGAGGTTCGCAGGAGGCGAATCCGAGCAAGCCCAATATGATTGTCAGCAGATGTTTCCAGGTGTTTTTGATACGGATTTTCATATAGTTTGCATTTTATGTAACAGACATTGGATGAGATTCCCTTCGGAGTCACGCAGATGCATCCCATTGCCCTTGCAGTATTTCCAGTATCGGCAGCTTCCGCAAAGATCCTTCTTCATCCAACTGCGGTCACGGTAGGGTTTGAACCGGTTGTTCCATACCTCCATAAAATCATCCTTGTAGATATTGCCCTGAACGTAATCGGAACGGATACTGGCGCAAGCGGATATCGAGCCGTCAGCAAGGACGGACCCGATGGTGATGCCGGCGTTGCATTTAAAGAGATAGTCCCTGACATCTCCTTCGTAATTCCCCAGGAATCCCTCGCAGGCAAAAGAGGCCTTGATCCGGCCCTCCTTTCGGGTGGTCTTGATGAAATCCATCAGGCTGCGGAGTTCACTGCCCGAAAGCTGCAGTTCAGGATCATTGGCTGCACGTCCCATAGGGAAGATTGTGAACAGCCTCCAGGCTTTCAGGCCGAGGCCGATAAGATATTCTTTCAGTTCAGGGAGCTGAGGGAGGCTGCGCTTGTTGACACAGGTCACAACGTCGAACTCAATCTCTCCTGAATCTATTACCATCTTGATGGCCCTTGACGCTTTTTCAAAGGAGCCGGGACGTCCTCTCATCCAGTCGTGCACCTCACCAAGACCGTCGAGACTGATGGTCATAGAGCGCAGGCCGCTGGCAAGCAGGCTCTTGTAACGCTCCGGGGTAAGTGCCAGACCGTTGGTAACCATTCCCCAGGGAAATTCGCGTTCATAGATGGCTAGGCCGCAGGCTTCAAGGTCTTTCCTCACCAACGGCTCGCCACCTGTTATAATAACCATCACCTTGTGGGAATCATAGACTTTTGCGACAGAATCAAGAACCTTGCAGAAATCAGCCACAGGCATGTCTTTCACCAAAGACTGGACGCGGCAGTCGCTGCCACAGTGTCTGCAGGACAGGTTGCAGCGCAGCGTACACTCCCAGAACAACTGGTGGAGTTCGTGCCTGGCAACTTCCTCTTCGTGGAGCTTGCTTGTTATGTCCAGCGCGATTCTGCGCCTCAGCGAAAGAGATTCCATTATTTCTTATGCAGGACTATATCGGCCTGAGCTTCATATACGCCTTGGTACCATCCTTTATCGCCTTCAGAGGTCTTTTTTACATCGGGCGTCACTTCGGCAGACTTGAATTCTCCTCCATTTTTGGCACCGTCTATGTCCTCGAAAACGATTTTCAATTCACCGGGTAGCCGGATACGATTTTTTTCGAGCAAATAAGAGCCTTTCGTATCGGTGTAGACAGTGTCTGCCTCAATCCAGCATATTGAATCATCCGAGTTGCGCCAGGTCTGAGATATTGCTGCCCTTATGCCTTCTACCGGTTTCCCGGCTTCGTCTTTCACGGTTCCCAAAGATTTGAAATCAGCATAAGGAGCACCATACATAGCCAGCACTTCCTTAGTGTCTAAATCCAAGCCACCTTCTCCGCACGATGAGAATCCCAGCAACCCGAGTACTGCTGTCGCAAGATATTTCCAGAGTTTTTTGATACGGCTTTTCATAAGTTTCTTTTTCGCATTTACTATATAAACGCGCAGATATCCAAAATACGTCACTATATAGATGCAAATTATGAAGAAAAAGATGTATGGGCCTTGTACTATTTGAAAATCAGTTGCAGGAAATGGTAGAGGCTGCGGCGCCAGGTCTGCCATTCGTGGGCAGTGCCGGGAGAAACGCAGGTCTCGAAAACGAGTTTCACCGTGTCCTTGCGCAGCAACTCGGGATTGGAGACCACGCCGCCGCAATGGAAATTAGAATGTGTTTCATAGGAATATGCGAAAAATGAATCCTTTTATCTTCCTAAAGATAACTAAAAATCCAGGGAGATACTACAAAGAGAAATGCAAACGAGCTAGTGAGATGAATTATGGAAGCCGCAGGCGAAGGCCGTATCTTCCCCCGACGGGGGATGTCACGAAGTGACAGGGGGTGGATACTACAAAAAAAGGTCACTGGAATTTCCAGTGACCTTTTCTCTTTGTAGCGGAGGGAGGACTCGAACCTCCGACCTCCGGGTTATGAGCCCGACGAGCTACCAACTGCTCTACCCCGCGGTATTGGACCGCAAATATATGGCTTCTTTATCAAATAACCAAATCAGTTTTTGTAAATTCGCATTACACATAAAAACTGATCCTATGATTCTAAGGAAACTTTACCTTGTGCTGGCTGCCCTGTCGTGCGCTGCATCTTTGGAAGCCCAGGACTTCCACATCAACGGTTCCGGATACTTCAACAAAGACGGCGTAGACGTTATGGCATTTGACGATTTCTACCCGGAAGGGCATCAGGGAGGCATCTCAGTCCTGATGAACGGTCATCGCGTGGCCAGCAACGGAGACATTCGTTTCGAGCCCACGCCCGGTCAGTGGCAGCCTGTTCCTAAACAGCTCAGCCGCAAGATTGACGGCGACCGCATCGTGACTACTCTCTGCTTCCCCGACTCCAGCCGCCACTTCACCGGATTCAACCCGATGATATATCCTGAGTACAACGTGACATACACCGTCACTCTCGAGCCATATCAGAAAGGTTTCCTGGTCACCGTCGATCTCGACACCCCGGTTCCTGCGGAGTTGGTCGGCCGCGCCGGTTTCAACATCGAGTTTTTCCCGGGCGATCTATTCGGCAAGCCTTGGATCATGGATGGCAAGCAGGGAATCTATCCCCAGCAGCCGAACTCTCCGCTGCTGACACAGGAAAGCTATGTATACAAGAGCGTCGGCGACTATCTGCCGAAGAACGCGCAGAAAGCCGACATCGAACACCTTATAGGAGAGGGATACAGCCCTTTCACTGCAGATGCAGTCATTGCTGAGCCGTATGCCGTAGGAAAGTCTTTCACCTCGCGGCCAGACGACCCGTACAGCCGAATTACGATAAAGAGCCTGAACGAAGCCGACCTGAAACTCTATGACGGCCGTATGAACCACAACAACGGTTGGTTCGTGCTGCGCTCAGACATCCCTGCCGGAGCCACAAAAGGCGCAGTGAGATGGTATATCGAGCCCAACGTGGTGGCAGGCTGGACCTACAAGCCCGTCGTCCAGACTTCCCAGGTGGGATATCTGCCCAACCAGAGCAAGGTAGCCATCATAGAGACAGACCGCCGCGACGCGCCGCTGCCCGGTGCCACTCTGGTGCGCTATGACGCTGACGGGGAACATTTCGTAAAGAACTATCCTGCCGTTAAGTGGGACGGCGACTTCCTCCGCTACGATTATTTCAAAGTTGACTTCACCGACGTGCAGCAGGAGGGTCTGTACGCCCTGCGCTACGGCGACAGCAGTTCTCCGATCTTCCGTATAGCCGAAGACGTATATGACAGGGGTGTATGGCAACCGGTCATCGAATATTTTCTGCCTTACCAGATGTGCCATATGAGGATTATGGAGAAATACAAGGTATGGCACGACGCCTGCCATCTGGACGACGCCCTGATGGCACCTGCGGGCAGCCATATAGACGGATATGCCCAGCCTGAGGAAACCAGGACTTCTTACAAGCCGCTGGAGCCCGTGCCCGGTGTAAATGTCGGTGGCTGGCATGATGCCGGCGATGACGACGTAAGAGGAACGACAGGCAACGAATGTTACATCCTGACTATGGCTCTGGAGAACTTCAAACCCCAGATAGACGCTACGGCCATCGACCAGAACAAGCGTACCGTGGAAATCCACGAGCCGGACGGCAAAAACGACATCCAGCAGCAGATTGAGCACGGAATGCTGTACGTAATCAACGGATATCTGTCAATGGGCCGTTTTGCCCGTGGCACCATCACGAACACCCTTCGTCAGTACACCCTGCTGGGCGATCCGGCATCAGTGTCTGACGGCATCTCCGGCAATGACGACGACCGATGGATATTCCCCGACACGGGCAACGGAGTGAGTGTTGCCACCAACATCGCTGCTTCTGCCCGCGCGTTGCGTGGCATCAACGACACCCTCGCTGACCACTGCGTTGCCATTGCCAGGAAAATCTTCGACGAAGCTGAGGTTCCGGCTGGTTTCAGGGGCGGTGCAATGTCCAAGATGCAGCTGGCCACAGAACTTTACATAACTACAGGAGATCAGAAATATTTCGACTTCATAGTGGACAACTGGGATGCAGTAGTCGCTTCAGCTCCCAATTGCGCGTGGTATATCGCCCGCGTTGAGAAACAGATGGAAGGTCAGAAGAAGTACAAGAAACAGTGTGAGGCATTCCGCGCAGCCCTCGTGAAATACCGGGAGCAGCTCGACCGCCAGAGCTCCGAGACACCTTACGGCGTTCCGTACCGTCCGAGCATCTGGGGTGCTGGATGGGATATACAGTCGTTCGGCTACCGTCATTACTTCCTGGCCAAGGAATACCCCGACATTTTCGCTCCCGACCAGGTGTTCGACGCCCTCAACTTCATACTCGGCCGTCATCCCGGCATCAACCAGGCTGCATTTGCAGGTGGAGTCGGCGCTCAGTCAGTGACAGTGGGCTACGGGTTCAACCGTGCGGACTGGACCTATGTTCCGGGCGGCACGGTGTCTGGAACAGCCTTGATCCGCCCCGACTTCCCCGAACTGCTTACCTTCCCTTATCTCTGGCAGCAGGTGGAATATGTGCTCGGCGGCGGATCGTCACACTATATGTTCCTTGTTCTTGCGGCAAAGGATCTGCTGGAGAACAGATAGCTTTTACCGGATGCCGGCAAGGATGTCGGCCATTACATCAGGTCTGTTCGTGATGACGAAATCGAGACCTGCATCGACCATTGTCAGCACTTCTTCAGGATCGTCAGGAGCCCAGACCTCCGTAATGAGGCCGGCTTCGTGGGCATCATCGATCAGGGTCGGGTTCTCGAGAACGCAGTTATATTTATAACTGAAGCCGTCGATGCCGTCAGCTTTCATCTGGCTGAAAGGAATGTTGTGCGCTCTGTCCAGGAAAAGCACCGGAACATCGGGAAACATGGCTGCCAGTTCCTTGCAGGCTCTGTAGCTGAAAGAGATGAGTTCCACGCGGCTTTCTATGCCATATTTGCGGACCGCTTCGGCGGTACGGGCGATGCTGAGGCTCATCATATCCTCGGAAGGCTGCTGCTTGAGTTCGACAATCAGCTTCGTTGCGCCATCCAGGCCGGCGAAAGTTGAGAAGAATTCGTCTACGGTGGAGATTCTTTCCCCGTTGGCCAGAGTGGTGTCGGCAAGCACCTGCTCGAAAGTCATGTTCTCGATGTCCACGCCGTGCAGATTGGTGTCGTGGAAAACGATGAAGCAACTGTCGGCCGTGAGCTGTACGTCGCACTCACTGCCGTAGAAACCATTCTCCACGGCAAGGCGCAGAGATGTAAGGGTATTCTGGGCTGAACCTTCGGTCTGCCAGAAGCCTCGGTGGGCGATTACACGGTTCTGGGGGATATCATTGCTGCAGGATACGGCGAGCAGCACAACGAACAGCAGGGCGAGTTTTTTCATAGCAATAGTGTCTGGTCCTGTAAAGGTAGCAAATTACAGCAGGAAAAACATCGCCACGCCAACCATACTGACTGTGACTCCTACAATCTCCTTAAGGCGGACCTTCTGTTTGTGCATCAGTGAATACGGAAGGATGATGAGCACGGGAGTGAGTGCCATCAGCGTAGATGCGATGCCTGCATTGGCATACCTCACTGCCATCAGCGACAGCGAAACGCCAAGTGTTGGGCCGAACAGGGTGGTGAGGGCAGCATACTTGAGCCCCTGCGGGTTATGCAGCGCGGCCTTCATTTCCTTCAGTTTCCCGCTCAGGATGAGTATCAGCCAGAATCCGGTGCCGCCTACAATTGCCCGTATCATCGTCGACGCGAAGGGCATCATCGTGTCCATTGCGCCGGGAACTTCGGCCGGCAGTGCTGCTGCATAATGCTGCATTCCGATCTTGCTCAGAACCAGACCGACTCCCTGGCCTACTCCGGCACCGATGCCGAGAAGCACACCCTTCAAGGGAAGGGAGAGTTTGACGCTATTGTGCCCGCCACGGCTGAGGATGGAAATAGCGATGCCGCAAAGGGTGACAAACATTGCAAGCCACGACTTCCAGGTCATTGTCTCTCCCAGCATAATCCAGCCTGCAATCGCTGCTGAGGGTGGCGCCAGCGTCATGAACAGTTGGCCGAACCGTGCCCCGATGACTATGTACGAATTGAAAAGGCAGAAATCTCCGAAGATGTATCCCACCAGGGCGGAGAGGCCAAGCCAGAACCAGGTGGGCGCGTCGGCATAGACAGGATAGGGCCTGCCGAGCGTAACCCAGAGTATGGCTCCCAGAAATATGGATGCAAGAGTGAGACGGATGACGTTGACGGTCATCGATCCAAGCCTGTGGCTGGCTTCGTCTCCGAAGATGGCTGTGGCTGTCCAGAGGACGGCTACGACGAGGGATAGTATTTCACCGAGATGTTCCATGGCGCGTCGGTTCAGCGCGCAAAATTAAAAAAAAGATATATCTTTGCCGCCGAGTGGCGGGACAATCCCGCTGCAAGTGTGCTTGGAACCACTATAAAAACAAGTAATCATGACTGAAAAACAACCTGTAGAGCAGAAAAAGCTCTCCGTCACGTTCTTGTGGCTTGCAGTCGCGTTCTGCGTCTGCCTCGTATCTTCAAATCTCTTCGTACCGCGCCTGTGGCGTGTCGGCACTCTTCCTCTCCAGCTTTCGGGAGCTGTAATCATATTCCCCATATCCTACATCATCAATGACTGCCTCACTGAGGTTTATGGTTTCCGCAAGGCAAGACTGGTGATATGGATGGGATTCGCGTTGAGCGCATTCATCGCCCTTGCAGCGCAGATCGTAACTATGCTGCCATCACCTCTCTACGAAGAGAGTGTCCCCGTGGCTGACAGTTTCAACACCCTTTTCGGCCTAGTGCCCCGCACGACACTGGCATCGCTGGTAGCTTTCATCTGCGGCTCGCAGTTCAATGCATATATAATGTCGAAGATGAAAGTTGTAACGAGCGGCAGGGGATTCGCAGGAAGGGCGATTCTTTCTTCTCTAGGTGGAGAACTTGCCGATTCGATCATATTCTATCCCATAGCGTTTGCAGGCAGCCTTCCATTTGCCGGAATCGCCGGGATCATAGCAACACAGGTATTGGTAAAAACCCTTTACGAAATACTGATACTTCCTGTGACCACAGTATTGGTCAAGAAGTTGAAAAAGCACGAGAACATCGACACATACGACCGCGATATTTCATACAACCCGTTCAAGATAAGAGATATATAATTATGGCAGACGACAGGAAGAAAGAAGGGCTGAGCGCCCTGGGGCACAGCACCCCGATAACAATTACGGAATACACTCCGCAAGTGCTGGAATCATTTTCCAACCAGCATCCAGGCAACGATTACTGGGTACGCTTCAACTGTCCAGAGTTCACGACTCTCTGCCCGATCACCGGCCAGCCCGATTTTGCCGAAATCAGGATCTCTTATATCCCTGACGAAAGGATGGTGGAGAGCAAATCCCTTAAGCTCTATCTGTTCAGCTTCCGCAACCACGGCGGGTTCCACGAGGACACAGTCAACGTGATAATGAAGGACTTGATTGCCCTTATGGATCCGAAATACATCGAGGTGCTTGGCATATTCACTCCCAGAGGGGGCATTTCAATCTACCCTTACGCCAACTACGGCCGTCCGGGCACCAAGTACGAGACCCTGGCCGAGACCAGGCTTGCATCCCACGAACTGGCATAGGCCGGCTCACTCCCGCATCCTTTGATTTGAAAGCTATTTATCTTAAATTTGGTGTTTGAGACAAAAACCAAACACTATAATGATTAAGAAAACAGCTTTATTTGCAGGCCTGTGCCTGGCCCTGCTTCTTTCTGCCTCCGTCGATGCACGCGAGGTGATATCGATGAATGCGGAGTGGAACTTCACGCCCACTCGTTCTGCCGGCGGCGGCCGCTGGGGCGGTTTCGGCCGAAGTGGCGGAAACCAGCAGGTGGTAAACCTGCCTCACACCTGGAACGCAGAGGACTTTATGAACGACGGAGGATACCGTCGCGGATACGGCACCTACACAAAACAGATAGACATTCCCGATGAATACCGTGGCAAACGTGTCTTCCTGCAGTTCGAGGGTGCAGGCTCTCAAGCAACCGTAATGGTGAACGGCACTATTGTCGGAGAACACAAGGGAGCTTACAACACCTTCACTTTCGAGGTGACTGACTATCTCCGCATAGGAACCGTAAACAGTCTGACCGTCATCTGCAACAACGAACAGACCTTCGACATCGCTCCTACCGCCGGCGACTTCAACATCTACGGCGGTCTCTATCGCGATGCCTGGATGATCGTAACCGACGAGGCCTGCATCTCCCCTCTCTATTTTGGTTCCAACGGAGTGCTGATCTACCAGCCTGTGGTTAACGAAAAGCGAGCAGAGGTGCGTGCAGAGATACATCTTTCAACCAGCAAGGACTATAGCGGTTGCGAGGTATACTTCGCCATCGAGGATGCTTCCGGCAAAGTGGTAGCTGAGCGGGCTTCTACCCTCATCAACAATGACTTGGCAATCTGCGCCCTCGGCGTAGACAACCCTCACCTCTGGAACGGCAAGGAGGATCCATATCTCTACAAAGCTGTCACCGTACTGAAGAAAGACGGCAAGGAGATTGACCGCATTGAGGAAAACATCGGATTCCGCTATTTCTGGGTGGACAAGGACAAAGGTTTCTTCCTCAATGGCAAGCATATCAAACTTCACGGCGTATGCCGTCACCAGGACTGGGCACGCATTGCTTCTGCCCTCACTGAGGAGCAGCACCTGGCTGACTATGACCTCTTCGACGAGATCGGAGCCAACGCCCTGCGTCTTGCGCACTATCCCCAGGCACACTTTATGTTCCGCGAAGCCGACAAACGCGGGTTCCTGGTATGGGAGGAAATCCCCTTCGTAGCCGGCTATGTAAACTACGAGGGTTTCCGCGACAACCTGCGTCTGCAGCTCAAGGAAATGATCATCCAGAACTTCAACCACCCTTCTATCGTATTCTGGGGGCTGTTCAATGAAGTTCACGACAATATCGATGCTATCGTGGCCGACCTCAACGCCATCGCACACGAGTTGGATCCCGGCCGCCTTACGACCTGCGCAACTGACCAGGAGCATACTTACATCACTACTACCGACGGCACCGGCTGGAACAAGTATTTCGGCTGGTACTACGATACCGTAGCCGACTTCGGCCCTTTCCTGGATGACTGGCACTCCCGTTTCCCGAATGCACTGATCAGCATCAGCGAATATGGCGGAGGTGCAGCCCTGTCGGTTCACGTAGCAAAATACGGCCCGGAAGACGAGGTTGACGTACGCTCCGTATCCCGCGGTCACTGGCATCCCGAAGAGAAGCAGACATACATCCACATCAACAACTGGAAGACCATCGCAGAGCGCGACTATGTCTGGGGTTCATTCCTGTGGAACATGTTCGACTTCGGTTCCGGTATGAGGCAGGAAGGTGATGTGAACAACCTCAACAACAAAGGTCTGATAACACACGACCGCCAGACAAAGAAAGACGCCTTCTACTTCTACAAGGCCAACTGGAACAAAGCAGCGCAGACAGTACACCTCTGCTCTAAACGATACACCGACCGCGAAGAAGATACCACTGACGTAATCGTCTTCACCACCGCACCTTCTGCCAAACTATACATCAACGGTAAGCTCATAGGCAACGCCAAGACCGATGCCTATGCTACAGTGAGCTGGCCTGGCGTCAAACTCGTCAAGGGCGAAAACAAGGTAGTAGTTAAAACAGCACAAGGCGAAGATTCCGCCGTATGGACCGTTAAATAATCTGACTCCAATGAAAAAGACTTATCTGATTGTAACCCTGCTTCTGCTGTCCATACTTGCATCTGGACAGCAAGTCATCAAGCTTTGGCCTGACGGAGCCCCGAACTCAAACGGTCTTTCCGGCCCGGAAAGAGAAATGGAAGGAGGCCGCATCGGCAACATCAGTGACCCCGAACTGCTGGTATTCCCTGCAGTAGAGCCCAACGGACTGGCGGTAATAATGTGCCCCGGCGGAGGCTACTCATACGTAGCCGCCCAGCACGAAGGCACCGATATGGCCGAATGGTTCAACTCCCTTGGAGTCACCTTCGCAGTATTGAAATACAGAATGCCCAACGGCCACGCCGACGTTCCTATCACTGACGCGCAGAGAGCCATCACCATTATGCGCTCACACGCCGAGGAATGGGGCATCAAGAAACTCGGAATCATGGGTGGTTCCGCAGGCGGACATCTTGCCGCTACCGCTTCTGTGCACTTCACCGCCAGGACACGTCCTGACTTCCAGATACTCCTCTACCCTCTCATAACTTTCGAGGGCCGCGTCACCCCTGGTGGCAGAAATATGCTGTTCGATATGTACCCCGATGAAGAAGAGGTTTATTACTATTGCTGCGACCAGTTCGTCACTCCTAACTGTCCTCCCGCATTCATCGTGCATTGCGAGGACGACAACACCGTTCCTCTCAAAGACAGCCAGATCTATGTGAAGGCCCTCATTGAGAAAGGCGTGCCTGCCAAGTTCCTCGTCTACCCTGACGGAGGACACGGATTCGGTTTTAAAGACTCGTTCGCCCACAAGCAGGAATGGACCTCTGCCCTTGCAGAATGGCTCAAACAGTTCATTGACTGATAAACTTTATATGATATTATGAAACGTCTGTCATTTTTAATCATTGCGGTCATTGCATCCGCGCTCTCTACTGCAGCCAATGCACAGAGTATGAAGCTCAACGACCTCGGTTATTTCGAGGCTCGAGGAACAAACGTTCTGATGTACAACAACATCTACAACGGTGGTTTCTATGACGAAAAATTCGCTGGCCTGGAGATTATCCAGCGCGGCAACCGCATCGCCACCGGCGGCGGAATCCGTCTGATGAACACTCCCGAGCAGTGGGATATCTTCGGAGTCGTAAGCCCCCGCAGGATTGACAATGCTGAAAGCAGCGTGGAGGTAACTTTGACATACGAGGATTACGGTTTCGCGCCCAGGCTCAAGGTCCTCCCCAAGGACAAAGGCGTCCTGGTTCAGGTATGGCTAGACAAACCGGTTCCCCAGGAACTTGTCGGCAAGGCCGGAATGAACCTGGAATTCTTCCCTGCCTCATATTTCGGCAACAACTACCTCGTTGACGGAAAGGGCCGCATCCTACCCCGCTCTCCCATGCACGACACCGAAGTCCATCCCGTATCCGAGAAGATTACCCAGTATTTCGGCGAATCAACCTTTGACGACCGTGGACGAGGCGACTTCCTCGTGCCCCTCGCAATGTCAACGGGACATCAGATAGTGCTGGCCCCCGAGAACGACGATCTTCGCGTAGGTGTAACCTCTGACCTCGAGATCAGCATCTATGACGGCCGTCACCTTGCACAGAACGGTATGTTCGTGCTCCGTTCACTTCTGCCCGCCGGAAAGACCGGCAAAGTTCTGGAGTGGTATCTCGAGCCAAGCATCTCAAAGGATTGGATCCGTCCTGCAAACATCGGCTTCTCACAGATAGGCTACACTCCCGCACAGAAGAAAGTCGCTGTGGTAGAGCTTGACAAGAATGACACTCCCGCCAAGACTGCAAAACTTCTCCGCGTGAATCCGGATGGCAGCAAGACCGTGGCCAAGACCATCAACGCAAACGTATGGGGTGAATATCACCGCCGTTACAACTATGTACAGCTTGACTTCACCGATGTGCGCGAACCGGGTCTCTACTGCATCGATTATCAGGGAGTCGAGACCAATGCCTTCCCCATCGACAAGGACGTCTACAGCGACAAGTGGCATCCCTCAATGGACTTCTCACTGGTTGTGAATATGGACCATATGGAGGTCAACGAAGCCTACCGCATCTGGCACGGCCGCGCCAATATGGACGACGCCCTTCAGGCTCCTGCCAACGTCCGCCTGCACGACGGATATTACCAGGGTGACGTAACGAATACGAAGTACAAACCGATGGAGCATATCCCCGGCCTCGCGATTGGTGGATGGTATGATGCCGGCGACTACGACATCCAGGCCAACTCAGTGCTCAACACCACCCAGGACCTCGCCTATATCTGGCGTGAATTCCAGCCGATGCGAGACCAGACCCTCATCGACGAGAAGACCCAGTATGCAGACATCCACGTTCCTGACGGAGTTCCCGACAACGTTCAGTTGATTATGCACGGAACCTTGAACATCAATGCGCAGGTTGAAAACATTGGCTTCGTGGCTCAGGTAATCGGCCAGCCCGATATGCACCACTACCACCACCTCGGCGATGCCATGACCCTGACCGACGGCAAGTTCTATGACCCTTCACTCAAGCCTTACGAAGTCAAGGGCGACCGCTCAGGCACTCTTGACGACCGCTTCGTCTTCACCAGCCGCTTCAGCCCTGCCGGAACGATGCAGGACATCGTTTCTCTGGCAGCTGCCTACCCGGCACTGAAGCCTTACTATCCTGAGGAGGCAGAACGCTCTCTGAAGAATGCCGTGATGCTTTGGGACAAATACTTTGAAGCCGCAGCACCGCAAGCCAACGCCAATGCCAATGCCGCTATGGGCGGACGCCGTATGGGTGGCGGTGATTCCCGCATCAACGCAGCCATCGAACTCTGGATCGCCACCGGTGAACAGAAATACAAGGACTTCTTCCTCCCTCTCATCGAGCAGCAGCTCAATGCACAGCCCGAGCCCGTACGCTCCAATGGAAACGTTGCGAACGGAATGTTCGGCGCCGCATTCAGCGGCGGTCCCAACCTCACCAACGCCCTGAAGATCTATCCTTATATGGACAAGAAATTCCAGGACAAGGTCAAGGCTCTGGTTCCTGCATACGTTGCGATGATTACCCGCGGCGGTCAGGACAATCCTTACGGCGTAGCCATCACAGGCGCCAGCTGGGCAGGCAATGCTTCTGTCATCACCAGCGCATACAATTGCTACAAGATTTGGAAATACTTCCCTGACATGATCGATCCCGAGTTTGTCTTCGCAGGCCTTAACTACCTTTTCGGCTGTCACCCTGACAGTAACGTATCTTTTGTTTCCGGCGTGGGTGTGAACACCAAGAAGGTAGCTTACAATGCCAACCGTGCCGACTACTCCTTCATTCCTGGAGGTATCGTACCCGGTCTTCTGGTGAAGGAAGACTTCTTCGAGAACAAGGACGACTACCCGTTCCACTGGGGTGAGAACGAGTCCTGCATCAACACTGCTCCGCAGTACGTGCTCCTCTGCCTCGCCGCCATCGAAGTCGCCCGTGCCATCAACAAATAATTGCGTAAGTCATAAAAAAAATCCTACCCGGGCGGGTAGGATTTTTTTTGTCTATAAAATGACCTTTGGCCAGCCGTCGGCTGACCAGGTGAGTTCTTTTATCAGAAGTTTGGACCGGTAATCTTCCTGTCCGTCATAACCGTGCATATACAGATAGTCCTTGCCGTCAAATGTTACGACCGCGCAATGCCCGACACCGGCATAACGCTCGTTGCCTTTGGCCACAGATGTACCTCCACCTTGCATCAAGGGCACACCGTCTTTGTCTATATAGGGTCCTGTAACTTTCTCGGAACGCCCGACAACCACGTTATACGTACTGTTAGCCCCCCTGCAGCATAAATCGTATGAAACGAAGAGGTAATAATAACCTCCGTGACGGAAAATGAAAGGTGCCTCTACGGCTCCATTGCCGGCATCGAAGTCCGAGCCTCGGGGATCAAGCTTGAGCCCGTCGTCCTTGCCGGCTATGTCTTTGGTCGTGCCCTCTGGACGACGACAGAGAGGATAGCATTCCACTCGTCGCGCCCCGGTATAGATTCGACAATCATTCCCTGGTCTTCCCATTTATAATCCGGTGACTGAGGATTAAGAGTTTTGTTGGTAGCCACGCCGATGGCAGATATATTCTTGCCGAATACGGAATACGAATAGTAGAGATACCACGTGCCGTTGATGAACTGGATGTCCGGTGCCCACGGCATTCCGCGGAAACCTTTGTCTGCGGCCCACCTGGGAGTCTCTGACAAAGGTCTGGGTTCGAAACGCCAGGTCTTCATATCGGCTGAAGACATCACGCTCAAACCTGTGGTGAAAATATAGTACCTCCCGTCGCAGAACGCAGCTACGGGATCGTGTACGTCAGGGTTTTCAACAGTTGTTCCGATGGCCGGGCCACGCTGCTGAGCCGAAAGAGTAATGGAAAGCAACAAGCCGAAAATAATGAATGCTTGTTTTCTCATAATTGTCTTGGTTAAAAATACAGTAATAATATATAGCAAGTCCGTCAGGGTGGCTCTAAGAGAATGAATCATAGAGGCGGTGACCAGTCAATAAGTCTGTTGCGGCCCACACGCTTCAGCATTATACGACGAAGCATCAGCATCAGGTCAGAAATCTCGCAGAAGAACCTGAAGATCTTCCGGCCGGCAGTGTTTCGGGACAGACGGCGCATCAGCTTCAAACGTAAAAGTGCAAAGCAGTGGCGGCTGTCGGACAGTCCTCGGCAGAAGCCCTCATATGCACTCGCGAATCGCTCGTCATCGGGAGCTTTGATGGCGTGACGACAGAAGAAGCGCGAGAAACTTACGGCCTCTTCTACATATTGTCCGGGTATTAGATTTTCAGCCACCTCCTTGAATACTTCTCCGATGAACTGTTGCTTATCAGCGTTGGCTGTACCTGTCATAATCGAATATGGACGTCGATAATAAATATATGTGATCTCTTTCACGAAAGCCGCACTGCAGATGCAGCGCATCATATAAAAAGACCACAACTGGTCCTCGTATATCACACCTTCCCTGCAGAACAGACTGTTGTCCTTGACGAACGACAGTTTCAGCAGTTTGTTCCAAAGGTTTGCAGACCTTTCCATGCCTCTTGCATAGAACCACGCACGTATCTCTTCACGCGAATGGAGAACATCAGGAGTATTGAGCATGGAATTCGATCTTCTGACACTGTGGCCTCCCGAGCCGTCCACACGGTCTATCATAAAGTCACCGAGAACCATTTCCAGCGAGCTGTCGTCAAGGGCAGGCTTTACAAGTTTCGCCAAGCAATCGGCAGTCATCTCGTCGTCGCTGTCGAGATAGTAGATGTAATCAGCCCTAACTGCATTTGTTCCGGTGTTGCGGGCTGCAGACACACCGCGGTGGCTTTCGTGTTGCAGTATGGTGAAACGCGTTGGGCCATCATAATTCTCGATAAGCTTTTTGCATAGCCCGACGCTGCAGTCGGTGGAGGCGTCATCCACTATGAAGCACTCTACAGCAGGATATGTCTGACACATAACCGACCGCACGCTGCGCTCTATGTAGTCCGCCACGTTGTAGACAGGGATGACTACACCCACCGAAAGATGCTCCTCAATCTGCCGAACCATTTGCAGACGCTTTGTTACTCGACAAAACCTTCCAGCCAGATGCCGAGGTCGTGGAGCCAGGCATCGCGGTAAGGGAAGTCCAGATGGTCCGCCCATCCGTGACCGCCGACAGGATAGATGTGCAGGGCAGCCGGAACGCCGTGAGCCCTCAAGGCTTCATAGTATCTGATGCTGTTCTCGCAAGGCACTACACGGTCGTCTGAGTTTGCCATAATGAATGCTGGAGGAGTGTCGGCAGTAACCTGCTTTTCGTTGCTGTATTCTTCCTGAAGGGCCTTGGGTGCATTGCGTCCGAGTAGATTGATGATGGAACCCATATGTGCGATTGCAGGATCAGATGAAACTACAGGATAGAACAGAACCTGGAAGTCGGGGCGCTCCTCGGCAGTCTTGAAATGAGTTGCAGTCATCGTAGCGAGATGGCCTCCTGCAGAGCAGCCAGCGATTCCGAGCTTTGTGAAGCCATACTCGGCAGCGTGGGACTTGAGGATGCGCATAGCCTCGTGAACGTCATCGAGAGGGACCTCGTGATGGCCGTTGGGAAGGCGGTATTTGATCACGGCATAAACGATGCCGCGGTCTGTGTACCATTTCTCGTTGGCATACCCTTCAGTCTTGTCCCATACAGAAGAATATCCACCGCCGGGACATACAAGGATGGCAAGTCCGTTGGGCTTCTCGGGAAGGAACACGGCAAGTGTCGGTTTGGTAACATTCGCTACGTGGTTGCCGAAATCCTGTTCTTCGCCTGTAAGGCCATTGTCCGTCGGAGCGCCATTTGGCCAAATATCGAACATTACGTCAGGCTTCGGGAAATTGAACTCTTGAGGCTGGGCTGCATTCTGGGCAAGTGTCAGAGCACTGCAAGCCAGCAGAAAAGCCAGCATAGAAAACACTTTCTTGAAACTGTTCATTTTCATTATCTTTTGTTTGATCGTACCGTTCATTGTGGAGCTAAGTTAGCAATCTTTTTACTACTTTTGATAAGTTAGATCAAACCTCCGTCTTCCTATGAACGCTACTTCTTTCAAGCATTGCCTGCCGGTTGCGCTGGCCTTGTGCATCATCCTTCTTTTCTGCAACTCCTGCACCAACGGCTCGGTCCGCATCAAGACCGGTGACGGCACTCTCGTCCTGAGTCCTCTCTACTCCAACGCCGTCCGGGTGCAGGTCATTCCTGACGGGCAGACTCTGCCCGAGGAACTGGTCTACACCGAGAAGGTCCGCAAGCCGGCCTTCAAGGTGAAAAAGAGCGATGCCGACATTGAGTTGAAAACGGCTCAGATGACTGTCGTCTACTCCAACGCTGACGGGGCTTTGACCTTCCTTGACAGCCAGGGCAACGTATTTCTGAGAGAAGTGCCCGGAGGACGCAAGTTGCAGCCATCTTCCGTTCAGAACGTGCCGGTATACGACGTTTCACAGTCTTTTGTCTCTCCCAAGGACGAGCATCTTTACGGCACCGGGCAGTTCCAGGACGGCTATCTCGACATCCGTGGGCTCACCCGACGGCTGACTCAGGTCAACACGCAGATAGCCATCCCGTTCGTGCTGTCAAGCAAAGGCTACGGCCTGCTTTGGAACAACTACGGACTGACCGATTTCAACCCTGCCTCGCAGAGCGTCACACTGACTCCTGCCGAAGAAGGTGAAGATGTCACGGTCAACGCTACCGGAACTTCCGGAAACAGGCGAGAGATACGCCGCAACCGTAATTTCACTGGCACTCTTGAAGTCCCTGAAGGGGGCGAATACGCACTCCTGCTCGACGTCGGCCAGAAAATGGCCCGCAGGCATTTTCTCTCAGTAGACGGAGAGGCTGTCATCGATGTCTCCAACACCTGGCTGCCCCCTACCTCATCGGTCATCGTCACTCTCCCCGCCGGCCGGCACGAACTGAGTGTCGAAGGAGTGAGAGGCGACAACCCGCAGGTATTCTGGCGCAAAGTCACGGATGAGACCGTGCTGAGTTCTCCGGTCGCTGCGGCACTCGACTATACTGTCTTCGCCGGCAAGGCTGACGAAGTCATTTCTACTTACCGTACGCTCACCGGCCCCGTGCCGAAGATGGCCGACTGGATGTTCGGCTATATCCACTGCCGCGAGCGCTACCATTCGCAGGATGAAATCCTTGAAAACGCCAGGGGATTCAAGGATCGCGGACTCCCTCTGGACGTAATCGTCCAGGACTGGCAGTGGTGGGGCAACACCGGCTGGAACTCGATGGAGTTCGACCGCGAGCACTACCCTGATCCCGCAGCACTGACCTCCGCCCTGCACGATATGGGCACCAGGTTTATGATCTCCGTCTGGTCGAAGGTCGACCGCAACTGCGCTCTCGGGCAGAAACTGAACGAGCGCGGCTTCTATATCGACGGCACTGATTGGATTGACTTCTTCCAGCCCGAGGCAGCTGCTTTCTACCTGCAGAGCTTCCGCGACAGCCTCGCCATCCCCTACGGCATCGACGCCTGGTGGTTCGACGCCACTGAGCCCGAGAATGACGACCTTGCCGGCAGGCTGGTAGGCCCCGACAAGGTTCCCGGCGAACTCTACCGCAACGTCTACCCCCTGATGGTCAACAGCACGATGTACAAGGGTCTGAAGGATGTGACTCCCGACCACGAGCCGGTAATCCTCACCCGCAGTGCATTTACCGGCATCCAGCGCTACGGCGTAGTGACCTGGTCCGGTGATGTAGGAAACGACTTCGTCACCCTGCGCAGGCAGATCGCCGGCGGCCTCGGACAGATGGCAGCCGGACTCCCCTGGTGGACCTATGATGCCGGCGGATTCTTCCGCCCGGGTGACCAATATACTTCTGAAGAATATCAGGAGAGGCTCGTCCGCTGGGTACAGGCTTCCGTTTTCCTGCCGTTTATGCGAGTTCACGGCTATATGAGCCAGACAGAGCCCTGGCGCTACAGCGAGCAAACTTACAACCTGATGGCTGCCGCAATGAAACAGCGCGAGCAGCTTCGTCCCTACATCCTGGACTGCGCGAAAAAAGTCTCGGAAGAAGGTTATACCCTGATGCGCCCGCTCGTCTTCGACTTTGCAGATGACCCGGAGGCCCTGAAGCAGGACTGCGAGTTTATGTTCGGCCCGAAATATCTGGTATGCCCCGTCACGGAAGCCGGAGTCAACAGCTGGAAAGTCTATCTCCCCAAAAACGAAGGCGGATGGACCGACACTCGCACAGGCGAGCGCTATGAAGGCGGCCGCTACGTAGAAGTGCCGATCGACATAAATGCAATTCCTGTATTCGAGCGCTAAAGGATTTTAGCATTTTTCGCCTTTGAGATAAGCTCAGGGGTGTTCGCCGCGTCGAATTTCACAAGGAGCTTCTTGCGATACCATTTGATGGTTTCGGGGCTAAGGTATACCTTGTCTGCAATCTGGGGGCCAGTGAAGCCTTCCGACATCAGGCGGAGAATCTCCATTTCACGCTCCGACAGTTCCGGGGTGCCCTGCGGCACTTTAATCTCGCCGATGGTTTCTTCCAGGACATCCCCGACCTCCTGGTTGTCTTTACGGGAACGGCGAAGTTTGCGGCCCAGCAAAAATGCGGAGGCGGCAAGCACGGCTATCAATGCCAAAGACAAAATGACCAATATCAGATGGCGTCGCTGCTCGCGCAGCAGCTTGCCCATGATGTCAAGCGTCTCGAGCCTTGCCCTGAACTCCTGGTCTTCGTGGAGGGAGAAATATTTGTCTGCTTCTTCAAGGCATTGCAGGCCTTTGCGGATACGTCCTTCGGCGAGATACAAGGCGCCTAGACCCTTCAGCGGACTGGCTATCCATAGAGAATCCCCTGCGGCGCGGCCATAGTCCAGCGCTTTCTCATAACATTCGCGGGCTTTGCCGTATTCCTTTTCCTCCAGCCACGTCTCTCCCATATTGTAATGGAGGACGGCGTTGCTCTCGTTCCAGCCGTAGCAGTCGAAAATCTCCCCCGCCCTGTCATAATACTCGAAAGCCTTGTCCAGATCCCCCATCATATTGTAAAGGTTGCCCAGGGTGCCGTACATCGACGAATAGCCGTCATCCAGCTGCTTTTGGTCATACCCTTCAGGATTCGTCGGCGAAGTGGCCCCGGCAGCCATCTTGTCCAGTGCCGCAAGCGCAATGTTATAATAGAAGGCGGCGCTGTCGTACTGATCTTTCGCCCAGAAATGCTGGCCGATTATCTTGGCCGCAGCCTTGACGGAATTCTGCCATCCTTTCTTCTGACCAAGGCCCAAGAGCTTGCGCGCATAGTACTCGCTCTTGACGCCGTTTGTCTGAAGATAGCCCTGCATCAACTCCTCATAATCCAGAAGCAGCCTGGAAAGGGCGCTGTCCGAAGCGGTATCTATGTCCTGCTGCGTCCAGCGGGCTACCGCTGCCTCGAGGGAATCGACATTATGGCCCCTGTGGTCATTGTATCCCATCATTTGCTGGGAGAATATTGTGACAGCAAAACTGACCGTCAATATGAGTCTTCCGAATCTTTTCATATTATAAAGATAACATATTACACTGTTACCGTACCAAATAGGGGGCATTTCCACCCTTTGGGGTGGTGCTTATGGAGTAGAATATGATGACCTTTATGTTGGATTGAAATCTATAAAACACACGATAATGAAAAAGATTCTTTTGCTCGTTATGAGCCTTCTTCTCATCTGCGGCACTGCAAGCGCGCAGGGTATTCTCAAGAATCTTGGCGAAAGAGCCAAAAACGCAGTAGAAAACAACATTGGCAACAAAGTTGAGAACGGTGTCAACAAAGCGCTGGACGGCCTTCTCGGCGGCAAGAAGAGCAATGACAAATCTACTGACAGCAAAGCGGCAGCAACTGGCGATGAAGAAATAGATGAAGTTGCCGCACAAGATGAAGTTGTCGACTTTGAAGAGATTCAAGCCAAGAGCGATTTCAAGCGAGGTGAAAATGTTTTCTTCTCAGATGACCTTAATGGCGAGCAGATGGGCGAGTTCCCTTCCAAATGGGACCTGCTGTCCGGCAGTTCCGTCGAGGTTGTCAATATTTTAGGAAAGAAAGCCATCCGGATTGAAGGTTCCAGAATCCGGCCTTTGATGGAAGAAGAAGAGTACCTGCCCGAAGAATTCACCATTGAGTTTGACGTACTTGCGCAGCCTGCTCAGGAAGGATCGGGTTGGGATGCTACTTTAGATCTGGCTATGGACGGTGCAGAGAACAGAAGGGTTTTTGATATCCGTATGAGTCCGGAATACCATCCGTACTATGGCAATGAGTATAACGGCATCAATTGGGGCTGGGGCGCAGAGAACCCCAATGGCAACAAGATGGAAGGGGCGCCCGGAACGCAGGTCATCAAGAAATACCTGAAAAAGAACGACTGGAACCATATCGCCATTTCATTCAACAAGCGTGCGTTCAAGATGTATCTGAACTACCAGCGCATCGTGAACATTCCTAATATGGTTCAACCGCGTAAATGGTGGATTGACGGCTCATCTGACAGCGACAAAGGAATCTTCGTGACCAATATCGTTATGGCTAAAGGCGCTGTCGAACTATATGAGCGCAATGCCACAGATTATTCTTCAGCCGTTGAAAAAGCCATCGCAGAAACAGGCAAGTTCGTGACCAACAACATCCTGTTCGAGACCGGCAAGGCTACACTGAAGCCCGAATCTATGGAGGAGATCCAGAAGGTAGCCGAGTATATGAAGAAGAACCCTTCTGCCCGCTTCGAGGTTCAGGGGCATACCGACAACCAGGGCTCTGATGCAGTGAACGACCCTCTCAGCCAGCAGCGAGCCGAAGCCGTAGTCGCCGCCCTTGAGAAGGAAGGCGTGGATCCTTTCAACCTCCGCCCTGTAGGAAAGGGCAGCCACGAGCCCGTTGCCGACAACAGCACCGACGAAGGCCGCGCCAAGAACCGCCGCGTCGAGTTCATCAAGAAATAGACAACTGTCTGCAATATCTGAAAGACGGCCTGTGGGCCGTCTTTTTTTGTGGTTCTTTCAGTATCTTTGTAGAAAGATGTGACGGAATGCAAAAAGACAAGACTCCCGACGCGATTGAAATTCGCGGTGCCCGCGTACATAATCTCAAAAACATAAATGTCGATATTCCCCTCGGGAAAATCGTAGGCATTGCCGGAGTGTCCGGGAGCGGAAAATCATCGCTTGCGCTCGGAGTCCTCTATGCCGAAGGCTCCCGCCGCTATCTGGATTCCCTCTCAACCTATACCCGCCGCAGGATGACCTTCGCCGCCAAGGCCGACGTTGACGATGTGCTTTATGTGCCGGCTTCGATAGCCCTGCACCAGCGTCCCGGCGTCCCCGGCATACGCTCCACTTTCGGCACCGGTACCGAACTGCTCAACAGCCTGCGCCTGATGTTCTCCCGCCTTGCCAGCCACCGCTGCCCCAACGGGCATTACTGCCCGCCCAGCCTTGCCGTCGCAGCAGGACAGGAAATGGTCTGCCCTGAATGCGGAGAACATTTCTACGCTCCGGGGGCAGAGGAACTTGCCTTCAACAGCCAGGGTGCCTGCAAGCACTGCGGCGGCACGGGCACCATCCGTACCGTGGACGAGTCCACCCTTGTCCCCGATGAGAGCCTCACCATCGACCAAGGCGCCGTAGCCCCCTGGGGCTCGTTTATGTGGAGTCTGATGAAAGATATCGCCAGGGAGATGGGCGTGAGAACGGACGTACCTTTCAAGGACCTGACCCCTCAGGAAAAAGAGATAGTCTACCACGGTCCTGCCGAGAAGAGGCATATAATCTACAAGAACGAGAAGACCAACGGCTTTGCCGAGATGGATTTCACATACTACAGTGCCGTTTATTCGGTTGAGAACGCACTTGCGAAAGTGAAGGACGAGAAGGGGATGAAACGCGTGGAGAAATATCTCAAGGAAGATGTCTGCCCCGAATGCGGAGGCACGCGTCTCAGCGAGGCGGCTAGGGCACCGAAACTCCGCGGCATAAACCTCGCCGAAGCCTGTATGATGACGCTTGACGAACTTGTCGGATGGGTGAAAGGCGTACCCGGCTCTCTTCCGGAAGAGATGCGTCCTATGGCAGAAAGCATCTGTGACTCTTTCTTCCTCGTCGCACGCCGCTTGGAAGACCTCGGTCTCGGCTACCTGTCGCTCGACCGAGCCGCGTCCACACTCTCTACGGGAGAACGGCAGCGTATGCAGCTTGCCAGGGCTGTACGCAACCGCACCACCGGTGTGCTCTATGTGCTGGACGAGCCTTCCATCGGCCTTCATCCTTCAAATATCGTCGGACTCAACGGAGTGATGCACGACCTGGTGGCCGACGGCAATTCGGTCATACTGGTAGACCACGACACCCAGATTCTCAAGGAAGCAGACTGGCTCATCGAGATGGGGCCAGGCGCCGGCTCAGCCGGAGGTACGGTGTTGTCACAAGGTACCATAGAAGAAATAGCCTCCAAGCCTGACTCCAGGATAGGGCCTTTCCTGAAAGAGGTGAAGCCTGCAATGAACGGGCCGCGCGACGACCTTTTCGCCGAGGGTCGCATCCATCTCTCCACCGGAGAAATCCACACCGTGAAGCCACTTGAAGTCGACATTCCCAAAGGCAGGCTTACGGTTGTTACCGGCGTCTCCGGCTCGGGAAAGACAACGATGGTGCTGGAAAGCCTCGTGCCTGCGCTTGAAGCCCTGACGAAAGGAAGCCGTATGCCTGCACACGTGAGAACGGTCGAAGCTCCCGGCATAGCCCACATCAAGCTTATCGACGCCACCCCCATCGGCATAAATGTCCGCTCCACCGTCGCCACATACGCCAACATCCACGATGAACTCAGAAAGATATATGCCCGCTCTGCCGATGCGAAACGGTTGGGATACAAGGCAGGTGACTTCTCCTACAACACCGGTTCCCTGCGCTGCCCTGTCTGTGACGGCACAGGGTCGATAAGTCTCGACGTCCAGTTCCTGCCGGACGTGGACATTCCCTGCCCCGACTGCCGCGGCTCGCGCTACAGCAAGATTGCCGGAAGCATCTGCCATACCAGCAAGGCTGGCCGGAAAATGTCACTTCCGACACTTATGGCGAAAGAAGTGAGCGAGGCACTCGACTTCTGCAGTGATATGCCCCTGGTCCGCGACCGCCTCAGAATCCTCGAGGCCCTCGGGCTCGGCTACCTGACGCTCGGAGAGCAGACTCCCAGCCTCTCCGGAGGCGAGGCTCAGCGGCTCAAGCTTGCCAGCGAAATGGGACGCACCCAGACCGACTCCGTCTTCGTCTTCGACGAGCCTTCTATAGGTCTCCATCCTCTGGATGTACAGACACTGATGGACGTGTTCCGCACCCTCATCGCTTCCGGAGCCACCGTAGTCGTCATCGAGCACGACCTGGACATAATAAGGCAGGCAGACTATGTGATAGATATGGGCCCCGGAGGAGGCCTGGCAGGCGGACTTGTCGTCGCAGCCGGAGCTCCGGCTGAAATAGCTTCCTGCCCTCAAAGCATAACCGGACAATTTCTTTAATGCAATATGAGAAAACTGACCTATCTTTTACTGTCTCTTTCCCTGCTGGTTCCTGCAGTCCTGCCGGCCCAGACCCGCAGCCAGATTGAAAATCTGTCCCAATCCATCGAAGAGAACCTTACGGGAAACATCCTTCCCTTCTGGACAACCTATTCAGTCGATCCTGCAGGAGGATTCTACGGCACTGTGATGAACGACGGAAGTGCCGTGGAGAGCGACAAGGGAGCTATCCTCAACGCCCGCATCCTCTGGACATACTCGCGGGCATACCGGATATACGGCCTGCCGAAATATAAGGAGCTTGCCGACCGCGCAGCTGATTATTTCAAGGCACATTTCATCGACAAGCGCTACGGAGGAGTCTTCTGGAACGTGGACAAGGACGGCAATATGTCTGACGGCACGAAGCAGACCTACGCCAACGCCTTTGCCGTATACGGCTTGTCCGAACACTTCTGCGCCACTGGTGACGTGAGCAGCCTCGAAGCCGCAAAAGAGATATACTACACTCTTGAGAAACGCACACACGACACTGTCCGCAAGGGATACTACGAGGTCTTCGACCGCGACTGGAGCCACACCGACGTAGTGGGCGTCGACGAGCACGAGAATGCCACGAAGACTATGAACACCCACATCCACCTTATGGAGGGTTTCACCAATCTATACTTCGCCTGGCCGGATCCGGGTCTTAAGAAGAATATACTCGAACTTATCGATATAATGCAGACCCGCCTGTACGATCCTGACAGCAAGCATCTGATACTTTACTGCGACGACGACTGGAACGTGGTGGGCACCGACGCATCCTATGGCCACGACATCGAGACTTCCTGGCTGCTCTGCGAATCTGCGGAGGCTGTCGGAGACGAGGCTCTCATCGCTTCAATACGCAAACAGGCCATCGAGATGGTGGACGTGGCGCTTGCCGAAGGCCTTACGCCCGAAGGAGCGATGAAATACGAAGCCAGCCGCAAGAAACTGCAGTGGTGGTGCGAGTGCGAGACCGTCATCGGCTGCATCAATGCCTGGCAGATCACCGGCCAGAAGAAATATTTCGACGCCGCGGTCAAGAACTGGGAGTTCACCCGCAAATATTTTGTAGACAGCAAGGTTGGAGGCTGGTTCAAGGACCTCGACGAGAATTATGTCCCGGACCAGAGCTCTCCCAAGGTGAGTATGTGGAACTGCCCCTACCACAACTCCCGTATGGCCTATGAAATCAAGGCACGCCTTGCCCATCCTGCAGTTCACACTGAGGTTATGGCTTGGAGCAACATCACCGGCGTGCGCAGCGAAGGCGAACTGATTGACTTTGAAACGACTCTGCGCGTCGGCACTCCCGGCGGCAGGATTGAAGCCACCGGCCGCGAAAAGCAGGACGGCATACGCTACCAGCGCGACGGCTTCACCCAGACTACTGTCACACCGATGAGGAGCGGTGCCACCTTCACACAGACTGTAACTGACGTGGATCTGTCGACAGTGAACCTGAAATGGAACGTTGCTGCCGAAGAGACCAGGGATGGCGGTGCTTATTTCTGTATGAGTTTCTCTCCGAAATACTACAGCAATGCAAGCATCAAGGCCTCAGGCAAAAAAATCACAGTCGCCGCGCCGGAACGCAACATAGAACTTACCTTCAACAAGGCAGTCAAAAGCTTCGTCCGTGAAGAAAACGGGGACAAGGTGCTCTATGTCACATTCCTGCCCAAGATGAAGAAAGGGGCGAAAGCCGAGTATTCTGCAGTGATGAAAGTTTCCGGCACCCGTCACCACGAAACTGCCCATATCACCCTTGACTCCTCCAACCCGGGCCGTCTGTTCGCGGGTTTCGGAGGCAACTTCCGCATCCAGAATCTGCAGAAAGACCCTGAAGTGATAGATTACTGCCTCGATAACCTGCGAGTGGCGATGGGCCGCGTGGAATTCCCCTGGAACGAATGGGACCAGAAGATCAATCCCGAGCACGTACAGCGCAGCGCCGAGATGGCTCGCCGCCTCAAGCAGCTTGGTATGCCGGTAATCGTCAGCGCCTGGTTTCCTCCCGCCTGGGCCGGAACGAAGACCACCCGTTCCGACGGCACCGCCACCGCATATTCCCTGAAACCGGAGATGCAGGGGCGCATTTTCGAATCCATCGCTTCCTATCTCATTTATCTCAAGAAAGAGTACGGCTGTGAGCCAGACTACTTCTCTTTCAACGAGTCCGACCTCGGCATAGATGTAGTCCACACTCCCGAAGAGCACCGCGACTTCATAAAGAACTTCGGAAAGTATATGGCATCCCAGGGCCTAAAGACCCGTATGCTGCTCGGTGACAACTCCGACGCCACCACTTTCGATTTCATAGTCCCGACGCTCAACGACCCCGAGGCGCTGCTCTATGTAGGAGCCATCTCTTTCCACTCCTGGAGGGGCTGTGACGATGCCACGCTTCGTAAATGGGCTGCTGCAGCTCATCAGATAAACGTGCCGCTCATAGTTGGAGAAGGAAGTACCGATGCCGCTGCTTGGCGTTACAAGGGCATCTTCAACGAATCCACGTTTGCTCTTTACGAAATAAACCTCTACACCCGCATCTGCGCCATCAGCCAGCCGCTCAGTATCCTGCAGTGGCAGCTGACCTCCGACTACTCGCTGCTCAGCGGCGACGGCATCAATGATGAGGAAGGTCCCCTGCACCCTACCCAGCGCTTCTGGAACATACGCCAGCTTGCCTCGACCCCGGCAGATGCCTTTGCCATTCCCACCACCTGCGACAAGGACAATGTAAACGTAGCATCCTTCATCAATGTCGCAAAAGGAAAGAGCGCTGTCCACATAGTGAACAACGCCGCTTCCTCCAAGGCTGAGATTTCAGGCTTGCCTGCATCTTCTTCTTTCGCCGTTGTCCAGGTGACCAATGCCGGTTCCAATTCGGAATCCCAGCTTGTGCCTGTAGTCGGAGGAAAAGTTGAGATATTAATGCCGGCCGAAAGCTTCATAAGCGTTTTTGCCGAATAACAAACCATAATACAATGAACATAGGAATCATCGGAGCCGGCTGGATCGCCGACAAAATGGGAGAAACCCTTTCGGGAGTCCCCGCAGACAAAGGACTCGTCAAATATGCCATCGCTTCGCGCGACATCGTCAAAGCACGGGGCTTCGCAGAACACTGGGGATTCAAGAAAGCCTACGGCTCTTATCAGGAACTTGTGGACGACCCGGATGTAGACCTTGTGTACATCGCTACTCCCCATTCCCACCACTATCCTCATACGAAACTGGCCCTGGAGGCCGGCAAGCCCGTCCTTTGCGAGAAAGCCTTCATGGCCAACGCACGCGAAGCCGAGGAAATACTGAACCTTGCACACCGCAAAGGCATCTTCATCACAGAAGCCATCTGGACCAGATATATGCCTCTATCCTTGAAGGTGAAAGAACTGCTTGATGCGGGAGAAATAGGAGAGCCGCGGATCGTGAACGCCAGCCTTTGCTATTATATGGACCACAAGGAGCGCATCCTGCGTCCGGACTTGTGCGGTGGAGCCCTGCTCGACCTCGGAGTCTACAGCATCAACTTCGCAAGGATGTATTTCGGATCAGACTTCGCATCCTGCGTATCATCCTGCACCCGCTTCAGCACCGGCACCGACCGGCACAACCACATCATCCTCACATACAAGGACGGCCGCGTCGCCAACCTGCAGGCCAGCGCCGGCGGCCTCAGCAACCGCGAAGGCCAGCTGATCGGTGAAACCGGCTATATCGTGGTGGAAAACATCAACTGTCCTGAAAAAGTCACTGTGTGGCACGATTACAAGAAGACCGCTGAATTCCTGCCTCCTGCAGACCAGGTCACAGGCTATGAATATCAGGTCTTCGCATCAAAGGATGCCATCGAAAAGGGCCTGCTTGAGTCACCCTATATGCCTCACCAGGAAACCTTGGACATAATGAAACAGATGGACGCTCTCCGCAAGGAATGGGGCATCCGCTATCCGATGGATTAAGAAAGATTATTGCCTCAGGAAGGCAGCCATCGCATCGATATCATCCTTGGCGAATGACTGCTGCTTGCCCTCTGAGAGGTTCTTGATATTGACAGTGCCGGCTGCTGCTTCGCTGTCTGCATTGATCGATATGAAAGGAATGCCATTGCGGGTGGCATAGTCGAACTGCTTGCCCAGCTTGCTTTCATCCGGGAATACCACGACTGAGAAGCCTTTTTCACGCAGCCTGGCGCATACAGGCATAACATAGCCCAAAGCTTCCCTGCCCATATTGGCGAAGAGAATGTCAGGAGAACTGCCCAGCGCTGCCGGATACTTGTCAAGACCAAGCAACACATCGTAGATGCGGTCGGCTCCGAATGAGATGCCTACTCCTGATACGTCCTTGAGACCGAAGATGCCGGTCAGGTCATCGTAGCGGCCTCCACCGCAGATGCTGCCAATTTCATAATCCAGCGCCTTTACTTCGAAAATCGCTCCTGTGTAATAATTCAGGCCGCGTGCCAGCGACAGGTCCAGTTCCACTCTCTGTCTGATGCCGGCTGTCTCGATGAGTCCGAACAACTCGCGGATTTCCGCTATACCTTTCATTCCTACCTCTGATGAAGCGAGTATATTGCTCATCTTATCGATCTTGGCCTCATTGTCGCCCTGCAGCTGGAGCACAGGTTCAATGACTGCAATCGCAGAGTCAGAAAGCCCTTTCTCGCGAAGCTCTTCTTTCACTGCATCCAGACCGATCTTGTCTATCTTGTCGATGGCTATCGTGATGTCCATCATCTTGTCGGCAGCCCCGGCAACCTCGGCGATGCCTGCCAGCAGCTTGCGGTTGTTGATCTTGATGCAGACATTGATGCCCATCCTGGCAAACACTTCGTCAACAATCTGAACCAGTTCGAGTTCATAGAGCAGCGAACGGCTGCCCACCACATCGACGTCACACTGATAGAACTCGCGGTAACGGCCCTTCTGCGGACGGTCTGCACGCCACACAGGCTGGATCTGATAGCGTTTGAACGGGAAATGGATGTCGTTCTGGTGCTGCACCACGAAGCGGGCGAAAGGCACGGTAAGGTCATATCGAAGCCCCTTTTCGCAAACCTTCATTGCCACCGCATTGCTGTTCTCAAGCATTGAGGGTTCCACACCGGCAAAAGCGTCTCCGGAGTTCAGGATCTTGAACAGCAGCTTGTCCCCTTCGTCACCATATTTGCCCAACAGCGTGCTGAGATTCTCCATCGCCGGAGTCTCTATCTGAGAATATCCGAAGAGGCGGAAAACTCCGCTGATGGTTGAGAAAATATAATTGCGGCGGGCCATTTCGAGTGGTCCGAAGTCGCGTGTTCCCTTGGGGATAGAAGGTTTCTGTGCCATATTACTGGATTTAGCGGAGCAAATTTAGCATTAATTTGTGGTTTTTCTTAAATTAGAGGATTGATATAGACTTCATTATCTAAATAACTATAAACTGTGACCTATGAAAAAAACGTTGTTCTTATCCATTATCACTGCCGTGATAGTGATTCCCGCAGCTATCATTGCGGTTGCTTCGTGCGGGGGCTCAAGGCCCGAAGGACCTTGCGACATCTATGCCAAGGCAGGGACCCCTTGCGCTTCTGCACACAGTACCACCCGTGCGCTGTTCAAGGCATACAACGGCCCTCTCTATCAGGTTATGCGCCAGTCTGACGGAAAAACTCTTGACATAGGGGTTGTGCGTTCACACGGTTATGCCGACTCTGAAGCACAAGACAGATTCTGCGCTGACACTTATTGCTGGATTACCACCATCTACGACCAGGGTCCGAGCGGCAACGACCTGAAACAGGCTCCCCGCGGAGGATTCTCAGGCCACGCAATGGGCGGATTCAACAATATCTCGGTAGCCGACTGGGCTCCGGTGACCATCTCTGGACATAAAGTATACGGCGTATTCATCGCCCCTGGTATGGGATTCCGCTGGAACGACACCAAAGGCATTGCCGTAGACGACCAGGCCGAAGGCCAATATTGGGTAATCGCCGGCAATCACTACAACGACGGCTGCTGCTTTGACTACGGTAACGCAGAGACAGACTCACGCGATGACGGAGACGGAACGATGGAAACGACATACTTCGGAAACGCCACCGCCTGGTACAAGGGCGTGGAGCCCGGTCCGTGGATCATGACCGACCAGGAGAACAACCTCGTCGGTTGCGTAAACCCCGATCCCAACGACAAGTTCTGCCCCACCATCAATCCTGTGGAGTGGAGATTCGTAACAGCAACCGCTGACGGCGAGCCTCATCACTGGAGATCTATGGGTGGAGACGCCCAGCAGGGTGAACTCAAGATATACTATGACGGAGGCCGTATCCAGAACCCCCGCAGCAGCTATGACCCGATGCGCAAGCAGGGTGCGATCCTCCTCGGCAATGGAGGAGACAACTCAGTGGGTTCACAGGGAACGTTCTATGAGGGCGCCATCACATTTGCAGGCACATTCCCCACCATCGAAACGCAGCAGGCCGTTCAGGCAAACATCGTTGCAGCCAAATATGACGTTGAGCGCGTGACCGTAGCTGCCGAAAAGGATATCAACAGACCTAACCGCCTCCAGACCTTCGTTCCTGGTCAGACACAGAAAGTTGCAGTGAAGTTCGTGAACACCACCGGCAAGACCGTTAACGGCCTTACCCTTGGAGTAGAGGTTCCGTCAGGCTGGAAAGCTGAAGCTGCAAAGAAGATTGCATACGCAGTCGAGCCCGGTCAGACCGTCATCGAAACCTTTGAAGTCACTTCTTCCGACAAGGAATTCAACGGGGACCTCCGTGGTGTAGCCAAATGGGGCCGCAACACTGAAAAATCTGTCGAGAAAGTTCGCAACACAGCTCCCGTCAAGATTAACGAGTTCCGTATTGCAGGTACAAATCCTTCAGACTCGTTCATAGAACTTTACAATGCTGGTGACAAGGAAGTCGACCTCTCTGGATGGTATCTCACCACTCACAAGATCAACATCCCCATTTTCAATGGAATCAAGATTCCAGCAGGAACCAAGCTTGCTCCGAAGAGTTTCTACGTGCTCGGTCTTGCTACCACCGGTCTCGCAGTTCCGGCAACCAAAGGCGACAAAGTCATCTACACCCGCAGCGTAGACGGCATCAAAGCAGGTGACACCATTGATATCGACGGTGAGAAAGTCGTCGTTGCAAAAGTCAGCGCTCCTGCCGCCGATCCTTCCAGCAGGGTTGCTCCCGGCACTCCTACCACACTCTGGCAGCCGCTTCCCGAAGGACCTGTCATCACCATCCCCAAAGGCAGCAAGAATATACCTGTGACCAGCACAGCCGGTTTCAAGGTAGGCCAGAAGATGGCAATCGGATATGGTGCCGAGTATCCTGCAGTTGACCGTGTATGGGAGAAATATGAAGTTGTAACTATCACCGAAGTCGGCAAGCCCGGCACTCAGGCATACCTCTCGTTCGACGCCAAACCCGGTGAGACCAACATCAAGGTATCTTCTGTTGCCAACATTACTGCAGGCGACAAGATACGCCTTGACATCGCCAGCGACGGCCACGGCATCGAGTGGGTTACCGTCAAGTCAGTGGGCACACAGTCTGAGACCAGCACCTTCGGAGGGCCTCTGCCCATTGAGCGTGCAGGAACCGGTCTCGAGCTTGAAGAACCGCTCAAATACTACCACTCTTCGAATATGCCTTTCGCCAACAACGGAACCGGTATCAGCTTCGAGCCCGCCACCAAGTTCGACCACTCTTCTAACGAGCCGGTTCTCGCCCTCGTATTCGAGATTGAACTCAAGGATGCACTCGCAGCAGACCACGAAATCGACGCTCCCGTAATGAAGGAAGGCGCAACTGTCGCAGGATTCCAGGGCAAAGCTGACCAGTACTACGGAGGTCCCACCTTCGCAAATGCCGGCAACATCACCCTGCGCACCGCCGACGGAAACGTTGCAGATGCCCTTAACTATGGCCTCATCGTAGAACCTTGGGTTTCTGAAGGCTATCACGGCGACTCAGGCCACGGTCTCGGAGGAAGCCGCGTAAGCGTTTACTCACCCAGAGGAGGCTTCGGCCAGACTGCTGTAGCCACTCCAAACCTAAGTTCAGGCCGTTATCCCGACGGAGCCGACGCTGACGACAACATCAACGACTTCAAGCTTCAGGCAAACTCAAGTCTTGCCGCTGCCGCTGCCGCAGGAGCCACTAACATAAAGGTTGCCAACGTTGCCGGTCTCAAGCCCGGATCAAGGCTTCACATCGGTGATGAGGTCGCTGTGGTCAAGGAAGTCGGAACCTCAGGTGCTACCGTTCTTTCTGCCATCGTTCTCCCTGGTGGCAAGTCAATCCAGGTTCAGGGAGTCCAGGGCTTCCGTGCAGGACAGGCCATCAAGATCGGCAACGAGGATGCAGTCGTCGAAAGCGTGATCCAGGCCCGTCGCCAGTATGGTGCTCCGACCAACACTATACCGCCAAGCACCATCAACCTGGTTGAGCCTGTCAAGCTCATCCATATTCCCGGACAGCAGGTTGCCGGCACCGGCGTAACCCTCGCAGAGCCGCTCAAGGCCTCTCACTCAGCCGGCATTTCATTGACCGACAACGTGCCTACTCCCGGAGCCCCCAACGCTTACTAATCTGATCGATGGCACAGACAAACCGTGCTATAACGCTAAAGCGGGTCACGATGCTTCTCTGCATCGTGGCCCTTGCTTTATGCGCTGTCATGGCGATGCATTCCCTCCGCGGAACCGCTCTGGTGGGCTGCGCCGCAGGCTCGTCCTGCGACAGCGTCCTGGGAAGCAGATGGTCCTCCCTGATGGGAGTCCTCCCTGTCGCCGGGCTTGCAGCAGGGGTTTATCTGGCCATCCTGTTATGTCTGTTCTTCGTCAGGGACAAGGAGCTCGCCCCGCTAGCGTGGAAAATGCTCCTTGTTTTCGGCGGGGCCATACTCGGCAGTGCCGTCTGGTTCTTCATACTGCAGAAGTGGATGCTGGGGCAGTTCTGCAAATATTGCATTGCCGCACACTCCACAGGCATTGCCGTAACCGGCCTTCTGTGGTATCAGGCCCACAAAAACTGCCCTTCGAAGTGGAATCCGGTCTGCGGGGCCGCAGGCCTTCTGCTCGCCGCCAGCCTGGCTGTATTCCAGCTGCTGACCACCCCTAAGTTCGCATACGACCGTGGCGACTCGGCCAACGCCCTTCCGGTCCTTGATGCGAAAGAGACTCCCGTACTTGGCAGCAAAGATGCAGCATACCGCATCAACCTGATGTTCGACTATCAGTGTTCTCACTGCCGCAAAATCCATTTTGCAGCCAGGGAAATAACCGAGAACCGTCCCGACATTGCGTTTGTGCTTGTCCCCTGCCCGCTCAGCTATTCCTGCAACCCCTATGTGCCCGCGAGCGGAGCTGACCGTTTCGCAGGATCCTGCGACCTTGCACGACTGGCACTGGCCGTATGGCTTTCCGATCCCGAAAAGTTTCCCGGGTTCGACGAATGGCTTTTCACTGCGGATGACGCCGCAAAAGGCTGGTATCCCCGAAGCGTGGAAGAAGCCACCCTCAGGGCAGAACAACTGCTCGGAGGCGAAGAGCAGCTGTCTGAAGCCGTCCGCAATGCCGAGATCAACTCGCTTCTCTCAAAGAGTTTCGAACTGTTCGGCCGCACGACGATGCAGGGGAAAAGCGGAATTCCCAGACTCGTCTACAAATCTCAATGGGTCATTCCTGAGGTAGATGATGCCGAAGGCCTTCTGGAGATTCTGGCCAAGGAATTCAATATTCAATAAAAAGATTAATTTTGCGCCAAATTAATCTTACAGACAAATGAATAATTTCTGGAAAATTTTTCTCGCAGCCCTGCTGGGATGCCTTGTCGCACTCGGGCTCATTTTCTTTATGTTTATGGGCAGCATAGGCGCTGCATTGGCAGGCGGTGCAGCAAAAACTGCCGTAGTTCCCCCGCAGTCAATCCTTAAAATCGATTTTTCAACTCCGATCAGCGAGCGTGGACAGAGTTCTTTCTCAGTCCAGAACATTGCCAGCATGAATCTGTCAATGGATGAAGGAATGCCTCTGCTCACCGCAATCAGGGCCATTGATGCCGCTGCCGCTGATCCCGGTGTGAAATTCATATACCTCAATACCGACAAGATGGGCATGAGCATGTCCTGCACAGAAGAGCTGCGTCAGGCTTTGGCTCGTTTCCGTGAATCCGGCAAACCTGTCATTGCATATGCCAACGGCTATGACAATATGAGCTACTATCTTGCTTCTGTTGCCGACAAGGTCATAATCAACACCTATGGCGAGGCGATGATTACAGGTGTCGGAACCAGCCTGACCTTCTTCAAAGACCTGCTCGACAACTTGGGAGTCGACATCCAGCTCATACGCCACGGCAAATACAAATCTGCCGGCGAGCAGTTCACTCAGAACCATCTCACCGACGCCAACCGCGAACAGAACCAGGTTCTTGTCAACAGCCTTTGGGCTTCAATTTGCGAAGAGATAGCGGCCAGCCGCGACTTCAGCGAAGAAGACCTGAACGGCTGGATCGACAATCTTGAGCTTTTTGACGCCGAGAGCCTTCTGGAAAGAGGCATAGTCGACCAGTATATGTACAAGGACGAGCTTGAAGACTACCTCTGCACTCTCTTCGATGTCAAGGAAGCCAAGGACCTCAAGTTCACTGACCTCGGCACCTATGCTACCGCAAAGGTAAAAGATGACAGCAAGGTCAAGGACAAGATTGCCATCATCTATGCTGATGGAGAAATTGAGATGAGCGGCAATGCAGACAATGCCATCGTCGGAGAAGTTCTTGCCCGCAGGCTCAAAAAAGTGGAGCAGGATTCAAGTATCAAGGCTGTCGTGTTCCGTATCAACTCTCCCGGCGGAAGCGTCCAGGCATCTGAAATCATCAACCGCGCCATGCTGAACCTGAAGGCCGTAAAACCGGTCATCGCCAGCTACGGCGACTATGCGGCTTCAGGCGGTTACTGGATCAGCTCCAACACTGACTACATCTTCACCGACAAGACCACCCTCACCGGTTCGATCGGAGTCTTCTCGCTTGTTCCAAATATCGGAGGAGGACTCTCCAAGACCCTGCATATCAATACTGCAGCTGTGGGATCCAACAAGCATAGCGATATGATGGGCGGTATGCGCAAGCTCGACGACGCCGAGGTAGAATATATGCAGAAGATGATTGAAAAGATCTATACCGAATTCACCGGTCTCGTGTCACGTGGAAGAAACATTACTCCGGAGCAGGTGGATGAAATCGGACAGGGCCGAGTATGGTCAGGCCGCGATGCTCTCACTATCGGCCTTGCCGATGCCAAAGGAGGTTTGACAGATGCGATTGCTTATGCAGCAGCCGCCGCAGGTCTCGACAATTACAAACTCGTCGTTGTTCCCGAGCAGAAGAGCATGTTCCAACAGATGATGTCACAATTCTCTGGTGACAACGGCGAAGATGTTTCAATAAAGACCGGCATCAAGGAAGTCGATCAGCTTCTCAATGTGCTTGATGACCCGCAGATGCTTTATGCAAGGATGCCGTATGTTTATGAGTTTTAACGACTGAACTACACAAAAAAAAAGGCTGTCCGATCTGGACAGCCTTTTTTCATTAAGTAATAATTAGAACTTGAAACGGAGAGTAGCCATCAATTTGTTGTTGGCATTGCTTACATATCCTAAAGGGGCTTTGAACCCATCGTAATCATCATAGAGAGTGAAACCGTTTTCGTTCTTCAGCTGGCTCTGCCATGCGAGATCGAGATTTGCACCTTTTGAGAGTCTGAATCCGAGACCGCAGGAAACAAACTGGTTTGCATCGTATGCTTTGCGTCCGTCATCGTAGTAGGCATATCCGCCGCGGACCGCCATAGCCGGAGTCAGGTTGAATTCAGCACCTACGCGCAAGATGTTTGCGTTGCGCAGGAAATTGCTCTTGATGTAGGTGTTATCCGGCCCGAACGATGCGGTTCCTCCGTAGTAGTCCCTCATCTTGGTATTAGAGTAGTTGACGCCTTCG
Source organism: Bacteroidales bacterium (assembly GCA_017429475.1). Classification (GTDB taxonomy): domain Bacteria; phylum Bacteroidota; class Bacteroidia; order Bacteroidales; family UBA932; genus Equibacterium. The sequence goes on from JAFROX010000001.1 coordinate 297,667, forward strand.
TAGTCTACGCTGACAAGACCGAAAGTTCCGAGAGTGTAGGCCAGGCCAAGAGAGTATCTCATAGGCGCGACAATCTGGTAGTCGTAGTTGCCGGTAGGAGTGCTCATCTCGTTCTTGTTGCCATTGTCGAAGCTGTTGCGCATCGTGGCTCCCCAGTAATCGGTGAGGATATACTTGGTAGGAGTCGAAATCGTAGCTCCCAGACGGAGATGCTCGGTGGGCAGGAAAATGATACCTGCTTTCAATCCGATTCCTGTACCGACCGTCTTCTGCCAGTAATCATATGTATAGTTCATGATGCCTGAGTCGAAGTCGAGGGAATTGAGAGCCTGCTCAGAGAATGAGTCGCTCACATTCATTTCGACGTCATATATATTGAGATTGACTCCGACATAGAGATTGTCGTTCCAGTTTCCGGCCCAGTTGACTGTGAACTCGTCGATGCCACCGGTTGTCTTGCGATATATACCCTGATAGATATCGCCTGCAAGATATGCCCTGTTGGCATCGTAGTCGTAGTTTTCAGTGGCACCAAGCAGAAGTCCGTCAACTTCTTCAATCAGCCAGGTATCCCAGGAAAGCTGTGATGACCAGGGAATGTCTGAATTATAATCGCCATAATCGGCAGAATCATAATTGAGAAGAGTCATCGTCTTGTCACCAAGCCAGCTTGATGAGTTGTTGCCTCTTCCGGCTTTCATAGTTCCGGTGACGTTCACGATGGAGTTGAAACTCTTCACGCGGTTTAAAGAGAAACCGAAGTTGAAGCCGACCAGACCTGAAAGACGGCCGGTATTGATGTGCTGGCTGTAAGCGAAGCTGGGAAGTGAGAACTTAGAGAAGCTGTCCTCGTTGTATGAATCGAGATATTCAGCTTTTCCCACACCAAATATCAGTGAAGGAGATATCTCGAACTCTGACATCCTGAGGACTCCGCTGCTGGCAGGATTCAGGCTGAGAGCTCCGAGGTCTCCGCCTACAGCGGTGAATGCATTACCCATTGCGAGAGTACGGGCAGATCCTATGTACATATTCTCTGCGATATTGTATGCCTGATCCGTATCCTGGGCGAAACCCACCCAAGAAAGGGACAGCAACAAAACTGTCAATGCTGTTTTCTTAATTGCTTTCATCACCGTAAAGTCTAATAAGTTTGTGTTGGGAAAGATTGTTGTCAGCAGCATATTGTTGCGTGCTTAGCGTCTTCCGCCGCCCCCGCTGCTGCCGTGGCTTGCGCCACCGCCGCTGCTTGAGCCGCCTGAGAATCCACCGCCGCCACCTGAACTGCTACCACCTGAGAATCCGCCGCCAGAGTATCCTCCGCCGGTTGAACGGCTTGATCCTGAGCTATAGCCACCGCCTGATGAGCGGGTAGCAGCGCCAGATGACCTGGTTGATGAACCTGATGAACGGGTAGTCGAGCCGGAACGGGTGCTGACACCTGATGAACGGCTGGTTGAACCTGATGAACGGGTAGTCGTACCTGATGAGCGGGTAGTTGAACCTGAACGGGTGCTTACGCCTGATGAACGGTTAGTCGAGCTTCCGCTGTTGACCGTAGATGTCCTGCGTGAACCTGAAGAGGTTGAAGTACCTACGCTTGAACGGGTCGTGCTGCTTGAGCCGGTTACGCTGCGAGAGCTGGTAGCCCTTGATGAAGAAGAGCTGGTCGCTGAGCGGGTGATACCGGTAGATGCATCTCTTGAACCGACAGTCCTGCTTGAAACTGACTTGGTTCCTGAAGACTCTGCAACAGCCCTTGATGAAGCGCTGTTCACAGCTGCTGTAACGCCGTCAATCCTGCGTGAAGAACCGGTGGTTGCGAAAGAACCTGAAGTTCTTGAGGCTGAGGTAGCGCCTGCACCTGCCAGAGTGGTACCGCCTCTGCGTCCGTAAACCATATCTCTGCGTCCGCCACCGTCAAGGTAGTTTCCGCCAGGGCCATAGTATCCGCCATAACCGTAGCCGTAGTAAGGACCATAGTAATAGGGATCGTAAGCCCAGTAGTGATGATGATGATACCATGAATCATAGTAGAACGGAGACACCCAGTATGCAGTGTGCCAGTAGGGGCTTCCTATATACCAAGGATCGTAATACCAGGGATCATAGAACCAGGGATCGTAGAACCAGGGATCGTAGAAAGCGAGTCTCCAGGGACGATAGTACCAAGAACGGCGGTATGTGCCCCACCAGGGATTGTACCACGGGCTGGCCCAGTAATCATCGTAGTCGATGATATTCACGGTAAGAGTAATGTCAGTATCGTCAAACTTGCGAAGGCGGCTTTCATAAGTTTCGTCGTCAGCAAGGTCGTATACCGAATTGTCTGCAGCGATCTTGTCGATATGGACCGTATATCTTTCTGTGTCTCGCGTTGCCTCGCGGGCTGTGTACACATCGTTTTCAACGGCGGCGATCTCTGCTGCGGCCTCAGTGGCAGTCATCATTCTGACCCTGTCAGGCTTGTAGTAGATGCCATCGTCATACAACGAAGAAGAATAGTAGCCATAAGAGCCACAAGAGCTGAGCACCAACGTTGCTAGAAGCATTAGGAACATTCTGTTTTTCATGGTTACCTCCTTATGTAAGTTATTTTTATTACTTTTGCTACCGCTAAAAACGCTTTAAAACGGTTTGCAAAGCAAATTTATCAAAATTTATACCAAAAATAAAAGATATGGCAAAAGAACTGACCAGCAGGAGTGACAACTACTCACAATGGTACAACGACCTGGTTGTCAAAGCCGATCTTGCGGAGAATTCCGCAGTCAGGGGCTGCATGGTAATCAAACCTTATGGCTATGCCATCTGGGAAAAGATGCAGCACACTCTTGACAAGATGTTCAAGGATACCGGTCACAGCAATGCATATTTTCCTCTCTTCATTCCAAAATCATTCCTAAGCAAGGAAGCCGAGCACGTAGAGGGCTTCGCAAAGGAATGCGCCGTGGTGACACACCACAGGCTGATGAACAACCCCGACGGCAGCGGAGTCGTGGTTGACCCTGCAGCCAAGCTTGAAGAAGAGCTCATCATACGCCCCACCTCTGAAACCATTATCTGGAACACATACAAGAACTGGATCAAGTCGTGGAGAGACCTTCCACTGCTGATCAACCAATGGGCAAACGTAGTACGCTGGGAGATGCGCACCCGTCTCTTCCTGCGCACCGCCGAATTCCTCTGGCAGGAAGGCCACACAGCCCACGCCACAGCCGCTGAAGCTGTTGCCGAGGCGGAAAAGATGGTTGGCGTATATGCCAAATTTGCAAGGGAGTTCATGGCAGTCCCTGTCATCGTGGGCCACAAATCCGAAAGCGAGCGCTTCGCAGGCGCCATCGACACCTACTGCATCGAAGCGATGATGCAGGACGGCAAGGCGCTGCAGGCCGGAACCTCGCATTTCCTCGGCCAGAACTTCGCCAAGGCGTTTGACGTGCAGTATGCCAACAAAGAGGGCAACCTGGAATATGTCTGGGCAACTTCCTGGGGCGTCTCGACCCGTCTTATGGGTGCGCTCATTATGGCACACAGCGACGACAACGGCCTCGTGCTTCCTCCGAAACTCGCTCCCATCCACGTCGTTATGGTTCCGATCTTCAAGACTCCTGAAGAGCACTCAGCTCTCGTAGAGAAGATGGAATCGCTCAAAGCTGATATGGAGGCCAAAGGTCTCTCCGTCAAGATTGACGACCGTGACAATCTCCGTCCGGGCTTCAAATTCGCAGAGTGGGAGCTCAAGGGCGTTCCGTGCCGCATAGCAATGGGGCCGCGCGACCTTGCTTCAGGCACCGTGGAGCTCGCCCGCCGCGACACCCTCACCAAGGACTCCGTTCCCCAGGAAGGTATCGCTGAATATGTACTCAAGCTTATGGACGACATCCAGGACAACATCTACAAGAAAGCCCTGGACTTCCGTGAGGCCCATACCATCAAGGTCGACACCTGGGATGAATTCAAAGAGAAGATCGAGCAGGGATATTTCCTCCTCTGCCACTGGGACGGTACTACCGAGACCGAGCTCAAGATCCAGGAAGAGACCAAAGCTACCATCCGCTGCATTCCTTCTGACAGTTTCGTTTGCGAAGAGCCTGGCAAATGCGTCTACTCGGGCAAACCGAGTGCGCGCCGCGTGGTTTTCGCCAAAGCATACTAAAAACACACACCGCTATGAAGAAGATTCTGTTAACAATTATGGTTATGTTCTGCGCAGCTTCAATGTATGCGCAGGAGCAGCCCGCTGATTCCGCTGCCGTAGAAGTGCCCAAATACTGGAAAACTTCTCTGCTGACACAGCTCGGTTTTTCACAAGTGTCATTGATGGACTGGGCCGCAGGTGGTTTCGGTTCCGTTTCATTGAACTCCTATCTTGATTTCAACGCCAACTATGAGAAGAACAAGACTATCTGGAAGAATCGCGCCCAGTTCGGATACGGCTTCATCCAGAATATGGGAGAAGGCTTCAAGAAAAGCGATGACCGCATAATACTTGACAGCAACTTTGGCTACAAAGCCGCTGACAAGTGGTATTTCTCAGTTATCTACAACTTCCGCACTCAGTTCACCACAGGTTACAAGAATATGAAGGGAAGTCCCATCGTTTCGAATTTCTTCGCACCTGCGTATACTTCTCTCGGTTTCGGTGTCACTTATACTCCAAAGCCCAACCTGACGGTCAACTTCTCTCCCTTGACCAGCAATCTGGTGATCGTAAAGGATCCGGACCTGAGGCCTATCTACGGAAATGCCGCCGACCAGTATGTAAGATATGAGCTCGGTGCGCAGCTGAAAGTGGACGCTTCGGTGAAACTCGAAGGATTCCAGGCAAACACCTCTCTCACCCTGTTCTCGGATTACCTCAACAAGCCGCTGAACATCAAGGTGAACTGGGATGTGAACATCACCGCACAGCTGACCAAGTTCCTGGCCGTTACACTCAGGACCTACCTCATCTACGACGACACGATCCATCACATCGACAAGACCGATGCTGCCGGCAAACCGGTGCTTGATGAAAACGGAAACGTAATAAAGATTCCGGGAGTACAGTTCAAGGAAATTTCCGGCCTGAGCTTCTCTTACACGTTCTGATGCCCCGTTCCCTTCAGGGCGAATTTGACAAAACCCTTCTGCGTCTTGCAGGAAAGGAAGGCGGTCGTTTCCTGCTTGGAGTCAGCGGCGGCATCGACTCCATGTGTCTGGCAGAACTGTTCAAGGGCAGCTCTTTGCATCCGGTTTTTGCCATTGCCCACGTGAATTTCTCGCTGCGGGGCGAAGACAGCGACGGAGACGAGGCATTCGTAAAGGACTGGGCCGAATCCAACGGCATCGAATTCTTCACTACCCGTTTCGACACCAGGGCCTATGCTGCAAAAAAAGGCATTTCCATTGAAATGGCTGCCCGTGAACTGCGTTACGGCTGGTTCGGCACACTTCTCGACGAGCACGGTTTCGACTGGCTCGCCATTGCCCACAACCGCAACGACGCTGCAGAGACAATGTACCTGAACCTGCTGCGCGGCACAGGACTCAGGGGCATTTCCGGGATGAAGGAACTCAGCGGAAAGATTATCCGGCCGATGCTTTCATTCACGAGACGGCAGATAGAAGATTTCGCTCTGGAGAACAGGATCAATCATCGTGAAGATGCCACCAATGGTGACAGCAAATTCGTCCGCAACCGCATCCGTAACGAAATCTTCCCTCAGTTCGCAAAGATCAATCCGTCTTTTATCGATACATCCAGCCGGGAGATGGCTCATTTCGCTGAAACAGAAGCAATCCTCGAAGAACTGCTCGATCAGAAAAAGGAGCAGTTGACCACCAGCGACGGTGACGCTTTCTGCATTGACATCGACCGTCTCTGCAAAGAAAGCCATCCTCACTACTGGCTGTTCAGACTCCTGCAGCCATTCGGATTCAGCGACGACATCCTGTGCAGGATCGAAACCGCGCTTGAGGGACAGAGCGGCAAGACTTTTTTCAGCAGCACCCACAAAGCCATCCGCGACAGGCAGTTTCTGAAGGTCTATCCCATTGCCGAAACAGATCCTGTGCAAGTCGACATTTCTGTATTGGACATTTGGGACGGATTCAGCCCTTACTCCAAAGACGGCAGTGTGCTTTTTGTCGATGCCGACAAAGTAAACCTTCCACTTGAATGCCGTCGTTGGCAAGCCGCAGACCGCTTCAGGCCATTCGGGATGAAAGGATTCCGCAAGCTCAGTGACTTTTTCACAGACCTCAAGCTGGATCTTGAGCAGAAACAGCGTCAGACAGTGGTCACTACCATTGATTCCAATGGCGAAGAACAAATTGTCTGCATCGCAGGACTTCGCATAGACGACCGCTACAAAACTACAAAAAGCACCAAGAGAGTTGTGAGAATCAGTTGCCGAGTTCAGAAATGAACTTGATGCGCACCAGCCGCACCTCTTCCTCCTCAAAATCAGGACCGAGCTCCTTCAAAGCGTCAGACACGGAATCGCTTTGGGCCTCTTCCTTGAAATATTCGTATATCTCATCCATCTTGTCCTCATCGAGATTCTGGCGGATGTAATAGTCGATGTTGATGCGCGTGCCGGAATTGACGATACTCTCAAGTTCGTCGATGAGTTCGCTCATTTCCATATCCTTGGCACGGGCTATGTCTTCGAAAGGGATCTTGCGGTCGATGCTCTGGATGATGAACACCTTGACTGCCGACTTGTTTGCAGCCGTACGCACCACAAAATCATCAGGGCGCATTATGTCGTTCTCTTCGACATACTTGGCGATCAGCGAGACGAACTCCCTTCCGAACTTGCGGGCCTTGCCCTCTCCCACTCCCTGGCACTTCTTCAACTCGTCGAGAGTTATAGGATACATAATCGACATATCTTCCAGCGACTGGTCGGAGAACACGATCCAAGAAGGAAGATTGGTCTTGCGGGATACGGATTTCCGCACATCCTTGAGCATTGCCAGCAATACTGGATCACCGCCACCGCTTGCCGGAACATGCTTGGGGCTGATGAGAGCATCGCTGTCGTCATCATCTTCTCCATCTACGAACGTGCGGTCCTCGGTGAGCATTATGGTGTACGGAGTCTTGTAGAACTTCATACCCTCTTCGGTCACGAAGATAAGGCCGTAGCGCTCTATGTCCTTGTCGAGCAAATGGAGTACCAGTCCCTGGCGGATCACAGCCGACCAGAACCTCGGGCCTTTCTCTTTTCCCGCACCGAAAAGAGGATGCTTGTTATGGTTGTATGACTTTATGACTGAGTTCGAAACACCCGACAGGATATCTGCAAGGTATTCGGCCTTGAAATATTCCTTCAGCGAAAGAATCAGCTCCATAACCATATGCATCTGGTTCTTGCCGTCGAACTGCTTCTTCGGCACAAGACAGTTGTCACAGGCCGAACAGTTGCATTCAGTATAGTCTTCGCCGAAATAGTTGAGCAGTATCTTGCGTCGGCACTGGTTGGTTTCGGCATATGACACTACGTCGAGCAGCAGCTGCTTGCCGATTTCCTGTTCGGAAATAGGCTTGCCCTGCATGAATTTCTCGAGCTTCTGTATATCCTTGTAACTGTAGAAAGATATGCACTTGCCCTCGGCGCCGTCTCTTCCCGCCCTTCCGGTCTCCTGGTAATAACCTTCGAGGCTCTTGGGAATATCGTAGTGGATGACGAATCGCACGTCCGGCTTGTCGATACCCATTCCAAAGGCAATCGTGGCCACAATCACATCGATTTCCTCCATCAGGAAGGCATCCTGGTTGTGGGAACGCGTCGCGGCATCGAGACCTGCGTGATATGGCAATGCCTTGATGCCGTTCATATTCAGAAGCTCTGCAAGCTCCTCAACCTTCTTGCGGCTCAGGCAGTAAATGATGCCGCTCTTGCCGGGATTCTCCTTTATGAACTTGACTATGTCTCTCTTCGGGTTTGACTTATCCCTCACTTCATAATACAGGTTGGGACGGTTGAAGGAAGACTTGAAAACCCTGGCGTCAAGCATACCCAGGTTTTTCTGGATGTCGGACTGTACCTTGGGTGTGGCAGTAGCCGTCAGCGCTATGACGGGCGCCTTGCCTATCCTCTCTATAATTTCGTGGATACGGCGGTATTCCGGCCTGAAATCGTGTCCCCATTCCGAGATACAGTGGGCTTCGTCAATGGCATAGAAAGATATCTTCAATGTCTTGAGGAACGCTATGTTCTCTTCTTTCGTAAGGGACTCCGGAGCCACATAAAGCAGTTTGGTCAAACCTTCCGTCAGATTGTCCTTGACCACCTGGATCTGAGACTTCGAGAGGGACGAATTCAGGAAATGCGCTATACCCTCCTTGTTCTGGACGAAGCCTCGGATGGCATCGACCTGGTTCTTCATAAGGGCGATCAGGGGAGATATCACTATGGCTGTACCTTCCATACAAAGCGCGGGCAGCTGGTAGCACAGCGACTTGCCGCCGCCGGTAGGCATAAGCACAAACGCATCCCCTCCTCCGATGAGATGCAGTATGATCTCTTCCTGGAGGCCCTTGAAGGCGTCAAAGCCAAAGAAGCTTTTCAGTTTGGCATGCAGGTCTGCAGATGTGATATCCATAAAAACCGACGAATATATCATTAAATGTAAGAAATATCCCGTTTAATGACAAAAGAATTGAATAAAAATTAGTACTTTCGCGCCACAATAATCTGAAAATCAATTTTTATTAAATAACATGAAGTACATCAAATTAATCTCTGCAGCAGCTCTCGCAGTCCTTATGTTCACTGCTTGCTGCGTTTCTGCACCCAAAGTTGATCCCCAGCCCAAATCTATAACCAAAGCCGATGTCGACAGCGCCAGCTATGCACTCGGAGTATATATGGCACAAATGGTTTCCATGAATGACCTCGGCGACCTCAACCTGGGTCAGATCGTCAAAGGATACAAGGATTATCTCAAGGACGCTGACAACTTCGACAACAGTTTCGTGAATGACAGGATGAATTCATTCATGGGCAAGAGAAGAGAAGCCGTAGGGCAGGAAAACCTCCGCAAGGGTGAAGAGTTCCTCGCCAAGATGGCCAAGGAAGAAGGCGTTGTCACTACTGAAAGCGGTCTTATGTATAAGATAATCAGCAACGGTAACGGCAACTTCCCCACTTCAGAAAGGGATACCGTAACCGCCAACTACAAACTCTCTTCTGTCGACGGAGAACTCATCGAGTCTTCTGAAGAGAACGGTCCTGTAACCTTCCCTCTTTCAAACGTAATCCCCGGATGGGTTGAAGGTATCCAGAAGATCGACGAAGGCGGCAAGATCATGCTCTACGTGCCCAGTGACCTGGCTTACGGCGAGAATGGCCCGACCGGTCCTAACGAGACCCTCGTGTTCGAAGTCGAGCTCGTCGAAGTCAAGCACGCAAGCGAAGACGCAGAATAACAAGCCGTAAGGCATTCATATTCAGCGGCCGGTATGGAAACCTACAAGAGGATATTGTCTTACGCAAAGCCTCTGGGTCGATACTGGCCGCCGTATTTATTGCTCTCCATACTATCCGTCATCTTCGGCATCGCCAATTATGCCTTGATAGGCCCGGTGCTGTCGATGTTGTTCGAACCTGAAAAAGCTGCCTCGGCGACAAGCGCTCCCGCAGGCAGTTTTTCGCTGCAATATGTAGAGCAGGCCGTCAACCATAGCCTCAACGGCATCGTAGCCAGCAACGGCTTCCTGACGGGGCTGCTGCTTGTCTGCCTGGCACTCGTGGCCGCCACCCTGCTTTCCAACATCTGCCGCTACCTGTCGCAAAGAATATTGGTGAGTATGAAGACAAGCCTTATGTACAGCCTGAGGGCAGACCTCTTCAAAAAGATTTCCAGCCTGGATCTCGGCTATTTCAACAACCGCCGCAAGGGCGACATCCTGTCGAGCATCTCCAACGACGTCAGTGAAGTGCAGAACACAATCGCGGGAAGTTTCCATATCTTCTTCAGGGAGCCGCTTCTCGTAATCGGGTTCCTTGCAGCACTGTTCTTTATGTCTCCAAGACTGACTGTGGTTTCGCTGGTCGCCTTGCCGCTCTCGGCAATCGTCATCAGCAGAATCACCGGCAAGCTGCGGCGCGACGCCGTGGAAACTCAAACTCTGATGGGAAGGATCCTCAGCCACTTCGAGGAGGCCATCTCAGGTTCACGCATCATCAAGGCTTTCAATGCAGAGAAGTATGTTGACAGCCAGTTCGACAAGGACAACGAAGCGCACAGACGCATCAGCCTGGCCGTCTCAAACAGGCAGGAGCTTGCTTCGCCGGTGTCTGAATTCCTCGGCATCACGGTGGCGGCCATTGTCCTGCTGTACGGCGGATGGCTTAACTACCGTGGCCAGCTGGGAATGAGCTGGTCTGCTTTCGTTGTGTACATTGGTTTCTACTGGAGGGTTTTGGAACCTGCCAAGGCTATGGCCTCTTCTTATGCGGCCATACAGAAAGGTCTCGTATCCGCAGGCAGGATATTCGACATACTCGATGCTGAAAACGATATCAAGGAATGTGAAAGGCCCGTGATTCTGGATGGATTCAGCAAAGCGATAGAGTTCCGGGGCGTCAGCTTTTCCTACGGCAGCGAGCCGGTTCTTGAAGATATAGACCTGACCATTCCAAAAGGCAGGACAGTGGCCATCGTGGGTCCTTCCGGAGCCGGCAAATCAACTCTTGCCGACCTCATTCCCCGCTTCTGGGACTGCGCGGATGGTGAGATTCTTATCGACGGACACGACATACGCACCCTCAGCATCGCATCTCTCCGTTCTATTATGGGTATCGTCACCCAGGAACCTATACTGTTCAACGACAGCATCTACGGCAACATAACATTCGGGATGGAAGGAGTAAGCAGCAAGCAAGTGGAACAAGCCGCAGCCATAGCCAATGCCGACGGGTTCATATCCCAAATGGAGAAAGGTTACCAGACAAACATCGGCGACCGCGGAGCAAAGCTGTCCGGGGGGCAAAGGCAGAGAATAGCAATAGCTCGCGCAGTCCTCAAGAACCCTCCTTTCCTCATTCTTGACGAAGCGACATCTTCCCTGGACACCGAGAGCGAACGCCTTGTCCAGGATGCACTGACCAAGCTGATGTCCAACCGCACCTGCCTTGTCATAGCACATAGGCTCTCCACCATCCGTCACGCAGACGAAATAATCGTTCTCCAGAAAGGACGCATCGCTGAGCGCGGCACTCACGAGCAGCTGATAAAAGCGGCCGGCCTCTACAGTCATTTGTGCGAACTGCAAGCTTTTTCTTAAATTTGTGGCATGACAGACAAACAGACTCAATTCGACAAGAGCTACCTTCAGATGGCAACCGTTTGGGCCAAGAATTCATATTGTGTCCGCAGACAGGTGGGAGCAATCCTGGTCAAAGACAAGATGATAATCTCTGACGGATATAACGGCACCCCCGCCGGCTTTGAAAATGTATGTGAAGACGAGAACGGCGTCACCAAGCCGTATGTGCTCCACGCCGAGGCCAATGCCATCACCAAAGTTGCTAAAAGCGGCAACAGCAGCGACGGTTCCACTCTGTATGTAACGGCATCCCCCTGCATCGAGTGCGCCAAGCTGATAATACAGGCCGGAATCAAGCGTGTCGTCTACCACGACGAGTACCGCATCACAGACGGCATTGACCTGCTTCGCCGCGCAGGCATTGAAGTAGTGAAGTACGATTCTATAGACTAAAACATGGACAAGAATAAACTGCTGAGGACTATCCTGCTGGCAATTTCCATCCTCATTGCTGCAATTCTCATAGCAAATGCGATAAAAGGCAGACAGCAAAAAGTTGACGTCAATTCCATTGGCAGCGACTGGGCGAAACTTATGGTCATCCTCAAGACGATGGATGACAACTATGTGGATGACATCGACCACAAGAAAGTTACTGAGGATATTCTTCCGGCCTTGATGAAGGAACTGGACCCTCATTCAGTCTATCTTCCCCCTTCTGACCTCAAGGAAGCCGAGGAATCCCTTCAGGGAGGCTTCGACGGCATCGGCATCCAGTTCAACGTACCTGCCGACACAGCCATTGTAACAAACGTAATAACCGGCGGCCCTTCCGAGAAAGCAGGACTCCAGACCGGAGACAGGATCATCAAGGTTGACGAAACAGTGATTGCCGGCGTCAAGATGGACCAGGACAGTATGGTTAAACTGATGAAAGGCCCCAAAGGCACCAAGGTCAAGATTTCAGTCAAGCGCAGCGGAGTGAAGGACCTGATACCTTTTGACATCACCCGTGACAAGATTCCCGTAAACAGCATCGACGTAGCTTTTATGTTGAACGACACCACCGGCTACATCAAGCTCTCGAAGTTCGCGCGCACCAGCTATTTGGAATTCCTCGAAGCCGCTGCAGAACTCAGGCTCAAGGGTATGAAGCGGCTCATCTTCGACCTTCGCGACAATACAGGCGGCTACCTGGACCAGGCCCTTCTCCTCAGCAATGAGTTCCTCGAGAAAGGCGATCTGATAGTATATATGGAAGGCAAGCACCGTGACCGCGAGGATATGTTCGCCGACGGGCGCGGAAGCTGCAAGAACATAGCACTCGCAGTGCTCATCAACGAATCCAGTGCATCATCGAGCGAAATTTTCGCGGGCGCGATGCAGGACAACGACCGTGCTACCATCTATGGAGTAAGGTCTTTCGGAAAGGGACTCGTGCAGGAGCCCGTATATTTCACCGACGGCAGCGGCATCAGGCTTACGATACAGAGATTCTATACTCCTTCCGGCCGTTGCATCCAGAAGCCTTATGCCGACGACTACGATTATGACATCATACACCGTTACAACAACGGCGAGCTGTTCAACGCGGACAGCATCAAAGTCGTAGATTCTCTCAAATTCACCACCAAGGGAGGCAGGACAGTCTACGGAGGCGGTGGCATCATTCCCGACGTTTTCGTTCCCCTGGACACCGTCGGCACCAATGATTTCTACGTGAAATGCAACCGTCTCGGTCTGCAGAACAAATATGCCAGCCGTTTCTTCGACAACAACAGCGCCGCACTGAGGGCACAGACCACTCTTGACGACCTCAACAAATTCCTTGACGGCAAAAACATCGAAGCCGGCTTCCTGCGTTTCGCAGCCGAAAACGAAGCCGTTCCTGCAGGTGACGAATGGGATAGGGCGAAAGAATACTTACTGCCCCAGGTGAGGGCGCTCATAGCCCGCTATTCTCCTTTGGGAGACAAGGGTTTCTACCCCATCTACCTGACGACGGACAAACTCATTACGATAGCCACCGAAGGGAAATAGTGCGATGAATCCGCTGAAGCTTCATACCGAGGTTGAAACCGCCCCGCTGGCACGGCGTTTCGATGCATCTTCAAAGATCTTTGCCATCGGGTCCTGCTTTGCGGCAGAGATAGGAGAAAGACTCGGTCAAAGCGGATTCAGCATAACGATCAACCCTTTCGGCACGCTTTACAACCCAGCCTCCATAGCGGCAGCTGTGCAGAGACTGGCCAACCCTGCCCCGTTTACTGAAGATGACGTCATCTATTCAGAGCCTCTGGGACGCTATAATTCTTTCTGGCATCACACCAGATTCTCCAATGTGACAAAAGAGGGATTCCTGGCGGGTGCCAACGAATCCTTGAAATCCTCTGCCGTGGCCTTTGCCAAGTCTGACATATGCCTGGTGACTCTCGGTACTGCCTGGGTATTCCGTCACATCGGTTCGGGCAAGATCGTTGCGAACTGCAACAAAGTCCCTGCAAAAGAATTCCACAGGGAAAGGCTTACAGTAGAAGAAACTACCCTCCTGCTCTCAGAAATGATCGGCAACAACCCGGACAAGGAGTGGATATTCACGGTCAGTCCCATCCGTCATCTTGCCGACGGAGCTTATGGCAATTCGCTCAGCAAAGCCACGCTGCTGCTGGCAACTGAGCGATTAGAGAAAGCCTTCCCCAACGTTCACTATTTCCCGGCTTTCGAAATAATGATGGATGAACTGAGGGATTACCGTTTCTATGCCGAAAACATGACCCACCCTTCTTCTCAAGCTTCAGAGCTGATATTTCTCAGGTTCCTCGACTATGCTTTCAGTCCGGATGCAGTAGAAGCCGCCGCCAAAGCCCGCAGGGAATATCGGCGCACCCAGCACAGGCCTTTGCTCGATGGTCCTGGTTCCTTGAAGAATATGGCATAAAAAAAAAGACGCCGAAGCGTCTTTTTTAATATGTCAAACTTTTACAAGTTCAGAACTACCTCGAAGAAAGGATTGCCGTCCACGATAACCACCTTGTAGAGAGTGTCATCAACTTTGTAGAAGATCTCATCGTCAATCACCAGTCTTTCATAGTCGGCGGGGATTGCCTCGACAAGGGCTCCGATAGGCGGCTCGATTACGTAGTAGTCACCGTCTGCTCCGATGATGTAGAACACTCCGTCGTTGTAGTAGTAGTTGATGTCATCTCTTACTGTCTCTACGATGGTCGTGTAAGTTCTGGGAACGTAGCTGCGGTTGATTACCACTGAGTAACGTGTTGCCAGCCTTGCTGCGCGCTCTGCCCTGCGGATTGCGTCGTGGATCAGGTTGATCTTGGCGATTGTGATCATCGCACCGATCACTGAAGCGCGGAAGTGGCTTCCCCTCGGAGGTCTCGGACGAGGAGGCGGGGGCGGATTGTGTCCGGGATGCCTCGGAGGTCTCGGCTCGTTGTGAACCATCGGAGGATTGTTGGCCGGCCTGGGAGGATTGTTGTGCATCCTCTCCTCTGCCCTGGGGGCTTCGTTGCGCACTGCCGGAGGATTGTCGTTTACCTTCGGTGCTGCTGCGCGGCCTCCCTCATTCACTTTGGGAGCGCTGGTGCGGGTACCTTCCTTGGGAGCGACATTGTCGTGCCTTGCAGTGTTGCTTGCAACATTGCGGGCTGCATTGTCTGTGCGCCTTGAGCTGTTGGCAGCAACAGTGCGGGTTGCCGTATTGTTGCTGCGGGCCGCATTGTTGCTGGTAACGTTGCGGGTTGCATTGTTGCTGGTGACGTTGCGGGTTGCAGCTGCTGTGTTGCGGCTTTCAGTGGTTTTTGCCACTGCGGCGGCTCCGGCGTTGCGGCTTGCGCCATTGATGATGTTACGGGTTGCGCCTGTGTTGTTGGCACGGGCTGTGCTGCTATGTGTTGCAGTCTCACGTGAAATATTGGTAGAACGGCTGCTTGCTGCGGCGGTTGACCTTGTAGCAGTGTTCATAGTTGAAGAGGAACTACTTCTCCTGCTTGATGTGGCGGCAGCATTGCTGGTTGCTGCACCGCTTCTGGTAGGAGAGCTCTTTTGCACGCTGGTAGAAGAAGTTGAAGCCGTATTGGCAGTCCTTCTTGATTGTCCCATCACCTCGGTCGGGCTGACACACATCATTACAATGATGAGGGAGAGTGCCATAAGTGCAAACTTTTTCATGACTGTAATTTGTTTAGGTTGAACTTCAATTCTCGTATTGTCATAAACCGTACCAAAAATTACTTTTTTCACTAAATTTGACACGGACAACTAAAAAATTATCAATGAACAAACAGGTTTTGGTGACTGGTGGAAGCGGATATATCGGCTCCCACACGTGTGTAGAGCTGATTTTAGCCGGTTATGAACCGATAGTGGTCGACAATCTCAGCAATTCAGAAATAAGTGCGATAAAGGGCATAGAGAAGATTACAGGGAAGAAAGTTGATTTCAACGAGGTTGACTGCCTTGACGTCCCCGCCCTCGAGAAAGTCTTCAGTACTCACAAATTTGAAGCAGTCATCCATTTCGCGGCCTTGAAAGCTGTCGGAGAATCAGTCCATATTCCTTTGGACTATTACCGCAACAACCTCGGTTCGATGATCAACCTGCTGACTCTGATGATGAAGTATGATGTGCCTAACATCGTCTTCTCTTCTTCCTGCACGGTTTACGGACAGGCCGACGTGCTGCCGGTAACGGAGCAGACTCCGCGCAAACCCGCCCTAGCTCCTTACGGCGCCACAAAGCAGATGTGCGAAGACATACTGCACGATACTGTAACTGCATATGGCAAGGTAAAGGGCATAGCGCTTCGCTACTTCAACCCAATCGGAGCACATCCCAGTGCTCTGATTGGAGAACTTCCGCGGGGAGTCCCGAACAACCTGATTCCTTTCGTAACCCAGACAGCCGCCGGAATACGCCCGATGCTCAGCATTTTCGGCGACGATTACAATACCCCCGATGGAACCTGCATTCGTGACTACATAGATGTCGTAGACCTCGCCAAGGCACACGTTGTGGCTGTTGACCGTATGATAGAAGGGCGCAGCAAGGCTGACTACGAGATCTTCAATATCGGCACGGGCCGCGGCGTTTCTACCCTTGAAATAGTCAAGACTTTCGAGAAAGTCAACAACCTGAAACTGAACTACAAGATTGCAGGGCGCAGGGCCGGCGACATCGAGGCCGTATGGGCTGACACCAGCTATGCAAACAAAGAGCTCGGCTGGAAAGCCGAGCGTCCTTTGGAAGATACCTTGAGGTCTGCCTGGAAATGGCAGCAGAGCCTGGGATAGTTCTCTATAATTTTCCTGCAAAGAAATCGTTGCCTTTGTCGTCCACGAGGATGAAGGCAGGGAAATCCTTGACTTCGATACGCCAGATGGCTTCCATTCCGAGTTCGGGATATTCCACGCACTCGATGCTCTTGATGGAATTCATCGACAGCACTGCTGCAGGGCCTCCGATGCTTCCAAGATAGAAACCGCCGTGTTTCTTGCAGGCGTCGGTGACGGCCTTGGTCCTGTTGCCCTTGGCAATCATGACCATTGAACCGCCGTGGTCCTGGAATTCATCTACGTAAGGATCCATACGGTTGGCAGTAGTCGGTCCCATAGATCCGCAAGGCATCCCGGCAGGAGTCTTGGCCGGACCTGCGTACAGCACGGGATGGTTCTTGAAATAGTCGGGAAGGTCCTCACCTGCATCCAGGCGGGCTTTCAGCTTGGCGTGGGCGATATCGCGGGCAACTATGATGGTGCCGTTGAGGCTGACGCGTGTCGAAACCGGATACTTGGAGAGGGTCTTGCATATTTCTGACATCGGCTGGTTGAGATCTATCACCACACCGCCGCCTTCGCCGGCATTGCGGAGCTCCTCGGGAATAAGTTCACCGGGCTTGTCGTCCATCTTCTCGATCCATACACCGTCAGCATTGATTTTGGCTTTGATGTTACGGTCTGCCGAGCAGCTTACGCCGAGGCCGATGGGGCAGCTTGCTCCGTGGCGGGGCAGACGGACCACGCGGATGTCGTGGGCAAATGCCTTGCCGCCGAACTGAGCGCCGAGACCGATCTTGTGAGCCTCCTCAAGAAGCTGCTTCTCCAGCTCTACGTCGCGGAATGCGCGGCCGGTCTCATCTCCGGTGGTAGGCAAGCCGTCATAATAATGAGTCGAGGCCAGCTTCACGGTGAGAAGATTCTTTTCGGCAGAAGTACCGCCGATTACGAATGCAATGTGGTAAGGCGGGCAGGCCGCAGTTCCCAGAGTACGCATCTTTTCTGTGAGGAAAGGAACCAGTGTGCCGGGATTCTGAATGCGTGCCTTGGTCTCCTGATAGAGATAGGTCTTGTTGGCAGAGCCACCACCCTTCACTACGCAGAGAAAACGGTATTCCATACCTTCTGAAGCCTCTATGTCGATCTGGGCAGGCAGGTTGCACTTGGTGTTTATCTCATCATACATATTCAGGGGAGCGTTCTGGCTGTAGCGGAGATTCTCCTCGGTGTAGGTCTTGTAGACGCCGCGTGAGAGAGCCTCTTCATCGCAGAAGCCGGTCCATACCTGCTGTCCTTTCTCTCCGTGGATGATGGCTGTTCCAGTGTCTTGGCAGAATGGGAGCTTGCCTTTCGCCGCAACTTCTGCATTGCGCAGGAAGGTCAGGGCAACGTATTTGTCATTGTCGCTCGCCTCGGGATCAGAGAGGATTGAAGCCACCTGCTCGTTGTGGGCACGGCGCAGCAGGAAGTTAACATCCCGAAAGGCTGCATTGGCCAGCATTTCCAGGGCTTCAGGAGCCACTTTCAATATCTTATGTCCCTCGAACTCGCCGACAGATACGCCGTCTTTTGTCAGGCAGTAGTATTCAGTGGTATCGGGACCAAGCTGAAACATAGGTGCATATTTGAATTCCATATATCTTGAGTTTTAATTGTTTCCGTTGCTCATAAGATAGACCTTCATAAAATCGTTCAGGTCTCCGTCCAGGACTCCCTGGGTGTCGGAAGTCTCGTAGCCGGTGCGCAGGTCCTTGACCATCTTGTAAGGATGAAGGACATAGCTGCGGATCTGGCTGCCCCATTCTATCTTCTTTTTCTGTCCTTCAAGCTCTGCCTGCTTTTCCTGGCGTTTCTTGAGCTCGAGGTCGTACAGGTGTGACTTCAGTATCCTGAGGGCGTTCTGACGGTTGTCAAGCTGGCTGCGGGTCTCGGTGTTCTCCACAACGATGCCTGTGGGGATGTGCTTCACGCGGACGCCTGTTTCAACTTTGTTGACGTTCTGGCCGCCGGCTCCGCTGCTGCGGTAGGTGTCCCATTCCAGGTCGGACGGATTAATCTCTATCTGGATAGTGTCATCGACAAGAGGATAGACGAAGACGCTCGAGAATGTAGTCTGACGCTTGCCCTGCGCGTTATAGGGAGATATGCGGACCAGGCGGTGCACGCCGTTCTCGGCTTTCAGATAGCCGTAGGCATATTCGCCCTCAAACTCTATGGTCACGGACTTGATGCCAGCCTCGTCGCCTTCAAGCAGATCGCTGACTTCAATCTTATAGCCGTTACGCTCGCCCCAGCGCATATACATACGCATCAGCATAGAGCTCCAGTCATTTGCCTCAGTGCCGCCGGCTCCTGAATTGATTTTGAGGATGGCACCCAGATTGTCTCCCTCGGCGCTGAGCATATTGCGCATCTCGAGGCTTTCAACCTGTGCCAGAAGCTGCGAGTATGCGGCATCAAGATCTTCGGCTGCATCTTCGCCGAACTCGGCCAGGGTGTTGCAGTCATCCATCAGGCTTGCAGCCTTGTCATAGCCGTCCACCCAGAATTTGATGGCTGAAATCTTCTTGACGATGACTTCTGCCGCCTTCGGATCGTTCCAGAAATCGGGAGCCAGGGTCAGCTCCTGTTGTTTTGACAGTTCCCCGCGTTTGGCAGGTATGTCAAAGACACCTCCCCAACGTCTCTAACCGCTGTTTAATGTCTTTAATCTGTTCTGAGGTAACCATATATCTTATTTCTACTTTATCGTCTTGCAAATCTCGTCGGCCTGGGCGTAGGTGAATCCTCTGGAAATTGCAAAGCGCAGGAGCTTTGCCCGTTTCTCTTCCGGAGTGGCAGCCTTCAGGGTCTGTGCCTTGGCCTGCAACAGTTTAGCCAACCTCTCCTTCTGCTGCTCCGCGTCAATCTCACCCATCGCCTCTGCTATCGTGTCGCCATCAAGTCCTTTTCGCTGCAACGCATAGCGGATCTTCATCTCTCCCCAGCCCTTGAGCCTACACTTGTCCCGCACGAATGCGGCAGCATATCTGCTTTCGTCTATGAACCTTTCCTCGCAGAGTTTCCTGATCATAGCCTCTGCATCGACTGTATCGGACAATGCCGATATCTTGGCAGCAATGTCGCTCTTGCAATATTCGCGACGGCTGCAAAGAGCCATCATCCGGCTATAGATCTGCTCCTCGGTCATAGAAGCCTGTCTATCCTATCGTAGCGCCGTTATCCAGCCTCTCCTCAGGAGCCACGATACGCATCTTGCCGTCCGGCTGCTGTGCCATCAGGATCATTCCTTGAGAAACTATGCCCTTGATCTTACGAGGCTTGAGGTTGGCGAGGATGCATATCTGCTTGCCCACCATCTCCTCCGGAGTGTAGTACTGAGCTATGCCGCTCACCAGTTCGCGGACGTCAAGGCCAGTGTCTATCTTGAGGTGAAGCAATTTGTCTGTATTGGGCACTTTCTCAGCCTCGAGGACAGTGGCTGTACGGATGTCCATCTTTTCGAAATCTTCGAAAACGCATTCTGCCTTGAGAGGAGCCGGAGTTTCTGCCAGGGCGGCAGCTGCGGCGGCCTCGTGTGCTGCTTTGGTAGACTGCAATTTAGCCATCTGGGCATCGATCTGCGCATCTTCTATCTTTGCGAACATCAACTGAGCGGGCGCGATCTGATGGTTTGAAGGCAATATGCCGGCATTGCCGAGCTGGTCCCAGGACAGGGTATCGAGGCAGAGCATCTGCTGAAGCTTGGCTGACGAGAACGGCAGGAACGGAGAGAATGCTATCGCCAGGTTGGCACATATCTGCAAGGAAGTGTAAAGGATAGATGCAGTGCGGTCGAGGTCATTCTTGGCAACCTTCCAGGGCTCTGTGTCTGAAATGTATTTATTGCCTATGCGGGCCAGGTTCATAGCCTCTTTCAAAGCCTCGCGGAACTTGTAGTGCTCGATGCAATCTTCAATGGCAGCCTTGATCTGAGGAAGCTGGGCCAGCGTCTCGGCATCAATGGCCTCGGGTTTGGCATCGGCCGGCACTTTGCCTCCGAAATACTTGTGGGTAAGCACCACAGCACGGTTCACGAAGTTGCCGTAGATGGCGACAAGCTCGCTGTTGTTGCGATCCTGATAATCTTTCCAGGTGAAATTGTTGTCCTTGGTCTCGGGTGCGTTGGCGGTCAGCACATAGCGCAGCACGTCCTGCATACCCGGGAAGTCCTCGAGATATTCGTTCAGCCAAACCGCCCAGTTCTTGGATGTCGATATCTTGTCGTTCTCAAGGTTCAGGAACTCGTTGGCAGGAACATTGTCAGGCATAATAAATTGACCGTGGGCCTTCATCATAGAGGGGAAGATGATGCAGTGGAACACGATGTTGTCCTTGCCGATGAAATGCACGAGCTTTGTCTCTTCGTCCTGCCACCATTTCTGCCATTCGCCCCACTTGCCGGGTTCCCGCTCACACAATTCCTTGGTATTGGAAATATACCCTATCGGCGCATCGAACCACACATACAACACCTTGCCTTCGGCACCTTCCACCGGAACCGGAATGCCCCAGTCAAGGTCGCGGGTCATCGCGCGTGGCTGCAGCCCTGAGTCGAGCCAGCTCTTGCACTGACCGTAGACATTCGGACGCCATTCCTTATGCTGCTCCAGAATCCATTCGCGGAGCCACGGTTCGTACTCGTTGAGGGGAAGATACCAGTTCTTTGTCTCGCGCAGGACAGGTGTCGACTTGCTGCGTTTGCTCCTGGGATTGATCAGCTCTTCGGGAGAAAGGTCACGACCGCATTTCTCGCACTGGTTGCCGTAAGCATCCGGGTTTCCGCAGTGGGGACATTCTCCGACGATGTCGCGGTCTGTCAGGAATTCCTGAACCTCCTCGTCATAATACTGCTTGCTCGTGCGCTCTATCAGCTTCCCGTCGTCATAAAGCTTGCGGAAAAATTGAGCGGCAAACTCGTGGTGAGTAGCCGAAGTAGTGCGTGAATATATGTCGAAACCGATGCCGAAATCTTCGAAAGACTTCTTGATGAGCGAGTGGTAGCGGTCTACGACCTGCTGAGGGGTTATGCCCTCTTTGCGGGCACGCTGGGTAACGGGCACGCCGTGCTCATCTGAACCGCACACGAAAAGGACCTCACGGCCGCGCATTCGCTGATATCTCACATATATGTCTGCAGGAACATAGACTCCTGCGAGGTGTCCAATATGTACAGGGCCGTTCGCATACGGCAGTGCGCTTGTCACGAGTATCCTCTTGTAATCGCTCATAGTTCAGTTTCTATTATTGGTTTGAAGTGTGCAAATGTAGTAAATTACAACCTATTCAATTCTTTGGTAAGACTATTTTTAACAGTATTGAGGGCGGCAAGCAGACGCATTTTCTCCTTGCAGGATTCACCGTCACCGCTTTTGAATGCGGCATCCACTTCCTTGACGGTAGCTGCGCAGAGACGGTCTATGACCTTTATGCGGTATGCAATGACCGCTCTGGGAACGTTCTTGCCGAGCATCTGCTCTTCGGGAGTCAGAGAATCTCGGTAAACCTTGACAGTTATGGGGTAATTGTCGCAGATGACATCCATCATCGTAGCGCTGACGTCCTGGTCGGGGTGTGTGGAGAAGAAACGGATGATCTTGCCCTGCGCCACCTCGCAGTCCCCAGTCTCTTCGCGGGGCCTTGAGAAGTATTCGTCGTAAATCTTCTTGTATACGGGATTCTCAAACTGCAGGTCATCCTCTTCGAGGGACCTGCGGATATATTCAGCCACGGTGGGAACATCTGCCGGCTTGTCCTTCCCGCCATACAGCAGACTGTCGTCGGTATGGAGGGGGTATTCTCCGAACTTGAGAAGATAATAGACTATCTCCTTTTCGTTCACTGCCAGGTAAGCATCGGTCAACGGCTTGGGAGCGCCCTCCACACTATCGGTGGGTGCAATGTCTTCATATCCTGCCGGAATCGGCTCATAATCACCCGGAAGGGAAACAGCAGGACCGGACTGCATCACGCGGTTACGCGCCTGTTCCTGAGAGGTCCTTCTCGAACGCAACTGCCTTATTTTCTGAAAAACGGCATCTTCCTTTATGTCGAAACGGGAGGCCACCTGACCGACGTACACGTTGCGTTCGATCTGGTCGGGAATCATCGACACGGACTCTATGATGTCGTTGATGAGCTGGGCCTTGCGTATGGGGTTATTGTCAATCTCTTCGAGGAGAAGGTTGGTCTTGAAAGTGATGAAATCGCACTTGTTGGATGCGATGAATTCTTCTATTTCTTCGCGGCTGTGGGCCTTGGCAAATGAATCTGGATCGTCCTCGGGAGGCAACAGCACCACCTCGACTTTCATTCCCTGCTGAAGGATCATATCTATTCCGCGGATGGAAGCCTTTATTCCTGCAGCATCGCCGTCATAAATAACAATTATCTTGTCGGTGAAGCGTTTTATCAGAGAAATCTGGCCAACGGTAAGAGAGGTTCCTGAAGAGGCGACGACATTCTCTATGCCGGCCTGATGCATCGAAATAACATCTGTATAACCCTCCACCAGCAGGCAGCAGTCTTTGTTCGCAATCGCGGTCTTGGCGAAATAGATGCCGTATAGAGAACGGTTCTTGACATAGACCTCCGTCTCCGGAGAGTTGATATATTTTGCTTTGCTCTTGTCGCTGGTAAGGATACGGCCACCGAAAGCGATGACACGGCCGCTGAGAGAATGAATGGGGAACATCACGCGGTCGTAGAACCGGTCGCTCAGAGAGCCGTCATCACGCTTGATGACCAGACCGCTGTCAACGAGATATTCTTCCTTGTAGCCTTCCTCCTTCGCGGTGGCGGCAAATGACTTGCCTCCTGCGGGGGCGAAGCCAAGGCCGAACTTGCGGATGGTCTCGTCGGTAAACTTGCGTTCCTTGAAGTAGCTAAGGCCAACAAGATGAGTGCGTGCAGGATCCCAGAGCAGCTGTTGGTAGTATTTCTGGGCATACTCGTTTACGATGAGCAGGCTTTCGCCTTTCAGCCGGGCTGCGATCTCCTCTGGAGTCTGCTCCTTCTCGACCACTTCGATGCCATATTTCTTTGCCAGGTATTTGAGTGCCTCGGGGTATGAGAGCTTCTCGTGCTCCATAATGAAGGACACGGCCGTTCCGGCCTTGCCGCAAGCGAAACACTTGAATATCTGCTTGGTCGATGAGACACTGAGCGAAGGGTTCTTGTCCTGGTGGAAAGGGCACAGGCCCAGATAGTTTGCACCCCGCCTCTTCAGCGAGACGAAATCCCCTATCACCTCTTCGATGCGTGTGGCATCGAGAATCCTGTCGACCGTAGCCCTGTCAATCATAGCAACCAGGTGTTAAGGATCCGGAGTTCCTCCTCAGTGTAGAGAAGATGGTTGATGAAATTGTCAACGGCAGTCCCCCACGGAAGGACGTCCTTGAATATGACTGACAATATCAGGAGCAACAGCAATGCTGCAAGCACTATAAGCAGGATGGCCCACCATTTCAGCCTGTGGCGGGGCTTTTCGGCAGTAGTCGCAGCAACCTTGGGAGCATCTGCAGCAGGTTGCGGTTCAGCTGTCGTTTCGGGTTCCTGAACCGGTTCCTCTTCCTTCTCCGGGACATCTTCTGCCTGCGGCTCCTCTTCCATAAGCTGGCTGGATTTGATGGTCACGGCTTCGAGACCCATAGCCTCGGGGAATATGTCCAGATCGTCTGAAGCGACGAAGAAATAGTCGTTCTGGGCCGTAGCTCTCATCGTGCCGAGCGAAACAAGGTCCACCCGTTTGGCCTTCTCAAGTTCTTCCTTGAACTCCTTTACGAAAGACTGCAGCCAGGCGGCCGGATCGGTGCCTGCAGGAAGAAGGGTGGCGATACGCTCTTTAAACAGCACCGCATCACCCTGTTCTGAAGCCCTGAAAGAGAGCTTCCTGTAGGGAGGATTGATGGTGCGGCCACGATCTGAAAATGACGCAGGCATTTGCCGAGTGATGAAACTGCCCAGGCCGGGAATGGTAACGGTATCGTTCTCCAGCAGCAGTTCCTTGAGGCAGGCGGCAAAGATTTCCACGTCTTTCATATCCAACAAAGATAATATTAATTACGTCAAGACCTACCTGTTGAATTCACGGGCACGGGCTTCGGCTTCCTGGCTGGTGAAAAAGCCGTTGTCCTTGATTATGATCTTGTAGATGAAGTTGACCTTCTGACCCGGCTCAAGCCTGTACTCGGCAGCTTCCGTCAATGACTGGTCGAATTCGCGGCCGCCCATATTGTTGACAGCGAACAGGCCGTAGCCGCGCGCGTGAGACCACGCCGGGAAGTTGGGATTGTACTTGGAATCGATGATCAGGATGGATATGTCGTCTCCTTCTTTCGTGCCGTTGAGCATAGTCCACTCAGCACGTTTAGACCAGACATCGTCTCCCCTGTCGCCCAGACTGTTGACATACTCGCCACAAACGCCTTCGTTGTTGACAGTCGCAACTTCAGTCACGATACCGTTTGCATCAGTATACCTTTCAGGCTTGTCGGAAGGCTTCTGGAAAGCGCGGTCGACGCGGAGGCCAAGCATACCTTCCTTGCTTTCGTTGAAAACTACCGGTTCCACTGCGGTCAGCCTGGCGGTCCTTACGATTGAACGTTCGTCCTGGCTGCTGTCAAAGACGAAAGTCGTCTCCTCCGTCATCAGCACATTGCCGTCGCTGTCGACCCAGTTGGAGAGGGTGACCAGACGGCCGTCAGAAGCAGAGACCACCCGGTCGAAGACGACAGAGCCGTAAGATGCCTTGCGGGATGCAGGGATAGCATATGAATTGTTCCAGAAATCAAGTCCGTTGACATTTCCGAAGTTGAACCACAGACCCACCTGATGCGGATGGTCAGTACTCTCGAAAGCCCTGGGGGCAAAGGGGAAACCTCTGGTGATATCCTTTCCGGATGCGGTAACGATCGGCCACAGGACCGGTTTCTCCATATCTACCGGATAGATGTAGGAGGTGAAATACTTGCCGTCTATTGAGATATCTATTTTGCGTGCTTCGTCGTCGCGCTGGAACAAGACATCAGTCTTGCCGCTGCTGCAAGCCATCAGGGTCAGCAGCGGCAACAGATATAAAAAGCGTTTCATCAGTACTGGAATACTTTTCCTCCGGCCATCACTTCCTGGGTGGCAGGATTGAAGACTGTATATTCATGGGTGCGAAGAGCGGCGGTCACCATTATGCAGGCGATGGAATGGTTGTAGCCTGCCATATAGTTTGCGTTCGGTTGCTTGCGGCTGCGGACGCACTCCATCCAGTTGAGCATATGGGCAGTGGTCATCGGATCTCCGCCTGTATTGGCATCGGTAGACACCTTTATGCCTTCTGACAATGAGAATGATTCGAGCCTGTTCTCCTCCATTCCCATTGTCCTGGCCTCGCGGGCAGTCAGGTATCCGTTGTCAGTTACCATATTGGTATCAAGGTTGAGTTCTCCTCCGTTTGAATAGTAGATCTCCTTGGTGCCACCTGCCCCGTTGGTGAAGCGTGAAGAATAAACTACCTGGAAACCTTTAGAAGGATCGTCCGCCGGACCGTAATCGAGCACGGCGGTCATCGTATCGAAGTTGGTGCGGCCATCCTTCCAGAGATATATGCCTCCGTTGGCAGCCACGCTGCGGGGATAGTTGTAGCCTGTGAACCAGTGGACGGTATCGATCTGATGGGCCATCCACTGACCGGGAATACCTGATGAGAACGGCCAGAACAAACGGAACTCCAGGTATTTGCGGGGATCGAACGGCTGGTAGGGCCGATTCAGCAGGTAGCGGTTCCAGTCGGTATCTTCTTCCTTGAGCAGAGGAACGGTTGTGGGACGGCGCCAGCGGCCTGGCTGGTTGACATTCCAGGTCATTTCGACCATAACGATGTCACCGAACTTTCCTGAACGGAGGAAATCGTTTGCTGCGTGATAGTTAGGCGCGCTTCGACGCTGAGAACCGATCTGCACGATAGTGCCGGCCTTCTCGATGGCTGCCTTTGCATAACGAGCGTCTTCCATAGTCTCTGCGAAGGGTTTCTCGACATATGCATCCTTGCCGTTCTGGGCTGCCTCTGCTGCGTGGCGTGCGTGCTGAAAATCGGCAGTGGAGATGATTACGGCATCGATGTCCTTGTCTTCGTACATCTTGTCGTTGTTAACGTAAGTCCTGATTGCGTGACCGAACTTGGTCTCCAGATTGGACTTGGCCTCCTCGCGACGGAGCCTCCAGAGGTCCGACACACCGATGATGTCAAAATTCTGAGCCTGGCAGTTGGCCTGGAAAGCAGGAAGAAGAGAGCCCCGGAAACGATCCGAATAGCCTACGATGGCGACATTCACCCTGTCGTTGGCTCCCATTATACGACTGTAACTTTTTGCACTCATACCGTGCGTGCTGGCCACCATTCCTGCAGCTGCGAATCCTGCAGTTTTCAGAAATTCTCGTCTGTTCATATCAATGATTTTAAAGATTATTTCTTCATCTTCTTGCCTGCCAGAATCTCAACAATGAGATTGCTGACATCACTGTTTTCGAGGAAGCAGCGGAACTGCTGGGACTGCGGGCCATAGGCATAAATCGGAACGGTTATGGCCGTATGGCCGGTAGATGCGAAAGCCGTGCGGATAAAGCCTTTCTCAGGATCGCCGCCACGGAGAGCGACACCGCCAGTCTCGTGGTCTGCACTGATGAGAACAAGGGTGTGACCGTCCTTCTCTGCGAAACGGATGGCTTCCTCTATGGCCTTGTCAAAGTCCAGCATCTCGCGGACAAAGCCGTATGTGTTGTTGCTGTGCTCTTCCTTGTCTATGCGGGCTCCTTCAACCATAAGGAAGAAACCTTTCTTGCTCTGTTTTGACAGATATTCAATGGCCTTGCGGGTAGTTGCCGGGAGATAGTCTCCGCGGTCAGCGAGCTGAACACTGGGAGGAAGGTACATAACTGGAGATGCAGCTCCGTCAACTTCGCTGAGGCGTTCGACCATCGTATATCGTTTGGCGATGGCTTCTTTGGTAGCCTCAGGCCTCTTTTCGAAGACTTCGGTAGAGCCGGCAGAAACAAAATCCAGGTGTGCAGAGGGCAGATCCGCCCATATTTCATCGGTTTTGTTGCGGGAATCCTGATGCGCGAAGAATGAAGCTGGAGTCGCACCGTTCAGGTCATCAGTCGAAATGACTCCGCAGGCGTAACCAATGGGGGAAAGTTTTTCGGGGATGTTCGGTATTGCATTTTTACCCGGATCCATTCCGACAAAACCGTTGGTGGTTTTCTGGCCTGTGGCATATGCTGTTCCGGATGCCGCCGAGTCTGTGGTGAAATTGTCATCACTCTGGGTGCGTACGAAGCCGAATGTATGCAGGTTGGTGAGGGTCAGCTCGCCGCCGTTGGCATACATACCGGCATTGACTGCTGCCAGACCCATTCCGTCACCGATCAGAAGGATGACATTGCGGACCTTCCTGTTGCTCCCGTCGAATCTGAAATCAGGAGTGTAGGAACCTTGGTGTTGGACAGTGGTTTCTCCGATGTAGCCGGTGAATTCGGTCTTCTCGATTTCCTGGGAGAACACAGGGAATGTCATTGCCAGCAGAATGATGGCGCAAAGGAACTTTTTCATTTTACTAGGGAATTATCAATCAAACAAATTTAATCAATTTTTCTCTGTCACAAAAGAGTATATTTGCACATAGAAACTAAAATCATATGCTGAAAATCGGAGACAGAATGCCGGATTTCGAGGTCTTGGACCAGGACGGCAACACGGTAAGGTCACAGGACCTCATTGGCAACGGCCGCAAGACCATCATTTATTTCTATCCCAAGGACAACACATCCGGATGCACCGCAGAGGCCTGCAGTTTCCGAGACAACTATGCCGCACTTACCGAAGCCGGATACAATGTCATCGGCGTCAGCAAGGATTCGGCGAAGTCCCACACAGGTTTCCGCGCGAAATATGAACTTCCGTTCAGACTGCTGGCCGACACTTCGACCGAGATGCTTCAGAGCTTCGGTGCCTGGGGAGAAAAGAAAATGTACGGCAAGACAGTCCTCGGGACGCTACGCCGTACATTCATATTCTCTGAAGACGGAATACTGGAGCGCCTCATCGAAAAGGTCGACACCAAGAACGCCGCCGGACAGATTCTGGAAGGATAGCAGTTTATCTCGAGCCGCCACCGTGGCCACCACCGAAGCCGCCTCCACCGCCGCCGAATGATATAGAGCCTCCTCCGCCGGATGAACGTTGAGCGGCCGCTGCCCTGGCCGCACGCTGCGCCTGCCGTTGCATGGCAGACGACATCATTGCTGACGAAGACCTGTTCAAATTGCGCAGGACATAATAGGTTGTCGTCGTATCGAACATATTGGTCTGACGCACATACTCCTCCATAACCTTCGGGAACAGTTTTTCGAAATTCCTGTACACTTGCTCCGCCACGCCGAGTACGGCTGCCATCACCATATATTGCTTCCACAATCCGACTTCAGGAGCCTCGCGCTCTGAAGCGAGGGTGAAATCATTGAGGAAATTCTTGAATTCCACGGCGTGGCAACGTTCCTCGGGCGACAATTCGCGCCATATGGCAGTTCCTGCACGTTTGGCAGCCAGGGGCCAGGAGGCTACAGTCTTGTCGTTCTTGTAGGACCACGTCTTGAATTCATTTGCTTCGAGGAGACGGTTTTCACCGGCCGCGGCAAGAGCCGCACAATATACCGTATTCTCCATTGTATCCTCAGATTCAGCCTCGGCGGCCTCCTTGACGAAGCGCAGGTTCACACGATCCTGCTTCTTGGGATCCCTCTCCACAGCAAGCATGCCGTCTTGAATCCATTTCAGGAAATAGGCGCTCACCAGGTTAGAGAACATAGTGTTTTTGTCAGGCTTCAACAGGTCGCCGGAAAGCAGCAGACTGTACAATGCCGTAGGACTGCCGTTGAGGGGGACGTCCCTCCACCAGCCGTCAATCTTGTCTTTTCCGAATATCTTCTTATCAAAGTGGCGACCAGATACTCTCCTGTAAATCTTTCTTATGATGGCAAACAGAGCCCATCCGACAATCAGCAGCGGAATGAGCAGGAATAACGCCAGCAGGATGATTCCGAAAATCTTGTCTCCCCTTGACAATTGTTCATCGCCATAGTCACTGCCCTCCATCGCCTCTTCCTTCAGTTGTTCGAAAGTTCCCGTTCCCTCAACAGAGGGTGAGAACAATCCTTTGTCAAAACTTACAAGCGCAGAAAAGAAACTGCCATAGCGGAAGGGTTCAGTGGACTCAAAACAGATGGTGCAATCCTCCAGCCTGGAATCACCGACCATACCGAAACCCCAGAAACGGACGTTGCTGGAATCTTCACTAGTCCAATACCAGGGATTTCCGCCAGTTCCATTGATAATCTTGATGGATGCATGCTCCGGCTTGACATCCCACTCGTCATTGAGAAAATGCCAGTGGAAGCCGTCACACTCATCATAGGACTGTACCAGGTTATCAATCGTGTAACTTATGGTGTAGATGTGGTCGCCATACTCTCCCTGACCCCAGCAAAGTTCGATGTTGCCACCTCTCTTCTCCACTATTCCGCAGCGGTGTGTCTTGGCGGCAAGCGAGCGGTTCGAATTCCACCTACGGCCGTCATTCTCATACTCTATTCCATTCTCGGAGACCTGGAAATCGTGGATATAGCATTCTCCAAGGTTGTCTATGGGGATATACCATTCCGTGCCGTCGACCACAGTGACATCCCATACCTGAACGACACGGGCACTGCCGTCAGCGGACAGGGTGACGCTGGTCTCTATGTCCCGGATCTCCTGCGAATGAACAGGAAGAGCCAAGGCGCTTGTCAGTGACAGGGCCAGAAAGAAGGCGAAGACTTTACGCATATTTATTATTGCTTCTCAGGGAAAATGTCAGGGATGTCGGATTTTGACTTGTCTTCCTCAAGGTACTGCTTGGGTGCGAAGCCGAGCATCCTTGCCACTACGCTGCCAGGGAACATACGTGTCTGCATATTGAACTTGGTCACGGCATCGTTGAATGTCATACGTGAAATACGTACCTGGTCCTCGTTCTTGCTGTATTCATCCTGAGCGTTCTTATAGAGTTCCATCGACTTGAGCTCAGGATAACGCTCTGCAACGACATTGAAATTCCTGATGGCCTGGCCAAGCAGTGCTTCATTCTCGTTGATCTGCTCCGGTGTAGGATTTGCCGATTGCACCGGACGGCGCGCTTCGATGGCATCGATTATTGTCTTCGACTCCACGTCCTTGGCGTATTCACGTGCGGCATTGATCATTGTCCTCAATGAATCAAAACGTGTCATCTGCTGTACGTTGATCTGCTTGAGGGCATTGTTGGCGAACTCATCGAGCTTGACGAGTTTGTTCTGTACTGAAATCACCCATAGTACGAGCAGTACTACGATGGCGATGATAATGATTGTTACCATAGTTTTTGTCATTAATTGTTATAACAAAAATAACAATTTTCCATACATGAAAAAAGCAGCTGGATTTTCAGTTGCTTCGTCGCTTGCGACGCAGGGGTTCCGGGGGCAGAGCCCCCGTGATGGATATGCCAAAGGGCACTAAAAAAGCAGCTGAGTTTTCAGCTGCTTCCTTTTAGTGCCCGGAACAGGGCTCGAACCTGCACAGACTATTCGTCCACTAGTCCCTGAAACTAGCGCGTCTACCAATTCCGCCATCCGGGCTCAGGGCTGGGTGCAAATGTAATACAATTTTTCTTAAATTTGCTATTCCACCTGTTAAACTAAATCACTTTATGAAACGTATCTTTTCCATTATGACCGTTATGCTGGCCGCGTGCGTTCTATGCTATGGCCAGGACACCCCTTATTTCAATACAGACGTCAACCAGATCAACCGCGCTGACATCGGCACTACGATGCAGTTCGAAAATCTGCAGGCCATCTCTCTCGAAGGAATGTGGAAATTCGATTTCGTTGAGAATTACGACCAGCGCCCCGTTGATTTCTACAAGACAGATTTCAACGACAAAGGCTGGGATGCGATGCCTGTACCGGGAATCTGGGAACTCAACGGATATGGTGACCCGGTATATACCAACACCGGATATGCCTGGAAGAGTTTCTTCAGGACGAATCCTCCTGAGATTCCGACAGAGCACAACCATACCGGCTCATACAGAAAAGATATAACCATACCCGCAGGATGGCTTGAGAGCGGCCAGCGCGTTTTCGCACATTTCGGCTCGGTGACATCGTGCATCACCCTCTATGTCAACGGTAAGTTTGTGGGTTACAGCGAAGACAGCAAGATGGACGCCGAATTTGACATAACCGACTTTCTGAAACCCGGCAGCAACCTCTTCGCTTTCCAGGTTCTGCGCTGGTGCGACGGAACCTACCTCGAAGACCAGGATTTCTGGAGACTGACAGGAGTTGCCAGGGAATGCTACATTTATAAACGTCCC
The DNA here is from genome assembly GCA_017429475.1 of Bacteroidales bacterium. Classification (GTDB taxonomy): domain Bacteria; phylum Bacteroidota; class Bacteroidia; order Bacteroidales; family UBA932; genus Equibacterium. The sequence continues at coordinate 329,706 of JAFROX010000001.1, forward strand.
GAGGCTAGGGTACGCACCATAGAGGTTACACCTGTGCTGGCCAACAACTACACCAACGGCAGCCTTACCATCCGTGGAGCAGCAACCAAGGGGGTAAGCGCCATCTCATTTGACCTTCTGGACGCCACAGGCAAGAAAGTCGCCGGCGGCGCTGCCACCATCCAGAACTTCACGGGAACTGACAACACCGACTTCCGCGCCACGACGGCACGTGAAGGCGAACTCGCATTCTCCGCTTCGGTGAAGGCAGGAAAAGTCAATCTGTGGAGTGCGGAGAGCCCGTATCTCTACAAGCTCCGCATCACCACAACGTCTGGCAACGGCACTAAAGAAGTCAGCTTCGTAAACGTGGGATTCAGGGATGTTGTCATCCGCAACGCACAGCTGCTTGTCAACGGACAGCCTGTCCTCCTCAAAGGAACAGACCGCCACGAAATCAGTGCAAAAGGTGGATATGTACTCTCTGAAGAAGAGATGATCCGTGACATACAGATCTTCAAAGAACTCAACATAAATGCAGTGCGCACCAGCCACTACCCCAATGACCCGAGGTGGTATGACCTCTGCGACAAATATGGCATCTATGTGGTCGACGAAGGCAACATCGAGTCTCACGGCATAGGATACGGCCCGAACACCCTGGCCAAGAATCCGCTGTTCAAGACTTCTCATCTCGAGCGCGACAGCCGTATGGTAAGGCGCGATTTCAACCACCCGTCAGTCATTATATGGAGTATGGGCAACGAGGCCGGCGACGGCGACAACTTCCAGGCCTGCTTCGACTGGATCAAGGCATACGACCCTTCCCGCCCCGTACACTACGAGCGTGCCCTCGACTTCAGGAATCCTGACAATACCGTACGCAGCGAAATCTTCTGTCCTATGTATATGTCTCCTGAAGACTGCGAGAAATATCTGCAGGGAGGCCACCGTCTTCCTCTCATCCAGTGCGAATATGCACACGCGATGGGCAACTCGGTCGGCAACTTCAAGGAGTACTGGGATCTCGTCCGCAAATATCCGAACTACCAGGGCGGTTTCATCTGGGACTTCGTTAACCAGTCATTGGCAGAATATGACGAAACCGGCAAGATGCGCTACACTATGGCCGGCAGCTACAACAACTACGACCCGAACGGAGACCGCAACTTCAACAGCAACGGCTTCGTGACCGGCAACCGTGACTTTGCAGAGCCTGCGTACGAAATCCGCTACCAGTACCGCAACATCCTGACGACTCCCGTAGACCTCAACAAGGGTACCGTCAGGGTATACAACGAAAACTTCTTCATCAATCTGTCAAGATATCTCCTCGTATGGAAACTCTCCGCCGACAACAAGACCGTTGCCGAAGGTGTTGTAAGCGACCTCAAGACCGCTCCCCAGACGAGCGCCATAGTGACCCTTCCCTACGCTGCCGCTCTCGCCAGGACCGCAGACGCCAGGGAAGTTGTACTGTATGTGGAGTACCGCCTCAAAGAGGCTGACGGCCTGCTCGACGCAGGAGCTGCCGTGGCTTATGACCAGATGTTCGTCAAGAAGTTCGATGCAGCGGCCGCCTTTGCCGAGAGTGCCAAGGCAGTATCGGGAGAGACTCTGACACTTGGAGAAGATTTCAACTACTATTTCGCAACGACTCCTTTCTTCAAGGCTGATTTCAACAAGAGGACCGGCTATCTCGAGAGGCTGACCTACAAAGGTGTCGACCTGCTCACCGACCCTCTGGAGCCCAACTTCTACCGCCCGGCCACAGACAACGACAAGGGAGCGAACCTTCAGACAAGATATGCATTCTGGAAGAGCCCCGTCATAAGGCTCGACAAGGTCGAGACAGCTATGGAAGACGGATGTGCAGTCATCACCGCCTCCTACAGGATGCTGAAGGACCAGGCCCGTGATGCAGAGCAAGTGGCATCCCTGACTCTTACATACAAGGTCAACGCCGACGGCGAGATTATCGTCAACGAGAAGATGACCCCTGCCGAAGGTGCAAGCCAGAGCGATATGTTCCGCTTCGGAATGAAATTCGCGATGCCGCACCGTTTCGCGAATGTCGACTATTACGGCCTCGGCCCGTGGGAGAACTACAATGACCGTTCTTCAGGCGCCCTCGTAGGCAGCTACAAGGCCAAAGTGGCTGATATGTACAGCTTCGGATATGTAAGACCCGGCGAAAGCGGCACCCGCACCGGCCTGCGCAGCTGGAAGGTTGTGGACAACACCGGCTTCGGACTGGAACTCACTGCTCCGACCCTGTTCAACGCATCTGCGATCAACTACCGTATGAGCGACCTGGACATCACTGAGAAAGATTTCAAATGGCACACCAGCGACCTCGTGGCACGTCCCGAAACCTATGTGAACGTAGACCTCAAGCAGATGGGTGTAGGCGGCATCAACTCTTGGGGCACACTCCCGCTGGAGCCCTACAGAGTACCTTTCGCAGAGTATGATTTCACTTTTGCGATAAGAATTATGAAATAAAAATTTGGTCTAACGATAAAAATAATTACATTTGCAGTCCCGAAAGGGAAAATTCCTCTTTAGCTCAGTTGGTTAGAGCACCTGACTGTTAATCAGGGGGTCCTGGGTTCAAGTCCCCGAAGAGGAGCGCAAACGGACAAGTCTTATGGCTTGTCCGTTTTGTTTTATATATGTTTTTACTAAATTTGCAAAGAAACCCGAACGGGGCCGACTACTGCAACATTCATCGACCCCGGATAGTGATTATCTCTTTATGATAATGATCACTATCTTGAAGATGATTTTGAACATATCAGTTCACACAAAAGAAGGTCGCGGGTACCTTCCCAAAGGGGGTCGGCTTGCCGGCCTCCTTTTGTGTTTGCATCCATCTTTCAAATTCGGGTAATACTATGTTTACCTATATGTAATTATTAGAAGCTTACAGAATCCGGGACACCATAGACTATTTCCATCCCCAATGGAGGATTATAGCTATTCACGGGGCCACCTTCGACGTTGAACGAATGCAGATTCCCCCTGGTATATCCCATTTGGACTCCGTTCACTAACACTACATATTTCTGCAAGGACACTCGGTATTCTTTATTTACAGTGTCATATCCATTGCTATAGCCGTCTGCCGCATTGTTGTTTGTGACCGTCGGTTCATAGTACCACGCAGGAACCCTTTGTGCCTTTACCGTCATCCTGGTACTGCTTCCATCGCTGTCCAACCTATACGAATTGCCTGATCCTGACGATCCCGACTTTGCTATTATCTTGATTGGAACCGTCACGACACTTCCATTGATCTTGACCGCACAATAAACCTTCAAGTAAGCATGTCCAACAGCCGTGTAATGGACCTCTGTCGACCCCACGGCATAATGATGATCTACAGGATGGCTCTTGTTCAGTTCATGGGCTGCAGTCTGCAGGCCGCTTGTGCCAAGATTAATCGTTTGAAAAGTCGTGGCAGCCGCATCCCCTTCACCAAGAGTGGTGGCAGCTGAATATACTCCCAGCGGCGTTTGCCAGATGTCACAGTTATACTGGCCGAGCAGCCTGTTGCTGCAGTATTGATTCTCTCCATACAGTATGCCCGTAACACTGGTCGCGAGAGTTGCCCCGGCCGGCCAGTCTACCGTTTTGGACACATCAACTACTCCCAATCCGTCAGGGAACGAGAACTCCAGCAGCAGCGGGTTCTTGTTTATGCGTATATTGAATTGCTTTGTCACCAGTCCGTCTGCAGTGGTGAAAGTCACAGGAATATCGGCATAATCTACTTTGGGAATACTAGTTCCTGAATAAGCCTGAGTGTAACTGGTACTAATAGTATATGTATCAACATTTCCTGAAGTAGTACGAGAGATTGTCAGGCCGTATGTCTGGGCATCTGATTGGGAATAGGTCATTTCATAATCGACTCCCGCCTTCTTTGTCACGGTGAAGCTGTTCGACATACCCTTTATTATGCTCAGTTGAGAGCGGCTGAGAACAAGAGCGTTGTTATCTATTACCGGATTACCAGGTTCTATCCTCCAGCCTTCATCCTCTACATAAATGTTGTCGAAATTCATAGTGAGATTATATATCATGTTACGGTGCACATTGCAATCCCTCATTCCGTCACCGAAGAAATAGCGGTAGGTTACGTTATCATAAATGGCTGTCGGCGTATGTACCGTAACGTTGAATTCCGCATATGTACAAGTTTTCCTGTTCAGGCTTCCTGCAGGAATGTTTTCCATCTTTCTTTGGCTTTCGGCATTTACGCTCGAAGGGAACACATCCCCCTTCTCGTTCTCCAGAACGAAAAGCGTCGCGAAGTTTCCGGCGTTCAGTGCAGAAATATCAGATGACGTGAAAGCATCTCCAATACTGTTTACATCACTTTCTGAAGTGGCAATGAATGGTTGGAATGGAGTGCATCTACCCGCCACATTGCACAGTCTCCCACCTGTAATTGTGTATGTATTGGGATTCCGTGCAGACTTTATGAAACGGATGTTGTACTGTGCCACCAGTTTGTCTGCATAGAGTGTTCTGGAGTCTGCAGAAGGGCGATAATTATCGTAATATCCTGCCATAGGAAATCCGTTGCTGCTGAACTCCGCATAATTTGATGACAGGGAATGCATATAGTTCTTGACCTTGCTTTCGGCCGGCACTCCTCCCGTGCAAAGAGTACTCTCAGTGTGCAGATCTCCCAAATTGGCAATAATATAAACTGCAAACGAATCATTGATGGTCGTATTCAGCCTCTCATTGACGAAAAGCGCACGACCTGACATGTTCACATCACCCGGATAATAGTTTGCCGAGACAGAATTGCCATTTCCGTCAAATACGAATATGGTGAAATTGGAAATCCGGCCATTCAAAGCGGATGGATATGAAGAACGCGTATAGTTTGCATCACCCCCAACCGATGCAGATTCTACCCTGAAAGTAAGGTCTGTCAGCAGTCCTGACGGCTCTTCGGTCAGCCTTTCATTGCAACCCACGCACAATAGAATAATTCCATAGATAAAAAGCTTAGTTATCCTTTTCATAAAGCATTGTTGTTTTTGATCATTAATAGTTGCCTCCGCCTGAGCCTGTTCCTCCGGTTCCGGGATCCACATTGTAAACGTTATCGATATGCAACAGCGCTGTCGCCGTTACTGAAGCGTCACTTCTGTATGTTGCTTTTACGGTCACATCTCCGGGAGAGACACCTGTGGCAATACCTGAAGAATTAACCGTTGCACAATAGCCACCGCTTACAATACTCCAGGCAACATCTGTATTTGGAATGACGACTCCGGTCAAATCTTTGAACGACAGGATGCCGTCGGTATAGATATCCGTATATTCTCTAACCACATAAGTAAGTGTCGCCCCTTCGGATATCGTTGTTTCTGCGGGAGTTATTTCAATACGGCACACTTCCGCAACTTGCTGAGCAACGGTGAGGGTTCCTGCCGCGGTGTATGATTCTCCATCTGCGGAATACGAAGCAATGATCGTTGCTATGCCTCGGGCTCTCGCCGTAGCCGTTCCTCCTGCATTTATTGTAGCAACAGCATTGTCTGATGATCCCCATACGGGGGTGACTATAACACCACCGTCGTCCATTCCGTTTGTAACTGTATGATATATGGCTGTGAACTGCTGCGTATTGCCGACTTCTACGATAGCTTCTGTCGGCGTCACTTCCAGATAATGGGTGATCACCGGCGGAGCATTCGATACTATGACGGTCGCATATCCTGTTTTTCCTTTATAGGAAGCCATTATTCTTGCCCGCCCACTACTTTGGGCCGTAACCAGTCCGTCGCTGGTGATGCTTATATAGCTGCCGCCGGATGATATGCTCCAAGAAGCCTGAACCGCAACACCTCCGTCATCGTTTCCTCCTGTTACGGTATGGTATTTTGCAGTAAATTGAGCAGTACCGCCTTCATTCAGGGTAACTGATTCTGGAGACACTTCAAGATAGTATGTTGTCGAACCTCCTCCACCATTCTGGACCTGTATTGTATAATCTATGCTGAGCGTGCCGTATTCTCCAGCATATTCTACGGAAAGCCAGGCCGTACCGGCGACTCTTCCTATGACACTCGTCGAACTGCCGTAATCGTTTGTTACGGTAATTTGTCCATAACCAGGTTCGTTGCGGACATTCCAATTGACACTGAAGGGAATCTCTGATGTCTGGTTGTAGGGAATTAAATAACTGTTGAAGGTCTGGCTGCTTCCAGTGACTAGATAAATGCTGTTCGCCATAGACGGCGTTATTCTATATGAACTGACATAGACATTCACATCCACGCTTTGGCCATCGCAAGAAATCGAAATTGTGGTAATTCCTCTTCCTCCGGTTATTATTCTCGAACTTCCGGATATTGAAATGACGTCTGTTCCGGATGCAGACAAGGTTGCGCCTAGCGAACTTACCGTTCCGATTATACTTGTTCCATCAGCATAATTCAGCCTCAGCGGCAATGACCCCATATTGTGTGTATTGTTAATTTGGCTGATACCATTGGAATTGTTGTGCAGGAGATATATTTCATCGCCCAGATAATCTATCGACACTGGAGTCGGTCTGGTCACTACATTCAGGGTGGCTGTTGCTGTCAGGCTTTGGTTGCCGCTCAAATTGTATGAAGCAGTAATCATACATATACCGGAAGTAGAACTGCCCGCAACGGCCACACCGTCATTATTGCCAACTGTAGCTATGTTTCGATTGCTCGTGGTCCATCTGCAGTTAGACGTGACATCTGCAACTGATCCATCATAAAGTGTTGCAATTGCTCTGAACGGAAGTGAAGTGCCCATATAAATTGTCTCTTCAGCCGGCAGGACGGCAAGGCTGACAGGAGGATTGGTCACCGTTATCGTACATACGTTCCTGGATTGGACGCCGCTTCCATCAGCCGCAATCGCCCTGACTGTCGCCGTACCGGTCTGCAAACCCATCACGGCCGCCTGCAAGTCACCTGTAGATTCAACGGAGACACATCCTCCCCCACTGACGACTTCCCAAGTCACTTTTTTCAGAGATGCATTTCTTGGCTGTACGGAAGCATTGATTGACAATGTTTCACCTTTTCTGACAGTCAATGTTGAGGGAGATACGGAAACGCTGGTAATATATATTCCGGTGATATGAAGTACCGCCGAGTCCTTGACCGAATAAGTTGCCGTGGCATCGTTCCAGGTATCCTTCCAATAAATGTCATATACATAATCGCCTATAGGGATATCTGATGTGACAGAAAAGGAACTGATTTTGTTTGTCACATCATCAGGGACAAGATAATCTTCAGCACTGCCTCTTAAAGAATAGCCGATATGTTCATTCCACCTGTCAATCATTCTATTTCCGGCGAAAAACCCCGCATTGGGAGCCTCACAAGTCTTTCCGGTATCATCTGAAACAGAAAGATCGCCAAAGGCATAACCTATGTTCCATATTGTAGCATCGTTTATTTCAGAAAGCGCCATCGTCGTCTCTCTGGGCAATCCGTCGATGGCATTGTCTGTATTTATCCATCTGGTATCTCTTACGCGAAGAATGGCTACGTCACTATGTTTTCCGTTCATCGTCCTGCAAACAATAGGATAGTCCCCAGGCGGCGTATAACGGGATGGAGTCCAGTTTACACTGTCAGCCAGAGAATCATATGCATAGGCATAGTCCAGATAGTTCGTGCCGTTGGTGGAATGCGGAAGCCCTTCGGGAACTTCTACAATCCATTCTTTACCGTCGCTCTCCAAAACTCCGCCGGCGCCAGTGACCACTCCTGTATAAGAGTTGCCATATTCAATGAATGAAGTCACTGTCTTACGCGGATTGACTTCATATACATCCGAATCAAAATTTATGTACTTGCTGACCACCCTGAAGCTTGTTTCAGCCTCCAGGAAAGGATGGCTGTTACGCAATGGCAGCAGTGTCGCCGTCATCACATCTCCCACCACTACATCATCGCGGACAGCAAATCCGACTGCATCGGGCAGGCTTTCATATATGACAGTCCCACCATAGGTCCCAGCCATATCTATCCACGAGATATTCGTTTCAAGAATATCTTCCCACTGAACTTCATCGCCAGATTCTACAATTACCGGATCGGCCAGGAACCGCATAAACCTATCGTCCCGGATATCCTGGTCTATCTTCCAGTCATCGTTTACCAAGCCATCCTCTGTGAGAGTCATGTCCCATATGTAGCAACAGTTTCCCTGTATGTCGAAGTCTGTAGTTTCATCGGCCCCTATGAAGCTTCTATAGTGAATCGTTCCAGTATAATATGCGGATGCGGCGGTGACTGTAACCTCTGCATATGTCAGAAGGTCTCGCACCGCATTGACCTCACTGTTCCTGTCGGGATTCTTATCAATCGAAGAAAAAGCATTACCTATCTTGCCCTGACGGTTTTCAGGCACATAGAACACGACTGATGATGCATTAACCGTATTTGTGGTCAGATAGTCATCTGTAGAAATACGGCTTGACGCATCTGTCATTGCACTTCGTCCAAATGCATTAAGGACTGCGTTGCAATTGCATATGCGCAAGTCGGTAATCACAACCCCGCCCGGCAAGCCCCCATCGTACTCCGTGGTGACGTTCAGCACTACCTTGGCAAACAATCTGCGCAAGTCCAATGTCGCATCTTCACCGCTGCCGGCAATATAATGCTCAATACAACCCGTCATTGGTATACCCTTTTCATTCACTTCTGCGTATGAGGGTACGGTATAGGTGAAGTCAGACAAGAGCGCACTACGATTATGGGGACAGTTCCCTGTCTGGTCTCCCATATTTGCCAAGGCATAGATGTCGTATTCAACTCCGGAACGCAGCTTCATCTGCATGTTCGAATAGTCTGATGTGAAGTGGCCGGTTGTATACAGCACGCCGCTGGCATGCTCGTACACTGCCAGCGTGACGGAAGAAATCATCGCATCATCAAACGAGGGTGAGATGTACGCACTTTTCGTAGATACCCCCATTGTTTTAATTCGGCTGGAAAAAGCGACTGCGCTCATGATGTCTCCAACTTCTCTTTCTGACAGTACAGGTAATTTGACATCTTCCCTTTCGCATGAGACTGCCACGATAATCAGGGCGATACAAATAATAATTCGTTTCATTCTTTTATCTCCTACATCTCTACCATTGACAATTCATATTCAACTGCATTTTCCCAACCTGCCACTCCTATTGTAACCTGATTACGTGATATATCGATAGTGACCAGTATATCTTTGAGGTCTGTCTCATCCCAGTCGTATCCCATATTCCTTATAAACTGCCCCAGCGGGAATTGTACGGAATCGCCTGATATATGTGTCACAAAAAGGACTAGGCTGTCATCTCCCTGCCGTGGCAGGCGGAATACCATACGTCTCCCCTCCTCAAGCTTGAGCTGATGCCTAAACTGGCCGGCCACAGCCTGGAGTGATAGAATATCCAACCCACTGCTGCCGCTTGAAACGACAAATGAGTAGTCCTTCGCGGGAAAAGATTCATTAATGATCTGAATCGTCACTGTCGCGAACTGTTTATGAAAATATACCTCAGTAGAGGCAGTCTCCCCAGTACAGTCTACATAGTCGATGTATCCATATAGAGAATCGCTCTGGCTTCCTTCCGGAACGGTTATTACGTGACCTTTCCGCTCGCATTGAGCTAGGCCGGCGACGGCAGAGAAATGTATCATTGTTCGCGGCACGCGTAGCATAATCGTATCCTGCTTGCCGACGAGCGTCATTTCATCACGGAAGACCTCGTCCGTAGTCCACCCCTCCAGCAATACCCGGCCGGAATCATTGCCCTTGTCTGGAAAAACGACTTCCAACAGACAGGGACAGACCGTACGGTCTTCTTTTACAGAACACGAATACAACCCCCAAACCGCCAAAGCGGTTATCATTAAGTATTTTGCATTACAGCCTGGAATTTTGTTCATGGCAATGGTCTTTTATAATACCTCACTTACGACATATGTTCCATCCCATGACATCACCCGAACAGAGAAGGACAACGGTTCTTCCTCCGGCAGGGGTTCATCCGGCCCGTCTGCACCCAGCCCGGTCACAGTCAATTCGTTGATGACGTACCAGCCGTTGCGTGTCAAAGTGCCTGTCAATGGGTTGACTATATCTACGGGATAATATGTCCGGCGACTGCCTATGGTACACGCCAGCACAAGCCTGGTGTGCCGTGGGCTCCACGTATCATCGTGACTGTCCCCTATGGCCCCGTTCTGATAGCAGTAGAAGTAATGCGTGGTAGAATAATGTCCTCCAGGCGGTATAATTGAACCTACGGCGTCACATAGCATAGATTCCGCCCCTGATGGCGTAAATCCTCTCTGGTTGAGCCAAATCATCGACGCAGGTTCTTCATCAGCAGCGAGAGTGGTCAGCCCGGAGACATTGATCAGATAGATGCTGTCAAGTGAAAACTGTTCTGCAGCCAGCGTTGGCCGAAGAGAAAAGTCTGTCGTAAGCTTGCGGATTTCAACTTTTGAGACAAGCCGTATTACCGGTATCGTGCACCTGGCATCGTCAGGCACCACGAAATCCCGGCTGCCAAACATCGACAAGGCCATAGACTCTCCTGTCAGATTGCGTACATAGGCACGAATACCTTCGGAATCAGAGAAAGCATCAGGTCTTAGTCCACAGTTTACTGCAGCGTAAACCCTGTACGATCCCTCTGCCAAATTGCGTACTACGGCAGCAGAGGCAGCAGACATAGCATCTACCACTTCCCCTTCAGCATTGACAATATATATACACATTTCATCAAAGGCCGATTCGTCCGCAGCGACGGTGGAGCGCACAGCTCCGCCGTCACCTTCAAGGACGAAAAGTACTTCGTAGGTACGGTTCTGGGTATCGAGACTCCGCGGGTCACATCCCGTGCAAAGAAGAATAGCACCGCACAGATATAACAGAAAACATTCAAGCTTCTTCATAACAGCCTCCTTGAGTGATCATTCAGATTAATCGTTAAATAATTATTTCTCCACTCTCATCTCCGAGAAGGATGAGGCCCCAGTCAACAACTTGAACATCCACCTCGACTGATGCTCCGGAAACGATGTCTTCCTCATCTTCGCCACCTTCTCCGCCGTCGTCGGGGTTGCCAAGGTTCACGAGTTTCAGATTGTTGATGACATACATCTTGTTCGATTCAAGGTCAACTCCAAGATCGACCGGATAATCATACAAGGCACCGTTGTATTCTACCTGAACCACGAGAAGAGTCCGTTTCGGTGTCCAGCCTGCGTTGCCGTGAGGGGCATAAGCGTTATCATTGGGGTATGCATAGAAATAATGGTCAACCGAATAGCTGTCACCTGAAGCCACTTCGGCAGACAGGCCCAGGTCCTGTGTGAAGGAGCCCAAATTGTTGGAAGCCTGGTATCCGCCTTTGTTATACCATGTTCCCTGAACATCGGGGCTGTAGTCTAACCCGTAGTTGACTTCTCCAGCCACGTTTGTAATATAAACTCGTCTTATGGTCATGGGGCCTTGAACCCTCAGTGCATTCTGAATTGCTTTAACTACGATTTTTGAAGCTATTCTGCTGACCTCTACCGTAATCTGAGAACTGCCTTCCCGGGTAATCTGCTGTCCTGCTTTGTATCCAACCATTTCAAAGTTGTCTGAATCTTCGGCAAGACTGGAAGTCGCAGCAAGAAGGGCCGTCTTGGTTTTTATATCGCTGAGTGACGGGGCATTTACTATACAGTAGATATCACGCGTACCAGCCGTACATTCTACTTCCGTACTACCGGCCTCCGCTGAGGAATAACCGTCAAGGGCATCTCCGGCAAAAACGAATACCTGCAGATTGTTTATTGCAGCCTCGTCTGCAGTATGATATGCCTGAGCCGAAGTATTTACTTCACCGGTTGCCTTGGTTGGCGTAGTGTTGGAAACGATTGATACCTCAATGGATACTTTCTGTTCTTCAGATAGTGATGGTATGGCTGATTCCTTGTTGCAGGAAGTCACAACCATAAGCGCTGCTGCTGCAGCGAATAATACTGTTCTTTTCATTTCTTTTTTATTTGCTGGTAATTAATATGGTTAAATGGTGACGGTTCCCAGATTGAGGCCGAGTTCCCAATCCTGAACTGTTATGCTGACGGTAGCAGCACCTGTATCTATGGGATCATATGGCTTGTCACCCGGTGCACGGGTAATCACTACCTCTTCTATGAGATACGTCTTGTTCCTTTCTATGACGGGCAATTCTATGGGATAATATCCCGTTCCTCCGTCATATTCAACTTCTATACAGAGTATAGACCGCCTTGGGCTCCACGTGCCACGGCTTTCTTCGTCAAGGCTTTTGACACTGACGTCAATATTGTTGGGATACGGATAAAATGCGTGCTCTGCTTCATATGAACTGTTGTTTTCTATTGTCTGGTCCAATGCATCAAACAAGAAAGTATCCACCTGCTCATTTTCATGCTTGAGTTTATTGTACCATAAGCCCGGTTCGCCTTCAAGGGAATACTTTACTGCTCCGGAAACATTGAGCATATAGATGCCTGTCACTTTGAGTGTTTTCCCTTCAAATGCAGGTGTATCTGGGAAAGCGGCCGTAATTTTCGAAACAGAGACCCTGGCGACAAGGCGGCGTACAGTAACAGCGATGACTGCCCCATCTGTCAATTCTGCCGTTACGGAACCGGTCATGATAAAACCGTCCAAAGCATTGTCTGCAAGTCCAGTCAAAGTCCCGTTCAACTCTTCCAGAGTAACCACTTCCTCAAGTGAAGGAGCGTTCACGACCGCCCAAACAGTTTTTTCACCTGATGATGCCAGCATCGTAACGCTCATTTCGTTGTCTATGCTGCGATAATTTTCAAGTTCACCATTGGCATTGAATGCCAGAATCTGCAGGTTGTTTACCTTGGATTCATTCGCATAGGAATTGCCCGTAGACTTAGACATCGTCGTACCGTTAATACTGACAGTCACTTCAACCGGTTTCCCTTCGTTGCATTCTTTGCAATCATTCTCTTTCTGGCAGGCCATGGCCCCCAGGGCGAGAACTGCGATAATCATTAGCTGTTTTTTCATTTTTGTTTATGTTAAGATTCTTTAATAGAGTTCTTCTTCATCTTTTTTATTCAGGCCATAAAGCGTTATGAGTTCTGATATTTCCGGGTCTAGATTACCCCTGTGCACATAAGCAGGATCTTGTCTGCAAGACGCCATATAGCATTGCACGGCATTCCCTTCATCTCCAAGCCTGGAATAGACCAGTGCCAGCATATAGTTTACCTGTGCCGTCTTTTCACAGCCCTGCAAGATCTGCAATGCACTTCGGTTACGGTCCAGTGCCACATATGCCACTGCGGTATTGTAATCCTGATAAGGAGCAAGCAAAGCAGCCGACTGTTCGTAGTTACGATTCCTTATGGCCTCCACCCCTCTCATATACGCCGTGTCAAGCACTGTCGTATGTATTGTGTCCTTTACCATCGACTTCCTGTGCAGATAGAAATCGAAAGTGACAGTTCGCAGCCTGGGATATAACTCATCCTTGAGGTAGTTGTAATATCCTTGCTGTCTCATCTTTGATTCGCGCACATCAAGGTCGCTGATATCACTTTGTTCAAAGTAGTGGTGCTTGTCTTCTGAAGAAAGATTGTCATCTGCTCCGACCAGTCTGTCAAGTCCTTTCCAATTCTCACCATAGATACTGCTCTGAAAAGGAATACTTGCCACCCGATTCCTTGACATGTCACCTGATTCATCTATGCTGAAACCCTTGGTTGCCTCCAGGGAATCCCTGTAATGCTTAATCCAGGAACGGAAATAACTTGACACTGACTCTGACCGTCTTTTGGAAAGCCTTTCGTTCTGCTTGTATCCGCCTTCTGGAGAAGCAGTTGCCGTGACCCTTATGGAATCCAGTTCAAACAACTCGTTCTCCATAAGGGCAACCAATTGGTTCTTGATGTTTGTTATTTCTTCAGCATTGTCAGACAAATCATATCTGACATCTGACTTGGCCGCCTGAAAAACGATGTTGTATGAGGCGCTCGCCGTGGCCCGTCTCTCGATTATCTTGGTGAGATACTTTTCTGACATATCGGCAAACGAGGATACAGAAGAAATATAGAAGGTAAGCGGCTCTCCTTTCGGAATGGCATACAGCTGCTTATCCTGCTCGTATATCGCCCCGGAAAGGACGATGTCCACCTTGCGCAACATTGGCTTGGTGTCGATAATCTGGGAATAGCAATACTTGAAGTCTCCGTTTATGTCTATCAACACCGTGTCAAGCTTTATTCCTTCTGTCACTATGGGTGCTTTCACATATCGTTCGAACATCTTCTGGCGACGAAGTTTTCGCCTGTCGTTCATCCTCTGTGCCAGTTTGTTGGTATAGTGCTCCACCGCCGTTGCCTCGCTCACCCCGTAATAGGAATAGAATTGCTCGTCTGATACTTCCGTCGAATCACGCTTGAATTCGTACAACCTAGGCATATTTCTTTCTATGAAAAGCTCGAGCTGTCCTACGTTCACAAACGCATTCGTGTCCGTTATTATTCTAGACAAGAAACGCTCATACTGCTGATAACCTCTCAACTGGGTCTTGCGATACCCCCTTCCTGTGATGATGACCGGATCGAGCGACAGGCTGTCTTCCAGAACGTACATCTGCGGTGCGAACCTAAGCTGCCACTTGCTGTCCATCATAGCCTTCGGAACAGTAATGTCAAACTGTATCGCGACCTTTCCGCCTCGTTCTGCAACATTTCTGAATCGGGCTGACACGACTGCCGCGTCTATGACCTCATTGGCAACCATTTCTCCTGTTGACTCATCTTTTATGGCTTTCATCACCAGTGTTTGCCGCCCATAGAGATCCAGTATCTGCAAAGTATCTTTCCTGGCTGCGCGGTATTCTTTGTCGGGAATATCGGTTCCGTTGGAAAGGGCGATTGCCGCATTGGTGTTGTTATCCCTGATCGCCTCCAGTTTTCCTTGAGAAAAATAGACACGATAGATGCTGTCACGGCAGTATTCATAGAGACTGGACCAGATTGTCTGACAACAGGCGCCGATCGACAGCGCCAGGCTAATGACAGTAAGTGAAATCTTTTTCATTGGTTAAAGGATATATACTAATGACACCATCACATTGTTTGGCCAGATAAAGAACTTGGTGCCTTGATCGAGTATATCGCCACAATAGGGACAGGAATAAGCGGTGTATGCCGTAGCTCCGGTCCAAGCCCCCACTCCAAACTCAATGTTGAACGACTTGTGTACCATCAGGGTATAACCAAGAGAAAGGCATAACCCGTAGGCATCTCCTTCTTCGGCAGGCAATACAGGCAGCCCTCCACGGTTATATTCCTGATATTGTAATTGCAATCCTGTCCACCATCCGGAATAGATATGCCATGGCCAGTAGCGGAATCCCGCATAACAGCACCTTTTTCTATTCTCAAATTGCCTTTCTTCGCTGCCGTAATGGAATGTCCAGGGATTGAAGCGAATACCTGCGTTGAATGAATAGTGCCGGGATATGGCCACACTGCTCTCAACATTAAGGGTCCCCAGATTGACATAATCCACTAAATTGGTTCCTATGGACCAGCGCTGGGCAAATGAATCAAAGGAAGTCGTACATATTATGAGTACGGCGACAAGGAATATGACACCAGTCCTTTCCATCTTCTTTTCTCAATCTCTTTGTCAACTCATCGCAAAACCAGGGTAAAAGCCTGCCGGCATCATCATATCAGGCATCGGAGTCGGAGCGGCCTGGATGTCATCGCGACGGATATTCATCTTAGTAGCCGTCACTTCGGTATAGTACCTGTCCTCACCGTCGGCGTTCTGGTAGCGGGCATTCCTTATCTTGCCTATCACGTGAACCAGGACGCCTTTTTTGAGCAATCGGAAATCATCGGTATTTCTCGAAGCCCATACCGATACATTGTGCCAAGTCGTCTCTTCTTTCAAGGTGCCGCTGCGGTCCTTGAATCTCTCGTTTGTAGCAATGGAGAACTTCGCCACCTGGGAGTCTCCGCATGTCATGATTTTCGGGTTCTGGCCGATCCGGCCCAGAAGTTCCACTCTGTTGATTGAATTTTCCATAATGATTGTTGTTTGTTTGTCCGGGGACAAAGGAAAACAGCCCCTGCCGGCCTAACCATACTCCAATCATTTATATCCGTTTATTTTCAGAGCGGAATTATTTGGAATTGCATAAAAAAACCGGCAATGCGCATTGCATTGCCGGTTTTATGCTGATAAAAACTGTATTCGCTACTTCAACGTCCAGGTGCTGCCATCCTTGGTGTCCTTCACCTCGATGCCAAGCGCTCCGAGAGCATCGCGGATCTGGTCGCTCTTCGCCCAGTCCTTGGCCATCTTCGCCTCCTTGCGATAAGCCAGGATCATATCCATCAGACCGTCGATCACCTTCTCGTTGCCACCCTGCTCACGCTCGTCAGCAAGACCCAGCACATCACCCACCACAGTCTTCAGAAGCTCCTTAAGAATATCCTTGTCAGCAGCCGAAATCTTCATCTTTCCGTCAGCAACGGTATTCACGATACGCACAGCCTCGAACAGGTTCGACAATGCGATCGGAGTGTTCAGGTCATCGCAGAGAGCCTCATAGACATTCTCCCTGATCTTCGCAATCTCCTCAGAAGCCGGAACGTCATCCACCTTCAGGCCTTCCACGTCAGCAGCAGCCTGCATCAAGCGCTTCAGACCTTTCTCGGCAGCCTGCAAAGCCTCGTTGCTGAAATCGAGAGTGCCGCGATAGTGAGCCTGCAGAATGAAGAAGCGCACCGTCATTGGACTGTAAGCCTGCTTCAGGATGGGATGAGTGCCGTTGAACAACTCGTCGAGAGTGATAAAATTGCCGTAGGACTTGCCCATCTTCTGACCATTGATGGTAATCATATTGTTGTGGATCCAGTAGTGCACGCCACCCTTGCCGCGGGAAGCAGTGTTCTGGGCCAACTCGCACTCGTGATGCGGGAACATAAGGTCCATTCCGCCGCCGTGGATGTCGAACTCCTCGCCGAGATACTTGGCGCTCATTGCAGAGCACTCAAGATGCCAGCCAGGGAAGCCCTCGCTCCAGGGAGAAGGCCAGTGCATGATGTGTTCCGGAGCAGCCTTCTTCCAAAGCGCGAAATCGTAGCTGCTGCGCTTGTCGCTCTGGCCGTCAAGCTCGCGGGTATTGGCAATCATCTCGTCGATGGTGCGGCCCGAAAGCACGCCGTAGCGATGGTCCTTGTTGTATTTCTCAACGTCGAAATAGACAGATCCGTTGCTCACATAAGCATAACCGGCATCGAGAATCTGCTTCACCAGCTCGATCTGCTCGATGATGTGGCCGGAAGCACGGGGTTCGATGGACGGGGGCTGCACTCCAAGCTTCGTCATCGCAGCCTGATAGCGCAGAGTATAGTACTGCACAACCTCCATGGGTTCGAGCTGCTCCAGACGGGCCTTCTTTGCAATCTTGTCCTCGCCCTCGTCGGCATCGTGCTCAAGGTGTCCAACATCAGTGATGTTGCGGACATACCTTACTTTATAACCGAGATAGCGGAACAGGCGCACCAGCACATCGTAAGTGATGCCTGGACGCGCGTGGCCGAGATGGGCGTCGCCATATACAGTCGGACCGCAGACATAGATGCCCACGTGGCCCGGATTGATGGGAACGAACAGTTGCTTGGTTCTTGTAAGCGTGTTGTACAGAAAAATCTCTCGTGCCATGGCAATAGGGGTTAACAAGTTGCAAATGTAGACTTTTTTTACGCTTTTCAGAATCTATATTCCACGAAAGCTTCCATAGCCTCGTAGCAGGCCAGCCCCAGGTCGTCATAACGCTGGGCAGTAGAACGGTTGCGATCTTCGGCCCTCTGCCAGAAAAGCCTCTCGTCATTGCCGAGAAAAGGAGCGCTCTCCATCTGGCTTGTGTGCTTGAGTATCGCATTACGCTTTGCACGGAGTTCTTCAGGACTCATAGGCACGCACATCTCAATGTCCGCGATATCCCATTCGTCCCAAGCACCCCGGTACATCCAGACTCTGCAGTCTTTCAGCCAGCCAGCACCAGCATTCTTTTCGTTGTCGATTGCCGCGAAGACAGCATCCGTGCAGAGCTTATGAGTTCCGTGAGGATCGGAGAAATCAGCGGCAACATATATTTGATGAGGCTTAATATCAGAGATCAGCGTCTGTATTATAGCGACATCACTCTCCGTCATAGGCTGCTTCTCTATCCTGCCGGTTTCATAAAAAGGAAGGTCAAGAAAATGAATGTGGTCGGATGGAATGCTGTTATACGCACAGGCAATGCGTGCTTCGCCACGACGGATGAGTCTTTTTATTGCCAGCACATCCGGATGTTCACAGCCCTCCTTCTTGCTATTTTTGAGAATTGACTTCACCTCCTGGTACTTTCGGGTGATAACCTCGTCGGAACCATTGGCAAAGACCTGGTTGAAACCGTTGACGAAATGCATATATCGGGTCACCTCCTCGTCCAACACTGCTATATCCCCACTCGTTTCATAAGCCACGTGCAGGTCATTCCCCTGCTGGATAAGCCTGCGCATCGTTCCTCCCATCGAAATGACGTCATCGTCAGGGTGGGGAGAGAATACGATTACACGCTTGGGAAACGGCCAGGCGCGTTCAGGACGTGTAGAGTCGTCGGCATCGGGCTTACCCCCCGGCCATCCGGTGATGGTGTGCTGCAACTGGTTGAACACTTCAATATTTGTCTGAGCTGCGGAACCGTACTTTTCAGTCAAGTGCCACAGCCCGTGATCAATATAATCCTTAGCCGACAGCTTGAGCAGCGGTTTGCCGACAGCCTGGCTCAACCGGATGATTTCCCGCCTCAGGGGATAACGGTCCGTAGTTATTGTTGATGACAGATTGAGATTCATATCTTCATTAATTATCAATTACACCTTCTCAAGCCAGCGCAGAAACTCTTCTTCGCGCGAGCGCGTGACAAGCGTCGAGACATCGTCCGGTCGGGGCTTCACCTCGACCTTATAGCGGCCAGAATTGACCACTGCGCTTTCGATGGAGGACAGGGCAGGTATGCAGCTGCGGTTGATGCGGAAGAAACGCTCCGGATCGAGCCCTTTCATTATGTCGTCCATAGTGGAATCCACTATGTAGCGCTCTCCGTCTCCGGTGAGAAGATAATTGCACTTCTCCTTGGAATAGAAACAGGCGATCTGCTCCGTCGAAACAGGGACGATGCGGTCACCCGAACGCACGATCCAGCGCTGTCTGTACTCTTTGGGAGAAGCCTCCGGCAATTGTGGATCCTTCATCATATTAACAAAAAGGGGACTGCGCGAAAGAAGATGTATCATCAGCAGGAGGATGAGTCCAAGCAGCAGCGTCGTGAACGAAGTGGAAATGGCGTAAACCCACATACTTTCTCCCATCAGCGGGATGAGCATCGTGGGAAGCGCGTTGCCGATGAGGTATGCCATCACATTGATCATCACAAGCGCCACCAGGGTGAAATAAATCTTGAGTCCGCTCTGGTTGCAGATGATGAAGACCATCGCCAGCGTGAGCAGTGTCAGTGCCTGCGTGTCCTCAGCCCCCATCGCACGGCAGGCGATGCAGGTCAGTGCGTGCAGAGCAGTGAAAACCATTACCAGCCAGAAAGCTGTCCTTCTTGAAATACCTCCCATATTTGATACATTCTGTCCTACAAATATAAAAATTCATCCCCAGAAACTGCAAATTCGTCCTAATTTTCTTCGAATTCCGTCGCGCGCGCGTGAAAGACATCGGAAAGGGTTGTAATTTAGATTTTGTTATAACACTAATCTGATGGCCACCAAACCCTCACTGTCAACCGCGCAACTGTGGAATCTGAGCTTCGGATTCTTCGGCGTCCAGATTGCCTATGCGCTCCAGAGCGCAAACATCTCGCGCATATTCGCCACGCTCGGTGCAGATCCGCACCAGCTGAGCTTTTTCTGGATACTTCCCCCTCTGATGGGAATGATAGTCCAACCCCTCATCGGCAAGTGGTCCGACCGGACCTGGTGCCGACTCGGCCGCCGCAAGCCCTATCTGCTGGTAGGTGCAATTGTAGCCGTGCTCGTGATGGCATTCCTGCCCAACGCCGGAAGCCTCAACTTCTCCACCCGCCTGCTGCTCGGGCTCAACGGAGCGATGTGGTTCGGTCTCTTCTCCCTCATCTTCCTCGACACATCCATCAACGTGGCTATGCAGCCCTTCAAGATGATGGTCGGCGATATGGTGAACGAGGAGCAGAAGACGCGCGCATATAGCATCCAGAGCCTGCTGTGCAACGCCGGCTCGCTCGTGGGCTACCTTCTCCCCATCTTCTTCACCTGGATAGGAATCGCCAACACCGCCCCCAAAGGCGTCATCCCGCCTTCAGTGGTCTGGAGTTTCTATGTCGGCGCAGCCATCCTCATAGCCTGCGTGCTCTATACCTTTGCAAAGGTCAAGGAGTACAACCCTGAGGAGTACAGGCTGTACAATGGAACCACCGATGATGAGACAGAAGAGAAGCAAGGTTTCGTAAAGTTGCTTGCCAAGGCGCCCAAGACCTTCTGGACCGTGGGTCTCGTGCAGTTCTTCTGCTGGTCTGCCTTCCTCTTTATGTGGACCTACACCAATGGCGCCATCGCGGCCAACTGCTGGGGCACCACCGACACCGCATCCGCAGGCTATCAGGCCGCCGGCAACTGGGTCGGAGTCCTCTTCGCAGTTCAGGCCGTCGGATCCATCCTCTGGGCCATTATGATCCCCAGGTTCAAGAATGTCAAGACTGCATATGTAGTGAGCCTGCTCATCGGTGCCGTCGGATTCGCAAGCGCTGCGTTCATGCATAACCAGTACGCACTCTTCGTCAGCTACCTGCTCGTCGGTGCAGCCTGGGCCGCAATGCTCGCACTGCCCTTCACCCTGCTTACCAATTCACTGCAGGGAACGTCTCATATGGGAACATATCTGGGTCTGTTCAACTGCACTATCTGCCTGCCGCAGATAATCGCCGCTGCACTCGGCGGCCTCCTCCTGAAAGTTCTCGGCGGCAACCAGGCGATGATGCTCCTTTCTGCGGGAGTATTGCTCTGCCTCGGTGCCCTGGCCGTAAGAATCATAAACACCAAACAAACCAAATAAACATTGTATGAAAAGAATCCTAACCATCCTCGCGGCATTCACGGCGTCAGCCGTACTGTCCGCAAGCGTATTTGCACAAAGCGGCAAATACGAGGTTAAGGGTGTGATTGTCGATGCGTTAGGTCCCGTCATCGGCGCCACGGTACTCGAACAGGGTACCACCAACGGCACCTCGACCGACCTCGACGGCAATTACAGCCTGACGGTGAGCTCTGCTGATGCGATTGTGGAATTCCGCTGCATCGGCTACTCCACCCAGACCTTCAAGGCTTCTGACGTACCCGCAACCGTCACTTTCGTTGAAGACGCAGAATTCCTCGACGAAGTAGTGGTCATCGGTTACGGTACCGTCAAGAAGAGCGACCTTACCGGTTCTGTCACGGCTCTGCGGCCTGACACCAAGAACAAAGGTGTGGTTGTCAATCCCCAGGATATGTTGACCGGTAAGATTGCCGGTGTCGCCGTCACTTCAGACGGTGGTGCACCTGGCGGAGCTTCCAACATCCGTATCCGCGGCGGTTCTTCACTCAACGCCTCGAACAACCCTCTGATCGTCATCGACGGTCTCGCTATTGACAACAACGGCGTCAAAGGTCTGTCCAACGCCCTGTCTCTGGTGAACCCGGCCGATATCGAAAGTTTCAACGTCCTCAAGGACGCATCTGCAACCGCCATCTATGGTTCACGCGGATCAAACGGTGTCATCATCATCACCACCAAGAAAGGTATGGCCAACCAGGCACCCAAGGTGACCTACTCTGGTTCATTCACCGTATCGACCCGTCGCAAGAGCGTCGACGTGCTTAACGGCGACGAATACCGCTCTCTCATCAACAGCCTCTTCGCTCCGGATGATCCCGCAGTTCTCGCTATGGGCAAGGCAAACACAGACTGGCAGAGTGAAATCTACCGCACTGCATTTGGCCAGGACCACAACGTAACTCTCACCGGTTCGATCAAGGCCCTTCCTTACCGCGTGTCCGTAGGTTACACCGGCGACCAGGGTATCCTCAAGACTTCTGACTTCAAGCGTCTCACCGGATCCCTCAACCTCAACCCCACATTCTTTGACAAGCACCTGACTGTCAATGTCAGCGGCAAGTCAATGGTTGCCTGGACTTCTTACGCGAACTCACGCGCCATCGGTGATGCCATCAGGATGGACCCTACCCAGTCTATCTATGACAAAACATCGGCAGATGCAGCAAACTTCGGTGGATATTTCCAGTGGCGCGCCAACAGCGAATACAAGGATGCCAGCTGGCCTACCACCTGGGAGCGCAACGCCCCGGCAAACCCGGTAGCCGACCTCGACCAGAATCTCTACAGCGACAAGGCCCGCTCAACCGCTTACATCGGCAGCGTTGAGATGGACTATAAGATCCACGGATTCGAAGACCTGCACCTGCACCTCAACCTTGGCGGTGACCTGTCTTCAGGCAAGCAGACCACTATCGGTTCGCGCAGCAACCCCACCAGCATCTATTATGGATACAACGGATGGGAGCAGATCAACAAACGCAACTCTTCTCTTACCGCATATGCCCAGTATCTGAAGGATTTCAACGAGAACCATCACTTCGATATAATGGCCGGTTACGAATGGCAGCACTTCTGGAGAGAAGTCTTTACCCAGAAC
Organism: Bacteroidales bacterium; assembly: GCA_017429475.1. Taxonomy (GTDB): domain Bacteria; phylum Bacteroidota; class Bacteroidia; order Bacteroidales; family UBA932; genus Equibacterium. Next base: position 352,531 of record JAFROX010000001.1, read on the forward strand.
TGGGGTACATATCCCGAGACCGCCACTACCGGAACTCCCGGCTCGAAGTATAATGCATACGACCATACTTACAGGACAGAGAACTACCTGGTTTCTTTCCTCGGCCGTGCCAATTATTCTTATAAAGACAAGTATCTCCTCACCGGAACTGTCCGCTATGACGGTTCATCACGCTTCGCACAGCACTGGGCACTGTTCCCTTCATTCGCATTTGCGTGGAGAATCAAGGAAGAACCTTTCCTGAAATATTCAGAAGCCGTCAGCGACCTCAAGCTCCGTCTGGGCTATGGCCAGACCGGTCAGCAGGAAGGTATCGGTGACTATTACTACTTCCCTCTCTACAAGCAGAACGACGGCAACCGCACCTATTATCCTGTAACAGGCAACGGTACCCTTTATCGTCCTGAGGTTTACAACAAGGACCTCAAATGGGAGACCACCACGACTTACAACGTCGGCCTCGACTTCGGATTCGCAAACGACCGTCTCACAGGTAGCATCGACGCATATTACCGTCATACCACTGACCTGATCAACACCGCCAATGTAGCGGCAGGTTCTACTTTCAGGAACCAGCAGCTGACCAACATCGGTTCCCTTGTCAACAAAGGTATCGAGTTCTCATTTGACTGGAAGGCCGTCCAGACCCGCGACTGGTTCTGGACCATCAGCGGTAACGCCACCTACAACCATAACGAAATTACCGAACTCATCGGTGGTGACGAAGATTATTACGTGGCGACCGGCGGTATCTCTGCAGGTACGGGCGGAACCATCCAGGCTCACGCAGTGGGACATCCCGCAAATTCATTCCTGGTATACCAGCAGGTTTATGACAAGAACGGAAAACCTCTCGAGGGTGTGGTTGTCGACAGAAACGGTGACGGCACCATCTCAGAGAAAGACATGTACTATTTCCACAGTCCTCACGCTCCTATGACTTTCGGCCTGTCTACCCGTCTTGAATACAAGAACTGGGATTTCGGCATGAACTTCCGCGCCAACGTAGGCAACTATGTCTACAATGACCTCTTCGCAGGCCAGGCAAACGTATCATACAATGCGCTGTGGGCACAGAGCACATATCTCGGAAACCGTCCGAGAGCATCTCTTGCCAACAACTGGCAGACCTATGACATCGAGGCTACCCACTCAGATATGTATGTCAAGAACGCTTCATTCCTGAAGTGCGACAACATCACTCTCGGCTACAGCTTCTCAAGCCTGTTCAAGGGCGGCAATTATGACGGAATTGGCGGACGTGTATATGCAACAGCCAACAACGTCTTCTGTATAACCAAGTACGAAGGCATCGATCCTGAAGTATTCGGCGGTATAGACAACAACATCTATCCCCGTCCGTTCTCAGTGATTTTCGGTGTCAACCTTAACTTCTAATCCGATACGGCTATGAAAAGAAATATATCAAGAATACTTCTCGGTTCTGCAGCAGCTGTAATACTGTCACTCGGAACCACTGCCTGCGTCGGAGATCTGGATGTCACCCCCATCGACCCCAACTATCAGGTAATAACTGATGCCGCTACGCTCGACAACTTGTTCAACAAATGCTACGCAACCCTCGCAATGGCTGGTAACGGCGACGTGGACGGTGACGTGGATGTTGACGGTATCGACGGCGGTACTTCGGGTTTCGTCCGCCAGATGTGGAACTCTAACGAGCTTACTTCAGATGAAGCCATCTGCGCATGGGGCGACGAAGGAATCCCCGGCTTCAACTTCAACTCTTATGACGGCTCTCACCCTATGCTGAGAGGTTACTACTACCGTCTGTATACTGCCATCACTTATTGCAACCACTATCTCGCTATGGCCGAAGAACTCGGAGCCGACGCTGAGAAAGTTGCAGAAATCCGCTTCCTCCGCGCACTTGAGTATTATCTCGCACTCGACGGATTCGGAGGCAGGATTCCTCTCATCAAGGCATTCGATTCATCTGGCGAACCCGCAGCTCGCGGCCGCATCAACGAGAATGACTACAGCGGCTATGAGGTTTACGACTTCATCGAGTCTGAGCTTCTCGACATTCAGGACAAACTCGCTGCTCCCAAGGTCAAGATGGAAGGCCAGGAAGGATACGGACGCGTAGACCAGGCCGCTGCCTGGACGCTTCTCACCCGCCTTTATCTGAATGCCCAGGTTTATACCGGCACAGCACAGTGGGCCAAGGCTAAAGAGTATGCAAAGAAGGTCATCGATTCTCCTTACAAACTCTTTGTAGACGATGACGTCAATGGATATACCGCTTACGAGCGTCTGTTCATGGGCAACAACGGCAGCAACGGTTCAGCCGTTGAAAGTATTTTCACCATTATGCAGGATGGTGCCACCACTGCAAGTTGGGGATGCACCCTGTTCCTCATCGCTTCTACCCACGATGCCAACCTCCCCGCCTGGGGAACTTCTGAGGCATGGGGCGGAAACCGCGCACTTCCCGAACTTGTAGACAAGTTCTTCCCCGGCAAGAACGCTCCGCTCGAGGCCAGTCCCGCTACGATGCAGGTTGCAGCAGGTGACGACCGTGCCCTTTTCGAGAGCGTAGGCAGGACTTATTCCATCGATAAGGTAGGAACCTTCACCAATGGTTTTGCTGTTACCAAATTCAACAATATCTACAGCGACGGAGGTTCATCACACGACGCACAGTACGTGGACACTGATTTCTTCTTCTTCCGTGCAGCCGAGGCATATCTTGCATACGCAGAAGCCGACGCACGCCTGAACGGCGGCAAGGCAACGGATGACGGACTTGACAAGATCAATGCAGTCCGCGCACGCGCACACGCATCAAGACTCCCTTCAGCCGATCTTGCAACAATATGCGACGAATGGAGCCGTGAGTTCTACTTCGAAGGACGCCGTCGTTCTGACCTCATCCGTTTCGGATACTACGGAGGCAACACCAGCTACACCTGGACTTTCAAAGGCTCTTCTGACATTTATGCCGGAACTCCCTTCCCCGCTTTCCGTAACATCTTTGCAATTCCCACGACCGACATCGTGGCAAACTCTAACCTTGTACAGAACGCAGGTTATTAACAGACACAGCAATGACAATGAAAAAAGTATTATATCTATTGGCAGCTGTAATGTGCCTGGGCACTGCAGTCTCTTGTGAAGACTTCCGCGAGATCGTCACTCTCAATGACCATCCCTCGACTTTCGTGCTCAACACTCCTGCTTTTGCCAATAACAACTATGACCTCGACAATTCGTCGGTCGTAGTGCTGACCTGCTCGCAGCCTGACTTCGGATTCACCGCACCTGTGCTCTACACCACACAGGTCTCTCTGGAGAACGACTTCGAGACTGAAGGCAAATATGAGACGTTCAGCATAGCATCGACTACTGCACGCATAGAATTGCCCGCAGACGAATTTGCAGCATTTGTGACTTCTCTAAGCGGCAAGGATGAATCAGCTTTCCCTATCACAGAGAAAGTATACCTGCGCGTAATCGCAAGGGTCAAGAACACCGACGCGACCATCGCATCCAACGTGATCACGCTCAACAAGGTTTCCACCCGCTTCGCACTTCCTCCGGTTGAGTTCAAGGACAACATCTACGTTGTCGGAGCAAACATCGGCTCAGCTTGGAGCACCTGGAAACCCGTTGCAAGTGTTTACGGCATCCCCGGTGAATACTACACCCTCGTTTATAACGGCGGCGGCAACGACAACGGCCTCAAGTGGGGCGAAGCCGAAGGCGACTGGAGAGGTTTCAGCGCACTGAAGTCAATCGTTGACAATGCAGGCGCAGGAGTCACCCAGAAAGCTGACGATGACAATCTCGTCTTCGCCAACCCCGGCTGGTATGTTCTCCATTTCGAAGCCACTGTAGTTGGCCAGACCATTGAATACGCCCTCAAGGTAGAACCCGGCAAGGCATTCATCATCGGTGCTTGCGCCGATGGCGACTGGACCGGCGGCAACACTGCCTGGGAGATGACTCCTGACGCTGACGGAATCTTCGTATCACCTGAATTCATCGGCGGAGGTGAGCTTCGTGCCTACATCCTCGTGCCCGGTCTCGACTGGTGGCGCACAGAATTCACCCTCTACCAGGGCAGTCTCTATTTCCGCGACGTCGACATCCCCAACAACTGGGCTGAAAACAAAGGTTCTGCATACTCAGTTCAGGGCGCAGCAGGCCAGAAACTGTATGTAGACTTCTCTTTCAACACCGGTGAGGTAAAATAAAACTGAAGCATTATGAAGAAATTACTTTATACAATGATAGCTGCGATGTTCGCCTTCACTGCCTGTGAAGCGCCTTTCGAGCCCGCAGCCGATCCGCAGGCTTATCCCCAGGAGGATGCCCGCACTCTCCCTGAGGCCTTCTCCGTGTCATCCGTTCCGGGCATAGAGATTGCCAAAGTGGCCGATGAGCTTGTCGCCATCGCCAAACTGGGAACATCTACCCTCCCGGAAGATGCCACATACGGACCGTTTACCGTAATTCTTGACGGAACCGTCACCCTTGATGCCGACGAGAACCTCAAGGTATCCAAGGCAGAATTGCAGGATGCCGTTTCAGACCTGTACGGACTGAAACCCGTGCCCCGCACGATGAAGGCTGTCGTCAAAAGTTCTGTCCAGATTGAGGGCCAGGGCTTCAAGCTCGCTTCTAACGAGTTTGATGTAATCGTTACTCCCGAAGCTCCTGTCTTCGACGAACACTACTATTACATTGGAGCAGCCAACGGTTGGGACAACACCGACAAGACCTATGAACTCACAAATGCGAGCGGCAGTGATTTCTATGATGACCCTGTCATCAGAGTAACCATCCCTGCTCCTGTCGATGCTGACGGCAACCGTGTTGACAACTGGTTCAAGATAGCACCAGGCGTGGCCTATGAGTCAGAGAATTTCTGGGACAATATCTTCATCGGTGCCGCAGAGAACGGCGAGAGTGCTTACAGCGGCAAGTTCGTGATGGCCCACAATGACCTGATCGGCGCCTTCAACATCGGTCCCGGATCTGAAGAGGCTATCTATTACAGCATCTCCCTCAACCTGCTCGACCAGACTTATGAGGTCAAGGCCCTCAACTTCCCTGACCATCTGTATATGATCGGTTCAGAATTCGGCGGTTGGGACTGGAACTCCGACGGCGTAGTCGAAATGACTCCCGTACTTCACAATCCTGACTGGGGCGCAGAAGCAGAAGGCCAGTTCTGGACAGTCCGTTACTTCACTGCCGGAGAAGGCTTCAAGTTCAACTCCAAGAAAGAATGGGGTGGCGACTTCTTCGCTCTCGACATCAATGACGGCTACGATGCACACGACGGCAACTGCTATGTCGAGGAAGACGGCTTCTATCTGGTACATATCGATATGAAACGCAGCATGGTTCACGTAGAGCCCGCTCGCGTATATGGTATCGGTGACTGCTTCGGCGGTTGGAATACCGCGATGGACGGAGCTCTCTTCCAGGCTGACGGCAAGACTTTGAAGGCCACCGTACAGAATACCGGAGAAATCCGTATGTACGTTGAATCGTCTATCGCTACCAGCGACTGGTGGACTCGTGAATTCGTATTCTTCGACGGCAAGATCGCTTACCGCGGCAATGCCGGCAACCAGGATCGCGTCAAGGTTCTCAAGGACCAGACCGTAATTCTCGACTTCAATGCCGGCACCGCTGAGGTGAAGGGTGAAGGCGAAGCTCCTACATTGCCTGAGAATATGTATATCATCGGTCAGGCCGTAGGCGGCTGGGACTGGGGAGCCAATGCCGTGGATATGATTCCCACTAATACCCAAGAAGGCCAGTTCTGGGCCATCCGCTACCTCAAGGCTGGCGAAGGCTTCAAGTTCAACTCCAAGAAAGAATGGGGCGGCGACTTCTGGGGCCTTGACAACAATGAGGGATTCTCCGAGAATGGCGGCAACTGCGTCGTAGCCGAAGACGGAGTCTATATGATCCTCGTTGATGTCAAGAACGGCAACGTCTGCATCGAGCCCGCCAAGGTATACGGCATCGGAGAATGCTTCGGCGGCTGGGATGCTGGTTCCTATGAGTTCTCTGTCGAAGGGGACAAAGTGGTTGGAACCACCAGCACAACCGGAGAGATCCGTTTGTACGCAGGCAGCAAAGCCGCCACTTCTGACTGGTGGACACGTGAATTCGTATTCTTCGACGGCCAGATCGCTTATCGCGGCACCGGCGGAGACCAGGAGCGCGTAACAGTTGAAGCCGGCAAGAAAGTCACCCTTGACTTCAACGCCGGTACTGCTACCGTAGAATAATATCTTTGGCCGGGAGCCCCTGACCGGACTCCCGGTTACCAATTTTCCGGATTATGAAAAAGCTCATCCCCTGGGTTCTGGGTGTAGTCATCCTTACCCTATATTCTTGCGGCGAACCCATCCAGCCGGACAAGCCGGACACTCCGACTTCCGTCAGTTTCAACGTTCAACCGGCATCCCTTTCCTTCACAGGAGATGGCGGCACACAGACTGTCACTCTTACCACCGACTCCAAGTCCTGGAAAGCTACCGTCACAGGGGACTGGGCTGCAGTTAATCCATCTTCAGGCTCAGGAAACCAGACCATAACAGTTACTGTTCCCGAAAACAGTTCCGAAAGAAGGATGCTGACCCTTTCTTTCTCTGACGCCTCAGGACTGAAAGGGACTGCTTCCGTGAGCATTGTGCAGGAAGCGAAAGAACAGGCCACGACCGAAATCATTCCTTCTCCCGCTGACTTTGACGGGACGAAGCGTTCTTCGACCGCCTACCAGCTGCTGGTCTACAGCTTCGCCGACAGCAACGGCGACGGAGTGGGAGATTTCAAGGGCATACAAGGCAAACTGGACTATCTTGACGCTCTCGGAGTGACAGCGCTCTGGCTTTCGCCTGCACATCCCACAGGCAGCTATCACGCCTACGACGTGAACGACTACTCGACCGTGAACCCTCTCTACGGCACCGAGGCCGACTTCAAGGCCCTTGTCGATGCCGCACACTCAAAGGGCATATCTATCTATATGGACTATGTCCTAAACCACAGCGGCAGCGGAAACGAGTGGTTCAAGGAGGCCTGCGCCGACGTTGAGAGCCCCTACCGCGACTGGTATGTATTCTCTGACAACCCTGAGGCCGACGTAGCCGCAGGCAAGATAGACAACTATGCAGGAGCAAAGGATCCAAAGATGGGTGCCTGGCACGAAATCACTGTCGGCAAGGCTGGCTACAAGGGCCGCCTGCACTTCAAGGTAGACTGGACCGGCGGCACCAAGTATGTTACCGTCACAGAAACCCAGGAAGCAGCGCAAAAGCCAAACTCTTCTGCAAAGATGTGGCTCTGGATAGGCTCATCCGGCAATGTAGGCCTCTACGAGACTTCCGCCGGCATCTATGAGATTACCCTCGACGTGGACACGGAATGGGGATTCCTCGTAAGGAGTTCCAACTCCGACAGCTGGCCTTCAGGAACCAAATACGGCTCGCCTTCGGGCAGCGGCCCCATCAAAATGGGCCAGGCTTTCAAACTGGACAACAGCGGCAGCTGCGGCGACATCACCTTCGGAGGAAGCAAGTCCTGGTATTTCGCAAGCTTCGACAGGTCGATGCCGGACCTCAACTACGGCAATTACACAGAGTGCGAGAATTCTCCTGCATTCAAGGCTATCGCCGCCACTGCAGACCGCTGGATCACAGAATTCGGCGTGGACGGATTCCGTCTTGATGCAGTCCTATGGATCTATCAGAGCCAGCTGACTGCCAACCAGCGCTTCCTGCAGCAATGGTATGACCACTGCAACGCAACATACAAGGCAGCCGGACACAGCGGAGACATATTTATGGTTGGAGAAGCCTGGGAAGGCCACAATATCGAAAAGATGTACTACAAGGGCCTTATCTCGAACTTCGAGTTCGACTACGGCTACAAGGTGCGCGACGTGCTCAACAACCAGAACGCCGCAGGATTCGTATCGTCTGTGGCCGGCTACGTTTCAGACCATACCGCCCAGAGGGCCGATGCCATCACCACCTTCTTCCTCAGCAACCACGACCAGAACCGCTTCGGCAGCGAAGTGGGCAAGAACGTGGCCAAGATGAAACAGGCAGGTGCGATGCTGCTATCGGGCCCTGGCAAGCCCTTCATCTACCAGGGCGAGGAGCTCGGCTACACCGGAGTCAAGGACAATGGCGACGAATATGTCCGCATCCCGATGCTCTGGGACAAGGCCGGCAAGGACTGCGCGAAGAAAGGCGTGAACAACAAGGTTGACGGCAATGTACTCACTGCTGCCATCTCCGTTGAGTCGCAGCAGGCCGACGACGCTTCGATCCTGAACGTCTACAAAGACTGGAGCCGCCTGCGCAACACATACCCCGCACTGGCCGAAGGCTCTATGAGCGCAGCGAATGTCAGCGGCAGCACCATTGCAGCCTGGTATATGACCTCCGGCAGCCAGAAACTGCTTGTGATACACAATGTGGCGGCCTCAGCCAAGACTGTCGCCGTCTCCGACGATATGTCAAAACCCATAGCCCTTCTCGGCAATGCCTCAGTCAAAGGCAATGCCCTCACCATCGGCGGCAACTCTTCTGTTGTATTCGAACTCAAATAACCTGCATTTATGAAAAAACTGGTATTGATGCTTGCAGCCGTCGTCATGATGTCTTCAATGTGTGAACGTGTTCCCAGCCCCGAGCCGGAACCGGAGCCTGACCCCACGCCGGCAGAAGTAACTTTCGCCAAAGGCGCTGACATCAGCTGGGCATCCGAAATGGAAAAGGACGGCAAGGCCTTCAGGAAAAAAGACGGATCTGCTGCCGACATATTCAGTGTGCTTGCAGACTGCGGCATCAACTCCATAAGGCTTCGCGTATGGGTGGACCCCTACAAAGGGTGGAGCGGAAAAGATGACGTCGTCGCCCTTGCAAAGAGGGCAGCGAAAGCGGGGATGGCCGTAATGGTCGATTTCCACTACAGCGATTTCTTTGCGGACCCTTCAAGACAGAGAATGCCTGCCGCGTGGGATGCCGACAAGGGCAGTCTGGACAAACTGTGCACCCACATAGCCCAGCATACTACCGACGTGCTCAATGCTTTGAAGGCTGCAGGTGTCACACCCAAATGGATTCAGATCGGCAACGAGACCCGTAATGGAATGATGTGGCCTGCCGGACAACTCTGGACCAGCTCCGGCGACATTGCAAACGGTTACTCCAACTTCGCAAAACTCTTCAATGCCGGTTTTCACGCCGCCAAGGAAATATTCCCCGACGCATTAGTGATGCCTCACCTGAACAACGCCTATGAGGACAACGACTGGTGGTTCCAGAGAGTCAAGGCCGCCGGTGCAGAATTCGACGCCATCGCACTGTCGCACTATCCTCAGGCAGAGAGCGGAATGACTGCGGCTCAGTATAACCAGAAGGCCCTGTCCAACATCAGGAGCCTGTACAACAAATACAAAGTGCCGGTCATCGTTTCGGAGGTCGGCGTCAAGCCTGCCAAGAGCAATGCTGCGAGTATCCTCAAAGCTTTCGTAGACGGTCTCAAGGACATAGAGGGCTGCGAAGGAGTCTTCTACTGGGAGCCCGAAGTATATGGAGGCTGGAAGCCTGAAATATACAGCAAGGCCGACGAAATCTATAAATATACCGGCAAACGTGAAACCTGGGGCAGCTATGACCAGGGGGCCTTCAGCTCCGATGGCAGTCCCTCCGAAATAATGGATGCATTCAAAGATTAAACGACGAGATATGAAATATAGAGGACTGATTATCATCGCGGTGCTTGCCGCAGCGGTTGCCTGCAACAGGGTGGATTACTCTTCCGTTCCAGAGGCTGACGAAAACCAGGTGCAGAGAGTCGAGCCGCTCAGCTGGTGGGCCGGAATGACTACGGACCTGCAGATTATGGTGCAGGGTCCCGCGATTTCTGAATATGACGTGGCTGTGGAAGGCAAGGGCCTCAGCGTGAAAGCCGTACACAAAGCCGACAGCCCCAACTTCCTGTTCATCGACATGGCAGTCAAGACCGCCGGAGAGTACAACCTGGTGTTCACCCGCGGTGATGACAGTTTCAAATACCCCTATATAATACGTGAACGCGAGAAAGGCAGCCGCGAGCGCGAAAGTTTCACAACCGCCGATATGATCTACCTCATTATGCCGGACCGCTTCTCCTCTGCCTTTATGGACAACGACGAGCAGTGGCAGGGAGGTGAGTATTTCGACGGCTCCGCCCGTCTCTGGAAAGTTCCTGAGACTCCGGACGAGGTGAACCGGGCTGACGCAGTGGCCCGCCACGGCGGCGACATCCAGGGCATGATGAACCATCTGGACTATATCGCAGGTCTCGGAGCCACCGCCATCTGGTGCACTCCGCTGCTGCTCGACAACCAGCCGCGGGAGTCATACCACGGCTATGCCTGCGCGGACTATTATCATATAGATCCCCGTTTCGGAGACAACGAGCTCTACAAGAGCTTTGTCCAGGCCGCCCACGAACACGGCCTGAAAATCATTATGGACATCGTGACGAACCACTGCGGCACCGCACACTGGTGGATGGAAGACGCCCCTTTCAAGGACTGGTATCACAGTGCAGAACCCTACGTCCAGATGAATGCACTCTTCTCGGTCTATATGGACCCCAATGCTTCCATCCGCGACCGTGAGCGTCAGGAGAGCGGCTGGTTCGTGCCTTCTATGCCCGATATGAACCTCGACAACCCCTACGTGCTGAAATATTTCCAGCAGTGGGCTATCTGGTGGATAGAATATGCCGGACTGGACGGACTGCGCGTCGACACCTACCCTTACAACGAGCCGGAGCCGATGTCCCGCTGGTGCAAGGCCGTGACTGACGAGTATCCCAATATGAACATCGTCGGCGAGTGCTGGGACACCAAGATTCCCCAGCTGGCTTACTGGCAGAAAGACAACCCCAACGCCGACGGTTTCAACTCCAACCTGCCTTCGATTATGGACTTCCCGCTTGAGAGTGCCATCAAGCAGGCCCTCAACGAGGACTATGTCAACTGGGACGAAGGCATGACCCGCGTATATACTGTCATCGCCCAGGATTTCGCCTACAAGGATCTCAGCCATATGATGACCTTCTTCGCCAACCACGACCACGCCCGCACCGGCGACGTGCTGCGCGAGGATCCCGCAAGGATGAAACTTGCCATCACGCTGCTTGCCACCCTGCGGGGCATTCCCCAGCTATACTATGGCGACGAGATGATGTTCCTCGAGCGCAAGGACGTACCGAGCCACGACGGCGCGAAGCGCATCGACTTCCCGGGAGGCTGGGAGGATGACGTAATCGACCTGTTCGACAAGGACGGACGCGAACTTGCGCCGCGCATCTATGAGCATGCCGAAGAGCTTCACGACTATACTGCCAACCTGTTCAACTGGCGCAAGGGCAACAAGGCCGTCCAGGACGGCAAGACCCTGCACTTCCTGTCACGCGCAAACATCGGAGCCAGCAACATCACCGACAACACCTACGCATATTTCCGCTACACGGACACTGACGCCGTGTTCGTATATATCAACAACAGCTTCGAGCCTCACGCCCTTGACTGGGACCATTACCGCGAGTTCGTTGAAGGCCCCGTAAACGGCCGCAACGTGCTTACAGGAGAAAACATAACCCTGCGCAACGGCATCACCATCGAGCCCAAGAGCGCTCTCGTAGTAGAATTCAAACGCTGATGAAAAGATTCTTAGCAATACTGGCCATTGCTTTCGTCTCCACAGGAGCCTTGGCCCAGAGAAATGAGACTCTCCTTCGGGACTGGACATTCAACGGAACGCAGCAGGTCCGCATTCCCCACGACTGGGCGATTGCAGGACCTTTCGACCGCAGCATCGACTTGCAGGTGGTGGCAATCCGGCAGAACGGCGAGACCGAAGCAAGCGAGAAAACCGCCCGCAGCGGCGGCCTGCCTTGGATTGGAAAGGGCTTCTACGAGTGCAACGTCGATATTGACAAAACTCCAGAGACTAAATGTACACTTCTTTTCGACGGAGCCATGTCAAATGCCAAGGTATATGTCAACGGACAATTCGCAGGAGAATGGCCTTACGGCTACAACTCTTTCCATCTCGATGTCACTGAGTTTGTGAAAAACGGAAGCAACGCCATCCGCGTCGAACTCGAGAACCGCCCGGGTAGTTCCCGCTGGTATCCCGGCGCCGGACTATACCGCAACGTCCACCTTATCCAGACCGGAGAGACCAGAGTCCCCGTCTGGGGCACGCAGATCACGACTCCCGTAGTTTCGTCTGAACAGGCTGTCGTTTCTGTAAAGACAGAAGTCGAAGGTCCGCTTGAGGGAGTGACTGTTCTCACCGAAATCGTATATGATGGTCAGGTGGTTGCGAAATCTGCCGAATCCCCAGCCGCCAGCCTTCTTGAGCAGCAGATCGAACTCGGGCATCCGGCTCTCTGGAGTCCTGAGGACCCGAATCTGTACAAGGCAGTGACCGTCCTTCGCAAAGGTCTGCAGGAAATCGACCGTTACGAAACCGTATTCGGAGTAAGGAGCATTTCCGTGACCGCCGAGGGTGGATTCCAGCTTAACGGGCAGCGCCGTCAGTTCAAGGGGGTATGCCTGCACCACGACCTCGGACCGCTCGGTTCTGCAGTTAACGAATCTGCGATACGCCGACAGCTGAGCATCCTCAAGGATATGGGCTGCGATGCAATCCGCACTTCTCACAATATGCCTGCCCCCGAACTTGTACAGCTCTGCAATGAGATGGGCTTCATGATGATGCTGGAGCCTTTTGACGAGTGGGACATAGCCAAGTGTGAAAACGGCTATCATCTCTTCTTCGAAGAGTGGGCTGAGCGCGATATGGTCAATATGCTTCGCCACTATCGCAATGACCCGTGTGTTGTGATGTGGAGCATCGGCAACGAGGTTCCTTCGCAGGGAACGCCGGGAGGCATCGAGACAGCCCGCTTCCTGCAGGACATCTGCCACCGCGAAGACCCCACCCGCCCTGTCACCTGCGGAATGGACCAGGTCTGGACGGTAAACCGAAACGGCTTTGCCGCGGCCATAGATGTCCCGGGCTACAACTACCGCACTTATTACTTTCTTGAAGGCATCGAAATGCTTCCTCAGGGATATCTCCTCGGCAGCGAAACTGCATCTTGCGTAAGCTCCCGCGGAGTGTACCATTTCCCTGCAGAAAAGGTCTTCAGCGCAACCACGCCAGACCTTCAGAGTTCTTCATACGATGAAGATGCCTGCAATTGGAGCAACATCCCTGACGTCGACTTCGCCCTTGCCGACGACTATCCCTGGTATCTCGGACAGTTCGTGTGGACAGGCTTCGACTATCTGGGCGAACCCCACCCCTACGATACCGACGCCTGGCCCAGCCACAGTTCTTACTTCGGCATAGTGGACCTTGCCGGCATTCCCAAGGACCGTTTTTGGCTTTACCGCAGCGTGTGGAACACCGCATCGCCCACCCTTCACATCCTCCCTCACTGGACCTGGCCTGGTAGAGAGGGCGAAACAACCCCTGTTTACGTATATACTTCCTGGCCTTCGGCAGAACTCTTCGTCAACGGCGTCTCCCAAGGTGTGCGGACGAAACGTACCGACGCTCCCCCTGCAGACGGCAGTCAGAGGGCCGATGTGGAAGACCGTTACCGCCTGATGTGGAAAGATGTCAGCTACGAGCCAGGAACCGTCCTGGTGGTGGCGTATGACGAGAACGGCAAGGAAGCCGGTCGCGACAGCGTGGTCACCGCAGGAACTCCTGCCAAGCTTGCATCAGAGGCTTCATTCGTTTCAGATGACCTTTCTTTCATAACAGTATCCGTATTGGATAAAGCTGGCATTCCGGTTCCTACGGCCGACAATCCCATAAGCGTGCGCGTGCGTGGCCGCGGGCTGAGATTCAAGGCCATCGCCAACGGCGATGCGACCTGTCTGGAATCTTTCCTGCAGCCTCAGATGCATCTGTTCAGCGGAAAGCTCACAGTCATAGTCGAACGCACCGGGAAGCCTGGGAAGGGCGTGGTCGTTCTCAGCAGCAAAGGACTCAAGAAAACAAAAATCAGAATCATATGAAAAGAATAATCATCGTTGCTCTGGCAGCGCTCACCCTCATTCCCGTAGCGTGCAGCCGCAAGCTCGCCGAGACTCCGCAGCACCCCGACTGGACATACAACACCGTGATGTATGAGGTCAACATACGCCAGTTCTCTCCCGAGGGGACTTTCAAGGGCGTCGAAGCCCAGCTTCCCAGACTCAAGGACCTCGGAGTCGACATTCTATGGCTTATGCCTATGTACCAGATAGGCGAGGTTAAACGCAAGGGCTCCCTCGGTTCCTATTATGCCATATCGGACTATACTGCCGTCAACCCTGAGTTCGGCACGATGGAGGACTTTGAAGACCTGCTGGCGGCAGCCCACAAGGCAGGATTCAAGGTAATCCTCGACTGGGTCGCCAACCAGACTGCACCCGACAACGTGTGGATGACCACAAAGCCTGCAGACTTCTATGAGAGAGACGCCGAAGGCAACGCCATCTGGGAATATGACTGGACAGACACCCGCAGCCTCAACTACGAGAACGAGGCCGTTTGGGACGCCCAGGACGAATGCATGCGTTTCTGGCTGGAAAAGGGCGTCGACGGCTTCCGCTGCGACGCTGCAGCCGAAGTTCCTGCCAAGTTCTGGAAAGGCATCCTCCCGGGCATCAAGAAGGACTATCCGGACATCTACCTCCTCGCAGAGGCTGAAAGCCCCGATCTGACCGATCCAAAGGAGACTTTCGACGCTTCCTATGCCTGGACGCTCCACCATATGATGAACGATGTGGCCCAGGGAACGAAGACCGTAAAGGACATAAAGAAATACCTGGCGAAGGACAACTCCTGGATGGGTCCTGCCAACTTCCGCCTGATGTTCACCTCGAACCACGACGAGAACTCGTGGTCAGGCACTGAATTCGAAAGGATGGGCGATGCCGCCAAGGTGATGGAAGTGCTCTGCTTCACCCTTCCCAAGGGTCAGCCGCTCGTCTACACCGGACAGGAGATCGGCCTCAGCCGCCGTCTCGAATTCTTCGAGAAGGACCCCATCACAGACTGGTCTGCAAACGAGTACACCTCGTTCATCCGTGACCTTGTGGCCTTCCGCCACGCACACCCCTGCCTTGCCGCAGGCGAAAAGGGCGCTCCGGCGAAGATTATAAAGAAAGTTCCTGCCGGCGTTCTTGCCTTCACGCGTGAGAGCGGAAACGATTCCGTAACAGTATATGCAAATCTAACAGCCGAGCCTGCCGAGGTCATCATTGGAAAAGACCACGTAACCCTCGAGCCCTGGGGCTGGAAATTGTTCTGAATATGAAAAAAAGGACTAAGTCACTGATGGCTGCCGCCGTGCTTCTTGCAGCCTGCACTTCAACTCCCAAGCTGAGCCCGCAGGCCGAGCTGTCATCACCCGACGGCAAGTTGAAAATGACATTCAGCATCAACGCTGAAGGCACTCCCTATTATGAACTTGAATGCGACGGCACTGCCGTGATTCTTCCTTCTAGGCTCGGATTCGAGATGAGGGGAACCGTGAAGGCCGAAGAACTCACATATGACGGCGAACGGCCCGGCAAGGTCGACGCCCGCCCGCCTTATTCCCTGTACGACGGGTTCACGGTTACAGGTATTGAAACCGACTCCTTCGACGAGACCTGGGAGCCCGTCTGGGGCGAAGAGGCGCAGATACGCAACCATTACAACGAACTCCTCGTCCATCTCTCAAAAGATGAAGGCCAGAGACTGCTCGACATCCGCTTCCGCCTTTTCGACGACGGTCTCGGATTACGCTATGAATTC
Source organism: Bacteroidales bacterium (assembly GCA_017429475.1). Taxonomy (GTDB): domain Bacteria; phylum Bacteroidota; class Bacteroidia; order Bacteroidales; family UBA932; genus Equibacterium. The sequence continues at coordinate 368,394 of JAFROX010000001.1, forward strand.
CCGAGTGGACAGAAAGACTCATACCTCTGCATCAAGGAGGAACTCACCGAGTTCGCAATGGCCGATGACGCCACCTGCTGGTGGATACCCGGCGACTACGACACCCAGGAATATGAATACACGGAATGCCGCATCTCAGAGATAGGGAAGCACTTCCGCGACAAGATGCGCGGCAACTCTTCGCAAACTCTCTTCAGCCATACCGGCATCCAGACTTCAGTCCAGATGCATCTTCAGAACGGCCTGTGGGTCAACATCCACGAAGCCGCACTGGTGGACTTCCCCTGCATGCACCTGGAGGCTGACTGCGCACGCCACTCGTTCCGTGCCTGGCTTACTCCCGACGCACAAGGGTACAAGGGCAATGTCCAGACTCCGGCAGTTTCGCCCTGGAGGACCGTGCAGGTGGCCCGCAGCGCCACTGACCAGCTCGCCAGCCGCCTGGTGCTCAACCTCAACGAGCCCTGTGCAATCGAAGACGTCAGCTGGATCCACCCCGTAAAATATATGGGAGTGTGGTGGGAGATGATTGCCGGCGCTTCAAGCTGGAACTACACCGACGACTTCCAGTCGGTCAAGCTGGGCGTCACTGATTACTCTTCAGCCAAGCCCAACGGCCGCCACGGTGCCAACAACGAGAAGGTTCGCAGTTACATCGACTTCGCGGCAGCCAACGGCTTCGATGCAGTGCTCGTAGAAGGCTGGAACATCGGCTGGGAAGACTGGGCCAACTGCGACAAGGACTATGTGTTCGACTTCCAGACCCCCTACCCCGACTTTGACATCCAGGCCCTCAACGACTATGCTCATTCAAAGGGCATAAAGCTCGTGATGCACCACGAAACTTCGTCCAGCCCCCGCAACTACGAGAGGCATCTGGAAGCCGCCTACAGCCTGATGAACCGATACGGCTACGATGCCGTCAAGTCAGGTTATGTGGGTGACATCCTCCCGCAGGGAATGTTCCACTACAACCAGTGGATGGTCAACCACTACCTCTACTGCATCACCGAAGCAGCGCGCCACCACATAATGGTAAACGCCCACGAAGCGGTCCGTCCGACCGGTCTCAGCCGTACCTGGCCGAACCTCATCGGCAACGAATCTGCGATGGGCACCGAATACCAGGCCTTCGGAGGCATCACTCCCGGCCATACGGCCATCCTGCCCTTCACCCGTCTCAACGGCGGCCCGATGGACTACACGCCCGGCATCTTCGAGCCGAACCTCAAGGAATGGTGCGGCAACGACTCCTGGGTCAACTCCACCATCTGCGGCCAGCTGGCCCTTTATGTGACGATGTATTCACCCCTGCAGATGGCTGCCGACACCCCTGAGCATTACAGTCGCTTCCCCGATGCTTTCCAGTTCATCAAGGATGTTGCCGTCGACTGGGAGCAGAGCCGCTATCTGTTCGCAGAGCCGATGCACTACCTGATTGCAGCCCGCAAGTCAAAGGGCGACGGCCAGTGGTTCTGCGGAGGCGTGACCGACGGTGAGCAGCGTACTTTCAACGTTCCGCTCAATTTCCTCGAGCCCGGCCGTTATGAAGCTACCGTTTACGCTGACGCTCCCGACGCACATTTCAAGAACAACCCCCAGGCATACGAAATTAAAACCATAGAAGTCTCCGCCACCGACAGCATTGAAGTCACGATGGCTCCCGGCGGTGGATTCGCAATAAGTTTCAAAAAGATATAATCCGCAATGAAAGTAACATTCAAGATAGAGTACCGCACGCAGTGGGGAGAAAGCCTCGCCCTCGTGCTTCAGGACCGCAAATACCCTATGAAATGGGGTGACGGCGCCATCTGGAACGTCACTGTGGACTGTCCTGCCGCAGCGCTCAAAGACTATTGCTACGTTGTAATGCGCGACGGGCTCGTGACCCGTCCCGAATGGTCGCATCATCAGGCAAAGGCCCCCAAAGGAGCCAAGACGCTCGATATCACAGACAAATGGATTGACTGCCCCATTCACGGCTGTCCTTTCATTCTCAGGCATCAAGCCGAACGCTTCGACCAACCGGGCTTCCGCGGAGCCGGCACTGCCATTCCAATCTTCTCGCTTCGCACCGATGACGACTTCGGCATCGGCGAGTTCCGCGACCTACGTCCGCTAGTGGACTGGGCGGCAGCCACCGGACAGTGTATCATCCAGCTGCTTCCGGTCAACGACACCACCCGCAAGGGTGGCTGGCAGGATTCATATCCCTACAGTCCCGTGTCGACCTTTGCGCTGAACCCGCTCTATATGCGTCTGCAAGAAATCGGAGTGCCCGTCGACAAGGCCTTCCTGAAGGAGCAGGCCGCTCTCAACGCGCTGCCCGAGCTGGACTATCCCAAAGTCTTCAAGGCAAAGATGAAACGCATCCGCAAGGCTTTCGAGGATCACGGAGCCGGCGACCTCGCCACAGCAGCCTGCAAGCGCTTCATCAAGGACAATGCAGCCTGGCTGCCCGAATACGCCGAGTTCTGCGCCAAGAGGGACAATCTCGAGCCTGAATACTATGTATGGATGCAATACCACCTGGACCGCCAGTTCTCCGAGGAAGTAGCCTACGCCCGCAGCAAGGACGTCCACTTCAAGGGTGACCTTCCCATCGGCGTAAGCTCCGACAGTGCCGAGGCCTACTGGCATCCTGAACTCTTTAACCTTGATTCATCCACCGGTGCTCCCCCGGACTATTTCTCTACCGACGGCCAGAACTGGGGCTTCCCGACCTATAACTGGGAAGAGATGGCAAAAGATGACTATGCCTGGTGGAAAGCCCGCCTGCGCAAGATGAGCCAGTATTTCGACGCATTCCGCATCGACCATATCCTCGGCTTCTTCCGCATCTGGGAGATTCCCGTAGAATTCAAGAGCGGAATGATGGGCCACTTCAACCCCGCCCTTCCCTACTCTCTCCGAGAGATCCAGGATATGGGACTGCCGCTTGACGGCCTGTTCCATCCTGACCCCCGGCATCCGGGAATGTACCAGCCTCTAATCGCTCCGGCATCTGCGGGTCTTCCCCAGTGGCAGCAGGAGCGTTTCGGTGCGCTGTACAACGACTTCTTCTACCACCGCCACGATGAGTTCTGGCGCCGCAACGCAGAGCACAAGCTTCCCGAGCTTCTGGGAGCTTCCGGCATGCTGGCCTGCGGTGAGGACCTCGGTATGGTGCCTGACTGTGTGCCGGGCGTGATGGACCATTGGCGCATCCTCTCGCTGAAGATGCGCGGTATGGAGCAGGAAGGCCCCTGGAAGGAACTAAGCGTCTGCGCTACATCTAGCCACGATATGGAGACGCTGCGTATGCAGTTCAAGCACGACCCTTCAGTCGAAGAGTGCCGCGACGCATTGCTGGAATTCCTGAAATCTCCGTCGATGCTCGCGATATTCCCGCTGCAGGACTGGCTGTCGGTCGACAACGGCCTGCGCCGCAAGAACCGCGACGAGGAGCGCATCAATCAGCCGGCCGACCCGCACCACCACTGGCGTTTCCGCATCCACTTCGACCTGCGGCAGCTCGCCAAGGAAGACGCTCTCACCTACGCCGTCCGCGACCTGGTAAAGGCCGGCGGCAGGTAGGCGAAAAAAAAAGTAATGATTTTTCCAACCTTTCGGATCGTTTTTGCGTTATAGTATTGTAATCGTTCCTGAAAACGATAATGTTAAACAATATTAAATAGTACAAAAATGAATAACGAATTTTGGATTGAAGTCATACTGCCTATTTGCATATGCGTAGTACTGCCGGTTCTGATCGTGTTTATCGTAGGCCGCGTAAGGCAGAACGAAACCAACCGCAAGACAGAAGTGATGCTGAAGGCCATTGAAAACGGAACGCCTATCGATCCTGATTATTTCAAGAGCAGCCGACCTAAGAAACAAAGATCTATCAAGGAGAGGTTGCTGGACCGCCTCACCGGAGCCAGCGTCACCGGTCTGATCGGGGTGGCTGCCCTGGTCTATGGCATATGGAAAGGAAACCTGAGCGGATGGGATGAAGGAGACAGGATTCTCATACTGATCGCTGCAGTCCTTATTGCCATCGGCATCGCCAACCTCGTGTTCTTCATTATAGGAAAGAAGATGCTGGCCAAGGAAATCGAGGAAGAAGAAAAACAGAATCTTATTAAACAAGATTAAATAGCAGAAGATGACGCGCGAGAAGTTCATCTCCGAAGTCAGAACTTGCCAGGGACAGCTGAGGCGGTTCCTGGCTTCGCTGTGCGGAGATGCAGCACTCGCCGACGATATCGCCCAGGAAGCTTTGACCAGAGCCTATGTCACTTCGGGACGCTTCATAGGCAACTTCAAGGCCTGGCTTTTCCGCATTGCATACAACTGCTTCATAGACCATCTCAGAAGGAGCCCGGGACCATCCGTAGACCTGGACTCCAGAGAAGCGATGAGGCTGACAGGCGGTGCAGCTTCAGACGCCTCTTTCGAACTTGAAGAACTGCAGCGTGCCCTTGCGCTCATCCCTGAAAAAGAACGCACAGCCATCGTGCTTTTCTATTTTGAAGACCTGCCCATAAAGGAAATCTCCTCCATAATGGGATCTCCCGCAGGAACGGTCAAGTATTATTTGTCAGTGGGACGCAACCACTTAAAAGAACACATCAGACAATGAAAGACATCGAACAAATATTGCGCGAAGGCAAGCCCGAGCTCCCCGACGAAGGGGCGTTCCTCATCGAAACCAATGCCCGTCTTAGCAAGGTGGAAGGCATCAAGCAGGAAGTTGACGGAGAAAGGCGCCGGGGCCGCCGGGCTCTGTTAATTGCGCTTGCCGCCGGGCTCTGCGTGGGCATTCTGCTCACTCTGCTGGTGCTGTTCTATCCAATTCCGTCCTTTACCGAAAATCTCTCTGCCCTCGCCAAGGCGGCATCAGCCCTGCAGAGTCATAAAGCGTTCCTGTTCATTCCGGTAGCCGGATGTGCCATAGCACTCAGCCTTCTGCTTATGAACAAAAAAGGGGAAGTGTTGTAAATAGGTATTATTCGGACTCGTTTTCGGTTTCTTCTTTCTGCTTCTCTTTCTCTGCTCTCGCGTTGCGGAGTTCATCAAGGTAGCTGGCGGTGATGACGCCGGAAGGGAGTGCGATTATCGCCACTCCGAATATCGAAGAAAGCATGCTGACGAAACGGCCGATGTCTGTTACAGGAATCATGTCGCCGTAGCCTACTGTAGTTAGCGTCACGGTAGCCCAGTAAAGAGCATCGAAGAATCCCGAGAATGTGACGGCTCCGGTGTCAGGATTGAAGTGGGGTTCGGCATTGAACATTATAAGTGCCGTCAGGAAAACATAGAATACCGACACTACGAATACTGCCCAGAGTATTTTTTTCTCCTTTACGATTACCCTTCCCAGAATTTGGAATTTATCTGAATACCTGAGGATTTTCAGCAGCCTTACAATCCTCAGCAGCCTTGCAAGCCTGAATATCTTGAAGCCCTGTCCCAGCAGCTGCAGTCCTGGCAGGATAGACAGCAAGTCGATTATCGCCCACGGTGTGAACGGATGGATGAGGAAAGACCGCCCCTCCTTGCCGAGACGATAATCTGCCGTCAGCCAACGCAGAATGTAGTCGATTATGAATATGGTGACGGTGACATGCTCGATTACGGAGAACACCGGGTACACTTTCATAAACATCAGCGGGACTATGCTGACCACAATTGCAATGAGCATCACGACGTCGTAGACAAGGCTGGCGGTATCTCCCTTGTGATACTGCTCGATAATCTCGTAAATGCGCTTTCTCATATCGTCTGGGGTGTATAATAATAGCTTTTATATGCAGAAATACTGAGGGCTGGAAGACCAGTCGCCAAGGATGACGAGTTCTCCGCCGCTGGGGACAGGAACTCGGGCTGGCGTGTGGATGTGCCCGAAGATATAAAGGTCGATGGCAGGCTCACCCGCTTCAGCACGGTTTCGTGCGAGGCTGTCTGCAAACTCATAGAGCCCGGTCGAAACAAGGTCGACTTCTTCGGGATGGCCTTTGCGGCTGCTTGCCGACCATCCGTGGGCGATGGCAAATGACAGGCGCGTCGGCAAGGCCTTCATCATTGCTATGCATAGTTTGTTGCGGAACAGACGGAAAAGAAACCGCGACCTGAAATCTGACGCTCCGGGCATGTCACCGTGGCCTACGCAGATCCGGCAACCGTCGAGTTCGAGAATCCGGGCGCTGTCACGAACAATCTTGACGCCCAGTTCCTTTTCGAAGTAATCGGTCACCCACCAGTCGTGGTTGCCGGGGTAAAAGAAAACCTCAACACCCCTGTCGACAAGTTCCGCCAGGGCGGTCAGCGTACGCACGTAGCCGCGCGGGACGACTTCCTTGTAGTCAACCCAGAAATCAAATATGTCACCGAGAAGATACAGGGCTTTCGCATCCTTTGGCAAGGAATGCAGGAAATCCACGAATTGCCGTTCAAGCAAACCGTGGGAATCTGCCTTGCTGCCCATATGGACATCAGCCGTGAAATAGTATTTTCCCGCAGCGGTGTCCATTCTAAATTGCTATACGAGGGTTGAAATGATGCATGCAAGTCCCACCAGCACGCAGTAAAGCGCGAACCAGCGCAAGCGAGCCTTTTTGACTATTGCTATCATAACCTTGCAGGCAAACAAGCCTGAGATGAATGCGGCGACAAAGCCTATGGCGAGTTGCAGGCCTCCGACGCTGCTGGCTGCGAAATCGCCTCCAACGGCATCCAGGAAAGCCTCTCCCAGAATAGGGATGAGCACCATCAGGAAAGAGAACCGGGTGACTTCCTCGCGCTTGACTCCGCACAGGAGGCCGGTGGCAATCGTAGAGCCGCTGCGTGAAAGGCCTGGCAGCACTGCAACGGACTGGGCAAGACCCATCCACAGTGCGGACTTCCAACTCATCTGAGCGCCGTCACCGGCCGATGCCTTCGCTGCCCGGCGTGCGGACAGGGTTTCTGACAGGAACAGCAAAGCAGATGTAACGACCAGACAGCATCCTACCACCATCAGGCCGCTGCCGAAGATGTCCTCCACATAATCCTTGAAGAAAACTCCGACGATGAAAACCGGAATCATCGAAACCAGTATAAGGAGAATGTATTTGGTTCCGTCGTTCATCCTGAATTTGAAAAGGTCCTGCAACAGGCGCAGGATATCTTTCCAGAACACGACGAGAGTGGCAAGTACGGTAGCCGCGTGAACCGCGACTTCAAAACTGAGATCTGATGTCTCGATGCCGAAGAGGGCCTTGCCTATGGCAAGATGGCCGCTGCTGCTAACAGGCAGGAACTCGGTCAGTCCCTGCACTATACCGAGGATCAACGCTTCAAACCAGCTCATTTGGGATTATTCCTTGTCCTCCTTGCCGGCAGGACGTTTCATAATAGCTGCTATCACGATCACGATGCCGAGCACCACCAGGACAGGGGATGCCACAAGACGTCTGAAGTCAAACATTGCATCGTTGAACACTGCAGGGTCGTCAGAGCCGCCGCCCATCATCAGGATGTAGCCTGACACCATCAGGATAAGGCCTATGAGAATCGTTCTGACCCCTTTAGGAGAAACTGAGAAATTATCTTTCATAGTCTAATAATACAAATCATCTTTTGACGTATAGGCCAGTCGGCCTACAACATACCAGGCTGCCGAGATGCAGAGTACGATGCCCACCAGGTATACTATCGCACACACGACGGGTATCGTTCCTGCGAAGATGGACTGTGCCATCGGCCAGAAACGGTTGCGGGCATAGTAAAGGAGCGCGCCGAACAGGGCGCAGGCTATCGTGGCAGAAGCCACTCCCTGCCAGAACGCCTGCCAAACGAAGGGCTTGCGGATAAAGCCGCGGTTGGCTCCCACCAGCATCATTGTATGGATGGTGAAACGCTTGGCATATATATTCAGACGCACTGTAGTGCATATAAGCGCAAAGGAGATGATCATCAGCAGCAGAATCGCAATGCCCATCAGGAGCGCGATCTTGCGCAGGTTTTCATTGAGGCTTTCTATCAGGGATTCCTGATAGGTCACTTCCCGCACCTTGGGAAGCTGCTGGATCTGGGATGTGATCATCTGGAGGGAATCCTTGCTGAAATATTCGCTCTCCACATTCACATCTATGGAGAACGGAATCGGATTGATTTCGAAAACGCGGAGGAAATCCTCACCGAGGAGTTCCTGCATCTGGCGTGTGCCCTCTTCCTTCGAAATATATTTCGTCTGGAGAACGAAATCCATATCGGAAAGTTTCTCCTGGATGGCAAGTGCGTCGGCCTCGGTGGCATTCTGGTGCATAATCACCGAAATGACTGCATTTTCCTTGAAATAATCTGAAACTTTCGAAGCGTTGATGACCAAGAAAGCCGCCACGGCAATCAGGAGCAGTACCAGACTGATGCTGATTACAGAGGATAAGTACGACTGAACCAGCCTCTTGGCAATGATGTTTTTTTCCTTTGAAGCCATGACAATTTTTTACAGCAGCAAAGATAATCAAAAATTATTATTACCTTTGTAGAGAATTTGCCCTTAATATTTTACATTCAAAAATGAGCGAGCCTGTAAGAGTTCTGTATGTCAGTTCGGAGATATATCCGTACTCTCAGGAGTCCCCTATTTCGATAGTGGGCAGATTCCTCCCGCAGGGTGTGCAGGAGAAAGGAAGGGAAATACGCTCGTTCATGCCCCGGTATGGCACTGTCAATGAACGCCGTCACCAGCTCCACGAAGTCATCCGTCTTTCCGGTATGAACATCATCGTCCGTGACGTCGACAGGCCACTGATCATCAAGGTTGCATCCATCTCATCTGCAAGGATGCAGGTATATTTCATAGACAACGAAGATTTCTTCCGCCGCAAGGCCGTCTTCTGCGACGCTGACGGCAAATTCTTCGAAGACAATGACGAGAGGGCCATCTTCTTCGCAAGAGGTGTGCTTGAAACAGTCAAGAAGCTTCGCTGGAAACCCGACATCGTTCATTGCCAGGGATGGATATCGCACATTTTGCCGCTATACCTCAAGAAAGCATACGACACTGACCCTATCTTCGCTGACAGCAAGATCGTGCTGTCGCTGTATGACGAGCCGAATTACACTTTCGCAACTGACATTGCAGCCAAGATTCCCATCGGAGGGATCAGCCCTGAAGATGTCGAAGTCGTCAAGGCTTCCGATGGCATAAATCTTGCACGACTGGCCATCCGTTATGCCGACGGTGTCATCTACGGCTCCAAGACTTTGGACGAGGAACTGAAGAAATATGTGGCAGAGCGCAAGCTGCCTGTCCTGCAGAGCCCTGAGATAAGTCTGGAAGACACCGGGTACATACAAGAATACAATGATTTTTACGAACAAATCCTGCAGGCAAATGTCACTGAGTAAGATTGAATCGGCGCTGGGGTCCCTGGTTTTGCTGCTGTCCGTTCTGTTTTTTCCGTCTTGTATAGAAACCAATTATACTTTGGGTGACTCGCTCGTACCGACATCCAACAACCTTTATGTCGAGTCTGCTACGATTGACCTGAAAGTTGGAATGAAATCTTCTTCCGACATCCAGTCGTCGTCGTACTACTATGATGTGGGAACCATCGTCACCGAGAAGTTCGGCCTTACCAAGGTTGACCTCGCCGCCACCGTCACCCCCAGCGACACCGGCATCCGTTTCGGTACAGACCCGGAGCTTATCGATGCCTATATCCTGCTGATACGGGACAACGTGCAGACGTTCGCAGACAATCAGGACAACATCACCCAGAATCTGTATGTTTACCCTATGGCCCGTGCGATGGATTCCACTATGGTGACCTGCAACAGCGTGACGGAGAACGACTACATACATATCCCCATCGGCAACGCACTGCTCACATCGAAGGATACCGTCACAATCCCGCTTGACAGACAATGGGCAAAAAACCTGATGTCAGCCACCAGGGCCGAACTGGACAGCATGGAGCTTTTCATCAAGAACCACTACGGCCTTTATTTCACGACTGACGACCCCATCGAAGGAACCTACGGAGGCAGGCTGAACAACTTCGAGACAGCAAGTATCAAAATGGGTGTCAGCTCAACCAACAATAACAACATACGCAGGGATACGACCATTACATTCGATATCGGAAGCGTCTACCACGGTGTTTCCACCCAGGTGTTCAAGCACAGTTCCAAATATCTTGAAGTCGACCCCGACAACAACGAAGAGGTTCTCTATTACGAAGGTCTGGCCGGCATCAAGCCATTCATCGATGCATATGTCCTTCGGAACGCCATCGAAGACTGGGCTGAGGAAAACGGCGTGGATCTCAGCAAGATACTCATCACCAGGGCGACCTTCGACCTGCCGTTCGAGTTCCCCGAGGACTACAGGACTGTTGACAAATACTATCCTCAGGGTCTCTATCCCGCCGTGTATGAACTTGATTCAACTGACAATATCTGGCGCTACAATCTCCTTGGTTCGATCTACGACGACACATACGACAAGGGCGACATCAACCGTTCCCTCTACTGCTACCGCCCGGACGTGACTTATTACATCCATCAGCTGATCAACAAAGAAGAAATCAGCGAAGAGGATGACATCTGGCTCATCGCTCCTTTCGAATACATCCAGACCAACAGTTCCGCAAACAACAACGCGTATTACAATCCATATATGTACAATTCGTACTATAATCCCTATTACGGCGGTTACGGTTACGGCGGCTATGGTTATGGCTATGGTGGTTACGGTTATGGCGGCTATGGCTATAACAACTACTACAACAACATGTATTATTACGATGCCTTGTACAATGCTTCCTCGACCACTTCGGAAACCTTCTATTACGTGGATTACATGAACTACGCGGTAGGACAGATCAATGGTAACGGCGCAGAACGCCATCCCAAACTCAATCTGACATACGTGGTGCTGGGTGATTAGCCGGCAGGCCTATTTCTTCTTTTTCTTCTCTTCCCTTGCAGCCTTGCGGGCATCCTTCTTGGACTGCTTTGAATCTACCGTCAGATAGAACGGCTGCTGGAACTGTTTGGGTATGACGATTGTCGGCCTCGGCTTGCCGAAGATATAATCATACAGGTCGTCGAACTCGCCGTCGTGCCAGTAGCGCACCAGCTGTTCCAGGTCCTTGTCTTCACCTTTTGGTTCGTACTGCCTCTTGATATCGCCTTTCAGCACTTTTGCGACGCCCTGCCAGAAGCCGGCGTTTATATTGCCCAGATACTTCTGGATTATCTCATAGGGAGTCATACCCACCTCACGGTCAATAAGACGGATCATCATCATTCCCTGCTTGAGCGTAAGCTTTCTGAATATGGGGTCGAAACTCTTCAACAGCTCGTCCTTCATTGCATCCAGGTACTTGTCCTGCTCGCGCTTGGTGTAGTGGCGGGCGACGAAGATGCTGTCGGTTTCCCTGATGGTCTTGGCTACGAAGAGGGCATACGGATATGCCTTGCTGAAGTTGTGCACGCGCTGGTAGTACTGGATCCACTCGGCACGGTTCATATATTCCTTGGGATGGATGCGCGCGGGCGGCAATACGTCCACATAGACGGTGTCGTTGCCGATGACGGTATACTCCATCAGCGAGCCTCTCCTCCTCTGAGTCTGGGAATGGGAAGGAAGCGTTGTCAGAATCACCAGTGCCAGTATGGCTGTCAGTCTTGCGGTCTTCATCTCTTATGAAAAATTGGCACTCAGATAGTCGTCGACCACAGTCGGGAAATGCTCCTGCTCCAGCAGGTGGATCTTGGCTGCCACATCCATTGCGGTGTCACAGGGAAGAACCTCGCACTTGGCCTGGAAAAGAGTCTTGCCGTGGTCATACTGTTCATCGACAAGATGGATGGTAATGCCGCTTTCTATCTCCTTGGCTGCAACGACAGCTTCGTGAACGTGCATACCGTGCATCCCTTTTCCGCCATACTTGGGAAGCAGTGCCGGATGGATATTTATTATCCTGCGGGGCCAGGCTTCTATCAGATGCGGAGGAATACGCATCAAAAATCCCGCCAGAATCAGAGCGAACGCATCGTACTGCTTCAGGATTGCCGCCACTGAAGGCTTGCCTTCTTCTGTCGAGTCACCACTGCAGACCAGCTGGCTCTTGTCGAATACCACAGACGGCACTCCAAGCCTTTTTGCGCGCTGAAGGACGAAGGCATCCGGCTTGTTGCACAGGACAACCGCTACCCTGAACTCAGGGTGGCCCGAAAAGTATTTGATCAGGTTTTCTGCGTTAGTGCCACTGCCAGAGGCGAATATAGCTAGATTCCTCATAGTCTGAAATTTGACGCGAAGGTAGACAAATTTGGTAAAATGAAGAAAAATTACTTTCTTTGCACCTCAGTACTAAAAACACTAAAAGAACATGGAAGACATTACTGCTAAAGTAAAAGCCATCATTGTTGACAAGCTTGGCGTTGATGAAAGCGAAGTTCAGGAGAGTGCAAGCTTTACCAATGACCTTGGCGCAGATTCTCTGGATACAGTAGAACTGATTATGGAATTCGAGAAGGTATTCGGTATCTCAATTTCTGACGACGCTGCTGAGAAAATCACCACCGTTGGTGACGCCATCTCATACATCGAGCAGAGCGTAAAGGCAGAATAATTCGAATTTCAGTACATACGACGTAAATAAAGACCGTCGGTTCCAAATGGGACCGACGGTACTTTTTTGCTGTCTGTTTCCGGAAGAACCGGCTACTCGCGGATACCCATCACTTTCCGGATCTGCTTCTTGGCTTCCCTCCAGCGGGGAATGTCGAGTTTCGTGCCGATGATCTCGACAACTTTAGATGACAGGATCGAGCCGACTTTTCCGCAGATGTCGAGAGGCATCCCGAGGGAGTGGGCATATAGGAAACCGGCGGCATAGAGGTCTCCGGCACCAGTTGCATCCCTGGCTACAGCCTTGCGGGGCCTGATTTTGTGGAACTCCTTGCCCGAACGCACCATCGACCCTTTTTCTCCAACCTTGACTATGGCGATGCTGCACAGTTTGGCTATGTCGGCTGCTGCCTTGACTGGGTCCTTGCCGGTAAATGCGCGAGCTTCGTGTTCGTTTGCAAAGACGATGTCGACGTTGTTCTCCACGATGTCGTGCAGGAAGGCGTTGTTGGACTCCACGATGTTGTAGCTGGCCAGGTCGACTGAGATAATCATATTTTTCTCGCGCCCGATCTCCACGGCTCTTCGGAAGAGCCGCTGGTTCTGCACCAGATAACCTTCGAGATGCAGGTAGTCGTAGCCGTCGAAATCGTCGGGGTTGAGGTCTTCGGGCTCCAGTTCCAGAGCCGCTCCGAGATAGGTGGCGAATGTGCGCTCGTAGTTCGGTTCGGTGATGATGACTATCGCACGGCCGCTGGGAGCCTTTCCCCTGAGCACCATCGAGTCGATACCGTCCCGCCGCTGTTCCGACTTGAAGAGCGATCCGATGTCGTCCTTGCCCACCTTGCCGATGAAACCGGCCTTCATACCGAAGATTGCCGCGGCAGATATGGCGTTTGCGGCACTTCCTCCGGCAACGTACTTGATGCCCTTATCCTTGATGGCCTCCCATATCTTGTTGCCGGCTTCGGCATCGACGTGCTGCATGCTTCCCTTGGGAAGGTTGAACTGTTGGAGGATGGAGTCGTCCGGCAGGATAGCCAGGATGTCGGTAAGGGCATTGCCTATGCCGAGGATGGATTTAACGCTTTTTGATGTCATCGCAAGAAGGTCTGCAAGAGTGCTTTTCTACAAATTTAGTAAATAAATGACTACCTTTGTTGGTTGTATTGAAGAAAGGCTATGAATCCCCGGCTCAAGAGCATAATGAAGTATTCTGCGGCAGTGATACTAACGGTATTCCTGCTGTATCTTGCGTTCAGGGGCATGGACTGGAACTCGTTCGTCGAAGGCCTGCGCAGCTGCAACTACTGGTGGATCTTTGCCGCTATGGTGGCCGGTGTGCTGGGAACCGTTTTCCGTGGTCTGAGATGGCGTCTTCTTCTGCTTCCCATCGACTCGAAGGTGCGCAGGGTGGATTGCTGCAACGCATATGCCGTATGCTACCTGTCCAATATCGCAGTGCTGCGCAGCGGCGAACTGGTGCGATGCGGTATGATAGCCGACAGCAGCAGGGTTCCTTTCAAGGACAGTCTCGGCAGTGTGATGGTGGAACGTGCGTGGGATATATTGGTTTCCGTCCTGATGATAGTCGCAATGTTCTTCCTCACTCCTTTCGGAGGCTTTATGGTAGAGCATATCTGGAATCCTTTCGTGGAATCCTTCTCGACAAAGACCTTGTTGCTGATAATCGTCCTTGCAGTGCTGCTGGTGCTGGCCATTCTGCCGGTTGTCCGTTATATGGACAGAATCCGCCACAGCCGCATCGGAGGCAAGATCATAGATTTCATCAAGGGTATGCTCAACGGAGTCAAGGCTGCATTCAAGATGAAGCACGGATTTCTGTTCGTCTTTTACACTGTCATGGTGCAGCTGCTATACTGGCTTGAGGTAGTGTTCGTGATCCAGGCCTTCCCGGCTGTTTCACACCTGACCGGAATGGATGCCCTGTTCATAATGATGCTCGGTCTTGTCGGCTGGGCCATCCCTGTACAGGGTGGCTTCGGCGCCTACCACGTCATAGTGTCAATGGCTCTTGTTCCTATCTACGGCATCGACCAGCAGACCGCCCTCGTGTTCGCCACCATTTCACACGAAGCACAGATAGTGCAGATGATAGTGTTCGGACTCGCAGCCCTTGTGTTCGGAGTCTACCTCAGGAATAGAAGACTAAACATAAAACAATAGATATGAAACCCACATTATTGATACTTGCAGCAGGAATGGGCTCACGATATGGCTCACTGAAGCAGATGGACGGCCTCGGCCCCAACGGCGAAGCCATAATCGACTACTCTATATTTGATGCCATAAGGGCAGGGTTCGGCAAAGTGGTCTTCGTAATCCGCCACTCTTTCGCAGAAACCTTCAAGGAGCATTTCCGTGCAGAGAAGTTCGGTGATGACGTGAAATTCGAGTTTGTCTATCAGGAACTGGACTACCTTCCCGAAGGCTATACCGTCCCTGAGGGACGCCAGAAACCCTGGGGCACGAACCACGCCGTGATGATGGCCGCCGGTGTGATCGACGAGCCTTTCGCCGTAATCAACTCCGACGACTTCTACGGCCGCTCAAGCTATGAGACTATGGCCGCATACCTCCGCTCCATCGAAGGAACCGAAGGACAATATGCAATGGTAGGCTATCATCTGGAAAACACCCTCTCCGATTTCGGCACCGTATCGCGCGGCATCTGCGGAGTTGACGCCGACGGCAACCTCACTACCGTGACCGAACGCACGGCCATTGCCAGAAGCGGCGGAGTCGTTTATTACATAGAAGGAGAAGAAAAGCACGAGCTCAATCCAAAGAGCTATGTGTCAATGAACTTCTGGGGTTTCACTCCTGACTACTTCAAGCACTCCGAGCGCATTTTCAAGCAGTTCCTTGACGAGAACCGTGACAATCTCAAGGCTGAATACTTCATCCCCTACATCGCAGACAAGCTTATACTTGAAAACATCGCCTCAATCAAGGTGCTGGAATGTGATGCGAAATGGTTCGGCGTCACCTACAAGGAAGACCGCCCGTTCACTGTCGATAAGATCAACGCACTGATTGCAGCCGGAGAATATCCCCAGAAGATCTGGAGAGGTTAAAGGCTTTTCGAAAAGGCCTGAATTTACGCCTTGAACAGCTTGCGGCAGAGTTCTGCCACGTCTGAGACCGCGATGACCTCGATGTTGTCGTTGCGGGCGAAGGAATCTTTCTTGTTGAAAGAAGAGATGTAGATTTTCTTGAAGCCGAGTTTCGCGGCTTCGGCTATGCGGCGTTCCACCTGGCTTACGGGCCTTATTTCGCCGCTCAGGCCGACCTCAGCTGAGAAGCAGCTGTCAGCCGACACGGAAATGTCGAAATTGGATGACAGTATCGCGGCGATGACTGCCAGGTCACAGGCGGGGTCGCTGATGCGCAGGCCGCCTGCGATGTTCAGGAACACGTCCTTGGAACCAAGCCTGAATCCGGCCCTCTTCTCAAGCACGGCGAGCAGCATATTCATCTTGCGGACGTCGAAGCCTGTGGCGCTGCGCTGGGGCACGCCGTATGCAGCAGTGCTCACAAGTGACTGGATTTCTATGAGCAGAGGCCTCGTGCCGTCCATCATCGCCGCCACGGCTATGCCGCTCAAATTCTCCTGATGCATCGGGATGAGCATTTCGCTGGGGTTGCTGACTTCGCGCAGTCCCTTCCCCGTCATCTCGAATACCGACAGTTCTGCGGTGGAGCCGAAACGGTTCTTTATACTGCGCAGTATCCTGTACGCACCGCGGGTGTCACCTTCGAACTGCAGCACGACGTCGACTATATGCTCCAGGATCTTCGGGCCTGCTATCGCACCGTCCTTCGTGATATGGCCGATAAGAATAACAGAGGTATTGCTTTCCTTGGCATATCGAAGCAGGGCCGCGGCACATTCGCGCACCTGCGACACGCTTCCGGCAGAAGATTCTATGGTCTCGCTGAATATGGTCTGGATGGAGTCAATTATAAGCAGGTCGGGATTGACCTCCTGCGCTCTGGCAATGATGTTCTCGAGCAGGGTCTCGCTGAGCACAAGGCAGTCGCACTCATCGCTGCCGAGCCTCTGGGCACGGAGCTTCAGCTGGCGGAGACTCTCCTCGCCAGACACATAAAGTGTTTTTATGTCCGGACAGTTCATCGGAATCTGGAGGGCCAGCGTAGACTTGCCGATGCCGGGCTCTCCACCGATCAGTATCATCGAGCCGCGGACCATTCCGCCTCCCAGTATCCTGTCCACCTCCTCTATGCCTATCGAGAAACGGCTTTCCTCAGACATGCTGATTTCGGAAAGAGGCTGGGGACGGGCATCCTTCTCGGTAGAGACATAACCTCTCGTACGCGAGGGAGCTGCAGCCTTGCCCGACGGAGCGGCTTTCGGCTCTTCTACCATCGTGTTCCACTCCCCGCAAGCAGGGCACTGTCCCATCCATTTGGGATATTCGTTGCCGCACGAAGTGCAATACCAGACTGTCTTTGCCTTTGCCATATCTATCCTCTCCTTACCCTTACAAATCTGTCCTTGTCGTTGAAATCCTTTATTACTTCCGATCCCGGGAACAACTCCGCAGTCTCGTGAGCCAATGCCTCGTTGACCTCCATCCACATCACACCTTTCGGCTTGAGCAGCGCTCCGGCCCAGGTCGAGAGCGCCCTGTAGAACATCAAGGGGTCTTCGTCAGGCACGAACAGGGCCTGTTCGGGCTCCCATTTGAGCACATTGTCGCGCATCGCGGCCTTCTCGCTCTCTTTTATATAAGGCGGATTGCTCACGACCACGTCGAACTTGGGCAAGCCGGCCGGCGGAGCCTGCAGCACATCAGCCACGAAGAACACGGGCCTGATGCATTTGACCCTCTGCCTGCAGGCGACAGCCAGTGCATCGGTGCTTATGTCGCAGCCGTAAACCTGGGCGTCGGGAAATTCCGAAGCAAAGGCATAGGCAAGACAACCAGACCCGGTGCATATGTCCAGCACATTGAAGTTGTCGTCTTCGCTGGCATCCATTACGGCTTCGGCATCTTCAGCAGCGAGCGAAAACATCTGCTCCGTCTCGGGACGGGGTATCAACACGCCTTCCTTCACGCGGATGCGGATGCCCGCGAACATACAGCTGCCGAGAACATATTGCAGGGGCTTGGCATCGAGAAGTTCGCTGCCCATCACCTGCAGCCTTTCCATCTGCTCTTCGGTAATGACCCTTTCCGGCTCGCTGAGGCACTTGTACCTCTCGATGGCCAGCACGTTGCAGACCAGACTTTCCGCTATGGCCTTCGCCTCCCTCCCGGGATAGAGGGACTGCAGCTTTTCAGCAAGGATACTTATGTAGCTGCCGACGGTCATAGTGCTATCTTGCGCTTTCGATCAGCTCGGTGTAGAATTCTTTGATGTCGATCCTGGCCGCCCTGATCATCTTGGGCACGAGACTCATACGGGTCATCCCCGGAGTCGCGTTGATTTCGAGGAAATATACCCCGTCTTCAGCCATTATGTAATCCATCCTCATAAGTCCGGTGCAACCCAGATGACGGTAGATGGTTTCGGTCCAGAAACCGATGTCAGCCTTCTGCTCGGCAGTGATGCCGGCCGGGCACACCTCATCGCTCTTGCCCAGATACTTGGCCTCATAGTCGAAGTATTCGTTCTGGGTTATGATCTCTGTCACGGGCAGGAGCACGACCTTGCCTTTGGATGTATAGGCGGCCTGCGTCATTTCCCTGCCGGTAATTGCTTTTTCTATCAGGATGGTGTCGCTCTCCTTGAATGCCGCATCGATGGCGGCAGGAATGTCGGAAGCTTTCTTGACCTTGGTGACTCCGAAGCTGCTGCCTCCGTCAGAGGGCTTCACGAACACAGGCAGAGACAACTTGCCGACTATGGCGTCCACGTCGTACGGTTCCCCTCTGTGGAGGAACACGTCATCAGCCATCCTGACGCCCGTATCACGCAGGAAAGCCTTGCAGGAATACTTGTTGAAAGCCACCGTGCAGACGAAAGAAGAGCAGGTCGTCACCGGCACTCCCATCATCTCGAAATAGCCCTGCAGCAAACCGTTCTCTCCGGGGATTCCGTGAATCATTATGCAGGCCACGTCAAACTTGACGCCGTTGCAGGAGAAACTGCCCTTGTCCACGGTGCCGAGCACCTTCATATTGCTGCTGTCTGCACTCTCCCACTCTACCAGGAGCCAGTTGTCGGCATTGAAAAGCACTTCATACACCTCATATCTGTCCCTGTCTATGGATGCCGCGGCGTATCTGCCGCTCATTATCGATATTTCTCTTTCGGAAGATGTACCTCCGTAAATAACTGCTATCTTTTTCTTCATCATCAATTAAAGAACTCGTCCTCCTCCTCGCTTGTTCCACCTGTTGAAAGGTCATCGTCGCCTCCGGTGCAGGCCAGGCTCATATTCCATCCTACAGGAGGAACGAAGCTCTCTCCGTTGCGGATGCCGATGCTCTTGTCGGCCATCACCTTCTTCATGAAAATTCCCCATATAGGCAGGGCCATATATGAACCACCGCCATACGCAAGGCTCTCGAAGTGAACCTGACGGTCTTCCGCGCCGACCCATACGCCTGCGGTAAGTTTCGGTATGTAGCCGATGAACCATCCGTCACTCTGGTCGTTGGTGGTACCGGTCTTGCCTGCAGCACCTTCTACTCCGTATTTCCAACGGAGACGGCTGGCAGTACCTTCATTGACGACGCCCTGCATAAGGTTCACCATCAGATATGCGGTGGGATCGCTGATGGCTTCGCGCTTGCGTGTAGAGAAGTTCGCCAGCAGGTTGCCGGAGTTGTCCTCGATGCGCTCCACGAAATACGAATTGATGAACACACCTCTTGAAGGATAGGTATTATATGCAGACACCATCTCCATCACCGACATGTCGCAACTGCCCACGCACAGCGAGTACACGGGATCCATATAGCTGCTGATGCCGAGCTTGCGGCACATTCCCACCATCGCCTCGGGACCGAACTGCTTCATCAGATAGGCCGAAATATTGTTGGAACTGTGGGTAAGGCCCCATTTGAGTGTCACGGTATTGCCTATATACGAGCTCTTGTCGGTACTCTTCGGAGTCCATACGGAACCGTCGCCGAGCACGAAGCTGTAGGGGATGTTCACCACCTTGTTGCAGGGAGTGTAGCCCTCCTGCATCGCAAGGGTATAGAGGAAGGGCTTGATGGTCGAGCCGACCTGACGGTAGCCCTGCCCTGCGTTGTCATATTTGAAATATCTGTAGTCCGGACCTCCGACATAGGCCTTTACCTTGCCGGTGTTGGGCTCTACGGCCACGAACGCAGCCCTGAGGAAAGACTTGTAGTACTTGATGGAGTCGTTTGGCGTCATCACCGTGTCCACATAGCCCTTCTTGTCCCAGGTGAAGATACGCATCTCGGTGGGGACATCGAACGACTTCAGGATCTCGTTGTCGGAGACGCCGGCCTTCTTCATGCTGGTATAGCGGTCGCTCCAGCGGCGGGCCTGCTGCATTGAGCGGTCGATGGTTCCCTGGTCTATGTTGTTGGAGAACGGGCGGTTGCGCTTGTTCTTGAGTTCATTGAAGAACAACGGCTGCAGGTCTCCGCCAAGATGCTCCCTGATGGCCTCTTCGGCATATTTCTGCATACGGGAGTCTATGGTGGTATAGATGCGCAGGCCGTCCTTGTCAAGGTTGTACTGGCTGCCGTCCGGCTTGGTGTTCTTGTTGAGCCAGCCATAGAGAGGATCTTCAACCCATCTTGTGGAATCCCTGCGGTAGTCTTCAATCTGGGTGTAATCGGAGCGCTTCGGCTTGGTGGCATTCATAGTCTTGCGGAGCATATCCCTGAAATACGAACCGATGCCGGCATTGTGGTCCTGCCTCTGGTACTCGAGCACTATGGGCAGTGCGCTGACAGAGTCGCAGACAGCCTTGCTGATGTATCCGTATTTCTGCATCTGCTTGAGCACGTGGTTGCGGCGCTCCAGCGACTGCTCCGGATTCACGGCAGGGTTGTAGCGGGTAGGCTTGTTCACGATTCCCACCAGGGTGGCGCTCTCCTCGAGCAGCAGGTCCTCGGTCTTCTTGTCGAAGTAGGTGCGGGCCGCCGTGTTGATGCCATATGCTTCGCTGCCGAAAAAGACGGCGTTCAGATACATCGTTATGATTTCATCCTTCGTGTAGTTGCGCTCCAGCTTGACGGCCGTTATCCATTCCTTGAGCTTGTTCTTCACGAGCTTGAGGTACTTGGCTCCCGGGAAATGGGACTCGGATACCTCGCGGGGGAACAGCGTCTTTGCAAGCTGCTGGGTGATGGTACTTCCTCCACCCTGGCTGGAGTTGCGCATCATAAAAGTCTTGACCGCCACACGGCCGAGGGCACGGAAGTCTATTCCGGAATGTTTGCGGAAGCGGGCGTCCTCGGTGGCTATCGCAGCGTCGATGAGATTCTGCGGCAGGTCATCGAAAGAAACATAGGAGCGGTTCTCGATGTGATATGTATTGAACACCTCCCCGTCGCTGCTGATGAGCTGCGTCGCGAGATTGCTCTTGGGGTCTTCCAGTTCTTCGAACGAAGGCAGGTCGGCGAAAGCTGCCACGAACAGCAGGCAGAGGAGTATCAGCAGAAAGGGTGCTGTCAGCAGGATCCACCAGTATTTGACTATTTTTTTCTTGGTCTCGATCTTCATTTCAAAACTGCTTTGAAACGCGAATTTAGCAATTAAATTTGGATTATACCTCTATTTATACTTTACTTTGCCCCTCCTTAGAAAATCGTTATTATGGGAGAGAATCTCGTCATCGTAGAGTCACCGGCCAAAGCCAAAACCATCGAGAAGTTCCTCGGTAAGGGATATACAGTCAAATCCAGCTTCGGGCACATCCGCGACCTTTCAAAGAAGAAACTGGGTGTGGACACCGAGCACGGATTCGCGCCGCATTACGAAATTTCGGCCGACAAGCGCAAGCTTGTGACTGAATTGAAGAAAGATGCTGCCGAGGCCTCTACGGTATGGCTTGCATCCGATGAGGACCGCGAGGGAGAAGCCATTGCCTGGCACCTTTTCGAGACTCTCGGACTCGACCCAGACAAGACCAAGCGCATCGCTTTCCACGAAATCACAAAAAACGCGATCCTGGAAGCCATCGAGAGCCCGCGCGGCATCGACATGAACCTTGTCAACGCACAGCAGGCCCGCCGCATCCTCGACCGTCTCGTTGGATTCGAGCTCTCCCCCATCCTGTGGAAAAAGGTTCAGCCCAAACTCTCTGCAGGCCGCGTTCAGTCAGTTGCCGTAAGGCTCATCGTCGACAAGGAAAGGGAAATTTCGGCATTCAAGGCCGCTTCGTTCTTCAAGGTTGAAGGCACTTTCGTTCCGGAAGGCCTCAAGAACAAGATCAAGGGCCACGTGGAGAAGAAATTCGCCGGCGAGAAAGACGCACTGGCTTTCCTGGAAAGCTGCAAGGACGCCGAGTTCCACGTTTCTTCGATAGACAAGAAGGAACTCACCCGCACCCCGGCCGCTCCTTTCACCACTTCACTTCTCCAGCAGGAAGCCGCCCGCAAGCTCGGCTTCTCTGTCAGCCAGACAATGACGATTGCACAGAGGCTTTACGAAGCCGGTCTCATCACCTATATGCGTACCGACTCCGTGAACCTGTCTTCACTCGCCATCAACACCGCCAAGGCATTCATCGTCAGCGAATACGGTGAGCAGTACTCGAAGCCCCGCAACTACAAGACCCGCACGAAGGGAGCGCAGGAAGCCCACGAGGCCATCCGCCCCACCTACATACAGAACGTGACCATCGACGGCACAGCATCAGAGAAGAAACTCTACAACCTCATCTGGAAACGCACCATCGCCAGCCAGATGGCAGATGCAGTCCTCGAAAAGACAGTAGTGGACATCAAAGCCGCAGGCGTCAGGGAGCCCTTCGTGGCTGAAGCCGAGAAAGTTGTGTTCGACGGATTCCTGAAGGTCTACATCGAAAGCACCGATGACGAGGAGACTGCTGAAGAGCTGACACTTATGCCCTCTATCGCAAAAGGTCAGAAGATGGAACGCAAGGAGATCGACGCCATCGAGCGCTTCACTCCCCGCCCGGTACGCTATACCGAAGCCAGCCTCGTCAAGAAGCTCGAAGAACTCGGCATCGGCCGTCCTTCAACCTATGCGCCTACGATATCTACCATTATGAAGCGCGGATACGTGGCCAAAGGCGACAGCAAGGGCGAATCGCGCAGCTACAGGACATTTACCCTGAAGGCGGACAACATTGCCGCACAGACCAAGACTGAAATCGTCGGCAAGGAAAAAGGCAAGCTGTTCGCAGAGAACGTGGGCATAGTTGTGACCGACTATCTCGATGAGAACTTCAAGGCCATAATGGACTACGGCTTCACAGCGCAGGTGGAGCAGGATTTCGACGACATCGCCAATGGAAAGAGGGTCTGGAACGAGGTGATAAGCGATTTCTACACCGACTTCCACAACACGGTTGAGGAAAAGCTCAACGACCGCACCCACACCCACGCAGAACGCCGCATCGGAGTCGACCCCGCAAGCGGAAAGGTTCTCATCGCCCGTATGGGACGTTTCGGCCCGCTGGTGCAGAAAGGCGAGAACGATGACCCCGACAAGCGCTACGCAAGCATGAAGAAAGGCCAGCTTATCGAGAACATCACCGTCGAGGAAGCAGCCAAGCTGTTCGAACTTCCCCGCACCATCGGCACCTACGAAGGAATGCCTCTCACGGCTTCCATCGGCCGTTTCGGCCCGTACATAAAATACGGCTCAAGCTTCGTTTCGCTGGGCAAGACCTACGACCCTATGCTCATCACCGAGGAGGAAGCTATCGCCCTGATAGAAGACCACAAGCAGAAAGAGAGCAAGAAGCACATAGCAGCCTTCGGAGACATCGAAGTCCTCAACGGACGCTTCGGTCCCTACATCAAGCAGGGCAAGAACAATTACAAGATTCCAAAAGGGACCAATCCCGAGACTCTCGACGAAGCCGCCTGCAGGGAAATCATCGCAAAGGCATCAAAGTCATCAAAATAAATTTTTAGTATTTTTGGACATTCAAACCTGGAACAATGACCGCAACGATAACACATCAGCTTGACGCAACCGACAGAAGAATCCTTTCATTCCTCATCAAGAACGCGAGACTTCCGTTCCTCGAGATCGCACGCGAATGCGGCATTTCCGGAGCAGCCATCCACCAGCGCGTGCGCAAGATGGAGCAGATGGGCATCATCACCGGCTCCAGGCTTCTCGTCAAGCCTCAGGCCCTAGGTCTCAACGTGTGTGCGTTCATGGGTGTCAGCCTGTCAAGGGCAAACGCCTATTCCCAGGTGATAGAATCCCTCAGGCGCATACCCGAAATTGTTGAATGCCATTTCATCACCGGCAACCACGCCCTGATGCTCAAGATTTACTGCAAGGACAACGACGATCTGATGCACATCCTCATAGACACCATCCAGAACATTGACGGAGTCGAGCGCACCGAGACCTGGATTTCTCTTGAAGAAGCCATCGAAAGGCAGGTATTCGTCAACGATGCCACCTACGCCAAAGCCCCCCAGGCCGGAAAGCCGGCCACGGCGAAAAAAGAAAGCCGTAAAAAAGGGTCAAAGTAGAGCTTCAGCCAGTTCAAGGTCCTCAGGAGTCGTGATCTTCACGTTGTAGCGCAACCCCTCTACAGTCTTTATCGGATAGCCGGCTTTCTGCACGACGGTCAGATCGTCCGTGAAGGATGTGTCGTATGACTGCCGGTAGGCCTTTTTAAGTATTTCCGAATGGAAAACCTGCGGGGTCTGAACCGACAGGAAACGGCTTCGGTCGGCAGGAACGCTGCCGTCGCCGTCCACCTCCCTGATGCTCTCCACGAGAGGCACTGCCGGAGCCACGGCACCGCACTTTTCCGCCTCCTGGAACAAGCCTTCCAGAAACTCGGGAGTGACGAAGGGACGCACCCCGTCGTGGACTGCCACGAGAGCCCCGTCGGGAACATATTCCAAGGCGTTCTTGACAGAGTGGAAACGGGTGAAACCGCCAGTAGGCAGAACATACTTTTCAAGGAAGTCGTTCCGGCGGCAATAAGCCTTCCAGTATTCCTTGTATTCGTCTGACATTACGATGATAATGTCGACAGGGACGCTCATCGCAAGGAACCTCTCCACGGTATGACGCAGCAACGGTTTGCCGGCAATTTCGATAAATTGCTTCGGCAATTTTGAATTCATTCTCGTGCCAGATCCGGCGGCCACGATGACTGCGTATCTTTTTCTCTCCATTGTGGATAAACTGTGCACAAAATTAAATATTATTTGAGTCATTTTATCTACTTTTGTATGATTAAGAATTGGCTATGAATTCAGAACTGAAAAAGATAACTTCTGCACTCATTTCGGTGTACTACAAGGACGGTATCGAAGAGATCGCAGACCTCCTTGCAAGCAACGGCGTCGCGCTCTATTCAACCGGCGGAACCTATGATTTCCTGGCCCAGAAAGGCTACAAGGTGACAAAGGTCGAAGACGTCACCGGATACCCTTCTATCCTCGGCGGAAGGGTCAAGACCCTCCACCCCAAAATTTTCGGAGGCATCCTGGCAAGGCGCGGCAACCCGACCGACCTGGAGCAGATGCAGCAATATGAAATCCCGGCGCTCGACCTCGTGATCGTAGACCTCTATCCTTTCGAGGAGTATGTCGCAAAGGGCGCCTCACACCAGGAGATAATCGAGAAGATAGACATCGGCGGCATCAGCCTCATCAGGGCCGCTGCCAAGAACTATAAAGACGTGGTCATCGTGCCCTGCAAGGAATGCTACGGCAAGCTGGCCGACGTGCTCCGCGAGAAGAACGGCTGCACAAGCGTCGAGGACAGGCTCTCATTCGCCAAATACGCGTTCTCAGTGAGCAGTTCTTACGACACGGCCATCTTCAACTACCTCAACTCCGACGGAGAAGTGGACATTTTCGCTCGCAGCTACACTTCGTCCACCCATCTCCGCTACGGAGAGAACCCTCACCAGAATGCGGCCTTCTACGGCGACCCCGCCACTCTTCCCCAGCAGCTTCACGGCAAGGAGATTTCCTACAACAATATGCTTGACATCGAAGCGGCCATCGAGCTGATTTCAGATTTCAAAGAGCCCACCGTGGCCATCATCAAGCACAACAATGCCTGTGGATGCGCTTCGAGGAGCACCATAGCCGAGGCTTGGAGAGACGCCCTCGCAGGCGACCCCGTCTCTGCTTTCGGAGGAATCATCATCTCCAACGTGCCTGTCGACGAGTCGGTGGCCGAGGAGATCAACAAGATTTTCTTCGAGGTCATCATCGCTCCCGACTATTCTCCCGAAGCCCTTGAGACCCTCGGGCAGAAGAAGAACCGCATCATCCTCGTCACCCGCGGCACCGTTCCTTCTGCCGTCAAGTTCCGTTCTATGCTGGGCGGCGCCCTCGTGCAGGAAAGGGACTCCAAAGTCGAAACCCCCGACGACCTCAAACCCGTCACCAAGGTTGTTCCCACTGCGGCACAGGTTTCCGACCTGCTGTTCGCGAACAAGCTGGTCAAGCATTCGAAGTCAAATTCCATCGTGCTTGCCAAGGACGGTATGCTGCTCGCCAGCGGCGTCGGCCAGACTTCAAGGGTTGACGCGCTCAAACAGGCAATCGCCAAGGCTCTCAGCTTCGGCTTCGACCTGAAAGGCGCCGTTATGGCATCTGACGCCTTCTTCCCCTTCCCTGACTGCGTCGAGATCGCAGACCAGGCAGGAATCACTGCAGTCATCCATCCGGGCGGCAGCATTAGGGACCAGGAAAGTGTAGACTACTGCGACAAACATGGCATAGCCATGGTTATCACCGGTTTCAGACATTTCAAACACTAGAAAACAAATAAACTATAATATGGCATTCTCGTTTCTAACCCAAGAACTTGCTATCGACCTTGGCACTGCCAACCTCGTCATCTTCATGAACGACAAGAAGGTGATCGACGAGCCCTCTATCGTGGCTATCGACATTCCCACCAACAAGCCTATCGCAGTGGGAACCCAGGCCAAGCTGATGCACGAACGTACCAATCCGACTATCCGCACCGTCAGGCCCCTCAAGGATGGCGTGATCGCTGACTTCGAAGCTGCAGAGCTGATGCTCAGGGAGTTCATCAAGATGATCAACCGCAAGCGCACGCTCTTCGCTCCGAACCTCAAGATCGTCGTCAGCATTCCCAAGGGTAGTACTGAGGTTGAGATCCGTGCCGTCCGCGACTCCTGCGAACACGCCGGTGGCCGCGACGTATATATGATGTTCGAGCCTATGGCCGCTGCTCTGGGTATCGGACTTGACGTCACCGCACCTTCAGGAAATATGGTTGTCGACATCGGAGGCGGTACCACCGAAGTTGCAGTCATCTCCCTCGGAGGCATCGTTGCCAGCGAGAGCATCCGTACCGCAGGCGACGTGTTCACGAGCGACATCCAGCAATATATGAGGCAGCAGCACAACATCAAGGTCGGTGAAATCACTGCCGAGGACATCAAGATCAAGATCGGTGCAGCCATCGCCGAGCTCGACGAGACTCCGGATCCGTACATCGTAAGCGGACCTAACCTGATGACCGCCCACCCCGTGGAGGCAGAAGTCACCTCACAGGAGATCGCCCACTGCCTTGACAAATCTCTCGTAAGGCTTGAGACAGCCATCCTCACCGTGCTGGAGAAGACTCCGCCCGAGCTTTATGCCGATATCGTCCACAAGGGTATCTTCCTCACAGGCGGCGGCGCCCTGCTCAAAGGTTTGGACCAGAGGCTTGCCAAGAAGATCAACATCCCCTTCCACGTGTCTGAGGACCCGCTCCGCGCGGTTGCCCGCGGCACTTGCCAGGCGCTCAAGAACACAGCAACATATAAATTCCTGTTTAGATGACAGGTCGCCCCGCCCTTGTCCGCAATGTAGTGAACGTATTGGTTTTCATTGCACTGGAGGCGCTATGCCTTGTGATGATTGCCAATAACAGCGTCGTGCAGCGTTACAGGATTTTGGGCGGAATCAGGGAGGCCCAGGCTTCCCTGTGGCAGAAGACCAGCGACATCAGGTACTATTTCTCGCTCAAGAAGGACAATCTCGCACTGGTGCAGGAGAACGAAGACCTCAAGCGCCGGCTCAGCCTCTATGAGGCACGCGAGGCCAGCGAGGTGGCGCCCGACTCGGTCGTAGACTTCCTGCCGGGCCTTTATTCCTACACCTCCGCCGACATCGTGAAGAGCACCAGCCGCAAGCAGCACAACTATCTGCTCATCGACAAGGGCTCTCGTGCCGGCATCACCGAAGGAATGGGCGTGATTACTCCCAACGGAGTGGTGGGCATCATCGATGCTGTCAGCGACAACTACTCTTATGTGGTTTCGTTCCTGAATACTGAGCA
The DNA here is from genome assembly GCA_017429475.1 of Bacteroidales bacterium. Classification (GTDB taxonomy): domain Bacteria; phylum Bacteroidota; class Bacteroidia; order Bacteroidales; family UBA932; genus Equibacterium. The sequence continues at coordinate 396,469 of JAFROX010000001.1, forward strand.
GTCCATCAGTGCCCGCCTCGTGAAAAGCGACCACTTCGGCCTGCTGCGCTGGGAAGGTGTCAACCCGCACAAGGCGATGCTGTCGGAGATTTCGCTCTACTGCGGCGCCGCCATCGGTGACTCCGTGGCTACCAGCGGCCACTCCAGCATCTTCCCTCCGGACATTCCTGTGGGCGTCATCAGCAAGATAAAGCCGGTGAGCGGCCTGTACCTCAACCTGGAAATAGACCTTTTCCAGGATTTCACTTCGCTTCGCCACGTATATGTCGTGGCCAACAACGACAGGGAAGAAATCGAACGGCTCGAGGAGGAGGGCGAAGATGAAGGATAGCTGGGGCCGCATATTGTTCTACGTCATCCTGCTGGTAATCCAGGTGGTCCTGTCCGGCTATGTTAACGTCGGACCGTACATCTACCTTTGCTGCCTGCCGCTGCTGGTAATCTATCTTCCGCTCAACCAGGACACCGGAGTGTCGATGATCATCGCGTTCATCTGCGGACTTGTGGTGGACATACTGTGCGACGGCATAATGGGCCTGAACGCAGCCGCATCCGTGGCTCTCGCCGCAACGCGCAAACCGCTCTATGCCGCCTGCTTCAGCAAGGACAATCTCGAAAGAGCCGTCATACCCACGATCCAGGAAGCCGGTGTGCTGAGGCACGTCAACTTCATCCTCGTGACCCTGGCGGTTTATTTCATAGTCTATATCTGCCTCGATTCCGTGGGGATGGAAAGTCTGGTGACCACCCTGCTCCGCTTCGTGCTGAGCTGCGCCGCCAACCTTGCGCTGATCCTTGCCCTCGACTATTCGATGTTCAACTCACGAAGATAAGGAATGGCACTCTCGATAAGCAGAAAGAACGTACTCATCGCCGCGATAGCGATTGCATTCCTCGCCGTTATGGCAAGGCTGTTCTACGTGCAGATCATCGAGGACAAGTACCGCATCAACGCTGAGAACAACGCCCTCAAATACAAGATCAACTACCCCGCCCGCGGCCGTATCCTCGACCGCAACGGCGAAATCATAGTAGACAACAAGATCATCTACGACCTCGAGGTGGTACCCATCGACGTGCAGCCTTTCGACACCCTGGAATTCTGCAAGATTTTCGACCTGGACCCGGAGTTCGTAAAGGAGCGCTTCGACTACTACAAGAGATACCGCAGCCGCATAGGTTTTGGTTCCGTCACCTTCCTCAAGCAGGTTCCCGGAGAGATGTACGACAAATTCGCCGAGAAGAGCTATATGTTCCCCGGCTTTGACGCCGTGGTCCGCACTGCCCGTGAATATCCCGTCAATTCCGGCGGAAACCTGCTGGGTTACATCAGCGAGGTCGACCAGAACTTCCTCGACAGCCACGAGGGCTATGCCATGGGTGACTTTGCCGGCAAGACCGGAATGGAGATGGCCTTCGAAGACCGCCTCAAGGGTGAGAAAGGCTACGAGATCTTCCTGCGCGACGCCCACAACCGCATACAGGAACATTATGAAGACGGCATCTACGACAAGGAGGCCGTCGGCGGCAGCGACGTGATGACTACCATCGACCTTCACCTGCAGGCATACGGCCAGCAGCTGATGCAGAACAAGGTGGGTTCGGTCGTGGCTATAGAGCCTGCCACAGGAGAAATCCTGGCGATGGTTTCCAGCCCCGGTATCGACGTGTCGCAACTGGCCGAGATCAACAAATACTACTCCGACCTGATCAACGACCCCTACAAACCGATGTTCAACAGGGCCGTCCAGTCGGCACAGCCTCCGGGCTCGGTGTTCAAGGTTGTCAACGGACTCATTGGCCTGCAGGAAGGAGTGCTCACTCCCGACACCAAATATGCCTGTCACGCCGGCTACACTTTCGGAGGTATCAGGCTCGGCTGCCACAACCACGTCTCTCCCATCGATATGTACCAGTCGCTGATGATGTCCTGCAACGCATACTACTGCTATGTGCTGCGCAACATCCTCGACAATCCCAAATATGGGAGCGTCGGCGAGGCCTTCGACAAATGGAGGGAATACGTGACCTCGTTCGGCTTCGGCACCAAGCTCGGGACTGACATCCCGTACGAACTGGCAGGAAACGTGCCCACCAGGGAATACTACGACAGGCTCCACGGGAAGGACCGCTGGAAATCACTGTCGGTCATATCGCTTTCCATCGGACAGGGAGAGCTCGGCTGCACGCCGCTCCATCTGGCCAATATGTGTGCGACCGTGGCCAACCGGGGTTACTACATCACCCCCCATTACGTAAAATATCCTCCGGGTGAAGAGGTGGACAGCACCTACACCACCCGTCACTATACTATGGTCGACCCCAAATACTTCCCTGAAGTGGTCAAGGGAATGGAGCTCGCCGTACAGGGTGGCCCCGGCGCGACTGCAAGGTCGGTGGCTATCCCCGGCATCATAATGTGCGGAAAGACGGGTACCGCACAGAACCCGCACGGAAGCGACCACTCCGTGTTTATGTGCTTCGCGCCCAAGGACGACCCCAAGATCGCAGTCGTTGCCTATGTGGAGAACGCCGGTTTCGGCGCCACCTGGGCCGCCCCCATCGCTTCTCTGCTCGTGGAGAAATATCTCAACGGGGAGATCAGCTCCGAAAGGAAATATCTCGAACAAAGGATGTTCGACGCAAACTTGTTGAGCAGGGTCAAGACGAAATAAAAAATGGGTGGCAATTCTATATATCGCAAGCTTGACTGGAGACTGATAATCTATTATCTGATCCTCGTCGTGTTCGGATGGCTCAACATCTTCTCTTCTGTCCATTCCGAGAACTCGATGCTCTTCGACTTCAGCCAGAGATATGGAATGCACTTCATCTGGATGTGCATCGCGATAGGCATCGCAGCTGCCATCATCTTCATAATACCTTCCAAGATATACAATGCGACGGCCTGGATTTTCTATGGCCTGATGATAATACTGCTGCTGGCCACCATCGTCATTGGGGTGGAGGTCAAGGGTTCCAAGTCCTGGATTTCGCTCGGCGGCATCCAGTTCCAGCCCGCAGAGTTCTCCAAGATCACGACCTCGCTGGCACTTGCGGCGCTGATGGGCAAGTACGGATTTATGTTCAAGAGGACGGACTGCTGGATCAAGGCCTGCGCCACCATCGGTCTTCCTATGCTGCTTATCCTGCTTGAGAAAGAGACCGGATCTATGCTGGTATACCTCGGCTTCCTGCTGGTATTCTACAGGGAAGGAATGAGCGGATGGTTCCTTCTCGCCGGCTTGTTCGCCATACTGGAATTCATTCTCGGGCTAGTGTGCTCACCTTTCGTTGCGATGCTTGTCCTCACCGGCGGTTTCATTCTGCTGTATTTCATCAAGCAGCATCAGGCGCCTCTCGGCATCATAGTCACAGCCCTTCTGATCACGTTCCTGGCCTTCCTGCCGAAGATCCTGTCAATTGACGCAATTGCCGCCAAGAACCCTTTCAAGGCAGAAATCTGGGTTGCGCTCATTGGATGTGCGGCATCGCTCTTCATCCTTGTCAAAGACATACTGCTCAGATATAAGAACCAGTTCCTGCACTTCCTTCTTCTGAGCTATATCGTCTTCACCGGCTTCATATTCTCAGTGCAGTTCATCTTCAACAACGTGCTTCAGGACCATCAGAGAGCCCGAATCGAAGTGCTGCTCGGAATGAAGGACGACCCCAAGGGAGTCGGCTACAACGTGCACCAGTCGCTGATTGCCATCGGCTCCGGCGGTCTCTTCGGAAAAGGTTTCATGCAGGGTACCCAGACACGCTTCGACTTCGTCCCCGAACAGACCACCGACTTCATTTTCTGCACCATCGGCGAGGAATGGGGCTTTCTCGGCTCGATGGCCGTGCTCGTGCTGTATTTCCTGCTGCTGATGCGCATCCTCAACAAAGCCGAGCAGAACAACGATACCTTCACGCGTATCTACGGCTACTGTGTGGCGAGCTGCCTGCTGATGCACATATTGATAAACATCTGTATGACCATCGGACTTATGCCGGTTATCGGCATCCCCCTGCCCTTCTTGAGCTACGGAGGATCGTCACTGCTGGCATTCACCATACTGCTGTTCATCTTCATCCGGCTTGACCTTGACCAGTGGAAATATCTTAAACAATAACTAACACTATATACATGCAACTTAATTTTGCACAAAGACACAACGGCCCCCGCGACTTTCAGGTAAAACAGATGCTTGAAACGATCGGTGTGGAATCTCTCGAAGAACTCATCAGCCAGACGGTTCCGGCAGACATCAGGCTTGAAGCCCCGCTTGACCTCGCCCCCGCAATGAGCGAGTCGGAATATCTGACGTCGCTGAAAAAGATCGCAGCGAAGAACAAGCCCTTCCGGTCACTGATAGGTATGGGATTTTATGGCACATCTTCGCCGGCCGTGATAACACGCAACATATTTGAAAACCCCAGCTGGTACACTTCGTATACCCCTTACCAGTCTGAAATTTCGCAGGGCAGGCTCGAGGCCCTCATAGTCTTCCAGACAATGATATCCTCGCTCACCGGATTTCCGCTCGCGAACTGCTCTATGCTCGACGACGCCACTGCCGCAGCCGAAGCTATGCGTATGATGTTCAACCTGCGCAGCCGCAGTATGGTACAGTCGGGATACAACCGACTGTTCGTCGATGAGAACGTCTTCCCGCAAGTGATTTCGGTTCTCCAGACCCGCGCCCTTCCGCTCGGAATCGAAGTGGTCACCGGCGACTATTCGAAGCGCAATCTGAGCGATCGCTTCTTCGGAGCCATCATCCAGTATCCCGCCGCCAACGGAGAGATCCGCGACTACAGCGACTTCTGCGCCACTGCCAAGATGAATGAAGTGATGGTGACCGCTTACTGCGACCTGCTCTCCCTCGCCCTGCTCAAGGAGCCTGCAGCCTGGGGTGCCGACATCGCAGTGGGTTCTGCCCAGCGCTTCGGCCTTCCTATGGGATTCGGTGGCCCCACCGCCGGATTCATGGCCACACGCGACGAATACAAGCGCAGCCTTCCCGGCCGCATCATCGGCGCATCCGTCGACCGTCTCGGCAACACCGGCTACCGTCTTGCCCTCCAGACCCGCGAACAGCACATCAAGCGCGACAAAGCCACGTCGAACATCTGCACCGCCACCGCCCTTATGGCCATAATGACCGGAATGTATGCCGTATGGCACGGTCCCGAAGGCCTTCGCGAGATTGCGATGAGGATCCACGGCTATGCCAGCGACTTTGCAGCCAAGCTCCTCAAGAGCGGCTACCGCATAGTCACCGACAAATTCTTCGACACCGTGGAAGTCGCCGCCCCGAACATCGACGCCATCAGCGAGAGGGCGATCGAGGCCGGCTACAATTTCTACTACACATCCGACAACCATATACGCATCAGCTTCGACGAGCTCTACTCTGAGTCCGAGGCTGTCAAGCTCAGGGATATCTTCAGCTGCGTGTCATCGGTGCAGGCTCAGCCCGCAAAACCGGAATTCATGGCCCGCGAGACTCCCATCCTCACCGAAAAGGTATTCAATTCTTACCACAGCGAGACCGAGATGATGCGCTACATCAAGAAACTCGAGCGCCGCGACATCTCCCTTACCCACAGTATGATTCCGCTGGGATCCTGCACAATGAAGCTCAATGCCGCAGCCGAAATGCTGCCGCTCAGCTGGTCAGAATTCGCAGGCGTGCATCCGTTCGCTCCGCTGCCCCAGGCAGAAGGCACGATGACCCTCATCAGGGAAGTGGAGAAAGACCTTGCCACCATCACCGGATTCGCGGCTTGCTCGCTCCAGCCCAACAGCGGCGCCGCAGGAGAATATGCAGGCCTTATGACCATCCGCGGCTACCTCCACGCCAACGGCCAGGATTCACGCGACATAATGATACTCCCGACCTCAGCCCACGGCACCAATCCCGCGTCAGCCGCAATGGCAGGATTCAGCATCTCGCTCGTGGAATGCGACGAGAACGGCAACATCAACGTCGAACAGCTCAAGGAGAAGGTTCAGCAGGCCGGCGACAGGCTTGCCGGAATGATGATCACCTATCCTTCCACCCACGGAGTATTCGAAGCCCGCATCCGCGAAATCGTGGCAGCCATCCACGACGGAGGCGGACTCGTATATATGGACGGTGCCAATATGAACGCCCAGGTCGGCCTCACCAACCCCGGCACTATCGGAGCTGACATATGCCACCTCAACCTCCACAAGACCTTCGCGATGCCTCACGGCGGCGGCGGTCCAGGAGTAGGCCCCATCTGCTGCACCGAAGCTCTCAAGCCCTACCTTCCCGGACATCCCGTAGTTCCGCAGTGCGGCGGCAAGGGGATGACGGCTGTATCGGCAGCTCCTTTCGGCTCGCCGCTGCTTCTGCCCATCACCCACGCATATATAAAGATGCTCGGTCCAGACGGCCTGCGCCAGGCCAGCGAGATCGCAATACTCAACGCGAACTACATCTCAGCCAAGCTCAAGCCCGAGCTCAACACTCTCTATACCGGCACCACCGGCCGCGTGGCTCACGAGTGCATCATTGACCTGCGCGACTTCAAGGCTGAGTACGGAGTGGATGCCACGGACGTGGCCAAACGCCTTATGGACTACGGATTCCACGCCCCCACCCTCAGCTTCCCGGTGCACGAGACCCTGATGGTAGAACCCACCGAAAGTGAGTCTCTTGAAGAGCTCGACCGCTTCGTCGAAGCCCTCAAGTCCATCGTCGCAGAGTGCAAGGACATCAAGGCAGGCAAGCTCGACGCAGAGGACAACCCCGTCAAGATGGCTCCCCACACCGCCGCCGAAGTGACTGCCGACAAGTGGACCCACCCCTATGGAAGGGAGCTGGCTGCATATCCTCTCGAATGGATCCGAGACAACAAGTTCTGGCCTCATTCAGCCCGCATCGACAATGGCTGGGGTGACCGCAACCTCAATCCGAAAATTATTTTATAACTTTGCCGTCCCGACAATAACAAATCCAAAATATTATGCAAAACATCTCCAGCTACGATTTCAAAGGCAAAAAGGCCATTGTCAGGGTGGACTTCAACGTTCCTCTGGATGAAAACTTCAAAATCACTGACGACACCCGCATCAGGGCTGCCATCCCCACTTTGAAGAAAGTCCTCGAGAAAGGCGGTTCACTCATCATCATGTCTCACCTCGGACGTCCCAAGGGAGTTGACAACAAATTCTCACTGAAACACATCATCTACCGTGTTGAAGAACTGCTCGGCACCAAGGTTCAGTTCGCAGACGACTGCATGAAGGCTGGAGCACAGGCTGCCGCCCTCAAACCCGGTGAAGTCCTGCTTCTCGAAAACCTCCGTTTCTACGCAGAAGAGGAAGGCAAGCCGAGAGGTCTGAAAGATGACGCTACCGACGAAGAGAAGAAAGCTGCCAAGGCCGCTGTCAAAGCCAGCCAGAAAGAGTTCGTCAAGACTCTCGCAAGCTACGCTGACTGCTACATCAATGACGCATTCGGAACTGCACACCGTGCACACGGCTCAACCGCCCTCATCGCTTCATACTTCCCGAACGACAAGATGTTCGGCTATGTGATGGAAGGCGAGATCACCGCTATCGACAAAGTGCTCGGCAACCCTGCACGTCCCCTCACCGCAATCATCGGCGGCGCCAAGGTTTCATCAAAGATCGGCATCATCGAGCATCTTCTCGACCTCGTCGACAACTTGATCATCGGCGGCGGTATGGTTTATACCTTCAAGAAAGCCCAGGGCGGCAAGATCGGCAACTCCCTCTGCGAAGATGACCAGCAGGAAGTAGCTCTCAACATCCTCGCCAAGGCCAAGGAGAAAGGCGTCAACATCGTTCTTTCCGACAAAGTCGTTGCCGCTGACGCTTTCGCCAACGATGCAAAGACCATCATCTGCGACTCTGACAACATTCCTGACGGCTTTGAAGGAATGGATGCAGCTCCCGAGTCAGTCGAGGCTGCCAAGAAGATCATCATGGCTTCCAAGACCATCCTTTGGAACGGCCCCGTAGGCGTTTTCGAGATGCCCAACTTCGCTGTTGGCACAAACGCCATAGCACAGGCTCTCAAAGAAGCTACCGACAAAGGCGCTTTCACCCTCGTAGGCGGCGGCGACTCAGTTGCAGCTGTCACCCAGATGGGTTACGCCGACAAGGTCAGCTACGTATCTACAGGTGGTGGAGCAATGCTCGAGTACCTCGAGGGCAAAGTTCTCCCCGGCATCGCAGCCATCAGGGAATAACGGTTCCCTTTATATTCATACAAACCCCGGAAGCCGAAAGCCTCCGGGGTTTTGTTTTCGGCACTGCGGTTGATGATTCTAAATAATTATAGTACCTTTATAAGTTGGATTAAATCATTTCCCGATGAAAAGACTTACCATTCTCAGCATCATACTGATCTCCATCCTTTCCATAACCTCGTGCGAAGAGCCGGTGGTGGAGATCAAAGTGTCATCCGTCACGCTGAACTCCGAGTCCCTGTCTATGACAGAAGGTGAGAGTTTCAAGCTGAATGCCACAGTCGCCCCCGACAACGCCACTGACAAGACTGTTATCTGGAGTACGTCGGATGCCGGGATAGCGAATGTAGAGGACGGAATGGTGACCGCCGTAAAGGCAGGTACCGCCACAATCACCGCAGCCAGCAAGGACGGCGGAGCCAAGGTTACCTGCCCTGTGACCGTATCTGCCAAGGTCATACCCGTTTCAAGCATCACGCTCAGCCAGAAAGAAGCAGTATTGGATGTAGGCGAGACAGTGACTCTGAAAGCTACCGTAAAGCCGGAAAACACTACTGAACCAGTGGTCTGGACCAGCAACAATCCTTCCGTTGCCACAGTGAAGGACGGAGTCGTGACCGCCGTAAAGACCGGTGCGGCATCCATCACGGCTACGGCAGGAGACAAGAATGCCAGCTGTACCATAACCGTCAAGGACACCTTCATCGAAGTCACTTCGATATCGCTCAACGAGACCAGTTTTTTCCTGATGGAAGGTAACTCTTACCTCCTTACCGCCACGGTCAAGCCTGACAACGCCACCGACAAGTCCGTCACCTGGTCTTCTTCTGACGAAAGCCTTGCCACAGTATATGGAGGTAAAGTGACAGCCCTCAAGGCCGGCACAGTGACTATCACGGCAAAGGCTGGAGACAAGACTGCCACCTGCGTTTTCGACATATCGGCCCGCATTCCGGTGGAGTCGGTAACCCTGGACGCCACTGAGCTGACGCTCGAAGTGGGTGACACGGAAACCCTGACTGCTGAAGTCTTGCCTGAAAACGCCACAGACAAGTCTGTCAAGTGGACCAGTTCCGATGAGAGCATTGCCAGCGTACGCAATGGCAAGGTTACCGCCGTAGAGGTCGGCACCGCTGTCATCACCGCCACTTCCGGCGAGAAATCGGCCAGCTGCACAGTTACAGTCAAACCCGAGCCAAGCTATCTGACCATTACAAACCTTACCAACTATACCGGAGTCGTTACCATCAAGGCCAGCGGAGTGACAGTTCCCACCATCTCACTGAGCTATTCTACCGACAAGGGCAAACACTGGACATCACTTGACGCAATCAGGACCTCTCAGGAGATTCCTCTGCCCGCCAATGGGAAAGTGATGCTTGCCGGCGCAAACCAGACATACTGCAGCACCACCTCGATAAAGGGCTGGTGGTCGATCTCTTCAGATGTTTCGCACAATGTGAGCGGAGACCTTATGTCCATCTCCGGCGACGAGACTGAACTTCTCAGCAAATACGAATTCTACAAGTTCTTCAGCGGAGACACCAAACTTAAATCCGCCCAGTATCTGCGTCTTTCTGCAGAAAAACTCAGCGATTTCTGCTACGCAAATATGTTTGACGGGTGCACCGAACTTGAAAAGGGCCCTGAAATTGCTGCGACGGCACTTGCTTCAAACTGCTGCAAATCGATGTTCGAAGGCTGCAAGGCATTGACCAAGGCGCCCGATTTGCCTGCAACGGACCTTAAGTCTTACTGCTACACTTCGATGTTCAAGGACTGCACAAGCCTGGTGACGGCTCCGGAACTTCCCGCATCCAAACTTGCGAACTACTGCTATGAAAGGATGTTCTACAACTGCTCGGCGCTGAAGAACGCTCCCGAACTGCCGGCAAGTCAACTGGCGACCTGCTGCTATATGTATATGTTCAACGGTTGCTCTGCCCTTACCGAAGCCCCTGCCCTTCCTGCAGCATTAATGGCAAGCAGCTGCTACAACTCTATGTTCTATAACTGCACCGCACTCAAGAAAGCCCCCGAACTGCCGTCTAAATTGCTGGCAGACGGCTGCTATATGTCTATGTTCAACGGCTGCACAAGCCTTGAGGAAGCCCCCGAGCTGCCTGCCACCGCCTTGAAGACCAAGTGTTATTTCGCAATGTTCTCGGGCTGCTTCGCACTGACCGAGGCTCCTGAACTTCCCGCCAAGAAACTTGTTAAGGAAAGCTACAAGCAGATGTTTTCACTGTGCGGCAGGCTGGAATCCGTAACTTGCCTCGCCACAGACGTCACTGCAAGCGAATGTACCAAGGACTGGCTGCTGGGAGTAGCCCTTAACGGCACCTTCACCAAAGACCCTGAAATGAATAACTGGGGCCTGGGATCGGACGGCATACCCGTAACGTGGACCATAGTCAACTATGGTGAAGAAACTACTGAAGAATAATCTCTAACATAACCTGACATGAAAAAAAGACTGATCTTCACTCTCGCACTTGCAGTTTTCGGCGTCGTCATTGCAAATGCCCAGAACCCCATCATCCGTGACCAGTTCACGGCTGACCCCAGTGCCCACTATTTTGAGGGCAGAGTTTATGTCTATCCTTCACACGACATTCCCGCACCGGTTGACTACGCACGTAAAGACTGGTTCTGTATGGAAGACTATCACGTCTTTTCATCCGACAACTTTGTGGACTGGGTAGACCACGGCAGGATCATCACCCAGAATGCCGTTCCGTGGGTACAGCCCAATTCCTTCCAGATGTGGGCCCCCGACTGCAACTACAAGGACGGCAAATACTACTTCTACTTCCCTGCCACAGGAAAGAGGGTTAACGGGCAAAGGCCTGACGGCAGCATCGGCGTCGCCGTTTCCGACACTCCTTACGGCCCGTTCGTCCCTGAAGAGACAGCCATCAAGGGAACCTTCGGAATCGACCCCTGCTGCTTCATCGACGATGACGGCCAGGCCTATCTCGTATGGGCAGGCGGCGGACTTGTCATCTGCAAGCTTAAAGACAATATGAAAGAACTGGACGGAGAACCCGTAAGAATCGACGCCATTCCGAGAGGAATGAGCGAGGGTCCGTTCCTCTTCAAGGCCAACGGCAAATACTACTTCAGCTTCCCCTGGGTAGAGGCTGAGCGCGAATGCCTTGCATACTGCATGGCCGACAGCCCGATGGGCCCTTACAAATTCGTGGGCAAGATAATGGAGCAGCACGCAGACGTCTGCTGGACCAACCACCATTCAGTAGTCGAGGTTGACGGACAGTGGTATCTGTTCTATCATCACAACGACTATTCTCCTTACTTCGACAAGAACCGCTCTGTATGCGTGGACAGCCTCTTCTTCAATCCTGACGGCACCATCCAGCCTGTCAAGCCGACCAAGCGCGGAGTGGGCATCACCAAAGCCACCAGCCAAATCCAGATTGACCGCTACTCAGACATAAAAGACACCTGCACGGACGTTCAGTTCGTCAATGCCGACCGTACTTTCGACGGCTGGAAAGTGATTCTCAACAACACCATACAGGAGAAGGAACCCATCTGGGTAAGATACAACAAGGTGGATTTCGGCAAGGACAAGCTCACCACCGCGACAATGAAAGTTCTATCTCTTGCCGGCGGCAAGGTGGACGTAAGGCTTGATGCCATTGACGGCCCGACCATCGCAAGTTTCAACGTAGCAGGCAATACCGGCTGGGTGGAGAACAAGATTCCTATGTCCGACTTCAAACCCGGCATTCACGACCTTTTCGTGGTAATGACAGACGGAAGCTGCATCCAGATTGACTGGGTAAGCTTCAATTAGAATAAAACAATATGAAATTCTTTCGGCAGAATCCGACACTGGCAGCAGCATTAATCTGCACAATGGCGATCCTTTGCGCCTGCAAGAGCGGCAGCACAGGAGAAATAAGTATAATTCCTGCTCCTTCCTCAATTGAAGTCAAGGCAGAAGATCCTTTCAAGATCAATACTTCAACGCAGCTTGTCGCCCTCACCGACGACGAGAAAGCCACCGCCGGATTCTTCGCCGGAAAGATTGCGGCTTCCACCGGAAATGTACTGACCATTTCCGGTGAGAATGCCGGCGACAACGTCATCATTTTCGATATAGATCCCGCCAGCGGCATTCCTGAGGAGGGATATACTTTGGAAGCCGGCAGCGATGCCATCTGCGTGAAAGCAAGCGACAGCGACGGCCTGTTCTACGGAATGCAGACCCTTCTGCAGTTGCTTCCGCCAGAAACTCAGAGTGACAAGGTTCTGCGCGGCATCAATCTTTCAGTTCCTGCCGTGAGCATCCAGGATGCTCCTCGCTTCCACTACCGCGGAATGCACATCGACCCCTGCCGCAATTGGCGCGATGCTGCCTGGGTAAAGAAGCAGATTGACGTGATGGCAATGTACAAGTTCAACAAGCTTCATTTCCACCTCACCGAAGACCAGGGCTGGCGCATAGAGATCAAGAAATATCCCAAGCTCACAAGCTTCGGCCCGTATTACACCCAGGATGAACTGCGCGACATCGTGGCCTACGCAGCCGAAAGGCATATAGAGGTCATTCCCGAGCTTGAGATTCCCGGACACGAGATGGTGGCCATCGCCGCCTACCCCTGGCTCAGCTGCAGCGGAGAGCAGTATACTCCACGCAGAGTATGGGGTGTAGAGAACATCGTTATGTGCCCCGGCAAGGAAAGCACCTTCGAATTCCTCGAAGACGTGATAGACGAGATGGTGGAAATCTTCCCCTGCGAGATGTTCCACATCGGAGGTGACGAGAGCCCCAGGGAAATGTGGGAGAAATGCCCTCTGTGCCAGCAGCGCATCCGCCGTGAGGGACTTGTCGGCGACGAAAGCAAGTTCACCAACGAGGACCGTCTCCAGAGCTATGTCGTGCGCCGCATAGAGAAATACCTCAACGGCAAGGGCAAACGCATCATAGGCTGGGACGAGATACTTGAAGGGGACATCGACCCGTCGGCCATTGTAATGTCGTGGAGGGGCCTTCAGGGCGGCATCACCGGAGCCCGCGAAGGTCACCAGGTGATAATGACACCCTCGAGCGACGGAATGTACCTCGACTATTACCAGGGTGATCGAAAGATCGAGCCCGTGGGCATCGGCAACTATTTCCCTATGGAGAAGGTCTATGCCTACGACCCCATTCCTGCCGAGGTGGATTCGCTCGGCCTTCAGGACTACATACTCGGCGTGCAGTGTAATAACTGGTCGGAATATTTCTACACTGATTCCGTCGCAGAATACCGCACTTATCCACGTGCAATAGCTGTCAGCGAGATAGCGTGGAGCCAGCCTCAGAACAAGGACTGGAACGATTTCCTCCGCAGGCTGGACAACGCTCATATCCGTCTGGACATGCACCATATCAACTACCACATCCCGCTGCCCGAGCAGCCTGACGGCTCGTGCAACACAGTAGCCTTCACAGACAGTGCTACAGTGACGTTCAAGACCACGCGCCCCGTAAAGATGGTATACACCCTCAACGGCAAGGAGCCGACGGCCCGAAGCAGCGAATATACCGCTCCGTTGAGATTCACCGACAACGCCACGCTCAAGATCCGCTCTGTCCTGCCCACCGGGCAGATGAGCCACGTACGCACCATAGACATTGTCAAGATGGACCCGCTGCCGGCAGTAAAACCCACCAGGCCTCTGCTTCAAGGTCTTGCGATGAGCACTACCCCCGGTGAATTCTTCAACACCAGGGAACTGTTCGCAGCCGACAGGGTCTGGACTCCCATAAACATCACCAAGCTTCGCGAGATCAGCGCCCAGTCTGCCACCGATGCCCATATGCGCACCGTTGAGCAGTATGCGGCTGTTGCCGAAGGTTTTGTACGCATCGATTCCACCGATGTCTACTACATTTCGTCCAACAACGACGAAGTGTGGATCGACGGCCGGCTTGTCATCGACAACAACGATGAAGTCAAGCGCTACAGCCGCCGCGACAACTGTCTCGTTCTTGAAGCAGGTCTTCATCAGGTCAAGATAATCTTCCTTGGACACATTCTCGGCGGAGTGCCGTCGAACTGGGACAGTGCAGCCATCGCACTGCGTGCAAAAGACGATAAATCATTCAGGAACATTCCTGACGATTCATTCTTCCGGGCAGAATAAGGCAGATTACAGCACCAGACGGGAGAACACGCTCAGCGGCAATGCCTTGTCGAAGCGGTCGCGGAGCACCAGTTCGCCATAGCTGAGCCGGCTGTCTTTGTTGAGCAGGCCGGAGAAAGCACTGCGCACCACGGTGTCCGCCAGCACGGCCGAATAGCCGTTTGAATAGAGGTTCAGCACCATAAAGCTGTCCTTGGGAGCCACTATCGAAGAGCACTCCCGAAGCATCTCGAACAGACACTCGTCAAGTTTCCATTTCTCGCCGTTCGGACCGTGACCGTATGCCGGAGGATCAAGGATCAGCCCCTGATAGGTGTTGCCGCGACGGGCTTCCCTCTTCACGAACTTGAGAGCGTCCTCAACCACCCAGCGGATGTCGCTGCTGCGGCTGATCTCCATATTTCCCTTTGCCCAGGTAACAACCTGCCTTACGGAATCGAGATGCGTCACGTCGGCACCTGCCACGCGGGCGGCCAGCGAAGCCGCACCGGTATAAGCGAAGAGATTGAGCACTTTGGGGACCGGCTTCTTCGCAGCTGCCGCTTCCTTAACGAGACGGGAAGTGTTGGAATAGATGAACTCCCAGTTAGGGGCCTGCTCAGGGAATACGCCTACGTGCTTGAAAGACGTAAGACCCAGCCGGAGGCTGAACTTCGGGCCCTGTGCAGAACCTTCGTAGCGGATGACCCACTGCTCCGGCATCTCTCCCAGTTTGACCCAGGTGCCGCTGTCTTCCTTACCGGCCTTTCCGAAACCGGCTCCGGGCTTGAATTCAGTCTGTGCAAGACGCTTCCACTCGGCGTCCTTGAGGCTCTTGTTCCAGAGCGCCTTGGGTTCCGGACGGATTGCGACGTACTTGCCAAAACGCTCCAGCTTCGAAAAATCGCCGGAGTCGATGAGCTCATAGTCTTTCCACTGTGCAGATGGTTGTTCGATGTTCATCAAGACAAAATTAAGAAATATGTGTTACTTTTGTCAAAACATCTCGTTTATGTCAGATTTTCTCTCTGTAGTATGGAACGTCGATCCTGCCATCTTCTCGATCGGCAACTATTCTCTTCGTTTCTATTCCATCCTGTTCGTCGCCGGCTTTCCGCTCGGCTACTGGCTGTTCTACAAATTCTACAAGAGAGAGAATGTCGACACAGCATTGCTTGAGCCCCTGCTCTACATACTGCTCATAGGCACCATCGTCGGAGCTCGCCTCGGCCATTGCCTCTTCTATGAGCCTGGATACTATCTATCCCATCCCATAGAGATACTCAAGGTTTGGAACGGAGGTCTCGCCAGTCACGGAGGAGTGCTTGCACTCATACTGTGCGTCTTCTATTATGCCCGCAGGTATGGCCGCAAAAATGGCTTCGACGCGATGTGGGTGTTTGACAGGCTTGCCATTGCCGGCAGCATCGCCGGGTGTTTCATCCGTCTCGGCAACCTGTTCAACTCAGAGATCTTCGGCGGCCCGACCGACCTGCCCTGGGGGTTCAAGTTCCCCCGCTCAGTGGAATGGGTGAACCTCTACGGCCCGAGCGTATATCCCCCCGACGGCGTAGCCTGCCACCCTACCCAGATTTACGAGGCCCTGAGCTACCTGATTCTCGGCCTTGTGCTGCTGTGGCTGTACTGGAAGAGGTCTGACAGGATTTACAAGGGCACCATCTTCGGAATCTTCTTCATCGTTCTCTTCAGCATGCGTTTCCTCATAGAGTTCATCAAGAACGACCAGGTGGATTTCGAAGCCGGGATGCAGTTCAATATGGGTCAGCTGCTGAGCATACCTTTCATCATTGCAGGTGTCATCATCCTCGTGTGGAGCCTGCGTGCAAAACTGCCGGTGCTTATCGAAGGACACGGCCAGGAGCCTCAGGAGCCCAAAGAGAACGACCATCACGCCAATCTGTCGAAAGAGCAGCGAATGAGCGCCTCGAAGCGCAAGGCGATGGGACTTAACTGATCAGGCTTTCACCCACTCTATAATGATACCTCTGCGTTCCATCCCGCGGAACCAGGTCATCTGTCTTTTGGCGAACTGATGGATTGCCGTGGCAAGCTTGTCGCGCATCTCGTCGTAAGACAGCTGCCCTGTCAGATAGAGGGTGATGAATTTATATTCCAGACCGTAATAGATCAAGTCTTCAGGCGCGATGCCGCTCTGCAGCAGTCCTCGCACTTCATCCACCATACCGGCTGCAAGCCGCGCATCCAGGCGGGCGTCAATGCGTGAGTTGCGCTCCTCCCTGCTCACGTCCAGACCGATATATCTGGTCTTGATGGGCGGATAGGCGCTGCGGTCCACCGGATGTTCCTGCTCGTAGATTGCAATCTCCAGGGCACGGATAAGCCGCTTGCGGGTGTCGTAGTCAGTGGTGTTGTGAAGCGTCTTCAATGAAGCCAGCCGGCCAATGAGGACCTCGTCGCTCTCTTTCTCGAGTTCGGCGCGGAGCTCCGGATTCTGGGGCACCTCCGGCAGACGGTATCCCCTGGTCGCCGCTTCGATATAAAGGCCGGAACCCCCGCAGAGAATTGCCGGCTTGCCGCGGGACACTATATCGCGATATGCCTTGTGGAAATCACGCTGATACTGGAAGATGTCGTACTTGGTGCCGGCAGGGACTATGTCGATGAGGTGGTAAGGCACTCCGTCGTAATCGGACAGGTCCTTGCCGGTGCCTATGTCCATCCCGCGGTAGACCTGACGGGAATCGGCAGACAGGATCTCGGCCCCGGTCTCCCTGGCCATAGCCACTACATATTTAGTCTTTCCGCTGGCCGTGGGGCCCAGCACGCAAGTCAGGTCGTAGTCCATATTACAAATTTAAAAAACTATTATATTTGTCACATTATGCCCAAAGCAAAGAGCAAAATAGAAATAAAGAACAAGAAGGCGTCCTTCGAATATGAATTCATAGAGCGCTTCACGGCCGGCATCGTCCTCAGCGGTACGGAAATCAAGTCAATCCGGGCCGGCAAGGCGTCGCTGGTCGACAGTTACTGCTATTTCTCGGGCACCGAGCTCTACGTGAAGAATATGAACGTGGCCGAATACTGGTGGGGCAGCTACAACCGCCACGACCCCCGCCGCGACCGCAAGCTTCTGCTCACCAAGCGGGAACTGCGCAAGCTCGCCCGCTCCATCAAGGAGAAAGGCCTGACTGTGATTCCTGTCAAGCTGTTCATCTCCGACAACGGCTACGCCAAACTCGACATAGCGCTTGCACGAGGAAAACGCGAGTTCGACAAACGCCAGAGCATAAAAGACAAGGATATGCGCAGGGAAAGGGACCGCGGCCAGAGCGATTAATCACAAATATTTTTATATATTTGTATTCTTGACAGTAAAAAACAACACAAGCAGTATGAGCATATTTTCATCTTCTATCGGGAAAAAGCTTATTATGAGCATCTCTGGCTTATTCCTCGTGCTTTTTCTCACCTTGCACATGGTCCTGAACTTCACTTCTGTCTTCAGCGCTGAAGCTTTCCAGAAAGTGTGCGACTTTATGGGCACTCCCGTAATCAGCATTATGGTTCCCGTCCTGGCATTCGGTTTTGTGATCCACATCATCTACGCCTTTATCCTCACCGCAAGCAACCTCAAGTCACGCGGCGGTCTCAAGAGGTATGAAGTAGCCACAAAAACCCAGGCCGACTCTTGGGCTTCCAAGAACATGATTTACCTCGGTGCCATCGTGCTGCTTGGCTTGGCCATCCACCTCACCCACTTCTGGGCTGACATGCAGCTTCAGGAATTCAAGGGCGGTGAGGCAGCCGATCCGAATATGCTGCTCAGCCAGACTTTCGGCAGCATCGGAATGACCATCCTCTACCTCGTATGGTTTGTCGCCATCTGGCTGCACCTCAGCCACGGTTTCTGGAGCGCACTCCAGACCATCGGATGGAACAACGACAAATGGCTCAAGAGGCTCAAGGTGATCGGCATCGTTTATGTCACCATCCTTATGGGCGGTTTTGCAATCACTGCCATCGCAGCTTGCTGCAGAGCCCACGGATTGTTCTAATCTGTCTTAAGGAAGTCCCGGATGATTGTGTCCGAGACGAATCTGTCCCTCCGGTCGATAGAACAGCGACCGGTTGCGGCATCGAATGAAAGGTTATGTTCAGCTGACCCTCCGATCAAAGAGGCATCCACGCCTTCGGAGGTCCTCAGCCCCAGCATAACCTTTTCATTATATATATCCTCGTCAGTAAGGGTCTCCCCTTCTTTCAGTGCGCCCTCAAGCCAACGCCCCAGATCGTCCACGTTCCAGCTGCGATGGCGGTCTCCGTCGAATGAGTGCGCGCCGGGCCCCAGACCAAGGTAAGGCTCGCGCCGCCAGTATGCACTGTTGTGGCGGGAATGGTATCCCGGACGGCAGAAATTCGAAATCTCATACTGCCCGAACCCCTTTTCGTCGAGAATGTCCTGCAGAATGAAATACTGCCTGCGGCAGACCTCTTCGTCGGGCTCGCTGTAGCGGCCTTTGTCGGCAAGTTTGCTGAGCATGCTGCCCGGATCGAGACTCATCTGGTAGGCGGAGATATGCTGCACGCCGAGATCTGCGGCCTTGCGGATGTCCTGCTCCCATTCCCCGTCGGTCAGACCTGTATAGCCAAATATGAGGTCGAGCGACACATTGTCGAATTTGTCTGTAAGAATGCGTACTGCCCGTTCCGCTTCAGCAGCATCGTGCCGGCGGTTCATCCACTTCAAATGCTCATTTTGGAAAGACTGCACCCCTACGCTCACGCGGTTCACGCCGCAGTCGCGGTAGGCGCGCAGAAGATATTCCCCTGCGCTGCGGCAGATGTCATCGGGATTGACCTCGACGGTGAATTCCTCGACACCGTCCAGGTCGAAACTGCCAGCCAGTGCAGAGCATATTTCCGAAAAATCCGATGGTGAAAGCAACGAAGGAGTGCCCCCTCCGAAATAGACTGTCTTGATCTGCGAGTCCTGGGGAAAGAATCCGCGGGACTCTTCTGCCTCCCGGCAAAGAGCAGACACATACCTGCGGCGCAAGGCACCGTCGCGAAGAACCTCAGAATAAAAGCCGCAATACGTGCAGAAAGATGCACAGAAAGGGACGTGTATGTATATCCCGGCCAATTACTTGAGAAGCAGGTCGGCAGAACCGATCTTGCCTTCGGTGGTATATGCATCCACGGTATAGACGCCCTTGGTGAAAGGCTGAGGGCTTGCGAAATAAACGCTCACCTCAACTTCTTCTCCCTGATAGTCAACCTCGCGGCTCTCTGAGTATATCATCTCCTCGCCGGCGCAGTTGAAGAGCTGGCGGTCGTCTGCGGTCAGGAGTATGCCGTCCGGACCCTTGACTCTGATATATACCCTGCGGGGGCCTTTCTTGGCGATGCTGTTCTCGATGAGGAACAGGTCGGTGCGCAGCTTCTCGGTGCGGCTGCTGCGGTCGGTCTCCTTTGCGGAGGCATTGATGGCGTGGAGCGATACCCCGCGGCCCTTGACCACAGAGCCCTGGGCAACCTGACGGCCCAGCTCGTCGGCTTCGGTGCGCAGGTTGTCATACTGACGCCTGTTCTCGGCAGCCTCCTGGCGTGCGTCGGAAGCCTCCTGTCGCAAAGCTATGTTGAGGTTGTTGAGCGAGTCTATCTGTACTATATAATGTCTCATAATGGAACGGAGGGTTCCGAGCTCCTTCTCATACTGGCGAATCTGGGCCCTGTTGGTGGCCTCGGTCTGCTGGAATCGCTCGATCAGCTGGTCTACCTTCTCCCTCTCGATCTCCAGGTTGGCGTTGAGGGTGTCATTGGCAGTCTGCAGTTCCGCATACTCCTCGCGGAGCTCCATCATCTCCTGGGTCAGGTCGGCCTTCTCGATGTTGAGGTCCTTGACTATATTGTTCTTGCTGACCCAGACATATGCCAGCACACCGCCGAGCAGGATGGCTGCGATGCCAAGCGCCACGGCAATCTTTCTCAATTTCTCTTCATTTTCCATATCGAATGATATTTTAATGCCTTTGATAAGGCAAATTTAACTAAATTTGTCACATTCACTTAACTGCGAACCACAAAAACCCTGCAATCCATGAAATACTTAGTCAGAGCAGTCAAATATCTCATCTACTTCACGGTGCTCTTCCTGGTCATCGTCGCCATCCTCTGCGTCGTTCTCAAACACCCGCTCAGCAGTTTCACGACTCTATTCAAAGAAGGTGCCATGTGGCAGATCGCCGTTCTGTTCGCGATTATTTCCGCAGTTTATCCCATGCTCGGCTTCCGCAAGAACCACATAACGCTCGACGGGCCGTTCAGCGACTATTACGGTATCATAAAACAGACTATGGAAGACGCCGACTTCGAGCTCGAGAGCGAAGACGACGAGAAGATGGTATTCCGTCAGAAGAGAGGCTATATGCGCTTCACAAGGATGTGGGAGGACGCGGTCACTTTCTTCAAGGGCGAGGACAGGGTATATGTGGACGGCCCCATCAGGGACACCACCCGGCTCATCAGCAACGTATACTATAATTATCGTATGCGCAACCCCAAAGACCAGTATTGACAATGAAGGTAGTTGCTAAGTTTTCCGACGTCTACGAGGCCCATATCGTTTGCGGAATGCTCGAGAACGAAGGCATTGAATGCGAAATCATCAACGAAAACCTGCCCTTCCTGGGAATGGGCGTGGCCGGTTTCGACGTGCGCATCGTGGTCAACGACGATGACTATGAACGCGCCAAAGAGTTGCTTTCAGAAAAAAAATGATATCTTTGTTCCCGTTTGGCACGCAAATTTCATAACACCACACCTGAAACCAAATTATTAAGACATAAATTGCTATGAAAAAATTTTTCCTGACACTTTGTGTAGCTCTTGCAACAACGGGTTTTGCCATGGCGCAGGATCTTGAGGCAGTAGTAGGAACCTTCAACGCTGCTGCAACAGCCCTTAACGAAAAGAATTATGATAGTGCCCTGGCACAGTTCAATACCGCCCTCGAGCAGGCGACCGCTCTCGGAGATGAGGGTGCGGAGGTTTTAAACAACTGCAAGGAATATATCCCCAAAGTCCTGCTCCAGCTCGGCAAGGAAAATGCTGAGGCCAGCGATTTCGACAAGGCGGTTGATTTTTTCAAACAGGCATCAGACAAGGCTCTCGACTTTGCAAACAATGACGCCGTAGTCGCAGAAGCTCAGAAACTCATCCCTCAGATGCTCAATGCAAAGGCCGGTGCGCTCCTGAATGCAAAGGAATATGATGCAGCAGCTGCCGCATACAAGGCAATCGTCGACGCTGATGCAACCAACGGCGCCGCATGGTTCAGAATGGGTCAGGCTCTCGCCGCAGCCGACAAGGCTGACGAAGCAGTCGAGGCTTTCACCAAAGCAGCCGAGAACGGCCAGGAAGCCAACGCCAAGAAGCAGCTTGCCAACATCTATCTGAAGAAAGCAGTTGCCTGCCAGAAAGAGAAAGATATGAAAGGCATGCTTGAAAACGCACAGCTTTCAGCACAGAACAACGACAGCGCCAACGCTCAGAAACTCATCGGTACCGCAGCCCTCAGCCTCAAGCAGAACCAGGTTGCAGCCGAGGCTTTCGAAGCTTATCTGGCCATCAACCCCGAGGCAGCCGACAAGGCTCAGACCATCTATCAGATCGGTACCGCCTATATGGGTGCCAACAACAACAGCAAAGCTTGCAGCTACTTCAAACAGATCAAGGGTGACGCCAAATGGGGCGAGGCTGCGACTTACTACATCACAACCCTCAAATGCAACTAACGCTCGAGCTTCTCGCTCCCGCGAAAAATAAAGACATCGGCATTGCAGCGATCGACTGCGGTGCCGATGCCGTATATATCGCAGGACCTTCATTCGGAGCACGCGAGGCCGCTGGGAACCCCGTGGAGGACATTGCTGTCCTGGCGGAGTATGCCCACCGCTTCAGCGCAAGGGTGTATGCCACAGTCAACACCCTGCTCTACGATGAGGAACTGCCACAGGCCGCATCCCTTGTACGGGACCTTTACAAAGCCGGTGTCGACGCTATCCTGGTGCAGGATTTCCGGCTGTTGAAGCAGAAACTTCCGCCCATCGAGGTCCACGCCTCGACCCAGGCGGTCTGCCGCACTCCGCAGCAGGCAGCAGCTCTCGAAGCCCTTGGATTCAAGAGGCTAGTGCTCGAGAGGCAGCTGTCGCTGGAGCAGATCAGGGCCATCAGGGAGGCCGTTTCCTGCGAACTGGAGTTTTTCGTCCACGGCGCCCTGTGCGTCTGCTACAGCGGAGAATGTTTCCTGAGCGAGCATCTCACCGACCGCAGCGCCAACCGCGGAGCCTGCATCCAGGCCTGCCGCTCGCTGTATGACCTTGAAGATGCTTTTGGCAAGACACTGGTGCGCAACTACCCCTTGCTCTCGCTGAAGGACTACCGCCTCGACAGCCATATCGCAGAGCTTGCCGAAGCCGGCATCTGCTCCTTCAAGATCGAAGGCAGGCTCAAGAACGAAAGTTACGTGCGCAACGTCGTGCGGCACTACTGCCTTGCCCTCGACCGTTTCATCGAAGGGCATCCGCAGTACCGGCGTGCTTCGGCAGGCAGGGTCACCGGAGGTTTCACCCCCAACATCGATGCGACCTTCAACAGGGGTTATACCGACCTGTTCATCGACGGCGGCAGAGGCCGCTGGCTGTCAGGTGACAACACCAAGTCCAAAGGTGAATTCGCCGGCCGCATCACGGCCAGGGGCGAAGGCTGGATAGAGCTCGACGGTACGGTTGCGATAAACAACGGAGACGGGCTCTGCACGGTTTCGGCCAATGGCGAGCAGACCGGCTTCAGGGCCGACAGATGCACTGGCCGGCGCATTGAGATAAAATCTTCCGAAGGGCTCAGGATCGGCCAGGAAATCTGGCGCAACTACAACATAGCCTTCGAGAAACAGTTGCGCAGCGACAGTCCCGAACGGCTGGTAGACGTGACCGTCGATTTCTCTGCCGACTCCATTACTGCTGTCAGCGCGGCAGGAGCCTCGGTAACCCTCGACATCAGGGGAGACTTCCCTCCTGCCCTCAACATAGCAAGTGCGGTGGACAACATACGCAGGCAGATGGGCAAACGTGCAGGAGTATACTCCTTCCACGTGATGTCGGTCGATGACGGTGACGTACGCTTCTACCCTCTCTCGACGCTGAACGGATTCCGCCGCAAGCTGGCTGAAATGCTTGACGCAAGGATGAGTCAGATAATGGCGGCACGGCGCACTGCATTCAAGCCTTTGGATGCGCCACTGCCCCCTCAGAAAAGGAAGGCGGAGGACGGCGTGCTGATGCGCAGCAAATATTGCATCCGCCACGAACTCGGCATATGCCCCAGGCAGGGCAAAAAGGCTGACGTCAGGGAACCGCTCTTCCTGGTGAACAACGGCCGACGCCTGCAGCTCGACTTCGACTGCAAGGCCTGCGAGATGTCGGTGCTTGCCTGCGACTAGCGCCTGTTTTCTATTAGAAGATTTTTCATTAATTTTGTTTGATAACTCAAAGGATATGAAATACAAACGAATACTTCTCAAACTCAGCGGCGAAGCCATCGGCGGGCCGGACGGACAGGGACTCGACGAGCCCATCCTGACATCTTACGCATCTCAGATCGCATCGGTAGTGCGCAGCGGCGTGCAGGTTGCGATAGTCATCGGCGGCGGCAACATCTTCCGCGGCCTGGCTGGTGCACAGCAGGGTTTCGACCGCGTACGCGGCGACCAGATGGGAATGCTCGCCACTGTCATCAACAGCATCGGCCTGTCTATTTTCATCAAGAAGGCCGGCGTGCCTGCAGAAGTGTTCACCTCAACTCCCATGGAGCCGATGGCCAAATACTACAGGCGTGACGAAGCCGTTGAGTTTATGGAGAAAGGCGGCGTGGCAATCATCGCCGGAGGCACCGGCAATCCTTTCTTCACCACCGACTCGGCATCTGCCCTCCGCGCCTGCGAGATCAAGGCCGACGCCCTGCTCAAAGGCACTAAGGTCGACGGAGTCTATGACTGCGACCCGGCAAAGAATCCGGACGCAAAGAAATATACTACCCTCACGTTCGACAAGGCACTTGCCGACGGACTCAAAGTGATGGACAGCACAGCGTTCACCCTCTGCCGCGAAAACGATATGCCCATCATAGTTTTCAATATGACCAAAGAAGGTTCGCTCGAGACACTTGTAGTAGAGGGCAAGGACATCGGAACCGTAGTAAGCAACAAATAATAAACACAATACCACTATGATTGAGAAAGCAAAGGCTGTCCTCGAAGACAGCAAGAAGAAGATGCAGGACGCGGTGACCCACCTCGACGAGGAACTCAAGACCTACCGCGCCGGCAAGGCCAATCCCGCAGTTTTCGCCAATGTACTGGTGAACTACTACGGCACTATGACCCCCATACCCCAGGTTGCCAGCATTTCGGTGCCTGACGCAAAGACTATGTTCATCCAGCCTTGGGAGAGAAATATGATCGCTCCCATCGAGAAGGCCATTATGGATGCCAATATCGGATTCACTCCCCAGAACAACGGCGAGGTCATCCGCATCAACGTTCCGGCCCTCACCGAGGACCGTCGCCGCGAACTGGTGAAGAAAGCCAAGACCGAAGGCGAGACTGCCAAGGTCAGCATCCGCAACGTGCGCCGCGACGCCATCAACGCTCTCAAGAAACTGCAGAAAGACGGACTTCCCGAGGATGTAGAGAAAGACAGCGAAGAGTCTGTACAGAAAGAGACCGACAACTTCACCAAGAAAGTTGACGAGATCCTTGCAGCCAAGGAGAAAGAGATAATGACTGTCTAGGCTCGTGCAGTTTGCGCAGATACACGGCAATGAAGCCCTGAAAGCCAATCTGACCGGAATGGTCGATGGCGGGAAAATGGGTCACGCCCTCCTGTTTGTTGAAGAACAAGGGATGGGCGCGATTGCTTTTGCGCTGGCCCTGAGCCAATACATCAACTGCAAGGACCGCAGCGGAGGCGACAGTTGCGGGGTGTGCAACAGCTGCCACAAGCACGGCAAGCTGATCCACCCCGACGTGCACTTCGTCTTCCCCGTTGCCGCCACCTCTTCTCTCGCAGAATCGGAGAAGAAGCATCCCATCTCTGACTATTTCCTCGACGGATTCAGGCAGCTGGTGCTCTCCAATCCCTATTTCGACGAGCAGGACCTGTTCGACGCGCTGGGCCTCGAGAACAAGGCAGGCAACATTTCGGTCCACGAAGCAAAGGATATAATATCGAAACTTTCGCTCAAGCCCTATGAGTCGGAGTTCAAGGTGATGATCATCTACCTTGCCGAGAAGATGAACGCAGAAGCTTCGAACAAACTGCTCAAACTGCTCGAAGAGCCACCGCAGGGCACTTTTTTCTTCCTTGTCTGCCACAAGCCCGACAAACTGCTGCCCACCATCCTTTCGAGATGCCAGATCATCAGGCTGCAACCGGACACGCCACAGGACATATGCGAGATCCTCTGCCACGAAGAACAGGCCGACCGCGACCACGCAATGGTCGCAGCCAGGATTGCCAGAGGCAGCTACGGCAGCGCGCTGAAGATGCTCCGCGAGGAAGAACTTTCCGACGAATATGCCGCCGACATCCGGGAACTGCTCGACGCCGCCCTGGAGCACAATCTCACGAAATTGCTGGCCATAGCCGACGCGCTGACAACCCCAGGCCGTGAGAAACAGAGAGATTTCTGCCTCTATGCCGAGAATTATATCCGGAAAATATTTATGTTTGCAAACGGTGTCCCGCAGATATCATTCGCACTGACCGGCGAATACGAGTACCTCGAACGGTATGCCGCCGCTATAAAGAAGGACTTCTACCGCAAGGCTCTTGCAAGCCTGGACACCGCACTGTCGGCAATAGAGAGCAATGTCAACGCCAAGCTGACATTCGTCGACCTTTGCAACAGGTTTTATTTATACATCTGACAATGGAAAAGAGCAAGACATATGACTGTTCCAGAGCCTGTACGGTCGAGAGGACTGACGACAACGACCTGCTGATAGGCTACAAG
Organism: Bacteroidales bacterium; assembly: GCA_017429475.1. Classification (GTDB taxonomy): domain Bacteria; phylum Bacteroidota; class Bacteroidia; order Bacteroidales; family UBA932; genus Equibacterium. Next base: position 422,905 of record JAFROX010000001.1, read on the forward strand.
CTTGGATGCTGCAAGCTTGCTGCATTCAACTGGTTGGACGGAATTCCTTCGGAGCACTACAAGGACCTCTTCGAAGTCCGGTTCAAGAACACTCACAAAGGCATCTACCGCAACACTTCCGGCCTTATCCTCAAGGTCGGAGACATAGTTGTGGTGGAAGCCGCATACGGCCACGACGTCGGCATCATCAGTCTGGAAGGCCCCATCGTCGCCCTCCAGATGAAACGCCACCATATCGACCCCTCCACCTACGAGTTCAAGAAGATCTACCGTAAGGCCAAGATCCTCGACATAGAGCGCTGGCAGGAAGCCATCGCAAGGGAGCACAAGACAATGATCCGCTCCCGCCAGCTCGCCGCCCGCCTCGGTCTCGAGATGAAGATCGGGGACGTTGAGTTCCAGGGCGACGGAACCAAGGCCATCTTCTATTACATCGCCGATGAAAGAGTGGATTTCCGTCAGCTGATCAAGGATTTTGCCGCAGAATTCGGCATCCGCATCGAGATGAAGCAGATTGGAGCAAGGCAGGAAGCCGGGCTCATCGGCGGCATCGGAGTCTGTGGAAGGCCGCTGTGCTGCTCCTGCTATATGGCCGACTTCAACTCCATCACCACACAGGCTGCACGCTGCCAGGACCTTTCCCTCAACCCGCAGAAGTTGGCAGGCCAGTGCAGCAAGCTCAAATGCTGCATCAACTACGAAGCTTCGACCTATATCGACGCCCAGAGCAAGCTTCCGATGGTCAAGGAGCCGCTCGAGTTCAAGGACGGCAGTGCCTGGCTGGTGAAGACCGACATCCTTTCAGGAGTGATGTGGTTCTCCTATGAGAAGGGCAATATGACCAATATCTTCCCTCTCACTGCCGACAGGGTAAGGGCCATACAGGCGCTTAACCGCAAGGGCAACAAGCCTGACTCTCTCCAGGGATTCCGCGCTCCCGATACCGAGAAGGAGCCTGAGACCACTTTCGTCAGCGCCGCCGGCGACGAGAGCATCACCCGTTTTGACGAAAGCAAGCGTAAGAAGAGGCGCAAAGGACACAGGCACAATGGTCATCATGGGCAGAAGGAGGAGAAATAGTTTCGTCATCCTGCTTGCACTTTTGCTGCTGGCGGCGTGTACCAGGCCCCAGGAGCGATATCAGTATGTCGTTCTCGACCCGGACGCCATACAGGACGCCACCTTCCAGTTCGAAATGGATTCGGCTGCGTCCTATTCCACCTTCTTCAGCTGCCGCTATGACCTCGGCCGGATAGAATCCGACAGTCTGAAAATGTTCATCAAGGCTGTCTCACCTGCCGGCTACACATATCGCGACACCGTAGTCTTTCCCCTGTATCATTCCGAAGCCCAGGCGAAGGACGACCCGTATACAAGATTCAACATTGAACAGAACTGGAACGCCAACATAGAATGGACCTGGCGGCTTGACGTGGTAGGCAACGAGTTTGGTCTCTGGACCATCAGCGCAAGGCCGGAACGCTACACGGGTCTGCATTCTCTCGGCTTCAGTTACAGTCCTTCAGGGAAGAAAAGATGAGCGGTAAGAACAAACTTGCAAAGTTTCGGGAGAACGAGACTTTCGAATGCCTGCTGCAGCCGTCGTCAGACGATATGCTTTCCGGCAATTTTCCGGTCAAGAGCAGATGGAACGAAGTCGTTTTCCACAATGGCAACCCGATCGTTCTGGAGCTTGGCTGCGGCCGCGGCGAATATACCGTAGCTCTCGCAGAGCGCAACCCGGACGTCAACTACATCGGCATCGACATCAAGGGTGCAAGGCTTTGGAAAGGCGCGAAATACGCTACGGAGCACAACCTGCACAATGTCGCATTCCTGCGCACGCGCATAGATTTCATAAAGTCGGCTTTCGGGCCGGACGAAGTCAGTGAGATATGGCTGACATTCTCAGACCCACAGCCGAAGAAGCCGGGCAAGAGGCTGACTTCTCCCCTGTTCCTCGACCGTTACCGCTCTTTCACGAAGAAAGGGGCCATCGTCCATCTCAAGACGGACAGCGTGCTGCTTCACGAATATTCGATTGAGGTGGCGCAGGAGCAGAATCTCGAAATACTCGAGTGCAATTCCGACATATATGGCAGCGGCCGTGCTGCCGATCCCGACGATATTCTCTGCGTCAAGACATACTACGAGCAGATGTGGCTCGCCGAAGGCAAGCCCATCGCATATCTGGCATTCAGAATCTAGCGGATAAAATCTTTCAGAAGCTTGTGCAGCAGGTCGCTCACATTAGAGCTTTCCAAAGGATGTGAGGCAAAGGTGGGCACCTCGCGCACGAAGTTGACTACGCGCTCTTCTTCCACATCTACCACTGCGCAGTACATCAAGTTACCGTAAGGATCGCTGACATAATAGTTCTTCGAAGGATTGGTAAGGCCGCTTATGCCGGTCAGTGACTCTATGGCTTTGTCTATAACCCTGCTGGCCGCCTTCTCAAGTTTCTCTGTCTGATATCCCTGGACAGTCTGGGTATAGCCGTATGAATAGATGACGATGCCATATCGGTGGCCGCTGTTCTTGACCAGAGTCTTGAGAGACTTGGGCACGCGGAGACGGTCCGCCCTGGAAGCTGTGTTTTCATCGAAGTTGGTCACCCATTTCCTGATATCTGAATTATCGCCGTCATAGTCGGCAGAAATCACGTCTGAGAAGGGGAAACGCTCCGATTCTATGATGCTGGTGATCAATTGGGACGCTTTACGAGAATCGTCTGCATTGTAATATCCTTTTCCGTCATCACCATAAAGAACCATATATGCGTAAGGCTCAATGAAGGCAAACTCCTGGACAGAAGACAAATTCGTTCCACTCTGCGTATAGCGTGCAGGTCCGCAAGATTCCAGCGCCGTCAGCGCCAGGGTCATCATAGCAATAAGACTCAGTACTTTTTTCATTGTATCAGTTTGTTATCTTTTTCTAACATTGCCCTTTAGGCGTTAGCAAAGATAATAAAAACATCAGAGAGCAATATCGCAAGACTACACCATCTGCTCGATGTTCCAGACGAAAGCCCGTACGCCGACGACCTTGTTGCGGTTGTCGAGCTTGCGGACAGTCTTAAGGAGTTCGTCGACACGCTCGTCTTCGATGACTACCATCACGGCAGAGTTCATCTCCGGCCAAGTATGGGTGCCGCGGCGCGGTTCGCCGGTCTTTGTCCCGCGGCCCTGCACCTGCTCGAAAAGAGTGAAACCCGATATCTTGAGCTCGTCGAGCATATACTCCACGCGCTCCGTATTGGCCTGGTTGAAAACAATGAATACACTCTTCATATCCTAATCCTCCTTGTCGTCAGGTGAAAGTTGCATAAAGATGAAGTTGCGACGGTTGCGTTCCTGCTTGTTGCGGTCGCTGTTCTTGCTGAGTACGGCATAGAAGACAGGCACGACAATCAGTGTCACGAAAGTCGAGACAAGCAGACCGCCGATAACCACGATACCCAGGGGATGCCACATCTCGCTGCCCTCACCACGGCTGAGTGCCATAGGGAGCATACCGAGCACGGTGGTCATAGCTGTCATAAGCACGGGACGCAGACGTGAGCGGCCAGACAGGGCGATAGCCTCGCTGAGTTCGTGCCCGCGGTCACGCATCAGGTTGATATAGTCCACCAGCACGATACCGTTCTTGACTACGATACCGATGAGCATCACCACTCCGAGCGCCGCGATCATATCGAGCGTCGTACCGGTAATCCAGAGAGCCAGGATCACACCGGTGATGGCAAACGGAATGGCCAGCAGAATGATGGCAGGTTTGGAGAACGACTCGAACTGGGAAGCCATCACCACATATACAAGCAGGATGATCAGCAGTGCAAGTGCGATCATATTGCCGAACATTTCCTGCTGGTCCTCGAAGTCTCCTCCGATGGACATCGTTATTCCTTCCGGCACGTTTATCTGGTTGATGACATTCTGCACATCCATTGCCATCTGTCCAAGCGAAGTGTTGAAAGGCATCACACTCACCGTCAGATAACGCTGGCGGCTCTTGCGGTCGATGGTCGGAGGGGCGAAATATTCCTCGATGGAGGCGACCTCGCTGAGCTTTATGATCTTGCCTGTAGCAGTAGGGATGGACAAGTTTGCAATGTCGGCGATGGAATTGCGGTCATCCTCGCGCAGGCGGACCACGATGTCATACTCCTCGCCGTCCTCCTTGAGGAAGCCTGATGCCAGACCTCCAACGCGGTTTCGGACATAAGTCGATATCGTAGCGGCGTTAAGACCGAAAGACGAAGCCTTCTCCTTGTCGATCACAAGGTTCAGCTCGGGACGGTCTTTCTCGCGGCTGATGGTAACGTTCCTGGCGTCAGGAATCTTTTCGATGATGGTGTTCCTGACAGTTTCTGCCAACACATTCGTCTCGTCGAAGTCATATCCATAGATTTCCACGTCGACGGTAGAAGTACCACCGCCGCCCATACCACCTTGCGAATTGACCTGATATCTTACGATTTCAGGATAGTTCATCAGTTCCTGGCGGATAACTTCGGCTATTTCATCGATAGTGCGTGTACGTTCGTATTTCTTCACGCAGACCACAGTCATCTGGATGGAGTTGTTGGTTGTAGATGTGAACATCGCGCTTGTTCCGGAAGCATCGTTGCTGCCGGCAGAAGTGGAAACCATCTTGACCTCAGGCACAAGTTCATTGACCCTGGCCTCGATGGCGCGGGCTGTCTTGAGCGTCTGCTCGATTCGCGTTCCGTTCTGCAGCTCTATGGTGACACGGATACGGCCGTTGTCGGAAGGCTGCATAAAGTCCGTACCGATCTGGCCGGTGCAGGCAGGAATCAGGGATGCCACGAACAATGCTGTGAAGCCCAGAAGCGTCAGGGCCTTGTGGCGCAGGCAGACACGCAGTACATTGGCATACCATCCGTCGATGGCATCGAGGGCTGCGCCCACGGTCTTGTCGAAAAATGTCTTCTTCTCGGAAACTTCCTTGATGTGCCCGGTCTCATCGATCTCGACCTTCTTGGCCTTGAGCAGCTGCGAGCAGAGCATAGGAGTAAGCGAGATGGCCACTACGGTAGATGTGCAGACCACAATCGTAACAATCCATCCCAATTCCTTGAAGAGGATGCCGGCTATGCCGGTAAGCATCGTCAGGGGCACGAACACTGCCACGATTACGAGGGTCGTGGCGATAACAGACACCCAGACCTCGTTGGTAGCATAGATTGCCGCCTCGCGGGGGCTGGACCCCCTGTCTATATGTTTCGAGATATTTTCCAGAACCACGATGGCATCGTCCACCACCATACCGATGGCAACCGTCAGGGAGCAGAGCGAAATGATGTTCAGCGAGCTGCCTGTCAGAGCCAGATAGATGAACGCCACGATAAGGGCGATGGGGATGGTCAGGCCGATGATGAAAGTAGCCCTCCATTTGCCGAGGAATATGAACACCACCAGCACCACGAACAGCAATGCATAGAGAATCGATTTCTCAAGCGAAGTGATGGAGTTCTGGATCTCCTCCGAAGAGTCGAACACGACGTCGATGTTGATGTCCGAAGGCAGGTTGCGCTGAATCCTTGATATCATCCTGTTCACGTCGCGGCAGATCTGAACAGTATTGGCACCCGTCTGCTTGGTGATCATCAGCGTCACGGCCTCCTGACCGTTCACCTTCGAATCGAGGGAAAGGTCCTTGATGGTATCGCGCACTGCGGCAATGTCCTTGATGAAGACCTTGGCTCCGGCAGGAGTCGTGGTCACCACGACGTTCTCTATCTCGCTGCTCTCCACGAACTCACTGCGCACCTCAAGGTTGTATTGCTCCTTGTCCATCTTGATGAGACCTGAAGACAGGTTGAGGTTGTTCGAAGTGATTGCCGAACTGACGCTTTCCAGAGGAATTCCGAAAGCATCCAGCTTGTTCTGGTCGATATCTACATATACGTACCTGTCAGGAGCACCTGAAACCGAGATATTACCGATTCCGTCCACACGGTTCAGTTGCGGAATCACGTCGTCGTTGAGTATCTTTTCCAGTCCGGAATAGCTTTCCTTCGCCGTTACGGCATACTGGATGATTGGCATCGCGCTCGAGCTGAACTTGAAGAGGTACGGATTGGTACAGCCGCTCGGCAGGGCGTCCTTGAGCATATCCACGAACGACCGGACGTCATTCATCACCTCGTCGATGTCGGTACCCCATTCGAGCTCCAGCATCACCATCGACATATTGTCCCTGGAAGTGGAAGTCATCTCCTTGAGGTGGTCGACTGAGTTGAGGCTGTTCTCCACAAGCCTTGTCACGTTGGTCTCTATCTCAGAAGCGCTTGCTCCGGGATAGGTGGTCATAACCGTGATATAGGGCGGATCCATCTCCGGGAACTGGTCGATAGGCAGCTGCCGGAACGCGTAAAGGCCCAGCACTATCACGGCCACGAAAATCAGCAGCGTAGTGACGGGCTTGTCTATCGCTTTCTTATAGATGCTCATTACCTGTTGATTTTAAGTTTTACACCGTCCACGAGCTTTTCCGCTCCGGTAACGACCACTTCATCTCCTAAATTGAGGCCATCGCTGAAGATTTCTATCTTGTCGTCATACCTCTCTCCGAGCTGCACGAACACCCTGCGGGCCGTGCCGTTGTCGTTCACGTAGATATATCTTTCGTTCGAACCGGTGAGCTTCTGTACGCACTGGTAAGGAACCACGGTAGCATCTGCCTGCCCGAGGGCCAGCTTGGTGTAGGCATACATTCCGGGACGCAGGCGTTCTCCACTGTTGGGAATCCTGATTCTCACCTGGAATGTGTGTGAAGAAGGATCTATGGTAGGATAAACGATGTCTATGGTGGCAGGGAACACTTCACCGGGGAAGATGTCGCAGAGGATGTCGACATTCATACCCTTGTGCACCAGTGGATAGTATGACTCGGGGATATTGACCAGAGCCCTGAGCACGTTGATCTGGGTGAGCGTCAGTATGGCCTGGCCGCTGTAAAGCTCGCCGTCTTCATAGTTCTTGGCTGAGATGACGCCGGAGAACTTGGCCTTCACATAAGTGTTCTGCTCGAGGAAGCGGAGGCTTTCGGCAGTCTGGTCGAAACTCAGCTTGGTCTGGTCATAGGCCTGCTGCGAGATCGCTCCGGTAGCCACCAGCGCTTCCATACGAGCCAGTTCCTGCTGCAGGTTGGCATAAGTCAGCTTGGTGGTATTGTACTGGTTCTGATCCATCCTGACAAGATTGGCTCCTGTGGCCACCCTTGTCCCCACTTCGGTATATATATGCTCTATGCGGCCTGTCACCGACGGAGCGATGTCCATCTTCTGAAAACCTTCGAGGGTTGTCGAAAGCGACAGCACCCTTTCGATGGTGGTCTGTGCAAGCGGGGCTACCTCAACAAGCTCTTCACGGGGCGCTTCTTCAATCTGGGTCTTGAGCTTGCAGCCTGTCAGCGCCACGAGCGCGCAAAGCATAAGCAGAGATACTTTCTTCATTATTGTCTTTAATTTAATTGTTCAACAGTTTTTCAAGCTCGACCTGGGCATTCACGAATTCGAGGATTGCCTGGACATAAGAACTCTGTGATGTAATGAGGGTTGTGCTGGCATTCGTCATCTCAAGGGCACTGGAATAACCCTGCTCGTATTTGCGGGCGATATTGTCGAAGACCCTCTTGTTGACCTCGACTGCCTGCTTCTGGTCAACGTACTTCGCGTGAGCGTTCTGCAGGTTGTAGCAGAGCTGGCGATACTGGATCTGCAGGCTGTTCTCTGTTTCTGCGAGAGTGTTGAGCTGCTTCTGGTATGACATCTTGGCGCTCTGGATCTTCTTGGTGTTGGAAAGACTCGAGAAGATCGGCACGCTCACCATCACGTTCATAGTGTTCGGAGGAGTCATATCCATACCTTCGCCGAAGTTATGCTTGGCCGAGAACTGGTAGGCAAGGCTCACGGTCGGAGCGAGACTCCACCTGTTGAGCGAAACCTGCTGGCGGGCCAGTTCGACATTCTTTTTCAGAAGCTGGTAGTTATAGTTGTTGTCGAGATTGAACTGCTGGTTCATCACAGCCAGTCCCGCATCTATGTCAAGCAGCTGTTCGAGAGTGTCAGTGAGCACTATCTCCGCATCGGGATCAAGGTCGAGCTGTAGCCTGAGGCTGTTGTAGAGCATCTCGAGGCTGTTCTCGGAATTCTTTATGGCCGTCTTTGCAGTGGCCACCTGCACCATAAGCTGATCAGCACTGACCTGCTCGGAAGCGCCTACGTTCACAGACTGCTGCGAGAAATCATACAGATGCTGCACCTCGTCGAGGTTGTTGTGCAGAAGGGCCAGAGTCTGTTCAGCGACAAGCACGGAATAGTAAAGAGTCTTAACCTGGCTTGCCACCGTCTGCTCTGTCTGCTGTGCGGTGATGTCCGACATCTGCTTGGAAATCTTGCTGATGGCCGCATTCAGCACCTGGGCTCCGCTCAGGGCCACCGATGCGGTGACACCCATGGAGGCGCTGCTGGGCAGGGCGATCGACATTCCTCCGAAGTCCATCCTGTAGCCGAACATATCGTTGTACGTTCCGCTGGCATTGACCTGCGGCATCAGGCTGGCCAGGGCCTGCCATCTGTTGGCTTTCGCTATCTTGACATCTATGGATGCGTTTTGAAGGGTCAGGTTTCGTTCAATGGCCATCTGCTGGGCTTCTTCAAGGGAAAGGCGCAAAGGGGCCTCCTGGCCTGATAATTGAAGGGCAGTCGCAATGCTGAGTACGACTGCAACGATGTATGATCTCACGGAAAAAAACATTATACCTATATAACGAAGTGGCAAATATATGCAAAATAATTGCTACTTTCGCAGAACATTATAACAAGCCCTATCATTATGGAACTTAACATTTCTGATTCAAATTTCGAAGCTGTCCTCGGCGAAGGAATGCCGGTGATGGTTGATTTCTGGGCACCTTGGTGTGGGCCCTGCAGAAGGGTTTCCCCCATCGTAGAAGAGCTTGCCGCCGAATACGAAGGCAAGGTCAAGATCTGCAAATGCAACGTCGACGAGAATGACGGCGTTCCTATGAAATATTCTATACGCAACATCCCCACCCTGCTGTTCTTCAAGAACGGAGAACTCGTGGACCGTCTTGTGGGAGCTGTTCCCAAACAGGAAATAGAAGACAAACTCAAATCACTGCTGTAATGAAAAAACTGATTCTTTCCATTGCGGTTCTGATAGTTTCAGCCGTATGTTTCAACGCCAATGCTGAAGGCATCGTAGTAAAAGCCGGTTTCAACTATACCCATCTCGACCTGACACAGTCCATCAAGGACCAGGCCCAGGCGCTTGCCATCGGAGCCAGGAACTTTTCCGGTTTCCACGCCGGCATCGGTTATCAGACCGAAGAAATGGCAGGTTTCACCCTTCAGCCCGAATTCAGGTTCCTCTCAAACAAGGGTAATTCCTTCGGAGAGAACAACACCTGGTCACTGAACTACCTCGAAGTTCCCGTCAACGTACAGTGGGGCATCGACCTGGTCGCCCTGCGTCCTTTCGTGCAGCTGAGCCCTTATATCGGATACAACATCCGCAACACTCTCAGGGAGGCGAAAGACACCAGCGAACCTGCAAAACAGTTCCTCAAGAACATTACCAGCGATCCCAGCAGGTTCTCTTATGGCCTCGGCATCGGCGGCGGCATCGAGCTTATGCGCAAATTCCAGATTACAGCCCAGTATGTATGGAACTTCGGCCAGGTGGTCAACGCCAAGCAGTATATAGACAACGCGACGAACGTATCCCGCGATACTGCTGCAGGCCTTGAGATCTCTATCGCCCTGATGTTCTGATGCGGCAATGAATGACGAGATCAAAGGGTTCCTGGGCGAAGACTGGCTGCGTTATCAGAAAGATCTGAGCGCAACACTGGCTTCGGACATAGAACTCCTCGACTCGATCAACCGTTACATCCTGTCAAACACAGGCAAACAAATCCGCCCCATGCTCTGCCTTCTGGCATCGAGAGCGTGCGGCGGAAGTTGTTTAATGGCGGTTCCGTGCGCAGTGGCTATGGAACTGCTTCACACCGCCACCCTGCTCCACGACGATGTGGTGGACCAGGCTGACACCCGCCGAGGCAAAGCCACCGTCGGAGCGCTCTACACCCCCAAGGATGCCGTGCTCATCGGCGACTACTGGCTGGCCAAGGCCACTGACGTGCTGGTGAACAATTGCGACAAACGCATCCTGAACATATTCTCGAACTGCCTTGCCGACCTCACCCGAGGCGAAGTCCTCCAGATGGAGAAGTCCGAGTCGATGGAGACGGACTTCGAAGGCTATGTGTCCATAATCTCCAAAAAGACAGCAAGCCTTTTCCGCACGGCCATTTTCTGCGGAGCGTACAGTGCAGGTGCCAGCGAAGCGACACTCAAAGCCCTCGACAGCTATGCCCTCCATCTCGGCCTCGCCTTCCAGATGAGGGACGACATTCTCGACTATCATCCTTCAGACGTCACAGGCAAGCCTTCCGGACAGGACATCCGCGAAAGGAAGATAACTCTTCCGCTTCTGGAAGCCTTCAAATCAGCCGACGAAGATGAAAAAGCCGCAGTACTGCAGATGGTACGCGACGGCAAGGTGGAGGAAGTCTCCGCATTCGTGAAGAACAGGAAAGGCATCGAAGGCGCACAGGAAGTGCTGCGCAGCGAAAGCGAAACGGCAGTTGATGCACTCGGCATCCTGCCCGACAGCCAGGCCAGAACTTACCTCAGCCTTCTGGCACTCAAACTCAGCGAAAGGGACGTCTGACTACTCAAGCCCGCTTACGAGCCATTTTCCGCCCTCTTTGGTCAGGGACATATTCATTTCGCTTCCCTGCTCGCTCCCCATAGGATACAACAGATATTTTACGCTGGCCTTGCCCTTCTCGGTCTCGGTATCTACCGAAACGATTTCGAAACGGGTACCCGCCGCCGCTTCTTTCACAGAATTGAGCAGCGTGGTGTCCAGCGCCTGCCAGTTGTCGGAAGCCGCACGCACGGTAGCGGCAACCGCATCGTTGCAGTAGGTCAGGGCATTCTCATAGTCAAGCATCAGATAGCTTGCAAGGAAGCCTTCTGCCGCCTGCTGTGCCTTGTCGTCAGTGCAGGCACAGAGAAGCATCGCCACGCACAGGACTGCAAATATCTTTTTCATAGCATACGTTTTTATTTCACTTCAAGTATGTCCCCGTGATCCTGCACTATGCCCCGCAGCCAGCGCTCGGGGAAATCTGGATGTTCGGGGCTTGCCGGGATGTCCATATCCTCGGTCTCCAGCTTATAGCTGCCGTCAGGGTTCTGGACTTTGACATTGCCGTCGGTAAACTTCACCAGCAGTTCGTTCTCCAGCTGCTGCCAGCGGGTCATCATCCTCTGGGCAAGGCCGCAGCTGACCTCCGTCAGGACAGAGAGGGCCTCAGGGCGCTTGCCGGCGTTGAGAAGCTGGAGAGCCATCTGGTCGGCCACTTTCACCACGTCAAGGCACATATTCTCGTGTTTCTCCACCTCTTTCAGGATTACGGGAGCCACGCGGTCATACATCAGATATGCGAAGTGGGTGACTTTGTTCACCTGCCAGAAAGCTGAAGTGGGAGAATATTCTATGAAGCTGCCGTTGCCTTCACGGAAACACTCGGGCACTGCGGTGATGTTGGTATACATAGGTGAAAGCGCCGACGTGCCGGCATCGTCCACTCCGAACCACTGGATGCCGCCGATTTCGTCGGGCAGCCAGCCGCGTGACTGGCAGAGCAGCCAGAATCCGGTCTGCTGGGTGGCTATTGCACGTTCGTGGACATAAGACTTCCCGTCCACGCTGAAACTCATCGGACGCCACCTGTAAGGAAGATGGTTCGGACCTGCACCGACATCCTGGGTCATATCCATCGGAGTGCCCTCATAGTGGTCGCGCATCACGTCTGAAAGAGCTCTCACGCTGACTTTGCCTGCCGGTTTCACAAAAAGCGGCATCTTGTGCTGCAGGTTGTGTCCCATAGCGAAGTCGAGATAGTCGTCGGCCTTGGCCACGTGGCTCTTGCCGCTGTCGTCGATCCAGCTGAAGACTCCGTCGCAGAGGATGTTGAATGCCGACCAAACCCTGGCCTCGCAGGCTCTGGCACCGCCGAAATCTATAGGGCAGTATGCATCGCAGAAACTGAAGTCCTTGTCGCTGCCGCTGAAGAACCCTTTGCTGCGGGCGAAAGAAATCACATCCTTCGAATAGAGGCAGTTCTCAGGGTCGTTCTGGGGGAATGTATGGATACGTGCCTGGTTTGCGTGGGCGCAGATATAGCCGTCAGGTATGCGGCGTGCCACCCATACGGTGCCCTTTTCGGCACCCTTGCCCACCATTTCCATTATCCAGGCCTCGTTGGTGTCGGCAATCGAGAATGACTCGCCTTCGCTCACATAGCCGTACTGCTGTGTCAGGGCATCCATCACGGCAATGGCCTCGCGGGCGGTGCGGGCTCTCTGAAGGGTTATGTAGATCAGCGAGCCGTAGTCTATGCCGCCCTCGTTCTCAAGGCCGGAACGGCCGCCGAAAGTGGTTTCGGTGATGGTGAGCTGATACTGGTTCATATTGCCCACGGTCTGGTAGGTGTGGGGTATCTGGTCGATAGTACCGAGGAAAGTGCCTTCATCCCAGCTGCGGACATTGAGTTTCGCGCCAGCGGGCCAGTCTGCGGCGGGGTGGTAATACAGCACACCGTAGAGCTGATGGCTGTCGGCAGCATAGGTGACCATCATTGAACCGTCCACGGAGGCTCCTTTTGTCACAATGACATTGGTGCAGGCATCAGATGTGCTTATGCTGGCCAGGAGGCAGACAGCCACGAGGGCTGAAAGGGATAAGGCTTTTTTCATACTGGCAATATTTTTGAGAAAGTCAATTTTTATAACTTTGTATTTGGCAAATATAAGAAAAACCCTACGATGCATAAATTCATTTTAATTCTTGCGACCGTTGCCGCTATGACAGTAAGCCTCAATGCGGCTGCCCAGCAGGGCCAGACTTCAGAATTGCCCGACCCGATGGAACTCGCGGCCAAGATGGCAGACCAGATGGAAAGGGAGCTTGAACTTGATGTCGCCCAGGTCTTTATGATAGACACTCTGTACCAGCACGCCTACACCCAATATTATGCAGATGTCGAGAAACTCTCCAAGTCAGGAGTTCCGGCCACTTCAAGCCAGTACCTGAGAACTTCCGACAAGTGGGGAGACTATATCGACAAGGTCCTGGAGAAGATTCTCACCGAGGAGCAATGGGCCAAGTATCTCAAGGGCGACGGAGGCAGAGCCAA
>JAFROX010000012.1 GCA_017429475.1 Bacteroidales bacterium
AGGGCGCCGGCGACCAGGGCATAATGTTCGGCTGCGCCTGCAACGAGACCCCTGAGTATATGCCGCTGCCGGTGACCTTAGCACATACCGCTCTGATGATCCTGGCCGACATCCGCCGCGAGAATCCCAGCCCGATGCCTTACCTGAGGCCTGATGCCAAGAGTCAGTTCACCATCGAATACGATCCCGACGGCAACGCAGTGCGCGTGCATACATTCGTCCTCTCCACCCAGCACGACGAGTTCGACGAGGAGAAGGCGATGCAGCGCCGCATCACCGAGGATGTGCGCAACATCCTGATTCCGCGCATCAAGAACTGCGTGGGAGAAAAGATTGCTGCACTCTTTGACGATGACTTGATACTTCACGTAAATCCAACGGGTAAATTCGTCATCGGAGGCCCTCACGGCGACACCGGTCTGACAGGGCGCAAGATCGTGGTGGACACCTATGGCGGACGCAGCGCACACGGCGGCGGAGCCTTCAGCGGCAAGGATGCCAGCAAAGTGGACCGCAGCGCCGCCTATGCAGCGAGGTACATCGCCAAGAATATGGTGGCAGCCGGTGTCAGCGACGAGATTATGGTGCAGATATCATATGCCATCGGCATTGCGGAGCCTGTGAGCATCTTCGTAAACACCTTCGGCAAGAGCCATTCCCGTCTGGACGACAGCGAACTTGCGGAGTGCATCGGCAAGATGTTCGACCTGCGGCCCGCAGCCATAATCGAGAAGTTCGGCCTGCGCAAACCCATCTTCCTTCCGACTGCGGCATACGGCCATTTCGGACGCACTCCCTACAAGGCGCCTGTGGAAATGGTCCGAGCAGGTAAAAAAATAACCGAAGAAGTTCAGTTCTTCGGCTGGGAGCTGCTCGATGCTGTCGAGCTCTGCAAGACACTTCTCTAAGTGTTACTTTGCCGGGTGCTGGGTGATAATCAGGTATCTGGTGGACCCGTCGCTGCCGTACTTGGCATAAAGTTTCACCTTCCAGGTCCTCTCCACATCGAGAGTAGAAGGCGGCACTGTGACTGAGATTGTCCAGGTGCCTGCAATTCCTGATTCAGGAGTGAACGTGATGCCTTCATCTTCACTTGATGCAGTCCATTTGGCATTCGAAACGAAAGTGGTTGTAACAACTCCTCCTTCCGGACCTATTTCGGCCAGTGAAGGGTAGATGTTGGTGCTGGTATCATAGTCTGCGCAGGAGCTGAGCAACAGGGCCGCAGCTGCGAAGACGAGGATGAAGATGCGTTTGAATGTCACTGCAATAATGTTTGGTTCAACAGAGCAAAGTTAAGATATTAAATGATATCTTTGCAAAAATTCTGCCGGTATGGGACGCACCAGGAAAGTATTGATGGCTGTTTTGGCCGCCGCAGCTGTGATTGCAGCTTCAGCAGGCCTGTCATCGTGCGAAAAATACATACTCCCTACGCTGACTTTGAGCCAGGACACCCTGCTGGTCAACAAAAACGCACAGGAACTGTCCCTCGTGGTCAACACCGAAGTGAACTGGTCGTTCGACCTCAGCAGCGCGGGCGCTTCGTGGCTGACTGTCACCCCCGACATTGGACTGGGCGTTGCCACGGTCAAGATTCAGATTGAAGAAAACGGCGGTGCAAAAGTCCGCAGGGCCACTGTGCCGGTCAAGACGGCTACCCTCGAACGCAACCTGTTCATCGTCCAGTCAGCTGATGACGTTTTGCCCGAACCTTAAGGCATTTCCCTAAGCCTAACTTCTATTCCTGAACCCTCCAGGTCTGCGCACAGCTGCTGCAGGTCAGTCACCTCTTCGACCTGACCGTAATGGTAAGGATAGAAAATCTTAGGCTTGATGATCTTTGCGGCATTGACGGCCTGCCTTACGGTCATCGTGAACGGCTGGTTCACGGGCAGGAACGCTATGTCGATGTTCTTTTCGGGAAGATTGTGGATGGCGGGAACGTCCTCCAGGTCGCCGGCGACGTAGACTTTCAGTCCGTCGAAACTCAGGATATAGCCGTTGTCACGTCCGGCAGGATGGAAATGCTCCCTGGAAACATAGTTGTAGGCCGGAACGGCTTCCACGGAAAATCCCTTTCGGAAATTGAGCGAATCCCCGTTCTGCATAATCTCGATGTCCCTGTCGTCCCTGTCCGGTATTTCCCCGGCAACGGTCTTGGTGCAGACGATGGTGGTGTCTTCCGTGGCAAGGTCCTCCAGCGCCTTCAGGTCGAAGTGGTCGCTGTGGTGGTGGGTGAAGAAGATGAAGTCGGCTTTCTCGCAGTCGCTGTAGTCTGCCAGGCTTGAAGCAGGGTCGACGTAGATGACTCTGTCTCCAAACCGGAATTTCAGGCTGGCGTGGACTATGAAGGTGATTTCCAGTTTCTTTCCGGAAGCCGTTTCGAACGTATCTGTGACGAGGTTTTTCATGTTTTCGGGGTTTTCTTCTACAATATTACTAAATAATGGAGGAATGTTGATAATAAGTTTCTTGTTGTTCAACCAAAGATGAAAAATATTTATATTTTTGAGCCGGAAAAATTTCAAATTTCAACTAAATAACTATCTATGAAAAAAGCTATTAAATGCTTGCTTGCAACATTGGCAGCCATCTTCGTGACGGCATCCGCCTTTGCGCAGGTAACCAATTCGTCTCTCGGCGGTTCTATCGTTGACGAGAACGGCGAACCGGTCATCGGAGCAGCCGTCATCGCGACCCACGAACCTTCGGGAACTGTCTATGGGGCAGCTACCAACGCCCAGGGTCGTTTCACGATCAACGGTATGCGTCCGGGCGGCCCTTACAACGTTGAGGTTTCAAGCCTCGGCTACCAGACTGCTACATACACAGGCATCACCCTTCAGCTCGCTGAGACTTATGCACTCAACGCTACCCTGAAAGAAGAGTCTCTCACTCTCGGAGAGTCTGTCGTGATCGCCACTGCTTCTTCAAAATTTGCAACTGAAAAGACCGGTGCCGTGACCAACGTCAACAACGATCAGCTGGTTGCTCTGCCTAACGTGAACCGCAGCCTCACTGAAGTCACCAAGGTTTCTCCTTACGGTGGTAAAGGAATGAGTATCGCCGGTAGTGACGGCCGTACTTCAAGCTTCACTGTCGACGGTGCCAGCTTCAACAACAACTTCGGTCTTTCAGACGCTCTCCCGGGCGGCGGCAACCCTATCTCAATCGATGCCATCGAAGAGATGCAGATCGTGGTTTCTCCCTTTGACGTACGTCAGACCAACTTCGTCGGCGGCGCCGTGAACGCCATCACCAAGTCAGGTACCAACACTCTCAAGGGAACAGCCTACATCTACCATCGCAACGAGAATATGCGTGGTGACGTAGTTGCAGGCGAAACCATTCCGACAGCCCGCGACCGCGACCGCAACACCACTTACGGTTTCACACTCGGCGGCCCGATCGTGAAGAACAAACTCTTCTTCTTCGTGAACTTCGAGAAGGCCACCACTCCTACCCAGATTACCAGCTGGCGTCCTTCAACCAACGGAGTTGCAAATCCTGATGCATACATTTCCCGCACTACCGTGGCCGACATGCAGAGAGTCCAGAAATATGTTATGGACAAATATGGATATGATGTAGGTTCTTACGACGACTATTCAGGACAGGAAGGTGACACCAAGGCTCTTGCCCGTCTCGACTGGAACATCACTTCGAAACATCATCTCGCAGTCCGCTACAACTATACTCTCAACAGGTATTGGGCTCCCACCAATGCAACTTCAATGGACCCGAGGCCTGCCCGTCCTGTATTCGGCCGTCTGTCCCAGTATGCTATGTCGTTCTCGAACGCTACATACTCATCCGACAACGTTGCCAACACCTTCTCGTTCGACTTGAACAGCCGTTTCAACAACAACCTGTCGAACCAGCTGCTTGTGACCTATTCCATCCTTGACACCAGGCGCGGTTCTCCGTCGCAGCCTTTCCCCTTCGTGGACATCATGGACGGCACAGGTACTACTACTCCTTACATGTCCCTCGGATATGAGCTCTTCACCTGGCATAACGGCTACCACAACCGCAGCATCACTGCAAAGGACGATATCATCTACTACTTCGGTTATCACAAACTGACAGCTGGTGTAGCATATGATTACCAGATGGTGGACAACGTCTATATGCGTAACGGTACTGGTTATTACCGTTATTATTCACTTGACGATTTCCTGAATCAGGCAACTCCCGAGCTTGTAAACCTTACATACGGTTTTAATGGTGAAGAAGCTCCGGGAGCCCGCGTGCGCTATCACAAGCCGGCCGTTTATGTGCAGGATGAATGGAATCCCACTGCAAAACTGAAACTTACCGCAGGTGTCCGTCTCGAGACCATCATCTATGACAAGAGGGACGTCATCCGCAACAATGCTTTGTACAATCTTGATTATAATGGATTCCATGTAGATACAGGCATTTGGCCCACCCCCAAGATCCAGGCTTCTCCCCGTCTCGGTTTCACCTATGACGTGCTTGGCAACGGTGACCTCAAGTTGCGCGGTGGTACCGGTCTGTTCACAGGCCGTCTGCCTCTCGTGTTCTTCACAAATATGCCTTCCAATGCAGGTATGTATCAGAATCAGGCAACTGTATGGGCAAAAGACGGACTTGCAGGTACAGAGGAAATCCTCAATGCTTTCAACGGCAAATTTATCACTGACAAAGACGAACTGCTTAAATACTTGAACGGTCTCAATCCTGAAAGGTTCCCGACCACTATCACACCCGACAAGGGAACCGGCAAATCAAGTGTTGCAGCAGTCGATCCCAAGTTCAATATGCCGCAGATATGGAAGACATCTTTCGCAGTGGACTACAACCTTCCGTTCTCATTCCCGTTCAGCATCAGCGCAGAGGGTATTCTCAACAAGAACGTGAACGCAGTCTATATCCAGGATATCAACCAGAAACCGATAGCAGGATTCGCCCGTCTCAACGGCGCCGACAACCGCCCGATCTTCCCGACAGACTACACATATACCGGAACATCTGCATATGTGCTGCAGAACACCCATAAGGGTTATGGCCTTATCGGAAGCTTCCAGATCAACGCCACTCCGGTGGATGGTCTCAACATTATGGCTGCCTATACCCACACAATCCAGAAAGAACTTACCGGTATGCCCGGCAGCGACGCTTCATCAGCATTCACGTATATTCCTACTGTTTACGGTCCCAACAACCCGGCACTCCACAATTCCGAGTATGTCACTCCTGACCGTTACTACGTGAACCTCACATATAATGACAAGGCCAACAATCACTACAGTCTGTTCTACGAGGCTTGGCGCGGTGGTTACAACTACTCTTATATGTACACCAACGACCTTAACGGCGACCTCTCTCCCTACGATGCAATATACATCCCGACTGAGAACGATTACCAGCAGGGTCAGGTGAAGTTCGCTTCTGCCGATGATGCAAGCCGCTTCTTCGCTTATGCAAAGAAGGATGCATACCTTTCAAAGAATATGGGTAAATATGCGGAAGCCTACAGCGTTTACTCTCCCTGGGTACACCGTCTCGACTTCCACTATGCACACGACTTCGTGGTTCGCATAGGCAATACCAAGAATGTTCTGCAGCTCAACCTCGATGTCAACAACATCCTCAATATGTTCAACAGCAACTGGGGCGTAAGCAAGCAGATGAATCCCGATCTCAACTTCGGCCGTATCCTCAAGGTTGAAGGAGTCGGCAGCGACGGTATTCCTGTAATGTCTACTCCCGCTGCAGTTTCAGGCAATACCGAAATTTGGAAATATGTCCACAATATCGGCCAGGTATGGTCTGCACAGATCGGTGTCAAATATTTGTTCAACTAATAATGCTCAACTAAGATGAAAACAAGATATTTCTTACTCTCGGCAGCATTAGTCATCGCAACCCTCTTCACGGGGTGTACTACAGATGAGATTATCAAGCTCAACGGCATAGAGGTTTCCAAGTCGTTCATAGGACTTGAAATGAACGGCGGCAGCCAGAGCATCGAGCTAACGACTAACGGCCCGTGGGCATTCGAGGCCTTCGACGCTGACTGGCTCACAATAAGCCCCACCAGCGGCTCAGCCGGCAAGACCACCGTCACTTTCACGGCAGGTCCTTCTGCTAACGACCATTCCCTGGAACTCAAGATCACCAGCGGCAACGAAACCCAGTATATCAGTGTATTCCAGCCCGGCGACCCTTCGCTTAAACCCAAGTATGACGAATTCAAGGAAGGTGATTACTGGATTATGTTCAACAACGACGGCAAGTGGATTGTCTCCCTTCCTGTTCCCGATGGAAGCTCTTACGGCTATCTGTACTCAACAGATGCCATTGTAAGCGGTAGCGAGCTCTCTAGCTCAGCTGCAAACGCTTTCACCTTCAAGAAGGTTGACGGCGGTTTCACCATCCAGGACGCTTCAGGCCGTTACTATTATTTGTCAGGAACCTACACCAGCTGCAACGTCGCTGCAGAGATGCCTGCTTCAGGTGCAGTATGGACAGTAGAGCAGACCGGTGACTATGAATTCTATGTAACCAATGCCAACGGCAAATGGATGCAGTTCAGCACAGGTTACTCTTCAATGGGCGTATATGACGCTCCTCAGGCTGGCGGTCTTCTTCCTTACCTCGTAGAGATGGGCGAGCCCCCGGTAGAACCTCTCGTTCTCCAGACCGAAGATAAAGTCGAGATGCCTCAGGAAGGCGGTTCATTCGAAACCGGCATCCTCTGCCTCGGCGACGGCATCGCATTCTCTGTTCCTGCTGAGGCTCAGAGCTGGCTCGGTCTCGTGGTTTCAAAGGTTGACGGCGACATTACCACCTATACCGTGAACGTAGCCGAGAACCCTGCAAGCAACCGCAGCGCTGACATCCTCTTCAAGACCAACTACAACGGCAACGAGTATACCGCTACAGTTACCGTAAGCCAGAACGGAGCCATCACTCCCGCAACTGTCGGTGAAGTCGATGCTGCATCAGACGATCCCAATGTTCTCTACCGTGTCCAGGGTTATGTTTCAAGCGTCAACAACCTTGCAAAAGGCCGCTTCAACATCAAGGACTTCTCAGGCGAGATCTATGCATACAACATCGCAGCTGAACCGGGCGGATCTACCGACCTATCTGGCATCATCGAAGAAGGCGACGTTGTGACCATCGTAGGTTACAAGACTTCTTACCAGGGCAAGAACGAGCTCGTCGGCTATCTCGAGAGCTTCTATCCCGTAGAGACTGTCACCATCGCCGAGTTCAACGCAGCAGAAGACGCAGCTGATGTATGGTACCGCATCACCGGTGTCGTAACCAACGGCGAAGGCAAGACCGAAGGCGGCGTTACCAAGAAGTTCGACCTCGCAACCTATGGCAACTTTGACCTCGTGGATGAGACCGGAAGTGTATACGTATACGGTGTGCTGACCGGACTCAACGGTGAGAAAGGCAAGTTCGGCACCCTCGGCGTACAGGAAGGCGACGAACTCACCATCGTGGCGGCCAAGAAGACCTACAAAGACCTTATCGAGGCTGATCCTACCTGGTATGTATCACACGTTCCCGCTGTAGAGCCCGAACCCGAGCCCGAGCTTACAGTTTATCTTGACGAGCCCTTCGCAGAGGGCCCTGGTGCTTTCACAGTAGAAAATGCCCTGATTCACGATGATCTTGAATACATATGGACTTTCGACAGCAAATATGGAATGAAAGCATCAGCCTTCGTAAACGGAACTGCATACGAGTCTGAGAGCTGGCTCATCTCTCCGTCGATGGATCTTTCTGAAGCTACTGCAATCACTCTTACCTTCGACCAGGCAGCCAACAAGTTTGCTGAGAATGCCTATAAGGATCAGTGCAAGGTTGTTGCAATCTGCGGCGAAGAGACCATTGAAATCACTATTCCGGAAGACAAGCTTCTTCCTGGCAATAGCTGGACTTTCGTGACCACTACTCTTGACCTTTCAAGTGTTGCCAGCAAGAGCGATGTGAAAGTGGCTTTTGTCTACAAGAGCTCTACAGAATCTTGCGGTACCTGGGAAATCAAGAATGTCAAAGTGGAAGACACCCCCGAAGACTAAATACAGGTATAATATTTGATTATTGGAGGGCGCGGACTTCTTTGAGGTCTGCGCCCTTTTTTGTATATTTGTTAGAATCTGTATAGGTATTGTCCACTAAAGGATTTTCATATGAAAAAAGTCATTGGTTTGCTAACTGTGCTGCTTTCCCTGCTGGCATCTTTTTCCTGCAAGGAGCCTGAACCCAGCCCTTATCTGAGCATCAGTTTTCCTTCAGTATCCGTAGAAGCTGCGGGCAGGACAATCGATGTATCGGTGTCTTCGAATACGAGTTGGACTGCGGCCTCGAACGTGCCCTGGATTACAGTTTCTCCCGCATCAGGACTTGAGAACGGCTCCGTAAAGGTCGCTGTGGCCGAGAGCAAGGAAGATGTCCGCACCGGCGTTGTAACCTTCTCCTGGAGCGGCACGCCAGTCACCCTCACGGTTAAGCAGGATTCAGGCAAGCCCGAAGAGCCGCCCACTCCCATAGACGGTACCATCACGATATCCCAGTTGCGCAAGCTCTATGACGACGGTCAGAAGAACGACAAGTACAATACCACTGAAAGATACATCATCCAGGGCAGTGTGATAAGCGACTACCGGCAGGATGGCTTGGACAACTATACTACCGTCAAGGCTATGGTCATAAGTGACGGTACGGCCGGAATAATGCTTTACTGCGACAACAACAATACCACTTTCAAGCCTGGTGACGAAGTGAAGGTCATAGTTCCCAAAGGACAGGAACTGAGCCGCTACCAGAAGGGTCCCGTCCAGCTGAACGGCATCAAGATGGCCGGAATCTCGAAGGTGGGCGAGAAGGCCCTGGAGCCCGTTGAAATTACCGCTGCAGAGTTTCTTACCAACAAGTATGAATCGATGTACGTGGCAGTGAAGGACGTCCAGGTGCAGAGCTCTGAAATAGGCAAGACCTTCGTGATGAACGACGCCCACACCTCGATCATAATGGAGGGAAAGAACGGTGAGGTGTTCGACATCTTCACCAGCAAGTACGCCACGTTCGGAAAGGAGAAGGTTCCCACGGGCAGCGGTACCCTCAAGGGCATCGGCAGCGTCTATGGCGAGCGTATGCAACTCTGCATCGCCAAGGCCAGTGACTATGCCGGCCTCACTGGAGAGCGTTTTGCCGGCGCCGGCACGTTCTCTCTGTTCTATTCTGAATATACCCACAACGGTGACAAGGGCAGCTACACCATCCAGGTGCTTGGCGACGTAGACTGGACGGCCAGCTGCGACAAAGAGGGCTTCACGCTCTCCAAGACTTCAGGGAAAGGCGCCTCGGATGTCATTCTGTCTTTCGGCGACAATCCAAGCACCACCGACAGAAGGGTAGCAAAGGTCACCTTCAAGACAACTGCCGCAGTGGCGCAGAAGGAACTTGTGTTCACCCTCACCCAGCTGCCGTTCCAGCCGCTGGTTTCCGACAAGGTTCCCGTCCGGATGGAACTTCCTGCAGTAAAGACGCAGGACAGCGTGGTGTTCATTACCCACGAATATGAGCTGGACGGCAAGAAAGTCCACAACTATTCTGCATACTACGACGCCCGCTACAAAGTGGCCTACTGGGTGGCATATCCCCTGTATGCAAGCGTGCTCAGCGGAGTTTCCCGTACCGACGCGTGGGCATACGACCCGAAGGTTCCTGAGCGCGACCAGGCACGCCTCTTCAAGGCCTGGTCCGGCTACAGCCGAGGCCACCAGCTTCCTTCTGCCGACCGCCTTGTGAACAAGGAGGCTAACGAACAGACATTCTATGCCACCAACATAACTCCCCAGGACGAAGGAATGAACTCAGGCCTCTGGGAGACTTTGGAGAACGACCTGCGTGTCGTGGCCCGCAACTGCGACACGGTCTACGTGGTGACGGGCTGCGTGGTGACGACAGCCGAAGACCAGACGGTCAACTATATCCAGGACAACATCGGCGCTCCGGTCGCTGTGCCTAAGGCCTACTACAAGGTCTGCCTGAAATACAAGGCTTCAAGCAGCGCCAACGGCGGCTACAGCGCCATCGGATTCTGGATGGAGAACAAGAACGTCAGCGGCAAGGTCAGCAGCTATGTGAAGTCCGTGGACGAGATAGAGGCTCTCACCGGATTCGACTTCTTCCACAACCTTGACGACGCCGTCGAGACTGTGGTTGAGAAGAACAAGAATACGGACGGATGGAATTTGTAATACAGCAAAAGATTCAAACAGTATATTATGAACGATAAATATTATGCCGTAATTATGGCCGGAGGCGTCGGAAGCCGCTTCTGGCCTGTAAGCAGGAATGAGATGCCCAAGCAGTTCCTGGATATCCTCGGGGTTGGAAAGACCTTCCTGCAGATGACTGTGGACCGCTTTGCCAAGATTGTCCCGCGCAAGAACATATTGATAGTCACTGCGGCGAAATACAAGGATCTGATCGAACAGCAGCTGCCGGACATCAAGCCCGAGAATGTTCTCTACGAGCCCTATAAGCGCAATACCGCTCCCTGCATAGCATATGCGACATACAAGCTTATCAGCCGTCATCCGGACGCCACGGTAGTGGTGAGTCCTTCGGACCATTATATAGCCGACGAGGTGATGTTCGTGGACACCATATCCACGGTGATGAATTATGCTTCTACGAATGACGAGTTGTTCACTGTCGGCATCAAGCCCACAAGCCCTAATGTAAACTATGGCTATATCCAGGCGAACAAGAAGCGCGGCTTCGAATTCGAAGGCCACAAGGCCTACGCTGTCAAGACTTTCACCGAGAAGCCTGACGCCGAGCTGGCAAAGGTGTTCCTCGAGTCCGGCGAATTCCTGTGGAACTCCGGCATATTTATCTGGAATCTGAAGACCATCAGGAGCGAGCTCGAGAACTGCCTTCCCAACGTGGCGAGCCTGTTCTCGGCGGGAGAGGGTATCTACGATACCGATGCCGAGCCTGCATTCATCAAGAAGGTCTATGAGGACAGCACCACCATCTCGATCGACTACGGAGTGATGGAGAAGACCAGGAAGGCGCACGTCTTCGAAGGCCTGTTCGGATGGTCTGACCTCGGAACCTGGCAGTCGCTCTACGAACAGGTTCCCAAGAGCGATGCCCAGGCCAACGCCGTGCAGGCTGCCAATGTCATACTGAAAAAAGTCGGCGGCAGCATAGTGTTCGAGGCTGACAACGGCAAGCTCGTTGTCGTGAAGGGATTGAAAGATTATCTTGTGATAGATACGAAAGACGCTCTGATGATATGCCCCCGCGACGACGCCGCGGTCAAGGAAATCCTCGTCGACCTCGCCGTCAAGGATAAAGAAAGCTATCTGTAACGATTTCCGCGGAATATTGTTACATTTGCAGCTCACTCCATTGTTAGAGCCCGAAGGGCGAAGGGCAAGTCCCTTCCCCGAGGGAAGGGATTTAGGAATGGGGACACGTAAGAAAAAGAGCGAGGGGGAGAAGTTTCGCAAGCCCTCCAACGTTCGAAAAGTAAACAAATAAATTCTTGCGAAACTTGTGAGAATGATTGACGACAAGATTATCGAGGAGCTTCAGAAGCAGATAGACGAGCTGAAGGCCGCCTCACAGCAGCAGGTAGAAGAGATAAGGGTTAAAATGCTCGGCAAGAAAGGCGAAATCACCAGGCTTTTCGAAGAGTTCCGCACCGTCCAGGCAGATCAGAAGAGGCTTTACGGCCAGAAGCTGAACACCCTCAAGAACAATATGCTCGCCAAGATGGAAGCCCTCAGGGCAGCCGTGGAGAGCCAGGAAGGTCCGCAAAATTCTGCTGAAGACCTCACTATGCCCGGTGACCGTATGCCTATGGGCGCCCGTCATCCCATTTCCATAGTACGCGAGGAAATCCTCTCGATATTCAAGAAGTTCGGCTATTCAGTGGCCGAGGGTCCGGAGATCGAAGACGACTGGCACGTGTTCAGCGCGCTCAACTTCCCTCCCGAGCACCCTGCCCGCGATATGCAGGACACATTCTTCATCAACAACCAGACTGCCAACAACATCCTTCTGCGCACCCACACTTCTTCAGTTCAGGTCCGCACTATGGAGAACCAGTCTCTTCCAATCCGTGTGGTATGCCCAGGCCGCGTGTTCCGCAACGAAGCCATCAGCGCCCGTGCACACTGCATCTTCCACCAGGTCGAAGGTCTCTACATCGACAAGAACGTGTCTTTCGCCGACCTCAAGCAGTCAATCCTTCTCTTTGCACAGGAAATGTTCGGTGCTGACACCAAGATCCGTATGCGTCCCAGCTACTTCCCCTTCACAGAGCCCAGCGCCGAGGTGGACGTAAGCTGCAACATCTGCAAGGGCAAGGGCTGCAGCATCTGCAAGGGCACAGGCTGGCTGGAAATCCTGGGCTGCGGCATGGTCGACCCGAACGTGCTCGTGGCCAACGGCATCGATCCTGAGGTCTACAGCGGCTTCGCTTTCGGAATGGGTATCGAGCGCATCGCAATGCTCAAGTGGCAGGTCAACGACCTTCGCCATTACTTCGAGAACGACGTGCGTTTCCTGAAAGAGTTCGAAACGGTCATTTAAACGCTATAATATGAAAAGATTGATAGTTTTGGCTGCAGCGATGCTTGCGGCTGTATTGTCTTATGCCCAAAACGCTCCTCAAGCCGGTCCCGCAAGAGGCGGATTCTTTATGAACGCCGATCCCAGCGAGGGCTTGTATTCATATCGTTTTTCAAATGTCAATTATGCCGGTGACGATCTCGTCAGCCATAATATGGACATTTATCTTCCCAAAGGCCTGAGCGAAGGCCGCTCTCCCAAGGTGATAGTAGTCATCTACGGCAGCGCCTGGTTCTCGAACAACAGCAAGGCTGCGGCGATGCCGTCTGTGGGCAACGCCCTGCTTGAGGCCGGATTCGCAGTGGTGACCATCAACCACCGCTCCAGCATGGAAGCAGCCTGGCCGGCCCAGATCAATGACGTGAAGGCGGCCATCAGGTATGTCCGCGCAAATGCCGACAAATATGGCTATGACGCTTCGACCATCGGAATCACGGGCTATTCCTCAGGCGGACACCTGTCGACATATGCAGCAGTGACCAATGACGTAGACGTGCTTTGTGAGGGTAATGTTTCAATCGATATCGAAGGCAATATCGGACAGTATACCTCGGTAAGCAGCAAGGTGGATGCAGTGGTGGACTGGTTCGGTCCGGTAGATATGCTCCATATGTCTGACGACTGCTCGTCTCCCAAGGACGCTACATCTCCCGAGGCTTTGCTGATGGGCGGACTCGACCCCCGCACATCCAAGAACTGGGTGATGCTTATCAGCCCCGTATATCTGGTTACCTCATCCTCACCCGAGATCCTCATTATCCACGGAACTGCGGATGGCACCGTTCCCAACTGCCAGAGCCATATTCTCAAGGAGTCGTTCGACAGGGCGGGAGTGAAAGCCACTCTGGTCGATGTCGAAGGAGCTGACCACGGTCCTGGCTGCTTCAAAGCTCCCTATTACAAGATGATGAACGAATACTTCACTAAACAACTGAATAAATGAAAATAAAAAGTTTATTAATCTGCACTGCCATTGCCGGACTGGCATTCTTTGCCGCATCCTGCAACAACGGCAGCAAGTCATCATTTGACTATGACCCGGACGCCCAGCTGGTCTACATCGGCGAGGACATCGCCGTAGCACAGACCCAGTACGGCAAGGTGAAAGGCTACATTATGAGGGATGTCTACACGTTCCTCGGCATTCCCTACGGTGCAAGCACCGAGGGCAAGAACCGCTTTATGCCCCCTCAGCCCCCCGAGCCCTGGGACGGCGTCCTTCCTACAGTCTATTTCGGTGCGTGCGCTCCCCAGGCACCCGGCAACTGGCAGTCTACATCCTACAAGACTTTCCAGGATGAATGGAATTATGCCTATATGAGCGAGGACTGCCTCAAGCTCAATGTATGGACTCCTGCCATCGACAAGGCAAAACGTCCCGTAATCGTGTGGATCCACGGCGGCGGATACAGTTTCGGCTGCTCATATGAACAGAAAGGTTACCTCGGAGAGAACTTCGCCCGCAGGGAAAACTCTGTCTTCGTTTCCATCAACCACCGTCTGAACTGCTTCGGATTCACCGATTTCGCAGGAGTGGGTGGTGAGAAATACAAACATTCCGGAAATGTCGGAATGCTCGACTGCGTGGCTGCCCTGCAGTGGGTGAAGGACAACATCGCCAACTTCGGCGGCGACCCTGACAACGTAACCATCATCGGCCAGTCAGGCGGCGGCGGAAAGGTCTGCATCCTTGCCTCTATGCCTTCAGCCAAAGGCCTCATCAGCAAGGTTGTGCCTCTCAGCGGCAGTGCCACCAGCGCTGGTGACCAGGCTTACGCAGAAGCCCTTGGTGCTGAGATTCTGAAGGCCGCAGGCCTCAAACCCGGCGAAATCGACAAGCTTCAGGAGATGCCCTGGGAGGAATACTACGAGCTTGCATATTCAGTTTCCCGCAACTTCAGGCCTGAAGGTATGAATGCCAGAGGTGCTTTCAGCCCCGTGGCTGACGATATCGACATCCCGAAAGGAACCTTCTTCACCCTCGACCGTGACGACCTTCCCGATGTTGCGATGCTGCTCTGCACCACCACCAACGAATTCACTTCAGACCGTGACGATCCTTCAAAAGAACTGCTGACCAAAGCTGAAATAGTAGATATGCTCAAAGCCAACTTCGGCGACAATGCAGAAGCTGTCTATGACGAGTATGACAAACTTTTCCCCGGAAACAGCCCTTATGGCATCTACACAATCGTCAACACTCCGAGAACCAGCGTCCTGAACACAGCAAACGCAAAGCTGCACCAGAAATCTCCGGTTTACCTGGCCTGGTACAACTGGTATCCCCCGATGTTCGACGGCCGCTACCGTTCATTCCACAATATCGACATCAGCTTCTGGTTCTACAATACCGACGTGATGCTGTCGCACTCAGGCGGTGGAAAAGTGCCGCGCGCCCTCTCTGCAAAGATGGCCGACGCGCTGCACGCCTTTATGCTTACCGGCAATCCGAACACAGGAAAGAAAGACGGTCTGCCTCAGTGGCCTCAGTATACTCAGGAAGGTTGCGAGACTATGATTCTCAACAACACCTGCGTTGTGAAGAACAACCCTGATACCCGCGCTCGCGAGCTGATGGGCAGCAATGTGCCTTCACTGCTTCCTGCACCGACTCCCGCTCCTGCGAAGTAGGCGTTATTCAATGATACAACAAGGGCCGGGGATTTGTCTCCGGCCCTCGTTTTTGTTCTATTGGTTCTGTGGCGCAGGTTCCACCTTGGCTCTGAAAGGTATGACGGGAAGCCCGTTCCCTCCAATCAGAGTGCCGACCTCAAAGTCCTTGAAGCAGTAGCGTACCTCCACAGGGTTAGGGACGAGGTCGCACCATACTGCAACCGTGCCGCCCGGCATCACTTCTGCCTTTGCTGCGTGGAAGGTTCCACCTCCTCCAGCCACTTCGAATCCTTTGATTTCATCTGTCCCCATAAAGCCCAGATTTGCATTGTTGAAGCGTACCAGCACACGTCCGTCGCGCACTTCTGTAGAACGGAAGCTGGGGTTGAGTGCCGGCAGCTGTTCGAAGCCGTAGGTCGTGCGCATAGCCATATAACAGAGCCGCTCTCCGATCTGCCTCTTCTGCGAAGCGTGCACCTGCTTCTGCTCATATGGGTATGCCAGGTCGTTGGTCCCGATGATGGCGGCGTTAGGGATGCGCTGCGAGGCGATGAACTGCTGCTCCCTCACGATGGGGCCGTGTTCGTCCTGAAAGCCGTAGGGGCCGTCATAGTAGTCGTAGGGGGTGAGTTCCACGATGAAGAAGGGGATGTCGCCGCGGCCTATGTCTTTCCTCCACAGCTCGGCCATAGCAGTAAGGCGGTCGGCATACTCGAGATAGGAGATGCTGATGTTCGATTCACCCTGGAACCATATTATGCCCGCGGTTGAGTACTGGCTGGCAGGGCGGAACATAGCGTTGTACATAATCATCGGTTTGTACATTGCGTTGACCTTGCTGTCCGATGCGTTGGCCAGGTTGACGTCGGGACAGTCCTTCAGCAACTCTTCGCTCATCCAGGCTTCTATCACCGAGCCGCCCCAGCTGGCATTGATGATGCCGACCGGAACGCCCAGAATGTCGGAGAGCCTCGTGGCGAAGAAATATCCTACGGCGGTAAACGCAGGAGAATTGTTGGGGTTGCATTCCTTCCATTCGCCTTCAGCATCGGTTTCGGGCACGAGAGCCTGCTTCTTCTTGACTTCAAACAGCCGGACTCCCTTGTATTTTCCTGACTGTGCGATTTCCTGCAGCGATCCTTCGACAGGAGTGCCGTTGCCTCCTGAGAGCCTCATCTCCATATTGCTCTGGCCGGAACATAGCCATACCTCACCTATGAGTACGTTGTTTGCAGTAACGGTCTGGCCGCCGCTGCGTGCCCTTACGGTCTGTGGAGAGAAAGTGGCTGACGGAGTACGGAGCATAACTTCCCAGCGGCCGTCGGAACCCGCCTTGTCGGAAACGGACGATGAGAGCCACGAAGCCGACACGGAAACGGTGGAGCCAGGGTCTGCGAAGCCCCAGATACGCACCTGGGTGGATTGCTGAAGCACCATATTGTCACCGATGAAAGATGAAAACCTGAGGTTGCCCGCAAAACTGGCAGTTGTCACCAGCAGAAGCAAGCAAAGAGTTGCTGCAAGATGTTTTTTCATAATTGTTTCAATTATTGAACAGACAACTAAAGTTAGTGATTATTATCTTTGCGTATAACCTCCAGCAATCCTGTTATGAAAAAATATCTTCCGTTATTATTGATTGCGACCCTCGCGGC
The DNA here is from genome assembly GCA_017429475.1 of Bacteroidales bacterium. Taxonomy (GTDB): domain Bacteria; phylum Bacteroidota; class Bacteroidia; order Bacteroidales; family UBA932; genus Equibacterium. Next base: position 16,914 of record JAFROX010000012.1, read on the forward strand.
CTGCACGCCCAAGACAGTGGTTTCCGAATACCTGGCAGCTCCCGTGGACAAGAGCCAGCAGACCCGTGTGCTGATCACCACGGACCTGGAAGTCGACGATATGAACGGCCTTATCCTGAGCCTTATGTTTGCCGACCAGTACGATATAGCCGGTATAGTGTGGACGGCCGGGATGTACCATTTCAACGGTGACGGCGGCCTGCACACCCTCGGCCAGATCACCCCGAACTACCGTTGCAACGCCCAGCACTGCGAACACCGCGTCAAGACTGCCGCCGACCTTACGGAGTACCGACCTGTCGACCCTACCTGGCTGCCGCGCATCCTTGACTGCTATGAGGCCGACTATGCCCTGATGAGCAAGAACAACCCGAACTATCCGACTCCCGAATACATCCGCAGCATCACAAAGGTGGGCAACATCGAGTTCGAGGGCGACTACCGTTTCGAGACCGAAGGTTCGAACTTCATAATGAAACTCATCCTGGACGACGACCCGCGCCCGCTGATCATCCAGCACTGGGGCGGCATCAACACTACCGTCCGTGCGCTCTACAGCATATACCAGCGTTACTACGGTACTCCCGAGTGGGATGCAATCCTGAAGAAAGTGACTGACAAGGTCCGCATCGGAGGCAGCGGTGAAGACAACTGCCGCATCGACAGCAAGATTGACGAGATGTTCCCCGGCCTGCAGAACGGAGGCTACGGCCTCGGCGGCTTCTTCAGCTACGGCACCTTCTTCTCTGCAAGCGACTCTCCGCGCCGCGCCGCAGAAGAACTCCAGCCCTATATGCACGCTCCCTGGAATCTCGAGGCCTACAAGCAGAACCACGGCAAGCTGCCTGAGCAGATATGGCTGATGGCAGAGGGCCGCGCAATCTACGGCGAGCCGCTCATCTACAACTACGGTTTGATAGACTATATGGACTGGGGGCTTTCAGCCAAGATGGGATGGGGCCCGGAGAGTCTGGTCAATTACCCTCGTGCCAACTATGAACCATATTCGTGGGCATTCTGTCAGTTCGGCTGCGCCGGCTTCATCGACATAGGTCTTCGCAGTGACGTCAACAACCGCGGTAACAATCACTACACAATCGTGATGTGGGAAGAACTGGCTGCCCGTGCCGACTGGGCCATCTGCGAGCCGAAAGACTGCAACCACGCTCCGATAATTGACGGCGGGCAGCTGGATTTCGCAGCGATGCCCGGCGAAACCGTGGAACTCAGTGCATCGGCTTCCGACCCCGAGGGAGACCGCTTGGATGTGCAGTGGTATGTCCCTGCAGCATCCTGCACCTACAAGCAAGGCAAGGCCGAAGGACTCAGCGTTGCTGTCAACAAGACCTGGAATGCATCGTTCACCGTGCCTTCAGATGCTCAGAGCGGTGACAAACTGGTTGTGAACCTTGAGGTGCGCGACGAGGCAGAGCGTCCGATGACCCGGTTCGCCCAGTACGTCATTACCGTAAAATAATCTATTCTTCCACCTTCAGCCAGAAGGGAACGAGCGGAAGGCCTTCCACACTGTGGATGTTGCCGGGCATAAAGTCTGCCCAGCCGTAGCGTACTTCCCTGATGTCCGTCACTTCCTGTGACATCGGAATCATGTTTCCGCGGAAGTACATCACGCGGTCGACCTTGTGCCATACTCCGTCCGGCCCGCAAACCTCCATACCCTCTATCTCTTCAGTACGGTCGATGCCGTGAGGGCAGTTGGCTATCTGGATCATTGTCATCGGGGCGGCAGGCGCAGCACCAGGCCTTGCACCGGGACGGCCGCCGAAGCCCTGCATCTTGCCGAGTGCGACGGCTTCGGGAGCGTCACAGGCGATGCGGGTGAATCCGTAGTCCCTGTTCAGGGCAAGATATGCCAGACGGTTTCCTACCGACTCCTTGTCGCAGGGATGGATGTTGGCAGCCTCATAGGGAGCCACGAGGTCGTTTGTGCAGATGATTCCACAGTTCGGCACCTGCTTGGCCACATCGTGCTGAGCCTTGCGCAATGCGGCACCAGTTCCGTTGTGACCGCTGTAGGGAGTGATCTCAACCATATAGAAAGGCATCTTGTTGCCGAAATCCTTCCAGTCGCTGCGCCATTGGCGGACAAGTTCGGTCATTCTCGGCACGAACTCGTCTTCGTGACCCACGTTGGAGCAGCCCTGATACCAGATGAATCCGCGTGCGGTGTAGCCCTGCAGGGGAACCTGCATTCCGTTGTACATTTCGTAGGGACGGAGCATATCCATTCTCTGCTTTACGGCCTCTATAGACACATCCTCTCCAAAGGAAGCGACAGTCTCCTTGGGCAGCCAGCCTTCGACACGTGCGCCTCCGCGGGCGAAAGCAACTACGCCTACTGGGATGTCAAGCACCTCATTGAGCTTGCGTGCGAAGAAATAGCCGACTGCGCTCATATCCGGAATGCTGTTGGGGTCTGCGCCCTTCCAGCCGTCGGTGGCAGCGGCAGTCACTTCTTCCTGAGGCTCGTCAGCCTGTACGGTCCGGACATAGAGCATACGGATGCGGTCGCGGGCAGGAGCCTGGGTGATTACCTCATTATACCCTTTGACAGGACAGTTGTCAAAACCCTTGATGGGCATCTCCATATTGGACTGTCCGGAAGCCAGCCAGACTTCGCCGACAAGAACGTCCTGTATGGTGATCGAACCTCCGTCACCCTTCACGGCGACAGTATAGACGTTGTAGCTGGCGGCAGGGGTGGGGACATAAGCTGTCCAGTGGCCCTTGGCGTCAGCCTTTGCGGTATAGGTCTCTCTGTCCCACGAAGGAGTCACGGATATTGTGGCACCTGGAGAGGCGAAGCCGAAAACTGCAGCCTGTGACATCTGCTGCAGTACCATATGGTCACCGGTGGGATATTTGAGCCTGAGCTCTGCGTTCATAGTCAGACATAAGAACAGAAAAGATGCAATCAACAATAGTTTTTTCATATCAAATTCCGGATATCGGCACCGGCACGCCTTTTCAAAGTTACCATTATTTTTGTTACCTTGTTGCTCAAAACAGACTTACAGTGAAAAAAGCCATCTCCATTCTCTTAGCCATATTCTTTGCCTGTTCAGTAATGGCAGCCCAGAATACCGGCAGCAGCAACATTCCTTTGGCCGATCCTTTCATCTATTGTGAGGACGGAGTATACTATCTCTACGGCACCGGTGCGGCCGACGGCATAGCGGTCTGCACCTCCACCGACCTGATGCAGTGGCAGTGGCCAGAAGGCAGGCAGATGTACCTTGCCTTGTCAAAGGATGATTCCTATGGCGAGAAATGGTTCTGGGCCCCAGAGGTCTATCACATAGGCGACCTTTACTATATGTACTATTCTGCCGAGGAGCATTTCTGCGTGGCGACATCCCGCTCGCCGCTGGGCCCGTTCGTGCAGCAGGAGAAAGTCCCGATGAGGGAGGAGAAGGGCATCGACAACTCGCTGTTCATCGATGACGACGGCACGCCTTACCTGCTTTTCGTGAATTTCGACAACGGCAACGAGATATGGATTGCCGAGCTGCAGGATGACCTGATCCATCTCAAGCCCGGCACCGGACGTTTCGTGATAAAGATGAGCCAGGAGTGGGAGAAAGTATGGCCTTCGGTCAATGAAGGACCTTTCATCGTAAAACATAACGGTATATACTACCTGACATATTCCGCCAACAGCTACGAAAGCCCTGCCTATGGTGTGGGCTATGCCACAGCCACCTCGCTTCAGGGCCCTTGGACCAAGTTCGACGGCAACCCGATCCTGCAGTTTGCGGGAGGCTTCGACGGCACCGGCCATCACGCCCTCTTTGTCGACAACCAGGGGCAGCGCAGGATAGTTTTCCATTCTCATAACAGGCGTGGGCAGATTCAGCCTCGCGTGATACACATCGGCAGCTATGGTTTCACCCCTGACGGCCGTATGGAAGTTGACGAGATTTTTATGAATCCTTTTATAATATTCCAGCAATGAAAAAAGCAATACTGATCATTTCAATTCTGGCGCTGTCCCTGTCCCTTTCTGCCCAGCGGATGGGACGCACGCCCAACGATACCCTGCGTTCAGTCATCGTTCAGCCTGACGGCAGGGTTCTTTTCCAGATTTATGCACCCAAGGCCCGCACGGTTTCACTGGGCGGCGATCTTGGCTATGGCAGCCGTGTCGAATTCAAGGAAGCCCCGAACGGAGTATGGCAGGGTATGTCCGGCAAACTTGACAACGGCCTGTTCCGTTACCATTTCATCGTTGACGGCGTGAAGGTCCAGGACCCGAAGAGCGCTCTTGCAGGCGAGACTTCAGCCATCCTGACTGTCGGCGAAGGCTATGTGAAAGACGTTCCGCACGGAGCGGTAGCACAGCGCTGGTACTATTCGAAGAATCTCAAGGAGATGCGCCGTATGCACGTCTGGACCCCTGCCGGATATGAGAATTCGAAGCAGAAACTTCCCGTGCTCTATCTCATCCACGGTGGCGGAGACAATGACGCAGCCTGGCCTACTGTCGGTGCAGCCGGCTGGATTCTGGACAATCTGCTGGCCGAGGGCAAGATGGTGCCTATGATAGTCGTGATGCCGAATGGAACCATCAATGTCCCCGATGAGGTTCCGCCCTTCGCAGAAGATCTCTTCAGTTCCATCATCCCGTTCGTGGAGCAAAATTACCGTGTCCTTGCCAACCAGAAGAGCCGTGCGATCGCCGGTCTTTCAATGGGAGGTATGGAGACTATGGAAGCTGTCTTCACACATCCTGAGATGTTCAGCTATGCGTGGGTGCTGTCTTCAAGCCTGAAACCGGGTGTTGACCCGAAGCAGGAGGCTGAGCGCCTCGGCATCGCCGGCAAGATCGCACAGATCAACAAGGAGTACCGCCAGTTCTATTTCACACAGGGCGGTCCTTCGGATATCGCTTATCAGAACTGCAAGAACACCCTCAAGGTGATGGATGAACTCGGCCTCAACTACAAATATGTCGAGAACGCCCAGGCTGGCCACAGCTGGCCTACCTGGCGCGCCGACCTCGAGGTCCTCGCACCGCAGATTTTCAAATGATTAAAGCCGGGTTGCCGGAACTCCTTCGAAAGTGATTTTCACCGGTAGAATCTTCCCGTCACCGTCGAAGTACAGCCTTTCAATGCACGTCACCCTGTCGTTGCCGTCCGTGGCACCGAGAGGGTGACGGTGGTATATGATGTAGTATTCGTCCTTGCCGCGGCCTTTTATGACGGAGTGATGCCCTGCGCCGGTAGCGACTTCAGGGTCGGACTCGAGTATGGTGCCGATGCGTTCGAAGGGGCCGAAAGGACTGTCTGACATTGCATAGGCCACGTGGTAGTCGGGGCCGGTCCAGCCTCCCTCGCTCCACATAAAATAGTATGTGTCACCTCTCTTGAGCATAAAGGGGCCTTCGACATATCCTTTCGGGGTGATTTCTTTGTAGACTTCTCCGTCATCGAAAGGCACGATGCTCATAAGGTCGTTTCCGAGGCGGACCATATTGCAGTGGCGCCATCCGCCGTAATACATATAGTACGTTCCGTCATCGTCCCTGAAGACGAACTGGTCGATGGGCTGGGCTCCGTTTATGACCTCGTCGATAAGGGGATGTCCGAGGGCGTCCCTGAACGGGCCGGCGGGGTTGTCGGCGGTTGCGACTCCGATGCCGCCTTTGCCTTTTTCGTGCATGTCATTCGCTCCGAAATAGAGGTAATAGGTGCCGTCTCTTTCTATGACGGATGGTGCCCATAGGGCTCTGCGCAGCCAGGAGATGTTTTCTTTGGAAATGACTTTCTCGTGTTTTGTCCAGTTGACAAGGTCCTTGGATGAGAATGCATCCATAAACAGCTGTTCGTCATATGGCTGCGACCAGGTGGGGTAGATCCAGCATTCGTTGCCGAAGACTATTCCTTCGGGGTCGGCATACCAGCCTTCGAACAGGGGATTTCCGCTCATCTGGGCCGGCTTCCTCGAGCAGGCGCAGACCGTCAGCGCCAGCAGGACTATCGTGACAATTCGTTTCATATTGCTAAGATAGAAAGAATTCAGAATCTGCGAGGCTAATACGAAAAGCAAGGTCTTCGGGTTCTGCGCAGCAGGTTCCGGCATATCCCCCTTGGGGGATGTCGCAAAGCGACAGGGGGGAGACTTTTCCGCACGAAAAAAGTCCAGCAACACTGCTGGACTTTTTGAGAGCGGAAAACGAGACTCGAACTCGCGACCCCGACCTTGGCAAGGTCGTGCTCTACCAACTGAGCTATTTCCGCGTGATTGGGATGGCAAAGATATGGATATTTTTGATATGTGCAAACAAAAAAGATGATATTTTTGCAAGACCATATTGACAACGCTGACATGAGACGACTCTTCTCCATACTGTTTTTATTGACCGCAGTCACTTGCGTGACCGCAAATGCGCAATTGCATTATTCAGCCGGAAGCGACCCCTTCTCCAAGTGGAAAAGCATCCGTACAGAACACTATGACATTATATATCCATACGGAGTGGATTCTCTCGCAAGAGTCTACGCGGCCAACCTGGAGGCTGTCCGCAAGGATGCGATCGTCCTGCCTCAGAAAGTAGATCCCGCCCTTGCGAAAGTGATACTCCATCCCTTCACCCTCACCGGTGACGACAGCAAGCGCAGCAACAGTCCCCTGAGGATGGATGTGTATACCTCGCCCGATATGTACGACTATATGTCGGAGCCTTGGGAATATACCACAGCCATTGCCAAGAGCCGTCACCTGGGCCACGAAACCCTGATGGACCGCGGCTTCTTCCACGGTGCACACTATGTTGTCGGCGACAACATTCGAGTGCTCGGTTCCATGTTCTTCAACAATTTCTACTGGATGGGCGACGCAGCGGTTGCCGTGACCGACCTGTCTCACGCCGGAGCCGGCCGCAACGCAGAGTTCCTCAAATTCTACCGCACTGCATTCGTGGAGAAGGACCTTCGCAACTATGACAGGTGGAAACTCGGTTCCTATAAGTATATGACTCCAGGCCCTGAAGCTTTCGGATATATCCTCGAAGCCAACTACAAGAATCAGAATAGCGACTACCTCTTCAGCAGCGGATGGGCCGACAATATCATAGACCACCCCCTGAAGTCGTTGTTCAACGGCCGCACTACCGCTCCTTCCGGAACGTTCATGGCTCCGAATTTCAACTCCTACCGGAGCACTCTGGCAGATATGTTCCAGAAGGATTTCGACTCCCGCAGGCCTTTTACTCCCGTGACATCTGTATGGCAGGCAAAAAACTACAGCGAGTATACGAACTTCGTGTACATCGAGTCGCAGGACGCGATTTTCGCAGTAAAGGAGAGCCTGCAGGAAGCCACACAGCTGGTGAAGATCAATCCCCGCAACGGCACTGAAAAGTTCGTGATGTATTTCAACCCGGACGCATCGTCGCTTGACGAGCGCAACGGCAAACTGTACTGGAGCGAAACCGTACACAAGGGGCCCTGGGAACTTGAGGACTTTTCAGAGATATTCTCTTTTGACACCCGGAAGGGAACTCTCAAGAGGATAACGAAGGACACGCGCTATTTCAGTCCGGCACTGAATGATGACGGAACGGTGATCGCGGTCAGCGAGAATACGATTCTCGGGGATTCCTATCTGACCATACTTTCGCCCGACGGCGAAAAGGAACTCAGCATCAAGGCTCCGGACAACGGCTCGATAAAGAAGATGGCCTGGATGGGGGATGTGCTGTACTGCCTGATCGTCACCAAGGACGGCCTCGGCATCTACAGTATGGGCGATGACGGGTGGAAAACCCGTCTGGCCCCGCAATGGCAGAACATCTATGACCTGTCTGCAACAACCCTGCGGCTTGACGGCCGTATGGCGAACGTTCTGACTTTCACAAGCGATGTGGACGGTGTGCTGAACATCTATGCTTTCGAGCCTGCCACCCGTGCCGTGCACAAACTTATAAACTCTCCCTACGGAGCTGTCGAGGCAAATTCATATAAGGACGGAGCGATGATCTACAGCCGATTCGGACGGACTGGATATTCGCTTGCCAGAACCGATGCCGCAGACTTTGCGATGAAGCCTACGGATATGTCCAAGCCTTATAGTTTCCCCCTGGCTGACAAGGGCGCCGAGCTTGCAGGCAACGCTTATCCCAAGCCAGACGAAGAGTTGCTGGCGAACTACCTTGACGAGAAGGAATATCCTTCCCGCGACTATAGCAGACCCGCCAACTTGTTCCACATCCACAGCTGGCTGCCGGCTTATGTCAATGCAGGCATCGGCCACAGCAAGATGGCTCTCCCGGCCGCGCCCGGAGCTATGGTGTTCTCGCAGAACTATCTGGGAACGGTTCAGGCAATACTCGGATATTCATACGGAAAGAGCCCCTATTCTTCAGACTGGCTGCACGGAGGACACTTCGGTATAGTGTTCAACGGCACTATTCCCAGAGTGGAACTGTCTGCCGAGGTCAACACCACCGAGAAGGTGATCTACGCATATGGTGCCGACGAATACGGCAAGCCCTGGAACTATCTGGCCTTTGCCGATGACGGCAAGCCCTTCTATGAGATTTCAGCCCGCATATTCCAGCCGCTGACCTACAGGATGCTGGGCCTTAACGCCAAGGTCGAACCTTATCTGAGTTTCCACCACAGCAATAACCTCGCTGTCGATTATATCGGGGGACGCAGCAGATCTGCGGATTATTTCGTGGCCGGAATCAGCGGAGAGGCAGCAACTGACGTAGCCCATTCCGGCATCTATCCCCGCTGGGGCATCGGACTCTCTATGGACCGTATCTCTCCTTCAGCCTTCGGCAAGGCTGCAAGCGCCTTCACTTCGCAGTTCGGCACGAAACTGTCTGTCTATCTGCCCGGAATCGATGTCACCCACGGCGTGCACGTGACGATGGACTGGGTTCGCCAGAACTGGAAGAGGGGTAGCGCCGTTTTCACAACAAACAGTCTCATCGAGCTGCCCAGAGGCTATACTCAGATTGACCTCCTGCAGTTCAGCAACGCAAGGTATTGGAAAGGCGGTGTGGACTATGCCGTTCCTATCTATCTGGGCGATACCAGTCTTGGAGGTTTTATGTACCTTAAGAGGCTGCAGGTCATTCCTTTCTTCGACTTTGCAGTGAGCAAGAGGTATGACGGCAGCAGACAGAACTACCTCAGTGCAGGTACGGACCTGCAGGTAGACTGCAATTTCTTCAGACTGAAACTGGACGGTTCTTTCGGTGCCCGCGTGGCATACAACACTCCCTTCGAGCTTATGCAGAGAGTGGTTACTGCCCAGGCGCTTATGAAAGTGAACTTCTAGACGCTGAGAATCTTGGTAATCTCGTAGAGGTTGCGGTTGATCTGGTTGTGACGGCTGCAGGCCTCTTCGAACGGTGTGTAGGTTACATCACCCTTGCGGATGCCGACCATTACGCCCTTGCGGTTGTCGAGCAGCGCGCCGACGGCTTCATATCCGAGTGTGCTGGCCAGCACGCGGTCGCTGCAGGTAGGGCTGCCGCCGCGCTGGATGTGTCCGAGAGTGGTGACGCGGGTGCTGTATTCAGGAATATGCTCTTTCACCTGGGCGGCCACTTCTTCTGCGCTTCCCATCTTGCCGCCTTCTGAGACTATGATGATGCCGGAAGTCTTGTTCTTGCGCCTTTCGATGACGAGATAGTTGCAGAGACTGTCGATATCGGTCATGATTTCGGGAACAAGCGTAACCTCGGCTCCTGTCGCAATGCCGGTGTTGAGTCCGATGAATCCGGCATCGCGACCCATCACTTCGACAAAGAACACAAGGTTGTGGCTCTGTGCGGTGTCGCGGATCTTGTCGATAGCATCCATAGCCGTATTGATGGCAGTGTCGAAGCCTATAGTATAATCGGTGCCGTAAATGTCATTGTCGATGGTAGCCGGAATGCCCACGATCGGAATGTCAAAATCTTCGCCGAGGGCCATCGCACCCCTGAAGGATCCGTCACCTCCGATTACCACCAGTCCGTCGATTCCGGCTTCGACAAGGTTGTCATAAGCAATTTTCCTTGCTTCTTTCTCCTTGAATTCGGGGCAGCGTGAAGTTTGGAGTATGGTGCCTCCGCGGTTTATGATTTTCGAAACTGACTGGGACTGCATAGGGACGAATTTCTTCTTCAGGATACCCTTGTATCCTTCCATAATACCCACAACATCAATCTTATAGAAGATTGCAGTACGAACCACGGCTCGGATGGCTGCATTCATTCCCGGAGAGTCTCCGCCTGACGTAAGAACGCCGATTCTTTCTATTTCGTGCATAGTTAATCAATGTTTTTCGCTGCGTAAAGATAGTGATTTTGCAATAGTTTTTTATTTATTAATAATTTTTTCATACCTTTGAACGTTACTATACACCAACTGACTAAAGTTATAATCAAATATTTACTCTATGAAAACTTTGTTCAAAGGATTTCTTATTGCTTCGCTGATGTTCATCGGCGTGGCTGCCAACGCCCAGACTAGGATTTACAGCAACGTTGGTACAATTGATGTTACAAAGGCCGAATACAACGGCGACCAGGTCGATCTTGCGTACACCATTACAATTGATCCCGATGTCCAGAACATCATCGGACTCAAAGGCAAGAAAGGCATCGTTCTCACCACAGCTCTTGCAGAAGGTGACTTCAAACAGGTTGTCGAGTGCCTCGTTATCAGCCCTGCTAAAGGCAATGCACGCTCAGCATGGTTGGAGGACAGAGTAGAGGACGTTACCAACAATGTCCGCTATTTCAACGCAAAGGCTGACGAACCTCTCGTAATCAAATCTAACTACACTCTGAAGGCTAAAGACTGGACTTCTCCTGACACCCGTCTTACCATCACCACCCAGGAGCTTAAGAAGGCTGAGTGCCTCGTCCGTCTCAACGGTCCGAAACAGGTTGCCAAGCTGAAAGCTACCGATATCGTTCCCCAGTGGGCTAACCTCAACCCTGGTGACGGCACTGCAGAGAAACATCTCTCAACCAAACTTTACTATCCTGTAAACGTTACCAAAGAAGTTGACGACTATCTCGAGAATGCACAGGCTCTCAATATCCTCAAGACTCTCGATTCACCGAACTTCGACGTAACTGCCATCAAGATCAACGGTTGGGCTTCACCTGAGGCTACAGTTGCATACAACCAGAAACTTTCTGAAGGTCGTGCCGCTACAATGAAGGAGATCATCTCTAATAGATACAGCTTCCCTGAGGATGTTTATTCAGTAAGCGGTAACGGTGAGTACTGGGATCTCGTTGAGGCTTATGTTGCAGCAAGCGACGATCCTGCTCTCAAGAAATGGTCTGAGAGGAAGTTCTCTAACCTCGATTCAAGAGAAGCCGCTCTCAAACAGCTGAGTGCATACAAGGACATCTTCAACACCGTATATCCTCGTTCACGTTTCGCTGACTGCGACGTAACCTACAAGCTCGTCAACTTTGACGCCGCTGCTGTACGCTCAATCTACAACACTTATCCTGAGCAGCTCAGCGAGGCTGAATATGTAGCTCTTGCTTCACTCAACGACAACGTTGACAAGGCAGTTGTTGAGAAAGGTCTTTCTTACTATCCGGACAGCGAGGCTCTCAACAACCTTGCAGCCAAGGCTGCTGTTGCAGAGGGCAACTACCGTGGTGCTATCAACTACCTCCAGAAAGCCGGTAACAGCCGTGAGGTTCTTAACAACCTCGGTGTATGCCAGATGCTTCTCGGTCAGAAAGAGGCTGCCACCCAGTCATTCCAGAGGGCCTTCGGTCTTCCTCAGGCAGCTCAGAACCTCCGCGAGCTCAAGAAAGTCGAGTAATCGATAATACCTTATAATATATAAAAAGTGACTGGCCATCGTGCCAGTCACTTTTTTTATTACCTTTGTCTCGCAACGCCTTGGTGGTGGAATGGTAGACACGAGGGACTTAGGCTGGTTCTTTGAAATAATTATTTGTAAGACATGATGGTTGATCTTAACTTTGCGTGTATGAGCAAAGCAAAATATTCAATCGAAGATGTCAAGCAGGCTGTTTTTGACAGCAAGTCTGTAGCGGGTGTCTTGAGGCAATTAGGGCTAAGACCCATTGGTGGGAACTATAGAACCATAAATAGGATAATAGCGGAGAACAAAATCGATATTTCTCATTTCACCGGGCAGGGTTGGAATGTCGGATTGGCCTTCAAACCGAACAAAGGCATCTCAGATGAAGAAATATATGTAAAAGATTCATCATATAAATGCTCTTGGAGGTTGCGCGAACATTATAAGAAAACTACAGGCATCACTCATTGCGAAAAATGTGGTTTGGATAGGTGGCAATCTCAGCCAATTCCATTGGAGATTCATCATATCAATGGTAATAATATGGACAACAGATTGGAGAATCTTCAACTGCTATGCCCGAACTGCCACGCTCTTACAAAGAATTATAGAGGAAGATCCAAATTGAGTGCTCTGTCCGAAAGGAGAGATGTAGAATGTCGTAAATTCAAGGAAGCCTTAACGGGTAATGCCGATGGTAATCTTGAGCCAAGCCTTTTCAAAGAGGAAGGTGCAGAGACTAGACACGACACACCTAAAGACGATCAGTCCATGGTGAAGGAATAGTCCGGACCACAAACAGAGATGGTGGCGAAAGCCATAGTGGCAAGAAAATCCCTTGGGCAGTAATGTCCGTGCGGGTTCGAGTCCCGCCCGGGGCACTGATTGGAAATCCAACCTATTGATATTCAGTAGGTTGGATTTTTGCATATAGGATTCTTGTCCCACAAATGTCCCAATAATTTTGAAAACGGATGAGTTGGGACGAAAATGATTGAACGAAAAACGGCGCCTCAAAATCACTTCGAGACGCCGCGGTTCAATAAATAAGAGTGGCCGAAGCCAATCTTGGTTGCAAATATAGTCAATTCTGAGAAGAATTCAGAGCAGCCCCTACCCCGAGAAGTAAAGGTCGGCTTCCATCTTGCGCCTGCGGACAAGGCCGGGAAGGCGCTTGCCGCCGCCGTAGACCCAGCGGGCAAACTCGCCGCGGATGGACGGGTCTTTGGGGTTGGCCTTGACTTTCTTCAGCAGTGTTGACCGAGCGAGGTTGCCGGTGCCGACGTTGTAGGTGAAGGAGAGGAGGGCGTCGAACTGATGCTGGGAGATCGGAAGGCCGTTGGGCATCCGGCCAGAGTCGTCGAGGCCCAGGGCGAAGGTGAGGTTGTCTTCGAAGATCCTGATGTCCTGCTCGAGGAACTCGTTCGCCTGTTCGCGGGTGATGGTCATTCCTTCATAGACGCCTGCAGTATGGCCCCAGCCGATAGTCCAGACGCCGGCGGGGCACTTGTAGGCGTGGAGCCTGCAACCCTCGAAGGTGTGGACGAGAACGTATGCGGATTTGGATGCTTTCATGACGATGAGGATATAAAAGACTCCCGTCTGACGTGAGCCGGGCGGGAGTCCGTGGGAGAGGGGGTCTGATGCCTACTCGCTGGAGAGCTTGGCCTGGGCAAGTACGTCTCCGGACTTCTCGCCGGTGGCGGTGTTCACGTAGAAGTACTTGAAGAAGACCTTCGGGCTGCCGGCGGAAGGAGCGCCGCACTTGCTGTCGTAGGCACTCTTGATGTCGATGGCCGTGGCCACGGGAGTGTACGGGTCAGCGAAGGCAGCAGCCTTGCTGTAGGCGCGGGTGATACCGTTACCCTGGGGATCGGAGGCCTGGATGACGAGTTTCAGGTTGGTCACATCGCTGGGGATGGTGGCCAGCTGGAAGGTCATCGCAGAGGCGGTGAGGGTGATGGTCGCGGAATCCGGAGCGACGACACCGGCCAGGTTGGGCACGGCGGTCATGATGTTGCCGCCGCAGTAGACCACCCAGTAGTTCAGCCTCATGAAGAGGTTGGCACCGGAGATCTTGGCTTTGGTACCGAGAACGGACTTGCCCTGTGCGGTGTTGGCCGCGGCATTCCAGGCGAGGATCTGCTCGTTGGTGAGACCCTGCCAGGCCTGAGAGAGCTGCTTGAAGACAGCTTTTACGGAAGACTGGAACGCGGTCCTGGTGGAGCCGCCGTATCCACGGTTGCGGATGTACTTACGACCGCGCGTCTTGGCAGCGGTGACACCCTTTGCGGAGCCCGACATTTCGTCGAAGGCGATAGAAGGATTGTACTTCATGGCGCAAATAGATTAAAAGTTAAACAAATGGTTTATTCTGATGTGTTGTCATTGTTGTCTCTGACGAGGAAGGCATATACGAAGGGATCGTGAGCGGTGTCGAAGAATCCCATCACGCGGCGCTGGTTGCTGAGCACCTTGTTCTCGATGTGGGCTTCTGCCATACCGTCGCAGTTGGGGTGCATCTGGTTGCCGCCTCCGCAGATCGGAACATCAGCCGTGATGTCTGCAGGCAGCTGCTCCATCGTTACCTCCCACAGCGCGTCCCTGTAAGCGTAAGAAACGCCGGAAAACATCAGGTGGATGAACACCCAGTGCTCGAACTCCACCATAAAGGTCTCGTAGCCGAAGCGCAGGTAATTGCCTTCCGTGGTCATCGTAAGGCGTTGCATCGTGCTCTTGATGGTGTCGCTGCCCTGATTCAGCTGCGGGTAGAGCGTGAGTATGTAGATGATGAGCGGGCCGTTCTCGTCGAACCAGGGCTGTTTCTCGATGACGATGGTGTTCTTGTCCTTGATCCAGGACTTGAGCACCGTACCGCCGTCATACACGGAATCACCCCAGGAGTAGTGGTAATCCTCGACAAAGCGAATGAAGACTCCACCCACAGCACTGCGGTCGATGATCAGATCCGGAACGTAGATTTCCAGCTGGTCGCAGGCCTGGTAGTCGGCATTCGTCGGGTCAAACGTGAACTTGGAGTTCAGGACCACGTAGTTCTCCGCCTGGTAATCCTTGAAGGTTATCTGGCCGGCTCCGAAGTTATTTCCAATACTGTTGAACATAGTCGTTGCGATAGGGGATTAGTAGATGATTCCGGAGCCAAAGCACTCAGTAGGCATTACGTAGTAGCCGCCACGATGGGCGAATGTCATTTTAGCACCATCGGAAAGATTATATATGTAGACCAGGTAAGACTGCGGGATAATCTTGCCGTCAGCGCCATTCCCGCGGCCCAGGCAGATGCCTGTACCGATGACATCGGCAGGAAGCGGACGATCCAGATACACCTCGGAAGAAGCGACGTTGCTGTGGCCCAGGCACATTGCGTTGAACTCTGCCACGGGAACGCCGGTGGAGAAGTCCACATCCAGCGAAGAAACATGGCTTTCCTCTGTCGGGTCAAGATCGTCCATCGTAGCGCGGACACGCTGCCCGGACGGGCTTTCTCCGGTTACTATGGCCACGTCCTGGAGTACTTGCCCGGCGAAGCCGGTAGCCGTATCCATCCAGTAGGATTCGACGAAGACCTTCTGGCCGGGAACGGGCTCCACGCCGATGGTTTTGAAGTACAGCTTGGTCACGTCAGCCTGGCCCCAGTCGTCCTCCATACCGGGAGAGACGATGACAGTCTTGCTCCAGCCGTTGGAGATGCCGACACTCTGGGTGCCGGACATCTTCACGACCAGCTTGTAAGGGGAAGGGGCGTGCTTGATGCCGTTGATGGCGATGAATTCGGGAGTAACGACCGCCTCGTCGTAAACCACGATCGGAATGGTCCCGTGATAGGAAGGCGCATCCCTGAGAATGGGCTCTCCTGCCATGACACGATTGGAGTTGAGACGGACGAAAGCGTTGTGGCCGGTCATCTCGGCGGCAGAGCCGATGGAGGACGCAGCCTTCATATGAGATGCCAAGACCTCCCAGGCTTGCATTTGGGAATCAGAGAGCTGCTTATACTCCCGGGAGATCTTGGACAACTGATTTCGAGTGGTAGCCTGGGCCGGCGTGACGACCTTGCTCTGGAAGGCCCGGACGGAGAGGATATTGCGCCCATTGACGTTCCTCGCGGTGACATCCTTCGCGGTGCCGGCGAAGTCGTTGAACGCTATGGAAGGCTTTGCTATCATAATCTTCTTATGGGTAGCAGCCTCTGATTCCGACACAAATATACAAAAAGTTTTCTAATTATTCAAATACAAATAATTAGATACGATTGTATAAAGTATTACTTTAGGTAAATTTACAGCTCCATCAGGAAGGATTTCTTCCGGAAAATGTTGCGGTAGCCGGTCTCGGAGTCGAGCAGAAAGTACCGGAAATGCACCTGGTACTCCGGCAGGTCGAGGTCCCAGATGTCCTTGTATCCGGGGACCAGCACTTCCACGATGCAGTCATCGGAAGAGCAGTTCTGCTGGGCGACGAACGACCTAAGGTAGCCGGGCCTTCTGCCTGCTCCGGGCGTGGTGAGCTGGAGACGGACCGCCAGCCGGTAGCGGGAAGGATTGGCGCAGCGATCCAGACGCACCCGCAGCTTGAGCGAAAGGGTGGTGCCATCCACGACTGACGCCGAGTGGAACTCGCAGTATAGCGGCGGGAAGTCCTCGAAGGCCCTGGGTACCGGCACGTGCTCATTGTCCAGCTGCGCGAAGCCATGGTAGCCGGACACGAAGAGATTGTGGCCGGTGATGTGGTGGTCCTTGCGGAACGGCGGCCGGTGGCTCTGCACGGTCAGCGCCAGCATGTTCCACTGCTCCTGCGTCAGGGGATCGAGGTCACGCCAGGCCTGCAGCGCACGAAGATGCACGGACTGCGCTTCCAGCTGCCCCAGGGTGCCCGGAAACTCCGGATGCGCCCGCTTCTTCCAGTAGCAGATGCCGTTCCTGTGGTAGAACGTGACATCACCCACTGAAGACCAGCAGTCGGAGAATCGGATATTTGGGTTATACCTGGGCATACTGTGCAGTCTATGGCCGGGGCAGGGGTCGCGCCTTGAACTCTTGAACAA
>JAFROX010000013.1 GCA_017429475.1 Bacteroidales bacterium
CCGTACCGGAAGGTGTGGCTGGAACACCTCCTTTTTGGAGTTTGATTCCGTTCTGCTTTCACGCAGCTCTTGTCTTCCATTTATCATATAGGCCGAAGAAAGTCATTTCTTCGGCCTTTTTTTGTATATTGCAGTTTAATTCCAGCCGCCTTGACCACCGATGTGGAAATACATCCGTAAATATCTGCCGTTCGCCATAGCTGCAATTCTGTTTATGGCACTTGAAGTCTACGTAGACCTCATCCAGCCCCAGCTGATGCGGTCCATCGTGGATGACGGTGTGCTGGGCGTAAATGCCGGCGGAACAGGCGACCTTCAGATAATACTCCACAACGGTATCAAGATGATACTGCTGGTCCTTCTGGGATGTGTGTGCGGCTCTATGAACGCCGTCTGCGTCAATCTTACCACCCAGAATATGGGAAACCTTATGCGCAAGGACCTTTTCTCGCGCATAATGTCTTTTTCTTCTCTCCAGACAGACAAGTTCTCCACCGGCTCGCTGATCACCCGCGTGACAAATGACGTGACCCAGACCGAAGGAATGGTCGCTCAGGTCATCCGCGGCCTGGTAAGGATGGGACTGACGATTGTCGGTAGCCTCATATTCCTTCTTCAGATCAATCGCAGTTATTCCCTGATGGTGCTGGCTGTCCTGCCGTTTATGATACTGTTCACCGTTCTGGTGCTTCGCAGGGTGACCCCGAAGTTCCTCAAGGTCCAGCAGCAGCTTGACAACCTGAACAACATAATGCAGGAAGACATCACTGGCTTCCGACTGATCAAGGCCTGCGTGAAAGAAACCTATGAGAAGCTTCGTTTCGGCAAAGCCTCGAAGGAGATGATCGGCACCCAACTGAGCGTACTGATTCTTTTGGCGTGGATGAGTCCGGTGATGTCGATCCTTATGAATACGACGGTGGCCGGTATCCTGTACCTCGGCAACATCGAGGTGCACGCCGGTGCGTCTTCGCCAGGCGGAGTGATGGCTGCCATAACCTATACGACCCAGTTGCTTTCGGGAGTGCTTATGCTCCTTATGCTTTTCCAGATGATTGCACGTGGTATGACTTCGTGGCGCCGCGTCAAGGAAGTCCTGAACACTGAGCCGGCAATGCCTGACGGAGAAGGTGTCGGCGAATCGCCCGTTCCGGGCGAGGTGGAATTCCGCGATGTGTCATACGCATTCAGCATCTTCGGAAAACCTGTGCTCAGGGACATCAACCTCAAGATAGAGAAAGGACAGACCCTTGCAATAATGGGTATGACCGGCTGCGGCAAGTCGACGCTGGTCAACCTGCTTATCCGCTTCTATGAAGCAAGTGCCGGAGAAGTGCTTGTGGGCGGCCGCAACGTCAAGGACTATACGTTCCAGGAACTTCGAGACAGGGTGTCGTTCGTGCTGCAGAAGAGCGAACTGTTCGGCAAGTCGGTGGCAGACAACATCCGGATGGACTGTGACTGGGCTACTGAAGAAGACATAGCGAAGGCGGCCAGGATAGCCCAGGCTGATTCCTTCATAGAAGAACTGCCCGAGAAATACGATACTGTGCTGGCTCAGCGGGGTATGAGCCTCAGCGGTGGCCAGAAGCAGAGGCTGGCGATAGCCAGGGCCGTCCTCAAAAAGTCCGACGTGCTGGTGTTCGACGATGCCACCAGCGCCCTCGACCTCAAGACCGAGGCAGACCTGTTCGAAGCGCTGAACAAGGAACGTCCCGATATGACGAAGGTGATCGTCGCGCAGCGTATAGCTACAGTCAAGAGGGCAGACCGCATAGTCGTGCTCTCGGACGGCAAGATCTCAGGCATTGGAAAGCACGAAGAACTGCTTGCCACCAATGCGATATATAAGGATATTTATGAATCCCAGATGGGGAAGGAGAAAGATAGCTGATGCCTCCGGGAAGACCACATAACAATTTCAACTACGAGAAACCGGCTGATATCGGCCGTACGTTCCTCCGTATGAAAGACTATTTCCGCGGGGAGATAGGCCTGCTCATCGGCATGGCCGTAATGGTCGTGCTGTCCAGTGTGTTCTCCCTCATCAGTCCCAAGCTCCAGAGCAATGCCATCGACATCATAGCCGGTGCAAGCCAGGGCGACCTGATGAATGTCCTGTACTGCCTTGCCGCAGTCTTCCTTGCCAGCGCTGCGACGGGTTTCTTCCAGGCGAGGATGAGCGCCTTCCTCAGCCAGAACATCGTCGGCAAGATGCGCGACGAGCTGTTCGACCATATCATCGACCTTCCGGTTGGCTATGTCGACAACCATTCCCACGGCGATATCATCAGCCGTATGACCAACGACATCGACAATGTGTCCAACACCATATCATCGTCTCTGTCGTCACTCTTCTCTAGCGTGATAATGATAGTCGGCACAATGGTCGTGATGCTTGTGTTCTGCTGGCAGCTGGCTCTGCTCAGTTTCATAACTGTCATCTTCACCATTGTAGTCACCAAGGTGATGGCAGGCAAGATCCGCAAGTATTCGCGCCTGAAACAGGAAGGTCTGGGCGCCCTGAACGGAGTGGTCGAAGAGACGGTGACAGGCTACCACACGGTGATGGCCTACAACTACCAGGACGATGCTATAGCCGAGTTCAACAAGAAGTCCGACGCGCTGAGGACCGCAGGCATCAAGGCCAATGTGCTGAGCGGCATAATGGGGCCTATAATGAACACCATCGGCAACATAGGCTTCGTTATCATAGCCTTCTTCGGCGGCCTGTTCGCTATCAAGGGCATCATATCTGTCGGTATGATATCGGCTTTCATAGTATATGCAAAGCAGTTCAGCCGTCCCATTCACGGCCTTGCCAACATCTACGGAAACCTGCAGGGCGCCCTGGCCAGCGCCGAACGCGTCTTCGGCATTCTCGACGAACCCAAGGAGGACAAGAGCGGGGAGCGTGACACCGACGGCATGTCAGGCCACGTCTCTTTCAAGCACGTCAATTTCTCATACGTTCCGGGCAAGCAGGTCCTCTACGATTTCAACCTTGAGATTCCGCCTTGCAAGAAGATCGCCCTCGTGGGTGCCACGGGCTGCGGCAAGACCACTGTGGTCAACCTGCTCCTGCGCTTCTACCGTCCTGACAGCGGCAGCATCGAGATTGACGGCGTGGATATCAGCGACATCGATGCCAACGACCTGCGCAACAATATGTCGATAGTGCTTCAGGACACCGTCCTGTTCGCAGATACAGTGCGTCACAACATAAAGTATGCGTCCGACACCGTCACCGACGAGCAGATGTACAAGGCTATCGAAATCAGCCACTGCGACCGTATGATAGAAACCCTGCCGGAAGGAATCGACACCAAGCTGAGCCTGTCTTCGTCCAATATAAGCCAGGGACAGATGCAGCTGCTTGCCATTGCCCGTGCCTTCGCTTCCGATCCGAGCATACTCATCCTCGACGAAGCTACGTCGAATGTCGATACCCGCACTGAAAAGCAGATCCAGGATGCTATGGCCAAGGCTATGGCCGAGCGCACGAGCATCGTCATCGCCCACAGGCTGTCGACAATCCAGGATGCCGACCAGATAATCGTGATGGACAAGGGACATATCGTGGAGACCGGAACGCACGAAGAACTGCTCGCGGCCAAGGGTAAATACAGCGAACTTTATATGCGGCAGTTTGCCGGCTTCAATACTTAGAATCTTTTAGAAATGACTGAAGAAACGACAACCAAGGCAAAGATGGTTACCAGGGACTATCTTCTGTCCTTCATCCTTGTCACTTTGCTCTTCCCTCTGTGGGGCTTTGCAAACGACATAACCAATCCTATGGTGCGGGCCTTCTCGAAGGTTCTGCTGATGAGCAACTTCCAGGGGTCTCTGGTGCAGTTTGCCTTCTACGGCGGCTATTTCGCGATGGCTTTCGTCGCCGCATATTTCATAAAGAAATATTCGTACAAGAACGGAATCGTGCTCGGCCTGGCCCTGTATGCGACCGGTGCGTTCCTTTTCTTCCCCTCAAGCCTCGGGCACGCCTTCTGGCCTTTCCTGGTGTCGTATTTCATCCTCACCTGCGGCCTGTCGTTCCTCGAGACCAGCGCCAATCCCTACATCCTGTCGATGGGCGATCCGGCAACTGCCACACGACGTCTTAACTTCGCCCAGTCGTTCAACCCTATGGGGTCGCTGCTCGGAATGTTCACCGCTCAGCAGCTTATCCTCAGCCGTCTCAACACCACCGACAACCTGGCTCTCACCAAGCTTGAGGCTCTCGATCCTACCAAATATTCGGCGCTTACCGCCAATCCCGACAAGATAGATTTCAAGGCGGTACGCGAGGCTGTCAATGCCATTGATCCGGCTGCCTTCGAGGCTATGCGTGCCACCGACCTTGTCACCATCCGCAATCCCTACCTCGCCCTGGGCGCCGTAGTGCTGCTTGTGATGATAATCTTCCTGATTGCAAAGATGCCGAAGAAAAACAGCGGCGGGGAGTTCAGCCTCAAGGACACTCTCGGCCGCCTGCTGCGCAACAAGCGTTATTACGAAGGTGTAATCGCCCAGTTCTTCTATGTGGGCGTACAGATAATGTGCTGGACCTTCATCATCCACTATGCTGAAATCGAGTTGGGAATCGACAATGCCACCGCGCAGAAATACAATATAGTGGCTATGCTGATATTCCTGCTGAGCCGCTTCATATGCACGTTCCTTCTCAAGTATGTGCGTCCGGGCCAGTTGCTGAAATCCCTGTCGTTCGGAGGAATGGCGCTTGTGCTGGGCGTGATCTTCATCAAGGGAATGACGGGGCTGTATTGCCTCATAGGTGTTTCGGCCTGTATGTCGCTGATGTTCCCGACCATTTACGGCATCGCCCTCGAAGGTATCGGCGAAGATGCTGAATTCGGCGCCGCCGGCCTGATAATGGCAATTCTAGGCGGTTCGGTGATGCCTCCGCTCCAGGCGCTGATGATCGACCAGCAGACCATACTCGGCATTTCAGGCTGCCGCTTCTCTTTCATCCTGCCTTTCATCTGTTTCGTTGTGATAGCCATCTATGGACACCGCAACCGCAAACTTGCACATTAATTAATAATATGGATAACATAGATTTCATAAATCCGGAGCTTGTTCCCAAGGTGACGCTCTCTTCCGGTGACAAGATCCCCGCAGTGGGGCTTGGCACCTTCGGCTCTGACAACTATACCGCTGACATAATAGCCGAGGCTGTGTATAAGGCAGTCAAGGCCGGCTACCGTCACATCGACTGTGCTGCCGTCTATGGCAATGAAAAGGAAATAGGCCAGACGTTGAAGAAACTTTTCGACGAGGGTGTCGTGAAGCGTGAGGAGCTGTGGATAACATCGAAAGTCTGGAATGACCGTCACGACGATGTGGCAGGGGCCTGCCGTGATTCCCTGTCTGACCTTGGCCTGGACTATCTCGACCTCTATCTGGTGCACTGGCCGTTCCCCAACTATCACGCTCCCGGAGTGAGCGTCGATTCGCGCGACCCGAACGCCAAACCGTATATTCACGAGGATTATATGAAAACCTGGCGTGCGATGGAAGCCCTGAAAGATGCAGGCCTCGTGCGCAATATCGGCACGTCAAATATGACCAGGCCGAAGATGGAACTACTTCTGCGCGACTGCCGCATCCGTCCGGTCTGCAATGAGATGGAGCTTCATCCGCACTTCCAGCAGCCGGAACTCAAGAAGTATATGGAAGACAATGGCATCAAGGCCATCGGCTTCTGTCCCATAGGTTCTCCCAACCGTCCCGAAAGGGACAAGACTCCAGAGGATACCGTGCCCATCGAAGATCCCGTTATCGTCGAGATAGCCCGCAGGCACGGGGTTCATCCTGCCATCATCTGCATCAAATGGGCAGTGCAGAACGGTCAGATTCCCATCCCGTTCTCGGTGAAGCCCCCGAAGTTCATCAGCAACCTGCGCGCGGCAGTGGAGGATCCTCTCTCGGCCGCAGAAATGGAGGCCATCCGCGGTGTCGACAGGAACTGCCGTTTCATCAAGGGACAGGTCTTTATGTGGAAAACGGCCCGTTCCTGGAGAGATCTCTGGGACGAGGACGGCATAATAAGGCAATAAATACATATATTATATCATACTATGGCAAGAACAATGAAAGCAGCATACCTGCCGGGCAACAGCACGGTAGTGCTCAAAGAAGTTGAAATACCCGAACCCGGCCACGGAGAAGTGCTCATCAAGATGAAGTCTTCGACCATCTGCGGCAGCGACATCCGCGCCATCTACCGCGAACATACCGGCAAGGGCCCTGAAGGATACCAGAACAAGATCTGCGGCCACGAGCCCAGCGGCCAGATCGTAAAGTGCGGCCCCGGCCTGCGCCGTTTCAAGGAAGGCGACCGCGTGGTGGTCTATCACATTTCCGGCTGCGGAGTCTGCAACGACTGCCGCCGCGGCTATATGATAAGCTGTACCAGCCCTTACCGCAGGGCATACGGCTGGCAGCGCGACGGAGGTATGGCTGAGTATTTGCTGGCTGAGGAGAAAGATCTCGTTGCCCTGCCGGATTCCCTGACCTATACCGACGGCGCCCAGATCGCCTGCGGATTCGGCACCGTATATGAAGGCCTTGAGAAGATCGGTGTCTGCGGCAATGACGCCGTGCTGGTAGTCGGCCTCGGTCCCGTCGGCCTGGCATCCCTGATGCTGGCCCGTGCGATGGGCGCTACCAAACTCATCGGTGTGGATACTGTCCAGGAACGTCTCGACATCGCCAAGTCAAAAGGCCTGGCCGACGAAGTCTTCCTGTCTGACGCCACCACCCTCGACAAAGTGCTCGCCCTGACCGACGGCAACGGAGTGGAAAAGGCGGTTGACTGCTCCGGCAATACCTACGGACGCCAGCTCGCCATCCGTGCGACACGCAAATGGGGAAGGGTCGTCTTCATAGGAGAAGGCGGTACAGTGGAGTTCAATCCGAGCCCCGACATCATCCATTATCAGAAGACCATCTTTGGTTCGTGGGTGACCACTATCTGGCGAATGGAAGAACTCGTGGAACGCATCGCCCGCTGGGGAATTCACCCGGAAGACCTGGTGACAAACCGCTTCACTTTGGACCACGCCTCTGAGGCTTACGAACTTATGAATGGCGGCAAATGCGGAAAGGTGGCAATCGTCTTCGACGAGGAAATCAAGTAGCTCAGAATTGTTGACAACTTTTTTTGCAATTTGTTGCAATAAAATTTGTCGGAAAGAAAAAGGTTTATATCTTTGCGGTCCCTTTGGGAATCAGCCGAGGGTTGATTGAGAAAGGGAGAAAGTTCATTGACTTAATGAGAGAGATAACGAGGTAAAGAAAATTTACTGTAGAAGAAAAGAAAGTCTGTAATTCAAAACAAGGATTAGGGACTGCAATTTCAAAGAGAACACATGGAAGATGAAAGTCTGAAATGGTTCACGAAAGCGTTACAGAAGAAGAGCTAGAACAGTAAGATAAGCAATAAGGTATAGCGAAGCGAAGAAGAGCGGATGGAGGATGCCTAGGCTTTTGGAGACGAGGAAGGACGTGGAAAGCTGCGAAAAGCCCCGGGGAACCGCAAACAGGTTGTGATCCGGGGATGTCCGAATGGGGAAACCCGCATGGCTGAAGGCCATGCACACTTTATAGTGAGTCAACGCAGGGAACTGAAACATCTTAGTACCTGCAGGAAAAGAAAGAAATTATCGATTTCCCGAGTAGTGGCGAGCGAAACGGAAAGAGCCCAAACCGGTGTTGTCGAGGCAATGCCGGGGTTGTAGGACTGCGACAAGCAGCCGTCATCGAACCGGAAGGATCTGGAAAGGTCTTCCGCAGAGGGTGACAGGCCCGTACGGGTAAGAGAGGCGGCGAGCGAGCAGAATCCTGAGTAGGGCGGGACACGAGGAATCCTGTCTGAAGTCGCGGGGACCATCCCGCAAGGCTAAATACTCCCAAAAGACCGATAGAGGACCAGTACCGTGAGGGAAAGGTGAAAAGGACCCCGAACAGGGGAGTGAAAGAGAACCTGAAACCGTCCGTTTACAAGCTGTCGGAGCATCGTAAGGTGCGACGGCGTGCCTTTTGCATAATGAGCCTACGAGTTATTTCATGCCAGCGAGGTTAAGTCCTTCAGGGACAGGAGCCGGAGCGAAAGCGAGTCTGACAAGGGCGGTATAGTTGGTGTGAATAGACGCGAAACCTAGTGATCTACCCTTGACCAGGCTGAAGTCACCGTGACAGGTGATGGAGGGCCGAACCAGTATCCGTTGAAAAGGGTTTGGATGAGTTGAGGGTAGGAGTGAAAGGCCAATCAAACTGGGAGATAGCTCGTACTCCCCGAAATGTCTTTAGGGACAGCCTCGGGATAGCTTCATGGAGGTAGAGCGACTGATAGGATGCGAGGGCTTCATCGCCTATCAATTCCTGACAAACTCCGAATGCCGTGAAGTGTTTTCCGGGAGTGAGTCGCCGGGTGCTAATGTCCGGTGGCGAAAGGGAAATAGCCCAGCCCAACAGCTAAGGCCCTCAAGCATGGCCTAAGTTAACAGAACGAAGTGACGTCGCAGAGACAGCTAGGATGTTAGCTTGGAAGCAGCTAATCATTTAAAGAGTGCGTAACAGCTCACTAGTCGAGCGGCGTTGCGTGGATGATAAACGGGTATCAAGGTCATCGCCGAAGCTATGGACTTGTAGTGATATGAGTGGTAGGGGAGCATTCCGGTCGGCGTAGAAGGTGTACCGTAAGGTATGCTGGAGCGTCCGGAAAAGAAGATGTAGGCATAAGTAACGATAATGGATGTAGAAACATCCACACCGAAAACCCAAGGTTTCCTGAACAACGTTAAACGGATCAGGGTAAGTCGGGGCCTAAGGATAAGCCGACAGGCGAAGCCGATGGACAAACGGTTAATATTCCGTTACCTGTATGAAAGATTCGATAGGAGGGACGGAGGAATGGCACGCGCGCCTGCTGACGGAATAGCAGGTTGAAGGAGGTAGCTAAACGGGAAGGTTAAGAGCTGTCCCGTGGCGAGATCCGACAGTACGCCGAGTCTTCGGACGAAGCGACAGCCGCGGTAAGTAGACTCCCAAGAAAAGCTTCACGAGATACATTTCATACAGCCCGTACCGTAAACCGACACAGGTGGGTGAGGAGAGAATCCTAAGGTGCTCGAGTGAATCATGGCCAAGGAACTCGGCAAGATGACCCCGTAAATTCGGGAGAAGGGGACCCACAGTGATGTGGGCGCAGAGAAATGGCTCAGGCGACTGTTTACCAAAAACACATGGCTTTGCGAATTCGAAAGAAGAGGTATAAGGCCTGACACCTGCCCGGTGCCGGAAGGTTAAGAGGGGATGTTAGTGGAAGCAATGAAA
>JAFROX010000014.1 GCA_017429475.1 Bacteroidales bacterium
CATCCTGAGCCAGGATCAAACTCTCCATTGTATAATCTTTTATAAATTTCAGTCCGACCCCGCTCTACTCTTCTCTAAAGAAATTCACGCTTGCTCTTTCAATTGTTATGCTACAATTGCCTTGTACTTTAATAGTACTTAGTCTTCCATTATTTCAATCAACTTTTCCTACGCTTCTTCCGAAACGGGCTGCAAATATAGCCCAATAATTTATTCTGACAAATTTTTTTTGCTGATTGTGGATAAAAAATCCTAACGGAATTCCAGGGGCCTTGCAGACCTCTCCCCTGTAAGCTTTCCGTCACGCACCACAAAGCGTCCATTGGCTATCGTATGCACCACAGTGCCACTCAGCCGTTTCACCGGAGACCACCCGCAGCGGGATGCCGCAGCCGGCACTGCACGACGCCTGCCTGTGTTAAAAACAACCAGGTCGGCATAGTATCCTTCCCTGATGAATCCGCGCCCGGCAATGTTGTAGAGACGCGCCGGAGCGTGCGCCATACGCTCTACGACAAGAGGCAGGCTGAAGCTGCCGTGATCCGACAGATCGAGCATCATAGGAAGAGAATATTGTATCAACGGTATTCCCGAAGGAGACTGCAGATAGGGCTGGCGTTTCTCGTCAAGCAGATGCGGGGCGTGGTCGGTAGAGATATTGTCTATCACGCCTGATCTCACAGCAGTCCTCAGCGCAAGCATATCACGGTGGGCCTTGATTGCAGGATTGCACTTCACAAGCGGTCCGAGTTCGTCATATGCCGAATCGCAGAAGAAAAGATATTGCACGCAGGTCTCAGCGGTGACGCGAGGGCTGCGGGCTTTGATCTCCTTGAGGATTGCAGCTTCCATTGCCGTTGAAACGTGCAGCACGTGCAGCCTTGTTCCATACTTTTCCGCCAGGGATACAGCCTTGAGAGTAGCTTGGACACAGGCTTCCACCGACCTTATTTCGGGGTGGGCGGAGAACGGAATATTGTCTCCGCAACGTCCCTGAACCTTCTTCAGGTTTGCAGCAATTATAGCGTTGTCTTCGCAATGGACGGCGATCAGAGCCGGGCACTTCTCAAACAGTCTGGCCAGCGCCGAATCGTCGTCCAGCAGCAGGTTGCCGGTCGATGAACCCAGGAAGGCTTTCACTCCGCAAACTTTCGAGAAATCGCAGGACAGGACTTCCGACAGGTTGTCTGCAGTGGCTCCGATGTAGAACGAATAGTTTACCACGGAATCACGAGCCGCGATGTCGAACTTCCTGGCCAGGGCTCCCCTGCTTACTGCAGGAGGATTGTTGTTCGGCATATCCATATACGAGGTGACACCGCCCAAAGCTGCCGCAGCGCTCTCGGTTGCTATGCAGGCCTTGTGTGTAGCGCCGGGCTCACGGAAATGGACGTGGGCGTCTATGACTCCAGGAGCCACATAGCTGCCCTTAATGTCGATGACGGAATCGCTCTGCGCAATGCATTCTTTCTCCCTTTCGACACCGGAAGGATCGTCATAGCGGCATATTGCAGAGATGCGCTCATCAACAATAAAGATGCCCGCAGGGAACAGGGCACCTTCATTGACTACAGTCGCATTCTTGAGGTAGAGTTTCATTGCTGGCGGGGTTTGATTTTCCTGAAACGGAGTTTGATCACTCCCCAGAACGCTTCGCCGAAGATACTGCTGCTCATCTTGGACACACCTTCAGTGCGGTCGACGAAAATGATGGGTACCTCCTTGATATTGAAGCCAAGCTTGTATGCGTTGTATTTCATCTCGATCTGGAAGCCGTAACCGCGCATACGTATTCGCTCGAAATCGATAGTCTCCAGAACTTTGCGGCGATAGCACTTGAATCCAGCCGTGCAGTCATACACCTTCATTCCAAGCACCTTGCGCACATATACCGAGGCATAGTAGGACATTATCACACGACCGATGGGCCAGTTGATGACGCTGATGCCGTTGCAGTACCTCGAACCGATGGCGAGGTCAGCCCCTTCTTCGCTGCAGGCCCTGTATAGGCGCGGGAGGTCATCCGGGCTATGCGAGAAATCGGCATCCATCTCGAAAATGTAATCATAACCGTGACCGACAGACCAGTTGAAACCGGTTATATAGGCTGTACCCAGGCCCTGCTTGCCGGCACGCTCGATGATGAATATCCTTTCGGGAAATTCGGACATCAGTTTTTTCACCACGTCGGCAGTACCGTCAGGAGAGCCATCATCTATAATCAGTACGTGGAAACCGTCCTCAAGGCTCATCACCTTGCGGAGCATCTTTTCGATATTCTCGATCTCGTTGTAGGTCGGGATTATAATAACTTTCTTGTCGGCGCTCATTGTTCTGGATGGTTAGGGAAGGATAAAGATAACTTATTTTCCCTCAATAACCAAACTCAAACTGATGCGCTGACGGTTAAGGTCCACGCCTTCGACCTTGACGTGAATGTGCTGATGAATCTTGAGAACCTCCGACGGGCTGCCGATACGACGGTCGGACATCTTCGAGACGTGAATCAGTCCGTTCTGCTTGATACCGAGGTCGACGAACGCCCCGAAATCGGTGATATTCGTCACGATTGCAGGCAGTTCCATTCCTACGCGCAAATCCTCGATGGTCTTTATCTCCTCGGAGAATTCAAAAACCTTGATGATCTTGCGGGGATCGCGTCCGGGCTTTGAAAGCTCCTTCACGATGTCGTTCAGGGTCAACAGGCCCACCACGTCAGAAACATATCTGTTGACGTCGATCTTCGAGCACAGCTGCTCGTTGGAAATCAACTGGGACACCTCAACGCCCATATCACTTGCTATCTGCTCCACCAGGCCGTACCTTTCGGGATGCACTGCTGAGTTGTCCAGGGGATTGGCCGCACCGGTGATCCTGAGGAATCCGGCGCACTGTTCGAACGCCTTGTCGCCAAGCCTGCGGACCTTCAGCAGATCCTGCCTTGAAAGGAAGGCTCCGTTCTCGCTGCGGTAATCCACTATGTTCTGGGCCAGCGCCGGGCCTATGCCTGACACATAACTGAGAAGATGCTTGCTGGCAGTATTGAGATTGACCCCGACGCTGTTCACGCAACTCTCCACGGTATTGTCGAGTGTTTCCTTCAGCAGAGTCTGGTTGACGTCGTGCTGGTACTGCCCTACCCCAATCGACTTGGGATCGATCTTGACCAGTTCGGCCAGAGGGTCCATAAGCCTTCGGCCGATGGACACTGCGCCGCGGACGGTGACGTCATATTCGGGGAATTCTTCGCGAGCTACGTCGGAAGCGGAGTAGACAGAGGCCCCGTCTTCAGACACTGAATATACCCTTACGCCTTCCGGCAGCGCTATCTTCTTTATGAAATATTCAGTCTCACGGCCAGCCGTGCCGTTGCCTATGGCTATCACTTCTATCTTGTAGGACTCCACCATATGCGATATCTTCTTCATCGCCAGAGTCTTCTCATTCATCGGAGGATGCGGGTATATCGTGTCGTTGTGCAACAGATTGCCTTCGGCATCCAGGCATACAACCTTGCAGCCTGTGCGGAAACCCGGATCGATGGCCAAAGTGCGTTTCTGTCCCACCGGAGGGGCCAGCAACAGCTGACGAAGGTTCTCGCCGAACACCTTGATCGACTCTATGTCAGCCTTCTCCTTTGCAATAGCAAGCACTTCATTCTCAATGGAGGGGTGCAGCAGCCTCCGGTAGGCATCACTGATGGTGTCGGAGAGAAAACGGCGGAGCTGTGACGAAGGTTTTCGCTTTCCCTTAAGGGCGCAGCGCTCCATCCTTTCGAATGCATAATCCTCATTGACGTCGATCTTCACCGAAAGCACTTCCTCCCCAGCACCGCGAAGGATTGCGAGAAGCCTGTGGGGCGGTATCTTGTCGACTCTTTGTGAGAAGTTGGAGTAGGTGTGGTATTTCTCGCTTTTCTCGTCGTCCTCCTTGCCCTTGGCGACTCTCGACACGATGGTACCCCACTTGCAGTAAAGGTCCCTGAGCTCTCCGCGGACCGCAGTGTCCTCGCTCAGCCACTCGGCTATGATGTCGGAAGCGCCTGCAAGGGCATCGTCCTTGGTGGGGACTGCGTCGTTGCAGAAAGGAGCCGCAGCAGAATATATGTCGTCCGCCTGCACGCCGTACAGCTTGACAGCCAGGGGTTCGAGTCCCTTTTCCTTGGCGATGGAGGCACGTGTGCGTCTTTTGGGCTTGTAGGGCAGATAAATATCCTCCAGTACCCTTGCATCAACTGCAGCCTCGATTTCAGCGGCCAGTTCGTCTGTCATCTTGCCTTGCTGGCTGATGCTTTTGACGATGGCCTGCTTGCGCTTGTCAAGGTCGGTGAGATAAAGGTAATAATGCTTGATCTGAGCCACATAGGTCTCGTCGATGCCGCCGGTGCGCTCCTTGCGGTAGCGGCTTATGAAAGGAATGGTAGCCCCCTCTTCCAGGAGATCCACGCAGTTCTCCACCTGCCAGGCGGCAAGATGAAGCCTCTCCGCTATGTATTTGATATATGCGTCAGTCATGGGAAACTTGTTGGAGTTGCTCTCTGTATGATGAGAATATCTTCGACTTCGACACGAAGCCTAGATACAGTCCGTTCTTGTCAAGCACAGGCAGGTTCCACGCTCCCGTCGTTTCGAACTTGTCCATCACTGTTTCCATACGGTCCGTCACAATCACCGAATCGCTCTCTTTCAGCAGGTCGAAGATGAACAGCTTGTCGTACATCTCGGGACGGAACATATACTGCCTGACGTCATCCAAATAGACGATTCCGAGGAAGTGGTTCTTGTCATCCACAACCGGGAATATGTTCCTGTGGGAACGGGCTATCACGTCGGTAAGCTGTCCCAGGGTTCGGTCCACCCGGACAGGCACGAAGTCGGTCTCTATGAAATCCGAAAGCTTGAGCAGCGTGAGCACCGCCCTGTCGCTGTCGTGCGTGAGCAGTTCTCCCGAAGCCGCGATACGCTTGGTATAGATCGAATACTGCTCTGTTGTCCTGATGGTGGCGTATGAGATGGCCGAGGTTATGATCAGGGGGAACAGAAGGGCATAGCCGCCTGTGATTTCCGCGATGAGGAATATTGCCGTCAGAGGGGCCTGCATAACACCTGCCATCAGACCGGCCATTCCCACCAGCACGAAGTTTTCCTCGGGCAGGGACACCGGACCCAGCATATTCAGAAGCCTGGCAAGGACGAAGCCTGCGAAGGCGCCTGTAATCAGCGTCGGACCGAAGGTTCCTCCTACTCCGCCTCCTGCATTTGTAAATGCCGTCGCAAGCACCTTGAGCAAAGTCACGGCGGCAAAGAATATCACGATCGCCCATTCGTTGTCAGGCGAGATCAGGCTTGCGATGAAACCGCCCTCCAGAGCCACGAGCGCGTTCTTGTTGAGCATAGAACTGAGGGACAGGTAACCTTCGCCGAACAGCGGAGGGAACATAAAGATCAGCACTCCCAGCGACGCCGCGCATATCGCCCAGCGGGCGAAGGGTTTCTGCACCTTGCGCAGCAGGTCCTCAGCCTTCAGCGTAGTACGCAGGAAATACAGGGATATAAGGCCGCAGAACACACCGAGTACGATATAATAGGGAATGTTGCTCATTGCGAACTGCTCCACTGAATTGGAGAATGTCACCATATCGCCCAGCACGAAATACGAAACCATCGTGGCCGTCACCGACGACAGCAGCAGAGGCAGCACGGACGACATCGAGAGGTTGAACAGCAGGATCTCGAAAGTGAACAGGATGCCTGCCATCGGAGCCTTGAAGATACCGGCCACGGCACCTGCGGCACCGCAGCCCAGAAGTATGGTGATGTTCTTGTACGACAGGCGGAAAGCCCTCGCCACGTTGGAGCCTATCGCAGCACCCGTATAGACGATCGGGGCCTCTGCTCCTACCGAACCTCCGAAACCGATGGTCAGGGAACTAGCCGCAATGGAAGACCACATATTATGGGGACGGATGTGGCTCTCGTTCTTGGAGATGGCAAGAAGCACCTTGGTGACTCCGTGGCCGATCTTGTCTTTCACCACATATTTGACCAGCAGCATCGAGAGCAGCATACCGACGCCCGGCATCACTATATACATCCACCAGTGCTCGCCGAAGGTCTGGCCCCCGAACAGGAGGTTCTGGAACAGTTCTATAAGTTTCTTCAGGACAACGGCGGCAAGACCGCTGCCAAGTCCGACCAATACAGAGAGTAACAAAAGCAAATTGCGCTCAGATATTTTGTTTCTGAGCGCACTTGCCAATCGTAAGATTATGTTTCTGCTATTCGTCAATGTCATCTTCAGGCGCTTCTCCGAAATCGCCTTCATTCTCAGGAAATCCTTCGTTCTCCCCTTCTCCCACTACTGCATCGTCGTCATCGTCCTTGAAGAGGTCCTTCTCTGCATCTTCGTAATCGTCCATATGGACTTTTACCTTGACCAGATAGATGGCGTCGGGGATCTCGACAGTCACTGCATAGAAAGAAGTACCGTCCGGCTTGTCGATCTTCACAAGGTCGCCAAGATAGTCGGCATAGCCGTGAGGATATTTCTCTTCGAAAGCCTCACGCAGTTCATCAGACATGTTTTCGTAGCTGATGACAGCTCTTCTCTTATCAGGATATTTTATTGCCATTTTTCCTTTCGTTTTACCTCGCAATTATAGGCATTTTTTTCAAATACAACCTATGTTTGGATTTATTTGTTGAAAAAAAATGATTTTTGACGTTTCTTGCGTTCAAGGTTGCGCTCCACGAAAAGCGGCCTGAGCGTTTTAGGGTCCAGCCCCGTGTAATACATAACTGATGCCACAGTCATCGGAGTGGGCGTAAAATCCTGCACCTGCTCCATATAAAGGCCTTTCAGATACTTGTTTTTGGACAGGGCGTCCATATCCCTCATCGAACAGCCAGGGTGGCCGCTGATGAAGTACGGCACAAGCTGGTATTTCAACCCGTGGCGACGCGTGATCTCGTCGAACTTGCCGCGGAGCACCTCGAACAGCCGGAACGAAGGCTTGCCCATAACGGCCAGCACATTGTCCTGGGTATGTTCGGGAGCCACCTTCAGCCTGCCGCTGGTATGCCTGGTGATCAAGGCCTCAAGATATGGCTGGGAAGTTTCGTCAAGATAGCCGTTCTCGTCGAGGAAAAGGTCGTAGCGTATGCCGCTGCCGATATATGCGTGGCGTATGCCTTTGACGGCAAGCACCTTGTCGTAGAGTTCCAGAAGGTCCTTGTGTGAATGGTCGAGGTTGCGGCACATCCTGGGGAAAAGGCAGCTCTGGCGGGTGCATTTGTCGCAGAGGGCCTTGTTCTTTCCGCCCATACGGTACATATTGGCCGTGGGGGCTCCGAGGTCCGAAATGTTTCCGGCAAAATCAGGAAGGTCCTTCAGCCTGCCGGCTTCTTTCACTATGGACTCTTCGGAACGGGACTGTATGAATTTGCCCTGGTGGGCGGCTATCGTGCAGAAGTTGCATCCTCCGAAACAACCGCGGTGGGTGGTTATGGAGAACTTTATCATATCGTAGGCCGGAATCCGCTTGCCCTTGTAGCGGGGATGCGGCAGCTTGGTGAAAGGCAGGCTGTACACGGCATCCAGCTCCTCCGTGGTCATAGGAGGATACGGCGGGTTGATGCACACGAAAGACTTTCCTGTCTGCTCGACGAGCATCATAGCGTGCATTGAATTCGCTTCCCTCTCGATGATGTTGAAGTTCTGCGCGAAAGCTATCTTGTTGCGCTTGCAGTCCTCGAAGGAATGCAGGTCGAAATAGTCGGTATCGGGAGGCGTGTCTGTCAGATAGCCGATCTGTGGTATCTGCCTTATCTGCTCCAGTGTCTTACCTTCGGCAAAGGCATCGGTAAGAGCCGTCATCGGCCTCTCTCCCATTCCATATACCAGATAGTCAGCTCCCGATTCCACGAGGACCGAGGGTTTGAGGCAGTCCTGCCAGTAGTCATAATGGGTCAGTCTGCGGAGCGACGCCTCGATGCCGCCGATAACCACCGGCACGTCGGGATAGAGCTTCTTGAGGATCTGGGTATATACCGTCACTGCATAGTCGGGACGGTAACCGGCACGGCCTTCGGGCGTATATGCATCGTTGCTGCGAAGACGCTTCGAAGCCGTGTAATGGTTGACCATCGAATCCATATTGCCGGAATTGACGGCAAAGAATAGCCGCGGCACGCCCATCTTCTTGAAATCGCGCAGATCGTCCCTCCAGTTGGGCTGGGGAACGACCGCAACCTTGTAGCCACGGGCTTCCAGCGCCCTGGTCACCACCGCCGTACCGAAAGATGGATGGTCAATGAACGCATCTCCGGTGAACAGAACCACATCGGCTGCATCCCAGCCAAGGGCATCCATTTCTTTTCTGGTGGTGGGCGCTATCATAACTACATTCTCTCGGGAAGCTTGATTCCGAGGACAGTCATAGCCTTGGTGAGCACCTTGGCGATTGCTGCGAGAAGCGCGAGTCTCTGCGAGCGGACCTTGTCGTCTTCTGCCTTGAGCACGCTCACGTCGTGGTAGTACTGATTGAATTCCTTTGCAAGGTCATATGCATAGTTTGCGACGAGAGCGGGAGAATGAGCCTCTGCGGCTTCCGCAATCTTGTCGGGGAACGAAGCCAGTATCTTTACTATCTCTATCTCCTTGGGAATGAATCCGGCACCGGTGGCGCCGACTGCGAAGTTCTGTTCTGCAGCCTTGCGAAGAATAGACTTGATGCGGGCGTATGTATACTGGATGAAAGGACCGGTGTTGCCGTTGAAATCGATGCTTTCCTTCGGGTCGAAGAGCATTGTCTTGCGAGGGTCCACCTTGATGATGAAATATTTCAGCGCGCCCAGTCCGATGGTCATGAACAGCTCTTTCTGCTCTTCCTCGTCCATATCTTCGAGCTTGCCAAGTTCCAGGGAAGTCTCGCGGGCGGTGGCATACATTTTCTCGATGAGGTCGTCGGCGTCGACCACGGTGCCTTCGCGCGACTTCATCTTGCCCTCAGGAAGTTCCACCATACCGTATGACATATGGTAGATGGCATCGGCCCAGGACATTCCGAGCTTGCCGAGGATGAGCTTGAGCACCTGGAAATGGTAGTTTTGCTCATTGCCCACTACATATATGATTTCATCGAAGTTGTATTCGTCGTGACGGCGGCAGGCGGTGCCGAGGTCCTGCGTCATATAGACAGATGTACCGTCGCTTCGCAGGAGGAGTTTCTCATCCAGTCCGTCAGCGGTGAGGTCACACCATACGGAGCCGTCTTCCCGACGGTAGAACACTCCTTTGGCCAGACCTTCTTCTACAAGCGACTTGCCCAGCAGATAGGTCTGCGATTCGTAGTATATCTTGTCGAAGCTTACTCCGAGGTCTGCATAGGTCTTGTCGAAACCGTCGTACACCCAGCCGTTCATCTTGGCCCAGAGAGCGCGGACTTCAGGGTCGCCCTGCTCCCACTTCACGAGCATAGCCTGTGCCTCTTTCATACAAGGAGCCTGCTTTGCGGCTTCATCCTTGTCAAGGCCTGTCTTTTCCATAATCTCGGCAACCTCTTCGTTCAGCATATTGTTGAACTCTACGTAGAAATCGCCCACCAGATGGTCACCCTTCTTGCCGGAAGACTCAGGGGTGACGCCGTTGCCGCGCCTGAGCCAGGCCAGCATAGATTTGCAGATATGGATGCCGCGGTCGTTCACAAGGTTCACCTTGACCACGTTGTTGCCGGCGGCGGACAGAAGCTGCGACACCGACCATCCGAGCAGGATGTTGCGTATGTGTCCGAGGTGGAGCGGCTTGTTGGTGTTTGGAGAAGAGAACTCCACCATCACGGTACGGCCGTTGGAAGGATGCTGTCCCCAATCGGCTGCAGAGGCGATCTCGTTGAAGACTCCGCCCCAGTATGCGGCGGACATCTTGATGTTGAGGAAGCCTTTGACCACGTTGTAAGATTCAATGCTCGCGGCATTGGCCTTCATATACTCGCCAATCTCAGTCGCGGTGGCCTCGGGAGCCTTGCGGCTCACCCTGAGCAGAGGGAAAACAACCAGGGTCACGTCCCCTTCGAATTCCTTGCGTGTAGCCTGCAGTTGCAGCGCTCCGGGAGCGGGTTCCACACCATAAAGAGTCCTTACGGCATCAGCGGCAAGGCCGCTTAACAAATCTATAGAGTCAGTCATATTATTTCAGTCCGTTATGTTCAAGAAGTGCATCGACAGTGGCATCGTGGCCGCGGAAATTCCTGTAAAGTTCTCCGGCATCGGCTTCATCGCCGCGCTTGAGAATCTCATAGCGATATTTGCGGGCCAGTTCCTGGTTGAAAATGTCGCCGGTCTCCTCGAATGCCCTGAATGCGTCGTTGTCGAGAACCTGGGCCCAAAGATAGCTATAG
Source organism: Bacteroidales bacterium (assembly GCA_017429475.1). Lineage (GTDB taxonomy): Bacteria > Bacteroidota > Bacteroidia > Bacteroidales > UBA932 > Equibacterium. The sequence goes on from JAFROX010000014.1 coordinate 10,397, forward strand.
TATCCCACATCATATCCGTGTGAGAAGATATGCAGGAAATAAGGAGCCCTGTAGCGGGGCGGGATCTCGTCGATAAGACCTATTTCCTTGAGTATCCTGGACTCAGCGGACAGCACTTTGTAATTGTCCGGAATCTCGCTCTGTCCATAGAGGCCGAGATCGAGATACATCGCAGCGATCAGTTCGGTCATTGCGAAGCCCTGTCCGTAATTCTTCGATTCGATGTATTTGTTGACGAGTTCGATGGGAATGACCTCGCCTGTCTGGTAATGCTTAGCATATACGTTCAGCACCTCGGGAGCGAAAGCCCAGTGCTCGTTGAGCTGCGAAGGAACCTCAACGAAGTCGTGGTCGAAATACGAAATGCCGGGGTATCTGACGTCAATCAGGAAGGAGGCCAGCGCGTGGCCGAACTCATGGAAGAAGGTCTCTGTCTCGTCGGCGGTAAGCAGAGAAGGCTTGTCCCCTACTGGACGGGCGAAGTTGCCGCAGATGGTCACGATAGGAGTTATCTTGTTGCCGTTCTCGTCATATTTCTGGTCGCGGTAGCCGCCGCACCAGGCGCCGTTGCTCTTCTCGCCGGGACGTGCGAACATATCCATAAAGATGACGCCGAGGCTGCTGCCGTCAACGTCCTTGCACTCGAAGGCTTCCGCCTCGGGATGCGGCAGAGGAACGTTCTCGAGACGCTCGAAAGTGATTCCGAAAAGCCTGTTGGCCACATAGAAGATGCCTTCGCGGACATTCTCATAACGGAAGTAAGGTCTCATCGCCTCCTCGTCAATACTGTATTTTTCAGCCTTGGCAAGGCTTGAGTAATATCTCCAGTCGGCTGCCTGCACAGTGGTGATGCCATCCTTGGCCGCCATAGCCTTGATGTCCTTCAACTCCCTGCCAGCAGCGGCGAGTGACGGTTTCCATACCTGGCCTAGAAGCTTGTATACATTCTCGGAATTCTTGGCCATACGGTCATCAAGCTGGAAATCCACATATGTGTCGAAACCGAGAATCTGTGCCTTGCGGAGCTTCAGCCGGATGATCTCGGCGCAAATGTCCTTGTTGTCCTCAGCATTATTGTTGTTGCAACGGTTGAGATATGCGTCGAGCACCTTGATGCGGAGATCCCTGTTGGCAGCGCTCTGCAGGAAAGGCATCACGCTCGGGTTGTCGAGGCCGACTATCCATCTGTCGGTGAGTCCGGCGGCCTTGGCCCTTGAAGCGGCCTCCGCTATGAAGTCCTCGCTCAGGCCGGCAAGGTCTGCCTTGTCCTTTATTTCAAGCTTCCAGGCTGCGGTCTCCTTGATCAGGTTCTGGGAGAACTTGAGCTGCAGGTTCGAGATGGCGGCATTGACTTCCTTGAGTTCCGCCTTCTTGTCTTCGGGAAGGGCGGCGCCGTTGCGCGCAAAGCTTTTGTAGACATTGTCCACAAGACGGAGCTGGGCGGCATCGAGACCGAGCTGGTCCTTCCGGTCGTAAACCGACTTGATCCTCTGGAAAAGAGCGTCGTTCAGCTGTATGTTGTTGGAATGCTCGCTCATCAGAGGAGTGATTATGTTCGAAGCTTCTGCAACCTCGTCATTGAAAGCCATGGATTCCACGTTGCCGAAGACTCCATAGACATCGGATAGCAGTTCGCCTGACTTGTCATAAGCCAGCACGGTATTCTCGAAAGTCGGTTCTTCCTTGCTGTTGACGATGGCTGCTATCTCAGCGTCGTGAACCTCGATAGCTTTCTTTATTGCGGGAACGAAATGTTCTGTCTTGATTTCCTCGAAAGGCGGAATGCCGAAGGGAGTGTCCCACTCCTTGAGGAGAGGATTCTTCTCTACGCAGGCGCATAAACTCATTGCTGCGATTGCCATTGCTATAATCCTTTTCATATATTTTTCTGTTTCTATTCAAAAAAAAAGAGGGCTTCCTTATCAGATTCCCTCTTAATTCACCAGATGGGAGACTAACCCAGATAGCTTTTGAGCAGCTTGCTGCGGGCACTGTGACGGAGGCGGCGTATCGCTTTCTCCTTGATTTGACGAACCCTCTCGCGCGTCAGACCAAAATGCTCTCCGATCTCTTCGAGGGTCATTTCCTGGCAGCCTATGCCGAAGAAATACCTCACGATGTCCCTCTCCCTTTCGGTCAGAGTAGAAAGGGCCCTTTCTATCTCCTTGTTGAGGGATTCGTTCACGAGACCTCTGTCAGCGTTGGGAGAGTCATTGTTGACCAGCACGTCCAGAAGACTGTTGTCTTCGCCGTCGACGAACGGTGCGTCCACGGACACGTGGCGGCCGGACACTCTCAGCGTGTCGTTGATCTTTTCGCGCGGAATGCCGAGAATCTCTGCCAGCTCATCAGAAGAAGGCATACGCTCATTCTCCTGCTCGAACTTACTGAGAGCTTTATTGATCTTATTCAGCGATCCAACCTGATTGAGCGGAAGGCGAACGATCCTCGACTGTTCTGCCAAAGCCTGCAGGATTGACTGGCGGATCCACCATACAGCATAGGAGATGAACTTGAAACCTCTTGTCTCATCGAACTTCTCTGCAGCCTTGATCAGGCCAAGGTTACCTTCGTTGATGAGGTCAGGAAGGCTCAAGCCCTGATTCTGATACTGCTTGGCGACCGAAACCACGAACCTGAGGTTCGCTCTCGTCAGTTTCTCAAGGGCTTCCTGATCGCCTTTCTTGATACGCTGGGCAAGCTCCACCTCTTCTTCTACCGTGATTAGCTCTTCTCTGCCAATTTCTTGCAAATACTTGTCGAGGGATGCGCTCTCTCGATTCGTAATCGACTTTGTAATTTTAAGTTGTCTCATTAACCGATAATGATATCAGGCCACTGAAGGCCATAGCGCGCAAATATATATATTTAAATCAAGATATTACAAATTTACCATGATTTCTTTTTGAACATTGTCGCGCAACACTGTCACTACGGCTTTCTCGCCCGGACGGAGCTTGCTCACCTGCACCTGGACTTCCGAAGCAGTGCTTACTTTGTTCAGGTTGATTTCCTTGATGATGTCACCTGAGCGCAAGCCTGCCGCAGCAGCCGGAGTCTCTGCACGGACATCAGCGATGGTCACGCCCTGGTCGGTGTCCATCATCGAAATGCCGAGCACAGCACGCTGTACAGAACCGAACTCGATGAAGTCGTCGGTGATCTTCTTGACGATGTTCACGGGAACTGCGAATGCATATCCGGCATAAGAGCCTGTGAGGGAAATGATAGAGGTGTTTATGCCGACAAGCTGGCCGCTGGTGTTGACGAGCGCACCGCCACTGTTGCCGGGATTCACTGCAGCGTCGGTCTGGATGAACGACTCGACTCTGTAGGTACCGTCATAGTTCGGGAATGAACGGCCCTTGGCGCTTACGATGCCGGCTGTGATGGTTGAACGCAGGTCGTAGGGACTGCCGATGGCAAGCACCCATTCACCGAGCCTTAGTTCGTCAGAATCACCCATTTCGAGAGCCTGATAGCCGGTGCCGTCAAGCTTGAGCAGCGCGAGGTCAGTAGCGGCGTCGGTTCCGATGACCTTGGCCTGATGGACAGAATTGTCATAGAGGGTCACCTGCACTTCGTCAGCGCCTGAAACCACGTGGTTGTTTGTCACCACATATCCGTCCTCGGAAATGATGACACCGGATCCGATACCCACCTGGTCCTGGGGAGTGTTGGCAAATCCGAAGAAATAGTCGAACATCGATGAAGGCGACTGCTGACGGCTGGCCTTCTTGACGACCTTGACATATACGACTGAATTGACAGCCATCTCGGCGGCATCGCTGAAATAGGTGGCAGTCATTACATCTTTCTCACTGCGGACAATCTTCCTGTCCTGGGGAGCATCGTTTCTCTCTCTGACGAGTTCTTCCTTGAACTCGCTCACTTCGCTGGTCTTCGCAGACACCTTGCCTGCAACCACATAGGAGACTAAGCCTGACAAAATGACAGACAAAGCCGCAATCAATAGACCTTTTTTCATATTGTAATTGTTGATAATTTCCGGGGGCTTTTACGGTCAAATTATATGCCAAAAGGGTACGGAATTTCAGTTGTTTTTTATTATCTTTGTGTGTTACCATAAAGATTAATAATTAACATCAGTGATATGAGATTCGTATTATCAAGTTCGGAACTTCTCCGCGGACTGGTGTCCGTTTCGAGAGTATTAGCAAACAAGCCTGCCCTTGCAATATTGGACAATTTCCTTTTTGACCTCAAGGACAACTCCCTTACAGTCACTGCATCCGACGGAGAGACCACTCTCCGCACCAGCATCCACGTGGAGCAGGTCCTCGAAGAAGGTGCAGCCGCAGTTCCTGCCAGGCTTCTGATCGACTCCCTCAAGGAGTTTCCGGACCAACCCCTCTCGTTCCTCACTGACAAAGCGTCTTCGCTCAACATAATCTGGTCGAGCGGTGCTTCCAAGATTCCGTTCTTCCCCGCTGAAGACTACCCCGTGTTCCCCGTCATCGCAGAGGATGCCAACAGTCTCGACATCGCAGCCCCGATTCTCCTGAACGGCATCAACGACACCATCTATGCCACTGCCGAAGAGGAGCTCAGGCCCGTGATGAACGGTATCTTCTTTGACATCGACACCGTCGGCACGTCAATCGTGGCTTCAGACGCCCACAAGCTGGTATGCTACACGGTGTTCTCAGTCAAGGGTGCCGAGAAGTGCTCTTTCATCCTGCACAAGAAACCGGCTTCTGTCCTGAAGAACATCATCGGCAAGGCCGAGGGCGACATTTCCGTCAAGTTCGACAAGCGCAACGCGATGTTCTCGTTCGACAATACGGTTCTCGTGTGCCGCCTCGTCGACGGCAACTACCCTGCTTACCGCACCGTCATCCCGAAAAACAACCAGAACAAGATGATCATCGGCCGCGTCGAGCTGCTCAACGCAGTGCGCCGCGTGGCTGTCTGCTCAAACCAGGCCACCAGCCATATCATCCTCAAGATTTCCGCCGGCGAGATCATGATCTCAGCTGAAGACACTTCATTCGCAATATCAGCCTACGAGAAGTTGAACTGCCAGTACGACGGCGTGGACATCGAGATCGGCTTCAAGGCTCCGTTCCTTGCCGAGATCCTCAGCAACCTGCCTTTCGAGAACATCTGCATGTGCCTCGCCGACAGGTGCCGTGCCGCCCTCATCGTTTCAGCCGACGAAAAGGATCCTTCAGAAGAGCTCTGCGCCCTGCTGATGCCGATCATGCTCAACTCATAGTCCGCAATGGAACTCAATCTCAAGAATCCCCTGTTGTTTTTCGATCTGGAAACGACAGGGCTTGACATTTCGCGCGACCGCATCGTCGAAATCGCTGCCGTCAAGGTGTTCCCCGACGGCCACGTTGAAGAGAAACGCAGGCTCATAAACCCCACGATTCCCATTCCGAAGGAAGCCCAGGATGTACACCACATCAGCGACGAGGACGTCAAGGACCAGCCCACTTTCAAGCAGGTTGCCAAGTCGCTCGCCCAGTGGATGGAAGGCTGCGACATCGCAGGCTACAACTCCACCCGGTTCGACATTCCGCTTCTGGCAGAGGAGTTCCTCCGTGCAGGCGTCGATTTCGATTTCCGCAAGCGCAAGCTCATCGACGTGCAGGTTATTTTCCACAAGATGGAGCAGCGCACGCTGGTGGCCGCCTATGCGTTCTACTGCAACAAGAACCTTGAAGACGCCCACTCTGCCCTTGGTGATGTAAGGGCCACATACGAAGTCCTCAAGGCACAGCTCGACAGATACCAGGACACCCTTCAGAACGACGTCGAGAAACTCTCGGATTTCACCACAGTCACCAGGATGGCAGATTATGCCGGCCGCATCGCATACAACGACAAGGACGAAGCTGTCTTCAACTTCGGCAAGCACAAGGGACGCAGGGTCATCGACGTCCTGCGCACCGAACCCAGTTACTACGACTGGATGATGAACGGCGACTTCACGCTCGACACCAAGAAGGTGCTCACAGGTCTGTATCTGGATTCCAAGAAGAAGCAATAATGAACATCGCCGTCCTGAAGACATCCGGCAATTACTGTTTCCGGCCCGACAACACGCTGAACAGGGAAGCCCGCGACTACTATCTCCCGGACGGGGTGGAAGCCGTATCGCTCACCCCCTGCATCTACGCGAAGGTGGTCAAGGCCGGGAAATGCATAGCCGGAAGGTTTGCCGGAAGATATGTCGACAATTTCGGCTTCGGAGTCCTGCTCGACGCAGCAAGCGCCGACCCTATGGAAGCGGTCTGTCTCGACGGCACTTCCTATCTCTCCGGCGACACCCTGCCTGTGTCAGACATTGAAGAAGCTGCGTTCGAAGTCCTTGTCAACGAAGAGCCCTGGTACAGCGGCGGAGCCTTCAGTGCAGCTATGCTCCACGACGCGGTGGTGACCGTCAGCCGCCGCAGTTCCTTGAGGGCGACGGATCTGCTGGCAGTCTGCCTGCCTGCTTCGACAATTCTTCACAAGGGGGATTCTTTCTCGTTCGCAGGGCACAAGGTGTCGATCCTATGATGCAGTCACATATTTTGCTGCGCTGAGGCCTGCAAGGGCCCCGGTAGAGAACGCCATCTGCAGATTGTAACCACCCGTATCACCATCAAGGTCAAGCACTTCCCCAGCGAAGAAGAGGCCTTTGTCAAGCCTTGACTGCATCGTCTTGGAGATGACCTCGTCGAGCGACACGCCGCCTGCGGTCACCACCGCCCTTCGGAAACCAGCGTGCCTGGCAATGGGGAAACGCCAGTCCTTCAGACGGTCGGCAAGCGTGTTGACGGTCAGATTCTTCGACATCGCATAGAAGGGTTCTATCATCTCGGCAGGCATAAACCTTCTCAGGATCTTCTTCATCCTGGCCTCGTTCATCATCGGTACCTCCCACTTGAAAGAAGCCACTTCCCTCTTGACCCTCTCCTTGAGTTCGTCGATGGGGATGGCCGGCTTGAGGTCGATGACCAGTTCCACGGAAGAACCGTTCTCGAGAGCGTGTATGGCCTTGCGGCTCACGCGGAAACCGAGCGGTCCTTCGATGCCGTCTTCAGTGAAAGTCATATCGCCCATCTCCGACTGGATCAGGTCGTGGTCCACGAAGAGGTTGAGCCCGACGTTCCTGAGTTCCACGTCATACAGCCTTCCGTCATAGTTCCTGGGCATAAGGGCCGCCAGGCTGGGAAAACAGCGGGTGACGGTGTGGCCGAGCGACTCCGCCAATTCATAGCCCTTGCCATTCGAACCGGTGGCTGGATAAGAAAGGCCTCCGGTCGCTATGACCAGCGCCCTCGACATCACCACCTCAGTCCTTATGAAGCGCGGTGACGAGATGTCGTTGTACGTGCATTTGAATATGTTGCCGTCAGTGCAGACTGCGAGCAGATCCGCATCCGGGATGAGTTTCACGCCGACCTGCTTCATCCTGCCGACGAGCGCGTCGACCACGTCGAACGAATTCATGGACTTGGGAAAGACACGGTCGCCCTGGGTCTCCACGGTTTCAAGACCGATGCTGTTGAAATATTCTATCGTGGCCTCGTTGGAGAAGTTGAAGAAGGCGCTCTTGACAAAGTTGTTCTTGGGGTGGACGTGGGTGGAGAATTCGCTCCACGGCTTGGTGTTGGTGATGTTGCAGCGTCCCTTTCCCGTGATGGCAAGCTTGCGGCCGCAGAGATGGTTCTTTTCGAGCAACACCACTTCCGCTCCGCTTTCAGCAGCCTTGATGGCTGCCATCATACCCGCTGGGCCTCCCCCTACGACCAGTACCTGAACTATCTCTTCCATTTTGTCACCTGTTAATCACTCCGCTTCCCTGAAGCTCTCCTTCATTGTCATACCAGGCGGCAAACTGGCCTGCAGTCACGCCGCGCTGGGGTTTCTCAAAGATGATATAGAGACCGTCGCCACGACAGATGAGCCTTGCCTGCTGCAGCGGCTGACGGTATCTGATTCTCACAAGGCAATCCCTCTCCTCTCCTTCAGCCAGGGCAAGGGACGGCCGCACCCAATGGATGTCGCGAGGTTCTATGCGGAGTCCGCGACGGTAGAGGCCGGGATGGTCCTGCCCCTCTCCTACATATATTACATTGTCGGCTACATCCGTGGCGATGACGAACAGCGGGTTCTTGTGGCCGCCGATATTCAGCCCGTGCCGCTGCCCAATGGTATAGAACTGCGCACCGTCGTGACGGCCGGCAAGCTTTCCGTCCTGTTCTGAATAGACAGTCGGGGCCGCGAGTTCTTCTATGGTCTCCGGCTCCTTGAGCCCTTCATAGAAATCCCTGAAGATTTCAATCACCTTTCCCTCCTTCGGTTTGAGCTTCTGCTGAAGGAATACCGGCAGATCCACCTTGCCCACAAAGCAGATTCCTTGGGAATCCTTCTTTTCAGCGCTGGGGAGTCCTGCTTCCTTCGCTATCCTGCGGACTTCCGGCTTGGTCAGGTCTCCAATCGGGAAAAGGGCGTAGCGGAGCTGCTCCTGCGTCAGCTGGCAGAGGAAATAGCTCTGGTCCTTGTTGTTGTCAAGCCCAGCCAGCAGGCGGTATGCCGTCTGTCCGTCAGTCTCAGTCACCGTGTCCTTGCGGCAGTAATGCCCGGTAGCGACGTATTCGGCTCCGAGGCTGAGCGCGTGCTTGAGGAAGGAGTCGAACTTGATCTCTCGGTTGCAGAGCACGTCGGGGTTGGGAGTGAATCCTCGCTCATAGCCGTCGAACATATAATCCACCACACGCCTGCGGTATTCTTCGCTCAGGTCCACGAAATGGAAAGGAATGCCGATCTTGCGGGCCACCATCTCGGCCACGCTGCGTTCCTCCTCCCACTCGCAGTCGCCGTGCAGGGTTCCTGTCGCGTCATTCCAGTTCTGCATAAACACCGCGAACACATCGTGTCCGGCTTTCTTCAGAAGAAGCGCCGCGACACTCGAATCAACTCCACCGGAAAGTCCGACTGCAATTTTCATTACTACAATTTTTATTGCGATTCAAAAAAATCCACTACCTTTGTGCCGGGTAAGTCTTACACGACCAGCTCCTGTCGAACTCCCCCAGGGCCGGAAGGCAGCAAGGGTAGATGGTTGTAGCGGTGCGATGTAATAAGCTTACCCTTTTTTGTTATTCCTCCAGATTGTCAAAATAAAAGGGCAACAAATCCTTGACTGAGGCAAACACCTCCACCCTGCCAGCGCTGCCGACAATCACCGTCATCGGCGCGCCACCCATCTCTTCATACTGCACCAGTGCCTGACGGCAGGCTCCGCAAGGATAGGTCGGAGTCTCGGTAAGTCCGCCCTCGTGGCAGGCGGCCACGGCGATGGCCAGCATCCTGGCCCCGGGATAGGCGGCTCCGGCATAGTAGCAGGCCGACCGTTCGGCACAAAGCCCGGAAGGATATGCGGCATTCTCCTGGTTGGAGCCACACACCACCTCTCCGTTGTCAAGCAATATGGCCGCACCGACCCTGAAGTTGGAATAAGGGGCATAGGCACGTTCCGTAGCTTCGATCGCCTTCTGCAGAAGAGCCTTCCACTCGGCCGGAAGTTCGTCTTTCGACTGATATACCTGATAGCTTATGTTGAGTTGCTTGTTTTGCATGGCGGCAAGGCGTATTTATGCGAAATTAGTAAAAAATGCTTAATTTCGCTCTTATGAAGGCCGTCTATCTCTCACTCTGCTGCCTGATGCTTTTCACCGGTCTTGCCGCCGGCGCAGGGCTCCCGCAGGCCGCATCCGACTACAGGACGGACTATATTCTCAAATACAAGGATGCAGCGATAGCCCAGATGAAGAGCAGCGGCATTCCGGCCAGCATCACGCTCGCACAGGCCTGTCTGGAGTCCGGTTTCGGCACGTCCACCCTGGCCACACAGGGCAACAACCATTTCGGCATCAAATGCCACGACTACACTGGGCGCAAGATGTATGTCGACGATGACGTCAAGGACGACTGCTTCCGCGTGTACGACAAGGTGGAAGACTCCTTCCAGGACCATTCCGACTTCCTGCGCTACCGTTCCAGGTATTCGTTCCTGTTCGACCTTGACCCCACCGACTATAAAGGCTGGGCCTACGGGCTCAAGGCCGCCGGATACGCCACAGACCCTCAGTATGCCACGCGGCTGATAGACCTTATCGAACGCTATGACCTGCAGCAGTACGACGGCGCCGTCAGTCCCGAAGACCTGCCGGTGACTCCGGTAGTCGCAAAGTTGCCCGAACAGGTAGAGCTCAAGGCCACAAGCCCCCTCTACAAGATTTCTCTCCAGCGAGAGATCCTCAAGCGCAACAATGTGATCTACGTCATAGCCAACGGGTATGAAACCTTCTCGTCGATAGCCCGTGAGTTCAACCTGTTCCCCAGGGAGATACTCCGCTTCAACGACGAGAAGCGCGACCGTATGCTGCAGGACGGAGAGACAGTATACATCGAGGCCAAGAAGAAGCAGGCCGCCAGACTCCTCGACAAACACGTCGTCGAAGAAGGCGAGACCATGCACGAGATCAGCCAGCAATATGCTGTAAGGCTGAAAAACCTCTACAAATACAATCCGGGCCTGAGCGCCGGCAGGGAGCCTGAACCCGGAAGCATCATCAACCTCAGGAAACAATGAAAAAAGCAATACTGCTGGCGCTCATAGCGCTTATGGCAATAACCCTACTGGTAGGATACAGTTACTACCGCACCTACTATAAGCCCAACTCAGCCGCAAACGAAGCTGACATCTACGTCTATGCCGACGGCACATACGACGCCTTCCTCGACTCCCTGTTCAGCAACGGAGTTGTCAGGGACCGCAAGACCTTCACAAAGGCTGCCGACAAACTAGGGCTTGCCGATGTGCTGAAGGCCGGGCACTACAACGTGAAGCAGGGCCTCACCAACAAGGAAATAGTCAGGATCTTCGCCAACGGCTACCAGACGCCCGTGATGCTTCAGGTCAAAGGCTACATCCACACACCGGAGGCGATGGCAGGATACCTCGGCAGGAGGCTGCACGACGACTCCACCGCCTTCGTCAACACCCTGCACGACACAGGCCTGATGAAGAGCCTGGGCTTCACCAAAGAGACCTACCTGAGCGTCTTCATCCCTGACACATACGAAGTATGGTGGACGATATCTCCTGAAGACCTCGTCAAAAGGATGAAGAAGGAATACGACGCATTCTGGAATGAGGACCGCACTGCCAAGGCCAGAGCCATAGGGCTCACCAGGGACCAGGTGATGACGCTGGCGTCGATAGTCATAGAAGAGACCAAGTATGAGCCTGAAATGCCGACGGTGGCAGGCGTTTACATCAACCGTCTAAACAAGGGAATGCTGCTGCAGGCAGACCCCACCGTCAAGTTCGCGCTGAACCAGGAGGGGGTCACAAGGATACTCAACAAGCACCTTTCGGTCGACTCGCCGTACAATACTTACATCCATCCCGGCCTTCCTCCGGGACCCATAACGATAGCTCCGAAATCAGCCATCGAGGCCGTTCTGAACTATCAGCACCACAATTATCTGTATTTCTGCGCCAAGGACACGTTCGACGGACAGCATAACTTCGCCGTCACCTACGCCGACCATCTCAGGAACGCCCGGGCCTATCAGCGGGCCTTGAGTGCAAGGACTTCCTCCAGCGCGGCCCGGTAGTCGTCATCCTCGCTGTTGATGACCTGGTAATAGGTGCTCTCGTTCCAGACAGCCCTGGCCATCAGGGCCTTCATCGCAAGCTTTATCTCAGGTGTAGACTTCTCGATTTCTTCGTCAGAAGCCTTGACGCCTTCTGTCTTCGCATATTCCAGAAACTCAGCATATGCTGCGTCGACAGCAGGATCAGCCACAAGTTCCTGCCAGGATGCATACTTCTGCTGCATCGCAGTCCTGCGGGAATCCATATAGCCGTTCACGAACTCCTGCAGCAGTCCCCTGGATGCGACTGCAGAATAGAACCTTGAGACATATGATGTGTCGCGGGACACGAATATGTCAGGCATAATGCCTCCGCCGCCATAGACGGTGCGTCCCTTGACAAGGGTGGTGAACTTCTGGGACTCGTCGAACCTGATGCTGTCGCGGCTGAAGCTCTCCCCTCTCTGGTAGCGTTCATTATGCTCCTGATAGTATTGCTGGCTGTTGCCTTCTTCGTAAGGGCTCTGGATGACACGGCCGCTCGGAGTGTGATAGCGTGCGACAGTCACCCTCAGGGCAGATCCGTCCCTGAACGGGAGCTCACGCTGCACAAGGCCCTTGCCGAAGGTGCGGCGGCCTACTATCGTGCCGCGGTCCCAGTCCTGAATGGCTCCGGCCACGATTTCACTGGCAGATGCAGAGTTTTCATCGACCATTATCACAAGCGGACCATCCTGATAGATTCCGTTGCCGGTGGCGAACTGCTCGTCAGTCTTGACCCTTGCTCCTTCGGAATACATAAGCAGCTGGCCTTTTGAAAGGAACATATTTGCTATCGTAAGAGCCGAACTCAGCAGTCCGCCTCCGTTGCCCCTGAGATCCAGGATCACGCCATCAGGCACGACACCCAGGCTCCTGATCGCATCGAAAACCTCCCGGCCAGAGGTGGCGGCAAAACGGCTCAGCTTGACATAAACTACGCCTGGAGCGGCTTCGTAGGTTGATACAACGCTTTCCATCGGTATGCGGTCGCGGGTGATGCGGTACGTGCGCGTTCCGGGGACACCCTTGCGCATCACGCCGACATCCACCTTAGAGCCGCGACGGCCGCGCAGCAGCGCCCGAACCTTGTTGTTCGTGATGCCTACGCCCGCCACATTCACGGTATCGACCATTGTGATCTTGTCACCTGTCTGTATTCCCACTTTCGAAGCAGGCCCACCTGCGATTACATTCTGGACTGTCAGGGTATCCTTGATGAGGGCGAACTCGATGCCTATGCCGTCGAACTCACCGCTCATCGACTCGTCTGCCTCCTCTGTCGCCTGTCTGGTCATAAAGACCGTATGAGGGTCCAGTGAAGAGACCACGGCCTCGATTGCCTGGTCGGCAAGAGACTCGTAATCGAGAGAGTCCACATAGTAGTCCTGAATGAACATAAGGGCCATCGCAATCTTGCTGAACTGCTCGCGGGAGAACTGCGCATTGGCGCATACCGGCATTATGACAGCAAGTATTACCGTTGCAAGGAAAGCGGAGATTTTTTTCATCAGAATAGTTTTTTGACGGGGACATCAAAAATCATACCTTCTTCAGCCATATAAGTTTCGGGGAAAACCTGCCTGGCCTCATCCAGAAGCACATTCACATCGGGATAGCGTGAAGAGAAATGGCCGATTACGAGTTTCCCCGCCCCTGCAGCCGCAGCGACCCTGGCCGCATCTTCAGCCGTCGAATGGAAATACTCCGAAGAAAGGTCGCGCATATCGTTGCCGAAAGTGGCCTCGTGATAGAGGACGTCCACTCCGCGCACCCATCCTTCCAGTTCGGGGAACGGAGCGGTATCGCTGCAATAGGCGGCGCTGCGGGGCACATACGGCTTGTAAGCATACTTAGCCGCTTCGAGAACGTTGCCGTCCTCGCGTACCACGTCGTTACCGGCCTTGAGAGAGCCTATCTCCTGGAGGGTCAGGGCATCCTGCTCGATGAACTCCTTGCGGACGTTGAGCGCGGGTTCCTCCTCGCGGAAAAGAAAGCCGTAGGTCTCCACCTTGTGGTTCAGGGGAAACGCGAAAACCTTGCAGTTGCGCGTGGCAATGATCTCTTCAGGAGCGGTGGCCTTCAGCGGAACGAAGTTTATGTCGAACTTGACTCCGTCGGCGAAATAGTTCTTGAAGAACTTCAGCGTATGGCAGAATGCCTCGGGGGCATAGATGTACAGCGGAGCCGTACGGCCTTTCAAAGCCATCGTAGAGAGCAGCGGCATTATGCCGAACACGTGGTCGCCGTGGAGATGCGAGATGAGAATGTTCTCTATCTTGGCGTGGGAGATGCCGTGCCTGGCCAGCAGGATCTGGCTGCCTTCGGCACAGTCAATTAAAAACAAGCGCCCGCGTACGTTCATTACATGGGCGCTTGAAAATCTATTGTTTGAAGGAACGGCCGAAGCCGTTCCCAAAGTAGTCAGAGAGAACTCCATCCGGAATTATTCCTCGGTAGCTTCTGAAGCTGCAGCAGCTTCTTTCTTCTCCATTTCGCTCTTGAGGGCTGCGAGTGAGCTGATGTCACCGAGAGTGGTCTTCTCAAGGTTGGCTTTGAGCTTCTTCACTGCCTTCTGAGTGTTGTTGGCCTCAGCGTTCTGCTCTTTCTGCTCTTTAGCAGCTTCTTCCTTGCGTGCGTCAGAGTAAGTGCGGCTGTGGCTCAGAGTGATCTTGCGGCTTGCCTTGTTGAATTCGAGAACCCTGAAAGGAAGCACTTCGCCTACTGCAGGATTGCTGCCGTCTTCCTTGACGAGCTGGCGGTTTGAAGCGAAACCTTCGATACCGTCTGCGAGGGCAACCACAGCACCCTTGTCATTCATGCTGACGATTGTACCGTCGTGAACTGAACCAACGGTGTAAACTGACTCATACTCTTCCCAAGGGCTTTCCTCAAGCTGCTTGTGGCCGAGGCTGAGACGGCGGATGGCCTGGTCAACGTCGAGAACTACGACATCGATCTTGTCACCTACTGATACGACTTCGCTCGGGTGTTTGATCTTCTTGGTCCAGCTCAGGTCGCTGATGTGGACGAGACCCTCGACACCTTCCTTAAGCTCTACGAACACACCGAAGTTGGTGATGTTGCGAACGATGGCGGTATGCTTGCTGTTGATAGGATATTCCTCAACGATATTTGCCCAGGGATCCGGTTTGAGCTGTTTGATGCCGAGAGACATCTTGCGCTCGTCGCGGTCGAGTGACAGAACGACTGCCTCAACCTCGTCGCCTACCTTGAAGAAATCCTGTGCGCTGCGCAGGTGCTGGCTCCAGCTCATTTCTGAAACGTGGATCAGACCTTCTACGCCGGGCTGGATCTCAACGAATGCGCCGTAATCAGCGATGACGACAACTTTGCCTTTAACCTTGTCACCAACCTTGATGTTCGGGTCGAGAGCTTCCCAAGGATGAGGAGTAAGCTGTTTGACACCGAGGGCGATGCGCTTCTTGACATCGTCGAAGTCAAGGATAACGACGTTGATCTTCTGGTCGAGTGAAACGACCTCTTCAGGATGGTTGATCCTGCCCCAGCTGAGGTCAGTGATGTGGATGAGTCCGTCCACACCGCCGAGGTCGACGAATACACCGTAAGAGGTGATGTTCTTGACAACACCTTCGAGGATCTGACCTTTCTCGAGCTTGCTGATGATTTCAGCTTTCTGAGCTTCGAGTTCAGCCTCGATAAGAGCCTTGTGGGAAACTACTACGTTGCGGTACTCGTTGTTGATCTTGACGATCTTGAAGTCCATAGTCTTGTTGACGAATACGTCGTAGTCCCTGATGGGCTTGACATCTATCTGTGAACCGGGCAGGAATGCTTCGATTCCGAACACATCCACGATCATACCGCCTTTCGTACGGCACTTGATATAGCCTTTCACGATCTCGTCTTTCTCGAACGCCTCGTTTACCCTGTCCCAAGAACGGAGTGAACGTGCACGTTTGTGAGAAAGGATCAGCTGGCCTTTCTTGTCCTCTGCATTCTCTACGTAAACCTCAACCTTGTCGCCTACTGCGAGCTCGGGGTTGTAACGGAATTCGTTGATGCTGATGACGCCTTCGCTCTTGTAACCGATGTTGACGATTACTTCGCGTTTGTTGATGGCGGTAACGACACCCTCGACAACTTCATTTTCGCTGATGCGTGAGAGAGTCTGGTTGTAAGCATCTTCAGTTGCCTGACGGTCAACTCCGCTGGGGGTTTCGTTCTCGAACTCGTCCCAGTTGAAGCTGTCGTTGCTTACTGATGCGTTGCTTTTGTGTTTGGGGGTTTCAGCCTTGACTTCCTTGGTCTCGACTGCTGCCACTTCGGGAGTGGTTTCCTGTACGGTTTTTTCTTCTTCCATAGTTTGTAATAAATTAACTAATAAGGAGTTAGACAATATTTATAATCCCTTTGGTTCCAAAGGGAGCGCAAATATAGGAAAAATCCCTGATTATCAAAAGATTTTTACAGCATCCGACGACGTCGGAAGATGAAAAAGACGGCGAGCACCGTAATCAGCATTATCGCGCCGATCATAATGACGTCCCAGTGACCCCCTATCAGAGGCAGCTCGACGTTCATTCCATAGAAGCTCGCGATCAGGGTCGGAGGCATCAGCAGAACGGACACGAGGGTGAATATCTTCATGATCTTGTTCTGCTCCAGGTTGATCAGGCCAAGGACGGTATTCTGAAGATACTCAAGACGTTCGAAGCTGAAATTAGTGTGGTTGATCAGTGACGATATGTCCTGGAGCATGATCGACAGCTTGGCGTTGATCTCGTCCGGGGTTTTCTCGCTCTTGAGGATGCTTGAAATGACTCTCTGCTTGTCGACGATGTTCTCGCGAACGAGCATTGTGTTCTCCTGCAGCTGATTGATGTCAAGCACGAATTCGTCGCCGATGTTCTCGCCCAGGCTCACCCGCTTGCTGTACTGCTCGATCTCCTTCGACATCAGCTCGATCATATCGGCATCCATATCGACCCTGTTCTCAAGAATGCCCAGCAGGATATGGAAACCTGTGGGATAGCCTTTGCGTCCGGCAAGGATGCGGCGCTGGATATCGGTAAAACTGCGCAGGGGCACCTGTCGTACTGAAACGATGGTGTTTTCGCTGAGGATGAACGACACAGACTCCATATCGTAATTCTCGGGTCCGGGAATCAGGAAGTTGGTGTTGATGAATATTTCGTCCTCAGTCTCGCTGTAGCGAGATGAACTCTCGATCTCTTCGGCCTGTGCACGGCTCTGAAGGGTTGTCCCGAGAAAATCCTCTACCGCACGTTTCTCCTCACCCTCGGGATCGAACAAATCAATCCACAGAACATCCTTCAGCTGCATTGTGCGCAGGATGTCCACAGACTGGCTTGTATCAATTGTAGAATTATTGTTGTAGAATATTTCGATCATATTACCCGACATTAAGATGGTTCCACATTCTGTTGATTAACAGAGTGGCCATCCGGATCGGGGACTTGTCTTTACGAATCGTGTATTGAGAACACAGATCATCGTCGAATTCTACATAAATTGGATTAAAAGCGGTGCAAATTTAAACTTTTATTTCAAAAATCCAAAACTTGCTGTCATGCAGCCAGATGCTCTATGAGTATCTTGGCACCGATTGCTATGAGGACCAGTCCGCCTATCATCGAACTTTTCTTGCCGATCAGGCGGGATGCCCACTCCCCTCCCTTGAGTCCGAGTTCGCTTGCAGCGGCCGTCACCGTGAAGACAGTGACGAGGGCAAGCACTATCCTGCGGACATCGAACTGAAGGGCAGCCATCGAGATTCCGACCGCCAGCGCATCTATCGATGTCGCCACGGAAGCCAGCAGCAGTTTGGATGTATCCATCAGGTCAACGCTCTTGTTTTCTTCCGGTTTCAGGCTGTCAAGAATCATCTTGCCTCCTATAATAGCCAGCAGGATGAAGGCCACCCAATGGTCATAGGCCTCGATATAGCGCACGAAACTGCCGCCCAGCACCCAGCCGAGCAGCATAAAGAAAGCCTGCACGATGCCGAAAGTGCATATTATCCTTATGTTCCGGCTGAACTTTAGGTCCTTCAGGCACATTCCTCCGACAATGCTTATTGCCAGAGTGTCGAAACTCAGGCCGATGGCAAGAAGCAGTATTTCTACGAAAGTCATCGCTTAAGTCCTGAATGGCTGACGGTTTACTATTGAGCGGCCGAGCGTCATCGAATCGGTGTATTCCAGATCGTCGCCGAACCCGACTCCCCTGGCTATGGTGGACAGCTTCACTCCGTAGGGAGCCAGCTGCCTGGAGATGTAGAAAGCAGTTGTCTCCCCTTCCATCGAAGTACTGAGGGCAAGGATGACCTCGTCGATTCCGCCGGCAGCCACCCTTTCGGCCAGTTCATTGATCGTAAGGTCTCCCGGTCCCACGCCGTCGATCGGAGACAGTATGCCGCCAAGCACGTGATAGAGGCCGCGGTACTGTCCTGTGTTCTCGATGCTCAGGACATCGGCGTGGTTCTCCACCACACAGACGATGCGCCGGTCTCTGTGGGGATCGTCACAAAACGCGCAGGAGCCATCGTCGCTGAGCATATTGCAACGGGGGCAGAAATGTATCTTGCTGCGGAAGTCGACTATCGAAGATGCGAACTTTTCCACGTTCGGGACAGGTTCGTCCAGCAGATGCAGGGCAAGCCTCAAAGCGCTCCTGCGGCCTATTCCGGGTAGGGATGCCAGGCTTTCTACAGCATCTGCGAGCAGTTTCGATCCGTATTCGTTCTTGAACATTGCTTATTTGTAATTCTCAACGGCCTTGGCCACGGAGCCGAATTTCAGCAGCAGCTGCCTTGCCTGCTCGCGGTCGCTGATTCCGGTGCGGGCCATCACCAGCGCCACGGCCTTGTCCATCAGTTCGTCTGATGCGCGGGCCTCCTGCTGGCGGCGGCGGGTATGGTATTGCACCAGTGCGTCGACAGGGCTGTTCATTATGGCACCGAGCTGAAGGCCGGCGTCGTCGAGGCATTTCGCAAGGATATCCCTGTAGACCGATGCCACTGAGCCCACGAAGCCCACCTTGAGATGGCCGCAGTCATACTGCATCACATTAACTCTTATGAAATCGTTGAACGCGTCTACTAGCAGGTTGACGACGAAAGGGTCGTCGAGATGCTCATCGAGAAACGGAGAGAAAGAGCCCAGGAACCTGCCGGGTTCCGGCTCACGGTAAACGTGTCTGACTATGGCAGCATAGTCGAGCTTGTAACGCTCGCGGAACTCCTGTTCCAACGAGGCTGGCATAAGCCCTTTGACATATGCCTTGAGAAGACGCTTTCCAAGGTCTGCTCCGCCGGCCTCGTCACCGAGGATGAAACCTCCTGAGCGGACGTTGTGCACAATCTTGCGGCCGTCGTAGCAGCAGCTGTTCGATCCCGTGCCGAGGATACAGGCAATGCCTGGCCGGTCGCCGAACAAAGCCCTGGCAGCACCCAGCATATCGGAATCCACATATATCAGGTCATAGTCGAACACTTCCGTGAAAGCATTACGAACCTTGTCGGCCGTCTCCCCTATCACTCCGGCTCCATAGAAGTAGACAGCATCTATTTTCTTGCCGCTCACAGGCAGCACGCTGGCTTTCAGGGCATCCTGAATGTCCTGACCGCTGACATAAACTGGGTTGAGCCCTCTGCAGGCAGTCTTGTGAACCTTGCCGTTGTCGTCAACGACCCTGAAATCGACTTTTGTACTGCCGCTGTCAGCTATGATGACCATGCGTTGATATGATTAGAATGCAAATGACAACTTGCCCATAGCATTGATGGGAGCCTGAGGATAATAGCCGACATCGTCGCCGTACGCCCAGGCATCTGCCACATACATCTTGTTAAACAAATTGTCTACAAAAATAGAGAATTTTAAGTTCTTGGTGAAACTGAATGATGCACTTTGGCTGACGACAGTGTAGTGAGGCAGAGTCTTGGCTTCGCTGCCTGTGTTGTCGATATATTGTCTGCCGACAAACTTTACAATTGTTGCAAGTTCCAGACGTTTCGCAATCCTGAAAGTAGCCATCCCGGAGGCTATCGCAGCCGGCGACAGCGCAAGGTCCTTCAGTCCGCCGTCAATCTTTATCTTGTTGGTGGAAAATGTGGCGTTAGCATCCAGTTTCACCCACTGGGCCGGCTGATATGCGGCCACAAGCTCGATTCCGCGACGGTAGCTGCGTTTCACGTTTTCCTTGATGAGGTATCCTGACGGAGTAAAGCGGCCTGTAGTCACAAGCTGGTTGTCATATTCCATCATATAGATGTTGGCCGATGCTGAGAACTGTTCAGAAGCATACCTGTAGCCCAGCTCAAAATCAAGCAAAGTCTCGGGATACACCTTCGTATCATTGGCGACAGCATCTTTCAGGTCGGCCCGGCTCGGCTCCTTGTGACCTAAGGCAACCGAAGCATATGCGGTGCCGCCCCTGCCGAAATCGTAACTGGCGCCAGCCTTGGGGTTGATGAAATACCATACATAAGTGCTGTCCAGCCTGGTGCCGTCATCATCCGGACCTTTCATTTCGTAGTTTACGTTCCTGTACTGCAAGTCAGCATAGACGTTGAGCCGTTCCAGCATAGTGCGTTCCACCCTCAGGAAAGTCGAGAAATCTCCCTTGACGGAATTGTTGTCATACCAGGGATCCTCCGTGCCGTAGTCCACCTGCCCGGCGCGCCAAATCACCTCTCCGAAATGGTGACCGTAGTAGCGCGAATAGGCCAGGTTGAAGATGGCTTCAGTCTTCGAGTCGCGGTATTTCAGGTTGGTCGCCCCAGCGAAATTGTCGGCGGCCGAACTCTTGCGGTTGATATAGTCCACCTTTTTGTCCTTGTAGGCTTCGTAATAGCCCTCTCCGTCAGTATAGTTCAGGGTTGTGCTGAGTGTCAGCCTGTCCGAAAGACGACCTACGTGGATCAGTTGGTAATGGTTCTGGAGATAATTGTCAGAATCGTTGTCGTAGTATTTTATGTTGCCTTCGGAATCCACATATTCTCCTGCCGGGTTATAGCGCCTGTCTTTTGCCATCTGTTCGGCAGAAACACCCTCCCAGGTTATGCCCGAATGCTGTGACCCGTGAATAAAATTGAACTTTACGAGGTTGTTTCCGTTGCTCCACGAGGCTGATGCCAGCATCGAGTTCAGGTCTACCCAGGCATTGCGGATATATCCGTCGGTCGTGCCGTAGTTGTATTTTACATCGAAGGCGAAACCGCCGGGAAGCCTGCCTGTAGACACCGAAGCATTGATGAGGCTGGTCTTGAAGGAACCGGCACTGATGTCTACCGAGGCAGCAGCCTCATTGCCCGGCAAGGCTGTCTGCATATTGAGGCTGGCCCCGAAGGCGCCGCTTCCGACTGTGGAAGTTCCAAGGCCCCTCTGGAGCTGTGCAGAATTAAGCATCGAGCCCACTGAAGCAATGTTCACCCAGAAGACTTCCTGACTCTCGGCATCGTTCAGGGCTATGCCGTTGATGGTGACATTGGTGCGGGTGGGATCGCTGCCTCGCACGCGGAACTTGGAATAGCCGAGGCCGGTGCCGCCCTCGTTGGTAGAAACAACTGAAGGCATCAGGCTCAAGGTCATCGGAAGTGAATTGAGAGGAGACTTGCTCGCAATCTGCTCCGCTCCCATTTCGGAATAGCTCACCGGAGTGCGGGCCGAAGCTCTCGTGGCGGTGACAACGGTTGAATCGATGGTCTGGTTAACAGAATGGAACTGCGGGGCATTCTGGCCCACACAGAAAAGCGGCATAATAAGAGCCGCGGCAATCAAGATTTTTTTCATTTTTCCTACGCCGGTATTATCCGGATCAGTTTTACGGGTATTATCTCAGCCCTTTCGAGCACCCCTGTTGTTTATATAAAGAACTATTTGTCTCTTTCAGTATAAGTTATCCTGAACATACTTGGCCAGTACTTGCCGGTCAGGTATATCTCCTTGGTGTCAGGATTGTATGCAATGCCGTTGAGCACGTCGGTTCGGTTTGTGTGCCTGAACGTCGTCTGCAGCATACGGCAGTCCAGCACGCCCTCCACGACTCCGTTCTTCGGCTCGATGATCACTATCTGGTCCTTGCCGTAGACATTGGCCCAGACCTTTCCATTGATATATTCCAGCTCGTTCAGATAAGGAACCGGATGGCCGTTGAGCGTCACCGTCACTTCCTTTTTCTGGGCGAAAGACGACGGGTCCATATAGAACAGCTTCGACGAGCCGTCGCTCATTATGAGGTCGGTGCCGTCCGTGGTCAGGCCCCAGCCCTGATGGTTGTTGGGGAACTGGCCTGTAACTTCGAAGGTTGCAGGATCCATCACGAAGCAGACGCCTTCCATCCAAGTAAGCATATATAGCTTTCCGTTCAGGATGCAGCTGCCTTCAGCGAAATAGGCCTGGTCGAAATCGACGCGGTGCAGGGCCTTCCCGCTTTCGAGGTCCACGCGGCGCATCGTCGATTCGCCGTACTGTCCTGTGCTTTCATAGAGTTCCCCTTCGTGGAAGAACAAGCCCTGGGTATACGAACTCACGTCGTGGGGCAGCGTCTGCTCCACGTTGCAGTTGTAATACACCACGCGCCCGGTGCCGCACGAAGCGCACAGCAGTATGGCAAGCAGAAGCGAAAGGACTCTCATTTTCATACGGACGCAAAGATATAGTTTTTTTGTTTATGCTGCCAACTTGCGTAAATTGCGATATGAAACGTTTTCTCTCCACATTTATTGCTGCGGTTCTTCTATGCGTGGGACTGTCAGCCCAGAATTATGAGCCCTATCTCACACAGGAAGAAGTAAAGAGCAGCATCGCCCTGCTGCCGCCTCCGCCCGAGGAAGGGAGCGTCGAGTTTCTTATGGACAAGATCGCCCACTGGCAATATTTCCACGTACGCACAACCGATCCCGAGCGGGCAAAGCAAGCCATAGAAGACGCTGAGATGGACAATATCGGAGAAAAGTTCTTCGAGTCTTTCGGCCTTCTGATCACCCCGGAGACTATGCCGGAAACCTATCTGCTGCTCAGGCGCTCCCGCTAGTGTTTCGGCTCTTCCGGCAGCAACGAGGCCAAGCGCCACTACAACAGGACACGTCCTTTCGTGTATTTTTCGTGCCCTACACTCGTGCCGAACGATGAGGGCTGGCTCGTCCACAACGGCTCATATCCTTCCGGCCATACAGCAAACTTTTTCGGCATTGCGTATGTCCTTGCTGACTTAAGGCCGGAACGTGCTCCCCAACTGCTTGAGCGTGCTAATCAGGGCGGCATTTCACGTCTTATCGTAGGAGTCCACTGGGCCAGTGACGTGGCCGCTGGACGTATGGTGGCCGCATCCGTGTTTGAATATCTCAAGAAAGACCCCGAATATCAGGAGCAGTTCCGCAAGGCCAAGGCCGAAGTGGACTTCCTGCTCAGCCAGATTTCCGAGTAGATTTGGCTATTTTTTTATACTTTTGCCCTCCCAAGGAGAATCGTGCCATCGCTGGTGCCGCAAGGCATCGGAGGAAAGTCCGGGCAGCACAGGGCGGCGCCCTGTGGAAAGCACAGATGGGCGTAAGCTTATGGGGGTTGCAACAGAAAACAACCGCCTTCTGCAAAGGAGGCAAGGGTGAAAAAGGGAGGCAAGAGCTCCCTGCGGGCTATGGTGACATAGTCCGGGTGCAATCCGGCGCGCTGCAAGGCCATGTATACCGGCATTCAAGGACTGCCCGTCCATTGCCGGGGGGTAGGCTGCGACAGATAAATGATGGCGGGCCGGCTCTTCGGAGCAGGCTACAGAACCCGGCTTACAGATTCTCCTCTTTTTTGCAAAAAACAAGGGTGCATTCCGGCAAGGAGTGCACCCTTTTGTTTTTGTATGTGTATGTTCGCCTTACTGCACAACTACAGGCGGAGCGCCCGGCTGCCAGTCGGGAGCCTTGAACGGTGGCTTGACTGACATCTGTGAGGGCGAAGCCTTGCGGTTGATCTCATCGTATTCGAGGAACTTCTCGAAGCTGCATTCCTCGCCGCTGAGTTTCATTATCCTCTGGTAGATGGCCCAGCGTGAAGGTGCATTGAAGTACTCCAGGTTCTCCCGCATCATACTGTTCTGAGTCGGACGCCAGGCTCCTTTTGCGTAGAGAGCACCACCTTCGAAGATACCGACCTGCCCGTCATATCGGGCGTCATCGAGGAATGCACTCCAGCGGATCTTCTTCGGATCGTTGGTGAAGTCCACATTCGCAAACCAGCCATACTTGTTGTATACGTCGTTGTAGTACGCGATGTGTTCGGCTGTCGCCGCTTCCGAATACTGGGTATATTCATCTGCCAGGAATCCGAAGCCGTGGCCGCCGGACTCGTGACGGAGAGTAAAGCCGAAGACGGAAGGATCGTTGGCCATTGATGAGAAATATGCAACGCACGTCTGTCCGTCTGGGTACATAAATGTAGTACCTGAGTGCCTGCGTGAATTGGCCACGACAGTCACAAGCAAGTTGTCCCGGGAGGTTATTGAAGGAACCTTCAATGCATATTCATAGCATTTCTCATTGTTTCCTGCTATGTATGAGCCCACGCCGAATCTGGTGGACAGAGCGGTCGAATAGCCTTCGCCGATACGGCCATTCTTGGATACCACCTTCACCGCATACACATTATAGCGGTTGCGGAAGGTCTTGTAGGGCTCGATGGCGAAGAATTCCTCCATCGCCTGCTTCATAACGGTTTCGTAAAGGCCGCCTGCTCCCATATCCTTGTCGGTGTATGCATCACCAAGGAACACGAGATCGATGCCCTTGCCGACCGATGCCTTCTGAAGAGTCATCACCTCGCCGTCCTTAGAATAATCCTTAGATTCGTATGTATCAGGTATCTCGGCCGGTCCCAGCAGGGTTTCCAGGAATGGAATCAAATCCGAGGAAGCGACCTTGCCGAAGCGGTTCCTTACCGGATCGGGATAATTGGCGCAAGAGCTGAAAATGATATTGCCCTGCTGGTCATACACTTCAGCATTGGGCACTGAAGTCCAGTATGAATAAGTAGTATATTTTGTATAGTAATAGTTGTACCATTGGTCATATCCCTTCTCAATGCATTCTTTCTTCTGTTTTTCATAGTCATAGAAGAACGCGCCATCTTCATCCACCTGTATCGTGGCAATGACTTCAAGACCATCCTGCTTGTAACGGTCATAATAGTCCTTAAGCTGCGGCATAAGTTCCTTAGAGAACGGACACCATAACGCCCAGTAAATGTAGACCGTATATTTATTCTGCTTGATCACCTCAGGGATGGAGAAAGTCGTGCCGTCGAGATTCTCCAGCAACTGGTCTTCGAACCAGTTATCGACACCGGGTATTTCAATGTCACTGATATCGAAGCCATAACCTGTTCTCTGCCATAGATTGCTTTCTTTGACGAAATTTCTCAAATCCTCTGAATTGTGGAACAGATGGGAAATCTTCCCTGTGAGACAGTTGTTTTTCACTTCCATAAATCCGGCATAAGGAGCCCACGAGGCAGGAATCGAGCCAGTGAAAAAAGAATACCCTACATCAAGATATTCCAGGACCGGAGAATGAAGACTCGCGGGGAGTGAACCTTTCATCGATTTATTATTACGAACATAAAAACGCTTCAGCTTATTCATTTCGCCGAAGATATCGGGAAGCGTCGTTATTCCTGTATTTTCGATAGAGAAATGTTCAAGGTTAACCAATTTGCCTATTGATTCAGGCATCGGACCCGTCAAACCGGGCTCATCAAAGATTCGCAAATCATACAATACTTCGCTCAAATCACCGATATAATCGGGAATCGTTCCCTTCAACCCGAATTCGTAGAAATGGAGATAAAGGCCTTTTTCGTCGAAATAAACTCCGCTCCATGAATCTATTGGTTTATCTGTACCCCAATTTTCTGCTTTCTTCCAGTTCGGTCCGTCCCAGGCATTGTACAGCTTCATCAGTATCTCGCGTATCTCATTCTCCCTGCTGCCGCTCTGTACGATAGTTATTTCGACGGGATCGACATAGCCATTGTAATCAATGAGCGTAACCTTGCCGGTGCGTTCTTCCTCACTCCTGTTTTCATCAACATACAATATAATCTCACCACTTGCAGTTGACTTCGTGCTGTAAATGTGGATCCAGGATTCAGCCGACTCTTCCACATCCACGTAATAAGCGACATTGTATTCAACAGGAATAGTTACATATCCCCCCATAAATGAGACCTTGGACGGCTCGCCTACAATCAATACCTTCTTTTCATACTGATAGACCGTCAGTGTGACGTCATCCACTTCTCCATTCTTGGCTTTCAGCGTCACTTTGCCCTCACGCTCATCCGTCGTTTCGTTCTCATCGACTTCGAACAGAAGTTTGCCGCTGCTTACTGTCTTGGTCCTGACATAATGGAGCCACGATGCCGCTGAAGTCTCCACTATCACTTCAAAGTCAACGTTATATCGGACATCAATCTCCAGGGAGCCTCCTTGCGAGGGTACCGTGGCCACTTGACCTACAACAATAATTTTATTCTCCGGCTCCTGAGCGAAAGTCAGCGTTATCGGCTCCAACTTGCCTGACTTGTCTCTCACAGTCACCTTTCCGCTGCGCAGATCGCCTTCATTCGCAGCAAACGTGAACTCCAATTTGCCGCTCTGCATCGCCTTGGTACCATTGTACCGAATCCACGACTGGGCGGACTTCTCTATCTCGACTGTGTACTCGGTGTTATATTGGATATCGACCTGAAATGTTCCGCCTTCTGCCGGAATCCCCATTACATCACCGACTATGATGACAAGTTTGGGGTCCTGAGTGAACGTAATCGTCAGAGGTGCGACCTTGCCAGTCTTGTCAGTCACGGTCACCTTGCCCGTTCGGGCCTCGGTAATCTCATTTGCCGCAAACGTAAACTCAAGTTTGCCGCTATGCATAGCCTTCGTGCCGTTGAACGTTATCCACGACTGGGCGGACTTCTCTATCTCAACTGTGTACTCGGTGTTATACTGGATGTCCACCATGAAGGTTCCTCCTTCCGCCGGAATCTTCGCGACATCTCCGACCACTATGGCTGACTTGGCTTCCTGATTGACGGAAATTGAGGCCGACAGCCCTTCGCTGTGGAAAGATACTGAGCGGAGCATATCCGAAGTGGAGTTTGCCGCCGACACTGTGATGGTGACTGTCGCATCCCCTTCACCGGAGCTTGGAGACACTGATATTCCCGTGCCGCTGGCACTTGCCGTCCACGGATAATTGGCTGAAACCTTGACTGTTTGAGAACCACCGTCCTGACCGAATGAAAGATCGGTCGGGCTGACCGTCAGGAACGGAGCCGGCTTGCACCCTGCCGCCAGCAGGAGCGACGCCATCGTGAAAAGGGCAAGAAAACGTTTCATATGATGAATTTATTTTGTGAATCTTATTTAGAAGACAGTTTCGCCAGAGGTGTAATGCGGCCACGCACAAGGTCACCTTTGCTGACGAGCAATGTTGTGCCGAGAGGCAGGAAGACATCAACGCGGGATCCGAACCGAATCATCCCCATAAGATCACCCTGGATGCACCGGTTCCCCTGCTCGGCGTCACATTCAATCCTGCGGGCCACGATACCCGCGATCTGTCGGAACATAATCTCCTTGCCGTCGTCAGTGCGGACCACGATGCTGGTGTGCTCGTTCTTCTCCGAGCTCTTTGAATGCATAGCGAAAACTTTACCGCCTGGAATGTAATTGACATACCGGACCTCTCCGGACACCGGATACCAGTTGACGTGAACGTTGAAAAAGGTCATAAAGACCGACACGCGGATGCGCCGGTCGTGGAAATACTCGTCTTCATCCGCCTCCTCTATGTTGATCACGTTGCCGTCGGCAGCAGATATGACAAGGGAATCATCGCGCACTGCCTTGCGGTCCGGAATGCGGAAGAAAGTAGCTACGAAAAATGACATATAAAGCGCCGCAGCCGTCACGGCTATGCAGACGCCTGTAGAACGGCAGAAAATCCAGCAAAGGGCCGCTGCCACCGTCCAGCAGAGGAAGTGGAGCACAATGAACCTTATTCCTGATTTTCTGATTGTCATATTATTTCAAACAATATCAGATATACAGCCACGACGGGCAACACTGCCAGGGCACTGTCGAAACGGTCGAGAAGCCCTCCGTGGCCAGGCATTATGCGGCCTGAATCCTTCACTCCGTAGTGCCTCTTTATCAGCGACTCGAACAGGTCTCCGAATATGCCGCACACAAGCACCAGCAGCGCAAGGACAGCGACGTGTCCCCAGCCCATACCGAACCATCCCACGAGTTTGAGAACTACGGCGGCTATGCAGACGAATAGCAGTCCGCCGAAGACACCTATCCACGACTTATGAGGTGAGATGTCGGGACAGAGCTTTCGGCTGTCCGGCTTCTGTCCGAACCCCATTCCAAGCACGTAGGCCCCTACGTCGCTCATCCAGATAAGGATAAAGATTGCGAGGAACAGCCTTCCGCCGAAGACGCCTGCCTTGTCGAAGAGCAGCAGGCTTCCGAGTGCGGAAGACAGTCCGACATACAGCACGGGGAAAAGGATGTTCTCAGTCTTGCGTACCTCTCCCCTCTCTTTTCTATCCAAGACCAGCACCGCACAGCAGGCGAAGAAAGGAAGCGCGCAGAGCAGCAGCCACTTTGCATCGAAGTCACATAACTTCCACAAGAACACAGCTAAGAACATCGCAAGCGAAGTGGCGGTCGCAAGCACCTTTTCCAAGCAGTAACTTCCACGGCCGATGGCCATATCGTAATACTCTATGTGCATCACTATGATCACGAAGGCCATCGCTGCCATAAAGGCATACTGGTGGAGCAGACACGCCAGGAATATGGCGATGAACAGCACACCCACCAGGGTCCGTGTCAGTAGCTTGCTTGCCATATGGATCAGAACAGTGAGCCGGGCTCAGGGTTGGACGGCTCCTCAGGAGCGGGTGCTTCGGGTTCTGCGGGAGACTCGGGCTCGGGAAGCGGCTCGGGTTCCGGCGCAGGCTCGGGCTCTGGCTCGGGAGCAGGTTCCGGCTCTGGCTCCAGCTCTATCGCGGGTTCCGGTTCCGGAACAGGCTCAGGCTCAGGCTTGATTTCCGGCTCAGGCTGAGGCTCCTGCTGAGGCTCGTCCTTAGGCTCATCTACTATGGTCTCAGGTTCTTCCTTCTTCTTTGAAGAGGCTTTCCTGGGCTTCTTTGGAGTATCCTCTATCGGAGTCTCGTCGTTGATTATGGCGTTCGGGTTCACACCGCCCTTACGAGGGCCGAAGATGCGCTCGAGGTCCTCTGAGAATATCACTTCCTTCTCCAGCAGGAGCGCTGCGAGCTGCTCGAAACCTTCCTTGTTTTCATTGAGTATGTCGACAGCCGTCTTGCGGGCCTGCTCGATCAGTTTCTTGACTTCGGTATCGATAAGTTCTGATGTCTTCTCGCTGAAAGGCTTGCTGAGAGCCATCTCAGAACGGCCAGTAGAATCGTAGAATGAAACGTTTCCGACAGCATCGCTCATACCAAAGTAAGACACCATGGCATAGGCCTGCTTGGTGAGTTTCTCAAGGTCGTTCAAAGCGCCGGTAGACAGATGGCCAGTGTACATCTCTTCAGCCACACGGCCGGCGATGGTCGAAGCCATCTCGTCGAGCATCTGCTCCTTGGTGGTGAGCTGCTTCTCGTCAGGCAGGTACCAGGCTGCACCGAGGGCCTGTCCGCGAGGGATGATGGTCACCTTGAGCAGAGGATTGGCGTTGGGCAGCATCCAGCTGACAGTGGCGTGTCCGGCCTCGTGGTGGGCTATCGTGCTCTTCTCCTGGTCGGAGATGATCTTGCTCTTGCGCTCGAGTCCGCCGACGATACGGTCGATGGCGTCGAGGAAATCCTGTTTATCGATGGCCTTCTTGCCGTGTCGGGCGGCAATCAGGGCAGCCTCGTTGCAGACATTCGCAATGTCAGCGCCGGAGAAACCGGGAGTCTGCCTTGCCAGGAAGTCGATGTTGAAGCCTTCGACGAGCTTGAGGTTGCGCATATGCACCTTGAATATCTCAAGCCTTTCCTTGAGCTCGGGGAGCTCGACGTTGATCTGGCGGTCAAAACGTCCGGCTCGCATCAGCGCCTTGTCAAGCACGTCTGCACGGTTGGTGGCTGCCAGGATGATGACGCCTGAATTCGAGCCGAAGCCGTCCATCTCGGTAAGCAGCTGGTTGAGGGTGTTTTCCCTCTCGTCGTTCGATGAATAACCTATGTTCTTGCTGCGGGCACGGCCCACTGCGTCGATTTCGTCTATGAACACGATGCACGGAGCTTTCTCCTTTGCCTGGCGGAAGAGATCGCGGACGCGGGAAGCACCCACGCCTACGAACATCTCCACGAAATCAGAACCAGACATCGAGAAGAAAGGCACGTCGGCTTCTCCAGCCACAGCCTTGGCCAGCAAGGTCTTGCCGGTGCCGGGAGGGCCTACGAGCAGGGCGCCTTTCGGAATTTTTCCTCCAAGGGCGGTATATTTCTTCTGGTTGCGCAGGAAGTCGACAATCTCCATAATCTCGACCTTGGCTTCCTCCAGTCCGGCTACGTCCTTGAAGGTAACCTTCTGGGTTGTGCTGTTCTTGTCGTACATCTTGGCCTGCGACTTGCCCACATTGAACACGCCGTTCGGGCCGCCGCCGGCGCCCATATTGCGCATAGGGCGCAGCAGGATGAGCCACATCGCCAGCAACAGCAGAGGGAACAGCAGCCAGTCAATCACCCTGACCCAGTTGTTGTTCTGCTCTTCGGTGACTACTTCGAAACGCTGCTCCTGCGGCATATTCTCCAGCACCTGGCCAAACTCAGTCTCGGCATCGAAACTGCCTGACACAAGGAAATAGAACTGAGGGCCGTCCACAGGGTCGATTCCGCCGAACTGGTTGCGGTATTTGCTTACGCTGTCCTGCTTGAGGAATACCTCGGCCTTGTCAAGGTTCCTGGTGAAGACTATCTTCTCTACATCTCCGCTGGGAAGCAGGTCGTCCTTGATGGACAGCCACTCCTTCTTCTGCGGTTCAGTGCCCTTGCCGACGCTCTGCCACATAAAGATCAGCGCGCCGAAGATGGCGATATAGAGAATGACGGTAAAAATGTTGACGGGTTTCTTGCCGCCGGGAGGGGTATTGCCAAGTGGTTTGAACGGATTGTTCTTGCCGGCGTTGTCGTCAGGATTCGGGATGTTGTTATTATCGTTGCTCATCGTATTCTGTTTTCTGTGCATCAGCCCACAGGTCTTCCAACCTGTAGAATTCGCGGTATTCTGTCTTGAAGATGTGTGCCACTATGTTTCCATAATCAAGTATCACCCAGAATGCATTTTCGCGGCCCTGCTTGCGGATGGGGCTGCGCTTGCACTTGGCGTACATCATTTCCTCTACATTGTCACAAATGGCGACAACCTGGGTGGTGCTGTCGGCATTGCACATTACGAAGTGGTCGGTAATCGCTGTTCCAATGCCGGTAAGGTCCAGGCTCACAACACCCTTGGCCTTTTTGTCAAGCATTGCGTCGGCAATCACCTGCAGTTCTTTTTTGTCTTCGTTCTCTGTCATATTTGATTAACTTTGGCCTTTGTTAGTCCGTTTTACGGCCAATTTCTTTATAAGGTGTAAATTTATGAAAATTAAATGGTTTAAAACAATCGATTCCACCAATAATCGCATCGCCCGCGACAAGGAGGAACTTGCCGACAGAACTGTATATATGACCGATTTCCAAACTGCCGGAAAAGGGCAGCGCGGCAACGGCTGGGAGAGCGCCAAGGCGGAGAATCTGCTTTTTTCCATCTTTCTGAAGCCCACGGACATAACAGCCGAAAACCAGTTCGTCATATCGCAGGCCGTGACGCTCGGCATCGCCGACTACATCAAGGGCAAGGGAATCACCGCAAAGATCAAATGGCCCAACGACATCTATGTGGGAGACCGGAAGATCTGCGGCATACTCATCGAGAATACTGTCAACGGACACTCGCTTGTCAGCAGCATAGTGGGCATCGGGTTCAACCTCAACCAGCTTTCCTTCAGCCCCGCCATACCCAATCCCGTGTCGCTCTCTCAGTTGACGGACATCACCTACGACCTCAAGGACGAACTGCTCCGGCTTCTGCACTGCATATTCGAGGAGTATGACAACCGTTCGGACCAGACCGCCGTGCGCTATACATCCTCCCTCTACAGGCTGGGAGAGCCACATCCCTATATCGACGCAGTAAGCGGCGAAACTTTCACGGGAACGATACGCGGCGTGGACGAAACGGCCCGCGTGATCATCGACACGGAAGACGGCCCGAAGGCATTTGCCTTCAAGGAGCTGAAATACATTATCTGATCCGGCTAAAGTTCTGCCATCCGGCTGATGCAGGCTTTGGGATCTTCAGCAGAGAAAACGGTGTTTCCCGCTACGAAGATATCCACTCCTGCCTCGCGGAGCATCGCCACGTTGTCGAGGTTGATGCCGCCGTCGATCTCTATCAGGAAATCCGCGCCTTCCTCCTTCCTCAGAGCCTTGAGTTCCTTCACCTTGTCGACTGAGTGAGGGATGAAGGACTGCCCGCCGAAACCGGGATATACCGACATTATGAGCACGTAGTCGACATCTTTCAGGAAAGGTTTGAGCACTTTCACCTCGGTGTCCGGATTAACCACAACTCCTGGCTTCATCCCGTTTTCGCGGATCATCGCGATGGTCTCGCGAAGCTTCGGGCAGGTCTCATAGTGGACGCTGAGATAATCTACGCCGAGATCGGCGAAGCGCTTGATGAATTTTTCGGGCTCGACTATCATCAGATGGGCGTCCAGAGGCTTGCGGGCCACCTTTGCAACCGGCTTGAGCACCGGGAATCCGAAAGATATGTTTGGCACGAAGACACCGTCCATCACATCGAGATGTATCCAGTCGCAGGACGACTCGTTGAGCATCTCGATATCCCTTTCCAAATGGCCGAAATCGGCGGAAAGGATTGATGGAGCCACCATATTCCTTTTCCTTGCCATAGCTCTACCTGATATTGTCCAGCACATCGAGAAGCAGATCCCAGAACTTGTCGAGAGAAGCCAGCTCCAGTTTCTCACCGGGTGCGTGCACTCCTCTCAGAGTCGGTCCGAAGGAAATCATATCCAGATGGGGATATTTGTCAAGGAACAGTCCGCACTCCAGTCCTGCGTGGATAGAGCGGACTATCGGCTCCACGCCGAACAGACGCCTGTATGAATTGCGAGAAACCTCTAGGATGTGTGATTCCATCTTGGGTTTCCATCCAGGGTAGCGCGATTCGTGGGTAACCATCGCTCCTGCAAGGTCGAATGTCGCCTCGACACGCTGGGCAGCCCATTCTCTTGCAGAATTGATGCAGCTGCGCTGGCTTGTGGCGACAGTTATGCATTTTTCTCCGTAAAGGTCGGCGAGTTCTTCGTCGGCAGTCTTGCCCATATGGACTGACGCCAGGTTGCTGGAAGTCTCCACGATTCCCTTCAGTTCGGCGCTCATCGCAAGCACTCCGTTGGGCACTGCAACCATAGCCTCGATAAGGTCCGATGCAACATCGTGGTCGATGATGCCTGTTTCCCAGGATGAAGGCGTTGCATAGGCGTGCATTCCCGGATCGGTCAGGGCATATTCGTCCTTGATCTCAGCCGCAAAGCGGTCGAAAATCTCCATTATACCGCCTTTTGAGATGGGATCGAATGCAAGCACGGCAGAGCAGTCGCGGGGGATTGCATTGCGCTTGCCGCCGCCGTCGATGCTGCAGAGCTCCACGTCCTCGAAGTCGATGACCTGATGGAGGAAACGTGCGAGAAGGCTCAGGGCGTTGGCCCTGCCCTTGTCGATATCGTCACCGCTGTGGCCGCCGATACCGCCTTCTACGGTGAACTGAACGAACTCTTTCTCGCCTTCGAGTTGGCTTTCGTCATAGAAGAACGTGGCAGTGGTGTTGATGCCGCCCGCACAGCCGATGAACAACTGGCCCTCATCCTCAGAATCGAGGTTCACGAGTATATTGCCCTCCAGGAAGCCGGGCTGCAGCCCGAACGCTCCGTCCATTCCGGTCTCTTCCGAAGCGGTGAAAAGGCACTCCAGCCTGCCGTACTTGAGCGTCGGGTCGTCGAGGATGGCAAGTTCGGATGCGATGCCTATGCCGCAGTCGGCGCCGAGGGTGGTGTTGTCAGCCACCATCCAGCCGTCGCGGATTTCATATTTGATGGGATCCTTAGCAAAGTCGTGCTCGTAGCCCTTGACTTTCTCGCATACCATATCGAGATGGCTCTGAAGAATCACGGTGGGACGGTCCTCGCAGCCTTTTGCGGCGGGTTTTATGATGAGGACGTTGCCGGCCTCGTCGGTCTTGCATTCAAGTTTGCGGTCTGCAGCGAATTTCTGCAGATAAGCACGTATATGCTCTTCGTGGCCTGACTCCCGAGGGATGCAGACTATCTCGCGGAAGAAGGCTAAAACCTTGTCTGATTTCATATTTTTGGATTGTTAGTTCGTAACCAGCATCTTCTCGATATCGCTGACGTACTGTCTGAAGGTACGGTCGGTATCGATGAGGTCGCAAACGGTGTTGCAGGCGTGGAGGACTGTAGCGTGGTCCTTGCCTCCTATCTGCGCGCCGATCGATGCGAGAGAGACTTTGGTGAGATTGCGGCTCAGATACATCGCTATCTGGCGGGCCTGGACTATCTCCCTCTTGCGGGTCTTGGCGAGGATTGCGTCGTGGGGAAGATTGAAATAATCGCAGACGACATCCTGTATCCTTGAAATCGTGATCTCGTTCTGACCGTCGGTCACTATCTTTTCAATAAGCTCCTGGGCGAGCTCGAGGGTCATGTTGCGCTTGGCGAACGTGGCCTGTGCGATAAGGGTCAGCAGTGTGCCTTCCAGCTCGCGGATGTTCGACTTCACCTTGCGGGCGATGAACTCCAGAACTTCGTCGGGAACCACGGCACCTTCGCGGAAGCTCTTGTGCTTGAGAATAGCGAGCCTTGTCTCGTATGACGGAGCCAGAAGCTCAACAGAAAGGCCCCATTTGAAGCGCGACAGAAGCCTCTGCTCGAGACCCTGAAGCTCAACGGGAGGGCAGTCTGACGTCAGCACAAGCTGCTTGCCGCTCTGATGCAGATAGTTGAAAATCTGGAAGAAGGCATTCTGGGTGCCCTTCTTCTCAGAAAACTCGTGAACATCGTCGATGATGAGAACGTCCACGGACTGATAGTATCTCAGGAAGTCAACGAGGTTGTTGTTCAGACCGACAGCGTTCATAAACTGGGTCTGGAAACGGTTGGCGCTGACATAGAGGACTATCTTGTCGGGATACTTCTCCTTGATGGCGATGCCGATGGCCTGTGCGAGGTGGGTCTTTCCAAGACCGGGACCTCCGTAAATGAAAAGGGGATTGAAAGCGGTCTTGCCGGGTTTGTCGGCGATGCTCAGACCGGCGGAGCGGCCGAAGCGGTTGCACTCCCCTTCTATGAAATTCTCAAATGTGTATGCGGGATTGAGGTGCGAATCGATGCGGACCTTCTTCAGTCCGGGAATCAGATAGGGATTGCCGTTGTACTTCAGCGAATCTCCGGCAAGGCTGATCTCGTTGTTCTCGAGAATCTTGCGGTCCTGCTCGGGAGCGACGAGCACGCTGTCACCCACGATGCGGACATTGTAGATGAGGCGCGCGCCTTCGCCGAGCACTCTGTGAAGAACCAGACGGATGAGGTCGATGTAGTTATCCTCCATATGCTTGCGCACATAATCTGAAGGCACTTCGATAGTGAGAGCCTTGTCCTTGAGCCGGACAGCTTTCACTGGTGCGAACCAAGTCCTGTAATTCACCTCGGAGATGTTGTCCTTGATGATCTCAAGACAGTTGTTCCAAACCGATACCGGATCCAATTCTTTCATATAAAAATTCGCGGAGATTCGAAGCGTTCTTGCGCTCCCTTGACGCAATACAAAATTGGGTAAAAAAAAGTTATAAAAAAATTAATTTTCTATTGGATTTTTCAATTCTTCTATAACTCCCTAATTTTCACCAAGATATTTTTGAAAATTTATTATCCGCTGATAATCAACATTTTAACAAATGCGCAATTGCTATCTCATTGAATATACATCGGTTGCACGGTGTAAAAAAATTAACAACTTTTTCAACGGACTTTTTCGGCTTTGCCAGCCTCGATTTTTACGACAAATGCGTCCTTGAATTTCGCCCTCACAGAAGAAAGCGCCGCCTGTGCTTCCTGGGCCGTTTTATAGTTGCCGGTGGTGTACTTGAAGATGCTGCCGGCAGGGAATTTTCCGATCTGTTTGAGCCCTTTGAATTCGCTTGCGTTTGAAGAAAGATTTCTCGACACCGCAAAAATCTGGATGGCATAGTATGGGCTGTCGGCCGAAGCCTCCGCAGCTGCCGGTTCGTCCTTCACGGCAGGTTCATTTTTGACTGCGGGCTCCTCTTTCTGCACAACGGGAGGCTGGACAGAGGGAACATCCGAAACGGTACCGTCATACTGCTCCTTGAACTCCTTGAATGCTGCGAAGAGACGGCTTGCGAGCTGAGTGCGTTTTTCCTTGGAGGCCAGCGTATTGCGGTCCGACTTGTTGGTTATGAAACCCATTTCCACAAGCACAGAAGGCATAGTCGTCCGCCACAGCACGAGCAGCGCACCCTGCTTTATACCCCTGTTTGTCGAAATGGGGCCTTTGCTGAGCTGCTTCTGGCAAAGTTCGGCCATCTTGAGGCTCTGCTCGAAATATGCGTTCTGCATCAGGTTGAAGAAAATCGCAGACTCAGGATTGTTGGGATCGTAACCCTGATATTTAGTTGTATAGTCGTCCTCCATCAGGATCACGGAGTTCTCGCGCTTGGTAACCTCCATATTGGAATCGCTCTTGCTCATTCCCATCACATAGGTTTCGCAGCCGCTGGGAGCGGTCTTGTTCTTGGGAACGGAATTGCAGTGCAGTGAAATGAACAGGTCCGCGTGGTTCTTGTTGGCGATGTCGGCCCTTGTGTTCAAGGGGATGAAGACATCCTTGTCCCTTGTGTAGATGACTTTTACATCGGGATATGCATCCTTTATCATCTTGCCCAGGATAAGGGCCACGTCAAGCACGACAGACTTCTCGGTGAGCTTGCCGTCGAGCGATATCGCGCCCGGATCGTTGCCTCCGTGACCGGGGTCCAGGACCACCGTCCTCAGTGCGACTCCGGAGTCCTGCGCCGATGCGGAATAGCTTGCAGACAACGAAGCAGCCGTTATTGCCAGAATGCACAATAAGGTTATAAACGGCTGTTTTGGCATATTAGTTGCGGATTTTTACTACCTTTGTACTTTTGCAAATATAGCGATTTTTTTGTGAGAATTTCGAGGTTCATCGTATTATTCGCCTCTCTTGTTGCACTTTGCTGCTTCTCGCAGGCCCACGCACAGAGCCTGCCCGACAGCGTCTCGGTAGCAAGAGACAGCGTCATTGCAGAAGCCGCAGGCATCCAGGCAGCGGCTGACAGCAGTTCGGCATATGTCGACAGCCTCGGAAGACCCATCATTGATCCCGGTCTTTCAGAATACGTGCCAGACCAGATCGACTCCATCCCTGTCGTCAAGAGTACGCTGGAGCGTCCTGCTTTTTCTTCAGCCAGGGATTCCGTGATCGAAGACATGCGCGAAGGGCGCAACATCATATATTATTATGGTGACGTTTCAGTCACCTACGGCGACATTGCCATCACCTCCGACTATATGGCCTACGACGTTGACAACAACATCGTCTTCGCCAGGGGTACGAAGGACCCCAACGGGGAATGGGTAGGACAGCCCAAGATGACAAACGGAGGCAACGAATACACGATGGAGGAGGTCTACTACAACTTCAACTCCAAGAAGGCCAAGATCAAGAATATGATCACGAACCAGAAGGAGGGCGAACTCCGCGGCGAGAACCTCAAGATGCTTCCCGACGAATCCATCAACATAGCCGGCGGCGTTTACACTGTCTGTGACGCCGAACATCCGCATTATTATATGAAGATGACCGCCGCCAAGATCACCAGCGGTTCGAAGAAAACCGTTTTCGGCCCGGCATATGTGGTTGTGGAAGACGTGCCGCTGCCTATCGTGCTGCCATTCGGTTTCGTCCCCGAGATGCCCGAAAGGGCCAGCGGAATCCTTATTCCTACTTTCGGAGAAGAGAACGCCCGCGGTCTGTATATGCGCGGTCTGGGCTACTATTTCGTTGTCGGAGACCACTTTGACGTGTCCCTCTCCGGCGACGTATATTCATACGGTTCCTGGGCAAGCCAATTCACCACCCGCTATAAGAAAAGGTACGCTTTCGACGGATCTCTCAACCTGAAATATTCCGTCGACATCGTCGGCGAGGCCAACTCGCCCGATTATAAGGAGTCACGCAACTTCGGCCTCACCTGGTCCCACTCCCAGGACCCCAAGGCCCGTCCCGGAACCACCTTCAGGGCATCTGTCAATTTCTCCAGCCCCAAGAACAACACTTACAACTCGACCAGCATAGCAGACGCCGTCCAGAACCAGACCTCGTCTTCAATCTCCTATTCCAAGACCTGGTCGTTCGGAAGTTTCTCGGTGAATGCCCTGCACAGCCAGAACTCAAGGGACAGTTCATACTCCATAACCTTCCCTAACTTCACCTTCAACGTCAACAGGTTCTATCCCTTCAAGCGAAAGGTAAGAGTTGGAAAAGAGAGGATATACGAGCAGATTTCGCTGAGTTACAACACCACCTTGCAGAACAAGATCGCATTCAAGGCCAGCGAGGTACACGACCCCGGACTCATCAACAAGATGAGCAACGGCATGACCCACAGTTTTTCAATAGGACTGCCGCAGTTCACACTGTTCAAATACTTCAACTTCTCCCCCTCCATCTCCTACGGAATGAACTGGTATTTCAGGGAGAATATCCGCTCATATGACCCTGAGGCCAATAAGGTAGTCAGCCAGATGACCGATCTCTTCAGCGCATTCGGAATCTCCCAGAACTACTCCGGAGGCATCTCGATGAGCACCCGCATCTACGGTATGTTCAACTTCAACCCCAAGGGCAAGCTTCAGGCCATCCGCCATATGATAACCCCGAGCTTCAGCTTCTCGTTCAAGCCTGAGCTTGGAACACCTGCTAACGGATACACGACTCTTGAATACATCAACTCAAAGGGAGAGAAAGTGGTGGAGGAATACAACAAATACAGCGGAATGCTCTACTCTCCGCCCGGCAAGGGAAAGGCCGCTTCCCTCAACTTCTCGTTCGGTAACAACCTGGAGGCCAAGATAAAGGACCCCACGGATTCCACCGGTGTGAAGACCACCAAGATCAAACTGATCGACCAGTTGAACCTGAACGGTTCGTATAACTTCCTCGCCGACTCCCTCAAGCTGTCGACCATATCCATCTCTGCTTCGACCACGGTCTTCGGCAAGCTTGGCATCAACGGCAACATGACCCTCGACCCTTATGCGGTAAATGAAAGAGGAGTCCGCATCAACACCTTCAACATCATAAAGGAGAAAGGATTCAGAATCGCAAGGCTCACCAACGCCAGTGCCTCCCTCTCCTATTCTTTCAGCGGCGAAGGACACATCGACGGCAACGAAGGCGCGGACGAAGCCGACCCCAACAGCTCACCGGACTACTACAGGGTCTACTATCATCCGGTTACCGGCGAATACATACCCGGAGGTTGGCTTTACTACCTCAACCCCACTTCGCCCTGGTCAGTCAACCTCAACGCGAACTTCGCATATACAGCAGCGTACAAGAACGTAAACGGAATGATGCAGAAAGTCAACAACTTCACCAGCACCATCAGCGCTTCTGCGCAACTGAGGCTGACCAAGTCCCTGAACTTCTCCATCAACACCGGTTTCGACCTTACGAAGATGGCGCTGACCACCACCCAGTTGAGCGCCACATACGACCTGCACTGCTTCAACATCTCAGTATCCTGGGTACCTCAGGGAACTTGGGAAAGCTGGAGCTTCCGCATAGCGGCAAACGCATCCGCCCTGTCCGACTTGCTGCAGTTCAAGAAGGCGTCCAGCTACTGGGACAACTAGAAATCTGCCCGGCTGCTGTTTGGCATATCCGATTTTAATGCTATATTTGCATTGCATTCCACGAAGGAATATGCCGTTTCAGGCATTCTTTCCTTTCCAATCACCAATTATTTATTAATGTACGACATTCTCGAATTGAGCGCTAAAAGTCAGGAAGACTTGTACGCCATCGCAAAAGATCTCAATATCAAAAAGCCTGAGAACATCAAGAAGGAAGACCTCATCTACGTCATCCTCGACGAGCAGGCAATACAAAGCAACGAATCTCCCAAACCCAAGAAGGCCCGTCCCAGGATAGCGAAACCGGCCGCACAGAAAGTTGCGGACAGCGCCGCAGCGGAGCCCGCCGTCAAGAGCCAGCCCCTTCCGGAGCCCGAAAGCGCAGCAGAAGCCGCTCCCGCTCCAGCAAAGAAGAAAGGCGGAAGGCCCAGGAAAGCAGCCGCACAGACTGAAGAGAAAGCCCCCGAAGCAGCAGCTCCGGCCGAGGCGGAGAAGCCTGCAAAGCAGCCCAGGCAGCCCAAGGCGCAAAAGCCCCAGGAGCAGCAGGAGCAGCAGCCCGCTCAGCAGGCGGCAAAGCCTGCCGACAAGCAGAAAAAGGGCAAACAGCCCAGGCAGAAAGCCGAGCAGCCCGCCTCAGAACAGGCAAAGGAGCAGCCCCAGGCTCAGCAACAGCCCCAGCAACAACAGCAAAACCAGCAGAACCAGAACCAGGACCAGAACCAGAACCA
>JAFROX010000002.1 GCA_017429475.1 Bacteroidales bacterium
CTGAGCCAGGATCAAACTCTCCATTGTATAATCTTTATAAATTTCAGTCCGACCCCGCTCTACTCTTCTCTAAAGAAATTCACGCTTGCTCTTTCAATTGTTATGCTACAATTGCCTTGTACTTTTCAAAGTACTTAGTCTTCCATCTTTTCAATCAACTTTTCCTACGCTTCTTCCGAAACGGGCTGCAAATATAGCCCTTCTTTTTTTATCTCCAAAAAAATATGAAAATATTTTCAAAAAAAAGACCGGCGACTTCAGAATCGCCGGTCCTTATATTGGAATCAGCAGATCCTAGAGCTCACGAATCCAGATATTTCTGAAGCTTACAGGCTCGCTGGGATCTCCGTGGGCCTGGAGGAGGAGTTTATAAGTGGTATTCTGGTTAACCGGCGGAATACCGATATAGGAAGTAGTACCGATGATTTCCACATCGTTCAATACGACTACACCATTATATATAAGGGTAACTCTCGGTTTGGTCCTGTACTGGCCGAGTTTGTTGAAAGTAGGAGCAGTGAAGATGAGGTCATAATACTGCCACTCACCATTGGGACGTGAAGGGTTCACCAGAGGAATGGTCTGTTTGTAAACACTGCCGACCATACCGTTCACATATGTAGGGTTATTGTAACCGTCGAGAATCTGAATCTCATAACCGGTGTTGCCACCAATCTTGAGACCTGTGTTGCCACGGCTCTGGCCGCTGCCCTGTATTCCCTCGGGAACACGCCACTCGAGGTGGATCTGGAAATCACCGAACTCACGTTTAGTGATGATGTCACCTGCGCTCTTGTTTACTGTGAGCAGACCGTCAGCCACTGTCCACTGAGCTTCTCCGCCGCCGCGCGCTGACTCCCATTCATTAAGGTTTGTACCGTCGAAAAGGATGATAGCATCTGAGGGAGCGCCCCAATTCTGGTTCTTTGCGTCGAAAGAGCCGGGAGTAACTGTCGGGGGAACCGGATCGTAGAATTCGGTCATTTCCGGAGTCATTCTGGGAGCTTCCTGGCCGTTAGGCTGCTGGGTACCACCCACCCTGCTGGGAGGAGTACGAACGCCTTGCTGCTGAGGTGCGCCGGCAGGTCTGCCTTGAGGAGGTCCTTGCGGGGGCTGTGCGAGAGCCGATCCGCTTAGAAGCATAATAAGTGCTGCAGAAGCAGCAAGAAGGATATTCTTTTTCATTTTACTAAATAAATTGGTTGATAAACGATTTTTGCAAATATAATATTTTTTCATCGTATTTTTGCAATAGATTTTACAAAAGCTTTTTATGAAAACCAAAGCCCTCAACGCCGGCAGATTCTACACACGCAACGCATTCCAGCAGTTCACCAAAAGCGGATCCATCGGAGGATTCATCCTGTTCTTCTGTGCAATTATCGCTGTTGTCGTTGCCAATGTACCCAGCCTTCAGCACCTGCTCAGGATCTGGGACGTCGACATGGGCATTGAGATAGGCAAGTTTTCCATCAAGATGGACTTCATCCAATGGATCAACGACGGCTTGATGGCTATCTTCTTCCTGAATGTAGGACTTGAAATAAAGCACGAAATACTGGCTGGCGAGCTGTCGCAGCCCAAGAAAGCGATGCTGCCTATTTTCGCGGCGCTGGGAGGAATGATCGTTCCCGCCCTGATCTACACTTTCTTCAACGCCGGCACGGCCAGCGCCAATGGATGGGGCATTCCGATGGCTACCGACATCGCTTTTGCGATGGGTGTGCTCGCACTGCTCGGCAAAAGCTGTCCCATCGGACTCAAGGTCTTTCTGACAGCCCTGGCAATCGTGGATGACCTCGGCAGTATCCTTGTTCTGGCAATTTTCTACCCTACACACGCCATTCACGGGATATTCCTCGTCTATGCGGCAATTGTAATGCTGATACTTTTGGCCTTGAACTATCTGAATGCCCGCAATCCTATGCTGTACATCATCCCGGGACTGTTCCTGTGGTATTTCATATTCAAGTCCGGCATTCACGCAACAATAGCCGGAGTACTGCTTGCCATAACCATACCGGCGAAGACCCGCATCAACGAAGTCCGGTTCTACACTAACGTCCAGCACCTGCTGAACAAGTTCAAGGCAGCCAGCCACGGCCAGCTTGAGGCCGAAACCACCCCCGAACAGCTCGACCTGCTTCATCAGATCAACAACCGCGTTGATGACATCAGCCCTATCACCGACCGTTTCCAGGTTGCCCTCAACACTCCAGTAAACTACATTATCATGCCGTTGTTCGCACTCGCAAATGCAGGGGTGGCCTTCAGCGGTGAGATTTTCGCAGGCGGCTATTTCCACATCGCGCTCGGAATCTTCTTCGGCCTGCTGCTGGGCAAGCCTATCGGCATCTTCCTCTTCAGCTGGCTGTCAATCAAGCTCAAGCTCGCTCAGCTGCCTTCTAAATCCACTTACAAGCAGCTGTTCGCCATC
Source organism: Bacteroidales bacterium (assembly GCA_017429475.1). Taxonomy (GTDB): domain Bacteria; phylum Bacteroidota; class Bacteroidia; order Bacteroidales; family UBA932; genus Equibacterium. The sequence goes on from JAFROX010000002.1 coordinate 2,438, forward strand.
GGCATGGTCGGCAGCATCGGTTTCACAATGTCTCTATTCATCGACAACCTGGCATTCACCGATCCCGAGATGATTGCGGTGGGCAAGGCTGCAGTGCTGGTGACTTCGGCCCTCGCCGTCATCCTCGGCTTCCTGGCCGTCAAGCTAACCGCCAATAAAAAAGAAGATTAATTTCTTCAGCGCGTTTTGTATTTTCAAAAAAAGGCGTATTTTTGCAGACCTTTTCTCGAGAAGATAAGGAAGTTAACCTCATTATTAACTTTAAATGACACATTATGGCTGTTAAAATTCGCCTTGCACGCCACGGAAAAAAGAACTACGCTTTTTATCATATCGTGGTAACTGACGTCCGCTCACCTCGTGACGGCCGTTTTATCGAGCAGATCGGTAGCTACAATCCCAACACCAACCCTGCAACCATCGTTCTCAACAATGACAGAGCTCTTTACTGGCTCAATTGCGGTGCCCAGCCCTCTCCCACTACACGTCGTATCCTTTCTTACGAAGGTGTACTCCTCAAGAAACATCTTGAAGGCGGTGTGAAGAAGGGTGCTTTCTCAGAAGCTGAGGCCCAGAAGAGATGGGACGCTTGGAAGGCTGAGAGAGATGCCAAGATCGCGAACAAGATCAGCGCTGTGAAGAACGCCGGCATCGAGGCTGCCAAAGCTGCCAAAGCTGCAGAAGCCAAAGTAAATGCTGAGCGTGCTGAAGCTATTGCCAAGAAGAAAGCTGAAGAAGCTGCCGCCAAGGCTGCTGCCGAAGCTGAGGCAAAAGCCGCCGCTGAAGCTGAAGCCGCTGCTGAAGCTCCCGCTGAAGAAGCTGCTGAAGAAGCTCCCGCTGAAGCTTAATTTCATGCGAATTCTCAAATCCTACGGAACCGAAGGCGGTGTCATAGTAAGCACTGCATCCATTCCTGAGGATTTCGACATCACAGAACCGGTATTCATCGATTTCGATGAATTGCCGGTTCCTTTTTTTATAGAAGAATTCAAGGCCCACGGCAGCAAGAAGGCCTTCCTGAAACTCGAAGACATCGACAGTCTGCAGGATGCCGAGGAACTGGTGGGCAAGGACATTTTCTTCAGTCTGGAAGAAGATGATGATTTTGCGGGTTTCACCGGGCTGGAAGTATTCGACGCCATCACTTCCAAACAGGTCGGCATCGTCAGGGAGTATGTCGACATTCCCTCCAACCCGTGCCTGGAGGTAGAAATTGCCTCATCCGGCGAAACGGTTCTCATACCCTGCCACGATGAACTCATCGACAGGGTGGACGAAAAGAAAGGCCGTATTTTCCTAAGGATTCCCGAGGGACTTCTCTAGTTCTCCACTTTAGCTTTATAGCGGGTATTGACGCAACCCTTTGATATGCCGCGGAGCTTGCCTGATATAAGCTTCTTCCGGATGGGCGATGCGTGGTCTGTGAACACGATACCGTCGAGATGGTCCATTTCGTGCTGCACCATACGGGAGGCGAAATCGTCGAAGGTTTCTTCCTTGAGCTCGAAATTCTCGTCGTAATATCTCACCGTGATGACCTTGGGCCTGATGACATCTGCGTCAACGTCGGGAATGCTCAGACAGCCTTCGTTGTATTCGGAAGTCTCCTCGCTCTCGCTCACGATTTCGGGATTGATCATCTTGCGGTAGAAATCCTTGAGCTCGGGATATTTCTCGGTAAGGTCCGAACCGTCGACAATAAGCAAGCGCTTGCTCACTCCCACCTGGGGAGCCGCAATGCCGCAGCCGTCTGCCTTCTTCATGGTTTCGTGCATATTGTTGAGCAGTTCGGTCAGGGCGGCGCGGTCGTCCTTGCTAAGGTCGACAGGGGCCGCAACCTCACGGAGGACCTTTGATCCATAGAGATATATAGGTAGTATCATATCCTAATCTGTTTTTCTGTCCATAAAAGTCTGAAGGATCAGCGCAGCGCTCACTTTGTCGACTGCAGCCTTGTCCCTGCGTGCCATCTTCTTGACACCGCCGTCAATAAGCGAACGGTGTGCCAAAACCGATGTGAAGCGTTCATCTTCCAGAGTCACAGGGATATCCGGAAAGTTCTTGCCGAGCAATTTGAGAAAGACATCCACATCGGCCGCAGCCTCGCTTGGCTTGTTGTCCATATTCATCGGATAGCCCACGACGAAGCGTACAATGGTCTCATCCAGACTGAGTTTTTTAAGATAATCTATTATCTTTGCCGTTTGAACAGTTTCCACCGGAGAGGCAAACATCATCAGGGGATCACTCATTGCAACCCCTGTGCGTTTTTTTCCATAGTCTATGCCGACAAGCCTGTTCACAGCCTGCAAAGTTAACATTTATGTTGAAAAGACTTAAAAATATATTCCGCATCCGAAGGAACTGGAGGCTCACTGTCAGGGATATCGAGACTAACGCCGAGTTTTTCTCGCGGACTACATCGAGAGGGCTCCTCATAGCGATGGGAGCGATTGCAGCCTTTCTGCTGATCGCCGCCACCTATTGCATTACGGCCTTCACCCCTGTGCGCTACCTCATACCGGGTTATCCTTCGAAAGAGGTGCGGGCCTTACAGGAAGCCAACCAGCACAGAATCGACTCTCTCGAGAACGAAGTGTCGCTCTGGGCATTCCAGGTCAACAACATCCAGCGCATCGTCACCGGCCGCGAGCCCATCGATATGGACAGTCTCCGCGTGATGCAGAAAGATTCCGCCTCCAGCCTCTACAGACAGCTGTACGCCCAGAGAGATTCCGTCCTGCGCAACGAAGTCATCAGCGAAGAGACTTTCAACATTTCATCGAGGGGAAGGAACATCGAACAGCTCGAAGGGATTCACTTCTTCACCCCTGTCAAAGGAATAATCACCCAAAGCTATAACGTAGCCACCGGCCATCCCTATATTGACATCGCAGCAGCCGAAGACGAGATAGTATATTCCGTGCTGGACGGCACGGTCATAAGCGCAGGCTGGAATGACGACACCGGCTACACCATCCAGATACAGCACAGCCACAATCTGGTTTCTATCTACAAGCACAATTCCCGTCTGCTCAAGAAAACCGGGGACAAAGTGTCTGCAGGCACTCCTGTCGCAGTGGTCGGAGACACCGGCAAACTGAGTTACGGCATACATCTGCATTTCGAACTCTGGCACAACGGAGAGGCCATCGACCCTACCGAATACATCAAGTTCTAGAATGGACATGCCTAAAAGACATATCGCGATACTTGGTTCCACGGGATCCATAGGCACTCAGGCCCTGGATGTCATAGGCCAGCATCCCGAAGCCTTTCAGGTGGAGCTCCTCACGGCAAACAGCAACAGCAGGCTTCTTATAGAGCAGGCTGCCCGCTTCCGTCCTAATGCCGTAGTCATATGCGACGAAAGCCGCTACGACGAGGTGCAGTCTGCGCTTGATCCTCTCGACATCAAGGTTTTCACCGGCATCGATTCCATCTGCAGGCTTGTTCAGGGCGAAGAAATCGACATCGTCCTGACGGCTATGGTCGGATTCAGCGGCCTGCGGCCCACCATATCGGCAATCGCGGCTTCGAAGACAATAGCTCTTGCCAACAAGGAGACCCTAGTCGCCGCAGGAGAGATCGTGACCTCCCTGGCAAGGCAGTTCAAGGCTCCGATAGTACCGGTTGATTCCGAGCATTCAGCCATATTCCAATGCCTCGCAGGGAACTGTTCCCCGATAGAAAAAATCCTTCTGACCGGATCTGGAGGACCTTTTCTCAATGCGTCGAAGGAAGAAATATACAACGCGACAAAAGAGCAGGCGCTGAACCATCCACGCTGGAAAATGGGAGCCAAGGTGACCATAGACTCGGCAAGCCTGATGAACAAAGGGCTGGAGCTGATCGAAGCCCGGTGGCTCTTCAACACCTCTGCCCAGGACATCGAAGTGGTGATCCACCCTCAGTCCGTCATACATTCGATGGTGCAGTTCCAAGACGGAACGGTAATGGCCCAGATGAGCATTCCCGATATGAGGATTCCCATACAGTACGCCATAGGATATCCGCTCCGGCGCCGCCTCGACACCCGTCGCATCGATTTTGCCCAGCTGGCGTCGATGACCTTTTTCAAGCCTGACACTGAGCGCTTCCCCTGTCTCGGATATGCTTATGCCGCACTCAAGGAAGGAGGCAATGCCACCTGTATTATGAATGCCGCCAACGAAGTGGCCGTGGCCGCATTTTTGCAGGGAAAAATCCGCTTCGGACAGATCCCTGAAGTAATTGACCACACGATGTCGGTTTCACAGACGGTCCGCGCCGCGGATCTGGAATCGATCTATATAACAAATGATTCGGCCCGCAAGACTGCAGAAGAATACATCAACAAATTGTAAAAATGGTTGTCTTAGTCAAGATAGTTCAAGTCATATTCGCCCTCTCGCTGCTGGTTCTCGTGCACGAGTTCGGGCATTTCCTTTTCGCGAAACTCTTCAGGATCAGGGTTGAGAAGTTCTATATGTTCTTCAACCCGCAGTTCTCCCTGATGAGGGTAAAGAAGTTCAAAGGCAAGCTGCATTTCAAGTTCTTCTCGAAGAACGTTCCACAGATCGAAGCTGACGCCGACCGCAGCGTCCTGGACGACGATGACTGGAACAAGTATCCCGACAATACCGAATACGGCATCGGCTGGGTTCCGCTGGGAGGCTACTGCGCCATCGGCGGTATGATCGACGAGACAACGAAGGCCGACCAGCTCAGCAAGGAACCCCAGCCGTGGGAGTTCCGAACAAAGCCGGCCTGGCAGCGTTTCCTCGTGATGTTCGGAGGCGTGTTCTTCAATTTCATCCTTGCAATAGTGCTCTACGCATCAGTGCTTCACCATTGGGGAGAGCAATACATCAAGAATGAAGACGCGACCTACGGCGTCGCAGTGAACGACCTGGCTTACGAGATCGGGTTCCGCAACGGCGACCGCATCCTGAGCTTCGACAACGTTCCCGTCGACGACTTCTCTCAGCTTCAGGTCGATATGATCCGCTCAAAAGCCACGACCGCCCAGGTAATCCGTGGCGGAGACACCATACAGATCGCCATTGACCCGGTTTATCTCCCGGCAATGCTCAACTCCGCAGGAATGTTCAGCCTTGCCTTCCCCTTCGTGGTCGACAGCTTGGCAGCCGACTCTCCCAATGCCGGCAGCGGCCTGCAGAACGACGACAAGTTCGTCGGCATCAACGGAGAGGATATGTTCCTTGTGCAGGACATCCAGAAAGAACTCGCCAAGCACAGCGAAGATTCTGTAGTGGCTTCGGTGAACCGTGCGGGCGAAGTGTTCGAAGTGCCTCTGGCAGTCGACACCGCAGGCCATATCGGCGTGCTGCTGGAGAACGACCTCAACAAGTTCTTCCACGTCACAGAGCACACATATTCCTTCCTTCAGGCAATCCCGGCAGGCATAGCCAAGGCCTGGAACTACATAGGCAACTACATCAAGGAACTCGGACTCATCTTCTCGCCCAAGACCAAGGCCTACCAGTCGGTCGGCAGTTTCATCGCCATCGGCAGGGTATTCCCCGGCACCTGGGACTGGTACAGGGTATGGAGCCTCACAGCAATGCTTTCGATAATGCTGGCAGTGCTCAACCTAATCCCCATCCCGGGACTGGATGGAGGCCACATCCTCTTCCTCCTCATCGAGATGATAACGGGCCGCAAGCTGAGCAACAAGGCTATGGAGATTGCCCAGACCATAGGAATGATATTCCTGCTGGCCCTGATGGTCCTGGCTTTCGGCAATGACATACGAAGTCTTTTCAAATGACAATTAATTATAGTATCATGAAAGTGAACCACGCCATAAGACTGTTTTCTGCATTGGCCATCGGCCTGATGCTCACAGTTTCCTGCAAACCGAAAGGCAGCGGAGAAAAGATCCTTCCCGCCATCAGTGGCAAGGCCGGTGAGATAGCTGTCGTATGCTCAAGAGGCGACTGGCAGGCCGAACCCGGCAATGCAATCCGCGATATCATGGCCCAGGAGTGTCCCTACCTTCCCCAGGTGGAGCCGCTCTACACGCTCTTCAACGTCCCGACACAGTCGTTCAACAAAATATTCGAGGTACACCGCAATATCATCTGGCTCAACATCGGCGACGAATATCCCGAGGCGAAGATGGTACTCAACAACGATGTATGGGCGGCTCCGCAGACAGTCGTACGCTTCGAGGCTAAAGACCAGAACGCTGTCGCAGCCCTCATCAGGGACAATGCCGAAAACCTTCTCGCCATATTCGAACAGGCCGAGCGCAACCGCATCATCGACAGTTCCCGCGAGTTCGAGGATCTCTCAATCCGCAGGCAGGTGGAGCAGTTTGCCGGCGGTTCGCCCTGCTTCCCCACCGGATACAGCATCAAGAAGATAACCTCCGACTTCATGTGGATTTCCAACGAGACCACTTTCACCAACCAGAGCATCCTGGTCTACAAATATCCGTACACCTCGCCGCAGGACCTCACGGCCAAGGCCCTTGCCGACAAGCGCAATGCCGTCACCCAGGAGAACATACCCTGCACTACCGAGAACAGCTACGTGATCATCAACCCGATGATAGAGCCCGGATACAAGAACCTGAAGTACAAGTCTCGCGAGTTCGTGGAGATGCGCGGTCTCTGGGAAGCATACAACGACTTTATGGGCGGCCCCTATGTGTCACACTCATTCGTCAACCCCAAGACCAATGAGATCATCGTCCTCGACGCGTTTGTTTATGCTCCTAAATACCCGAAACGCAACTACTTGAGACAGGTTGAATCCATCCTCTACTCATTCGAGTGGAATGGGGAATAACATTTTCTCCAACATTTTTCGCAAATAATTTGTATTGGAGGAAAAAAAAATTACCTTTGCAGTCCTTTTTGAAGGAAACCGCACCGGTGGGTTCGTCTAACGGTTAGGACTCAAGATTTTCATTCTTGCAATAGGAGTTCGATTCTCCTACCCACTACTTTTAATATTTAAAAATTTAGTAATGGCAAATCACGCATCAGCAGACAAGCGTTTCCGTCAAAGCGAAACACGCAGATTGCATAACAAGTATTATGCAAGAACAACCCGGAATGCGATCAAGGCTATCCGGAACACAACAGACAAGGCTGCAGCCGAGGCTCTGGCCCCCAAGGTTTATTCAATGATTGACAAACTCGCAAAGTCATCAGTCATTCACAAAAACAAAGCAGCGAATCTGAAAAGCGGTATCGAGCTCCACATCAGCAAACTTGCATAGTTTGTCGAACCGGACACTCAGATAAAGAAAAACTTTCCAACCTTTGGCTGGAAAGTTTTTTTTTACGCAAAGATGAAAGCAATCAAACAATGGCAGGCAGAGGAGCGTCCGAGGGAGAAGATGGCCACCAGAGGCGCCGAGGCCTTGACTAACGCAGAATTACTGGCCATCATACTTCACACCGGCGACAGCGGCCATACTGCCGTGGACCTTGCAAGGGAACTAATCGACCTTGCTGGAGGCTCCCTGAAGGCGCTGTCGGCCCTGACTCCCGACAGGATGAGCAGCCTGAAGGGAATCGGCCCCGCCAAGGCGGTAACGATCGCCGCGGCAGTGGAGCTGGGAAAACGGATTGCACTTGACAGTTGCGAGGAGTTGCCGCCGATCTACAGTTCAAGGGCGGTTGCCGATATGATGCGCCCGCAGATAGGCAACCTTCTTCACGAAGAATGCTGGGTGCTCTACCTCAACCGGGCCAACAGGCTGATAGGGAAAGAACGCATCAGCTATGGCGGAGTCTCATCGACGGTGATGGACATCAAGATAATTGCCAAGAAAGCGGTGGAAAAACTGGCGGGGAGCATCATTCTGCTCCACAACCATCCTTCCGGCAACGTGACGCCCAGCAGCGAAGACAAACGACAGACTCTCGCCCTCCGTAAGGCCGTGTCACTCTTCGACATAGACCTTATGGACCACATTATTATCGGAAACAGCAGATATTTCAGTTTTTGTGATGCAGGGATTTGATTTTGAGAAAAATGTTTCTACCTTTGCCACCCTATTAACCAAAAACGGATTTTTTGCATTATGGCAGAGTATTTATCAGCTGACAAAAAGCAAGAGATTTTCGCTAAATACGGAAAGTCTAATACTGACACCGGCTCAGCAGAGAGTCAAGTTGCTTTATTTTCCTACCGTATCGATCACCTCACCGAGCATCTGAAGAAGAACCACAAGGATCACAACACCCAGCGTGCCCTTCTTCGTCTTGTAGGTAAGAGGCGTCGTCTCCTTGACTATCTCAAGGAAACTGACATCGAGAGATACAGAAATATTGTGAAGGAACTCAACCTTCGTAAATAATCACATAGGAAATTTACTAAGGGGCTGCCGTTGTGTACAGCCCCTTTTTTTTGGATATCTATTTTTTTGTTGTATTAATGAACGTAATTAAGAAATTCATTCAATTGTCGGATGGCAGGACAATTGAGATCGAAACCGGCAAGCTTGCAAAACAGGCTGACGGTTCTGCTGTTGTCAAAATGGGTGGCACTATGTTGCTGGCCACCGTCACTGCTGCCAAAGAGGTAAAAGAGGGAACTGACTTCATGCCCCTCACTGTTGATTACAAAGAGAAGTATTACTCTGCCGGACGCTTCCCTGGCGGTTTTATGAAAAGGGAAGGCAAATCTTCGGATTACGAGATCCTCATCTCACGTCTCATCGACCGTCCTATCCGTCCTCTCTGGCCGGATGACTTCCACCTCGAAGTGTTCGTGAATGTTTATCTGATCTCTGCAGAGAAGGACATCCAGCCCGACGCCCTTGCCGGCCTGGCAGCTTCCTGCGCCCTCGCATCTAGCGACCTGCCTTTCGGCGGCCCTATCTCAGAAGTAAGGGTAGCCCGCATCGGCGGTCAGTTCAAGATCAATCCGAACTTCAGCGAAATGGCTGACTGCGACCTCGACCTTATGGTTGCTGCCACAGAAGAAAATATCATGATGGTTGAAGGCGAGATGAATGAAGTGAGTGAACACGATATGCTCGAAGCCATCAAATTCGCACACGAAGAAATCAAGAAGCATTGCCGCGTACAGAAAGAACTCATTACCGAACTCGGCAACGACACCAAGCGTGACTATCCTCACGACGTCGAGGACGAAGACCTTCGCAAGGCTGTACACGAGTTCTGCTACGACAAGTGCTATGCCCACGCCAAATCATTCAAGGCTAAACACGAAAGGGAAGACGGTTTCGTGGCAATCAAGGAAGAATTCCTTGCCACCATTCCCGAGGAAGAGCTCGAAGAGAAGACTCCCCTGGTAGAGAGATATTACCACGCAGTTGAGAAAGAGGCTATGCGCAATATGATCCTCGACGAGGGTATCCGTCTCGACGGCCGCGTATGCAACCAGGTACGCCCTATCTGGTGCGAAGTGGATTACCTTCCGTGCGCACACGGTTCAGCAATCTTCACCCGCGGTGAAACCCAGTCACTGGCTACCGTAACCCTCGGCACCAAGCTCGATATGAAAGAGATGGACGAAGTTCTCATCCAGGACGACCAGCAGTTTGTCCTCCACTACAACTTCCCTCCTTTCGCTACCGGCGAAGCCAAGTCACAGCGCGGCGTCGGCCGTCGCGAAATCGGTCACGGCAACCTGGCGATGCGCGCCCTCAAGCCTGTCATCCCTATGATGCCTGAGAATCCCTACGCAGTACGCGTCGTATCTGATATCCTCGAATCCAACGGTTCTTCATCAATGGCTTCTGTCTGCGGAGGTTGCCTCGCGCTGATGGATGCAGGCGTGCAGATCCGCAAACCCGTGGCAGGCGTTGCAATGGGTCTCATCACCGACGAAATCCATCCCAACGACCGTTACGCCATCCTCACCGACATCCTCGGTGACGAAGACCACCTCGGTGATATGGACTTCAAGGTGACAGGTACCGCAGACGGTATCACCGCCACCCAGATGGACATCAAGGTCGACGGCCTTTCATACGAGGTTCTCGAGAAAGCACTCGAGCAGGCACGTCAGGGCCGTATGCACATTATGGGCGAGATGATGAAGACCATCGACAAACCCCGTGAGGACTACAAGCCCTTCGTTCCCCGCATCAAATCGTTCGAAATTGCCAAAGAGTTCATCGGTGCAGTTATCGGCAAGGGTGGCGAGACCATCCAGAAGATCCAGGCTGAAACCGGTGCTGTCGTCAACATCGATGAAATCGACGGCAAGGGTATCGTTGACATCGCTACCAACGACGCCGAAGCTATGCAGAAGGCTTATGACTGGATTATGGGCATCTGCGCCGTTCCCGAGGTTGGCGAGACCTACCACGGAAAGGTTACCAGCTGCGTAGAGTTCGGTGCGTTCGTCGAGATTCTCCCCGGCAAGGAAGGCCTGCTCCACATCTCAGAGATTGACTGGGGCAAGACCGAGAAAGTCGAGGACGTGCTCCACGAAGGTGACGAACTTGACGTGAAACTCATCGAGGTCGACACCAAGACCGGCAAGCTCCGTCTGAGCCGCAAGGCACTCCTTCCGAAACCTGAAGGTTATGTAGAGCCTGTACGCAAACCCCGTCCTCAGGGACCGCGCCCCGGCGGTGACCGCAAACCTAGTGGAGAGCGTCACGGCAACAGCGAACGCAAACCCAGAGGCGAGCGCCCGCAGCACTCTCACAGAAGCGAGAAACCGGCAGAGGAATAATCCTCCAAGCCGCTCACAATAAATAACCCCGGAGGCTGACGCTTCCGGGGTTATTTATTTCTAATGGACACCTGTCTCTAAAGCTCAGGCATGCTCGGCAATGTATAATCGGGAAGCATGTCATATATCTCAGGTCTGGGTTGACGAGGCATCTGAGGAGCGCCCTGCGGCCTTGCACCGCCTTGAGGCATTTGTGGTCTGCGGAACACGCCTACCTGTTGCAGTTCATCGAGAGTATGCTGTGCAGGATAGCAGTCGTCAGGAATTGGCATATTCGAGAATGTCTGGAAATACAGGATGACTGCATCTCTCCACCACATCGCATCCTTGGCCTGGCGGATGAGTTTGGTGCGGACTTCCTGGTAGCGCTGATTGTCTACGTAGGGTTCCGCCTTTTCCCATATCCTCACATAATCTTCAGCAGCCTCTATACCTTTCTGATAGGTATGACAGAGTTCATTCCAAAGTGTCTGGCCGTCTTTCATCTTATAGTCCCACGGAACGTGGTGGAACCACAGGAGAAGATTTTCGGGGCAGGTCTCGATATTGTCATAGGTAGAAGCCAGCGGCTCGTTGTACTGGGCTGTAGCACCTGAGCCTGTAGCAACGGTGCGGTCGAAACCTACGCCGTCAGGGCCGGCTTTGTGGTAGAACTGAGGAGACCAGTCCTTGCGGTAGCTGGTTTCCCACGGGCCGGGGCCGAAATGGGCGTTGGAAGCCATAATGTGGTGCAGTCCGAGAGGCATCTCGTAGCTGACATTGACTTCCCTTGAGCGGAGGAGCATATCCTTGACGGGTTTCACGAACTTGGGATCGCTGCTGAACGTCTGGCGGAGCCATTCGTCTGCAATCTCGTCCGAACTCAAGTCGGGGTTCCAAGCCATACGGCCGTATGCATACCAGTTGATCTGGGCCATCTGATGGCCGCACCAGTTGGCATCGTCGCCGATGTTGGTAACGCCTGAAATGGCGCTGAGCTTGTTGTCCCTGTACTTGCCTTCTGTGACGGCGGCCACTGTAGAGCCTTTGCCGAACTCATAGGTATCAGTATCAAGACATTCCTTCCAAAGGGGATGGAGATAGACCATATGCTTCGAGTGGCCGAGGTATTCCTGGGTGATCTGCACTTCAAGCATAAGGTTGGTCTTCGGAGCCTGTCCGAAAAGGGGACTGATGGGCTCGCGGGGCTGGAAGTCGATCGGACCGTTCTTTACCTGGACAAGCACGTTGTCGCGGAACTGGCCATCGAGGGGAACGAACTCGTCGCTGGCCTGCATCGCGCGGTCTTCTGCCTGTGCGTCATAAACGAAGGCCCTCCAGAACACTACGCCGCCGTAAGGGGCTAGAGCGTCTGCAAGCATATTGGCACCGTCCGCGTGGGTACGGCCGTAATCCTGGGGACCTGACTGACCCTCGGAATTGGCTTTCACCAGATATCCTCCGAAATCGGGAATCAGGGCATATATCTCTGCCGTCTTGTCTTTCCAGAACTGAACGACCTTCGGGTCAAGCGGGTCAGATGTGTCAAGCCCGCCGATATGCTTCGGAGCCGCAAAGTTCAAAGACAGGAACACCTTCAGGCCATAAGGGCGGAAGATGTCGGCAAGAACCTTTACTTTCTGAAGGTACTCGGGAGTCAGGATCTGCGCATTGGCGTTCACATTGTTGATGGCCGTTGCATTGATGCCGACAGAAGCGTTTGCACGGGCATATTCCTGATATACCGGAGACACCTTGTCGGGAAGTTCATCCCAGTTCCAGAGTGACTTGCCAGCATATCCGCGTTCGACAGAGCGGTTCAGGTTGTCCCAATGGTTGAATGCACGGTACTCATAGGCAGGGACCTCTGTGATGGTCTTGCTGCCTTTGGGGAGTGCGTCCGTCTGCTGGAGGCGGAGCAAGCCGTACACACCGTAGAGAGTTCCTATGGCAGTATTGGCCTCGACGCTCACCTTGCCGCTTGAGAAGACGAGCCTGTAGCCGTCGCGTCCGAGAGCATCGTCCTGCTTGTCAAGGACTTTGATTTCTACAGCCGCCTTGCCTTTCCAAAAGCGGTCGATTTCGTTCTGGGCGATGGCTTCCGTAGTATAGCTGGCAGGCTTGGCATCGCTGACCTGTTCCAGATTGTGGAACCACAGGTCGTGGCCGTCCGTATCGGCAGGCTTCTCAACCTTGCAGCCTGAGACTGCAAGGATGAGTGCCGATGCTATGACGAATGTCTTGAACGAATTCATAGCTGTTATTCTTTGCCGGCCATACGCTTGTATGTGCCGAGTCTCCATTGTGCAAACTGCTGAGTACGGTCGAAGAGCTCCTGAGCCTGCTCAGGGAATGTCTTCTGCAGCGATGCGAAACGAACCTCACCCTTGAGGAAGTCCTGGAAGAGACTCCAGTCGGGTTCCTTGCTGTCGAGAGAGAACGGGTTCTTGCCCTGCTCCTCGAGAGCCGGGTTGTAACGGTAGAGATGCCAGTAACCGCACTCTACGGCACGTTTCTCTTCGAGCTGGCTGTGACCCATACCGGCCTTCAGACCGTGGTTGATGCAAGGAGCATAGGCGATGATCAGTGACGGACCGTCATAAGCCTCAGCTTCCTTGATGGCATTGAGGAACTGAGCCTGTGAAGCACCCATTGCAACCTGTGCTACATATACGTAACCATAGCTGATGGCCATCATTCCGAGGTCTTTCTTGCGGACCCTCTTGCCTGAAGTCGCGAACTTGGCAACGGCGCCGGCAGGTGTAGACTTGGATGACTGTCCACCGGTATTAGAATAAACCTCGGTATCGAGCACGAGGACATTGACGTTCTTGCCTGATGCAAGCACGTGGTCGAGTCCGCCGTATCCGATGTCATAACCCCAGCCGTCACCGCCGAAGATCCACTGGCTGCGTGCAGGTATGAAGTTTTCGAGCTCGAGAAGCTGTTTGCAGGTGTCGCATCCGCATTCCTTCATCAGAGGCACGAGCTTGTCGCAAACCTCGCGGGTGCTGGCAGCGTCATTGCGGTTCTCAAGCCACTGGGAGAAGAGAGCCTTGATCTCTGAAGAGCACTTCGGGCACTCGAGACCCTTGGTCATAAGGTCGGCGACTGTAGCGCGTACCCTGTCGGAACCGAGTCTCATACCGAGACCGAACTCGGCGTTGTCCTCGAACAGTGAGTTGTCCCAAGCCGGGCCGTGACCTGCAGCGTTGGTGCAGTAGGGAGATGCCGGGAACGATGCTCCGTAGATTGAAGAGCAACCGGTAGCGTTGGCAATCATCATATGGTCGCCGAAGAGCTGGGTGATGGCCTTGATGTAAGGAGTCTCACCGCAGCCTGCGCAGGCGCCTGAGAACTCGAAGAGAGGCTGGCTGAACTGTGAGTTCTTGACATTCTGCATCTTGCTTGCCACAGTGTCCTTGTAGCCGACCTTTGCGTGCAGGTAGTCGAAGTTGGCCTGCTCGCCTTCCTGTGAGTCCATAGACTGCATGCTGAGAGCCTTGTTGCCTTTCATTCCAGGACATACGTCGACGCAGTTGCCGCAACCTGTACAGTCGTAAGGGCTTACCTGCATTGTGAACTTGTATTCCTTGAAGGTGGCGTTGCCCTGGACAGACTTGATGCCTGCGGGAGCAGCGGCGGCCTCTTCCTCAGTCATAAGGAACGGACGGATGGCAGCGTGAGGGCAGATGAATGCGCACTGGTTGCACTGGATACAGTTGGCGGGATCCCAGGAAGGAACTGAAACGGCGATGCCGCGCTTCTCATAAGCTGCAGTTCCGGCAGGGATTGTACCGTCCACGAGATCCTCGGGTGCGAAGACGCTTACGGGAAGGTCGTTGCCGCACTGTGCATTGACGATGTCGGCCACGTTGCGGATCCACTCGGGAGCAAGACGGTTGAAGTTCGGGTTCACGAACTTGCCGGTAAGGTTCTTCCATTCTGCAGGAACCTCGACCTCGATGTATTCTGCACCGCGGTCAACGGCAGCGTAGTTCATCTTGACGACGTTCTCGCCTTTCTTGCCGTATGACTTGTCGATGGCTTTCTTCATATAGCCGACTGCCTCCTCGTAGGGGATGATGCCGGTGATCTTGAAGAATGCTGACTGGAGGATGGTGTTGGTACGGCCTCCGAGTCCGATTTCGCCGGCTATCTTGGTGGCGTTGATGATGTAGAACTTGAGTTCCTTCTGGGCGATCTCCTTCTTCACGAAGTCGGGAATCCTCTTGAAGGTCTCTTCTACGCTCCACATACTGTTAAGCAGCAGGGTGCCGCCCTTCTTGATGCCGCGAAGCACGTCGTACTTCGACAGGTATGAAGGAACGTGGCAGGCCACGAAGTCGGGAGTGGTCACAAGGTACGGAGCCCTGATGGGGGTGTCGCCGAAACGAAGGTGGCTGCAGGTGTATCCGCCTGACTTCTTTGAGTCATAGTCGAAATAGCCCTGGCAATATTTGGGAGTGTGGTCACCGATGATCTTGATGGTGTTCTTGTTGGCGCCGACGGTACCGTCAGAACCGAGTCCGAAGAACTTGCACTCGTAGGTGCCTGCCTTGGCAAGGGAGATTTCCTCCTTCTGGGGCAGTGACTTGAAGGTCACGTCGTCCACGATGCCGATGGTGAAATCGTTCTTGGGCTCCTTGCGCTCGAGGTTCTCGAATACAGAAACGATCTGGGCGGGAGTGGTGTCCTTTGATGAAAGACCGTAGCGGCCGCCTACGATGGTGATGTCACTGCGTCCGTAGAGGACTGACTTGACGTCAAGCAGCAGAGGCTCGCCGTTTGAGCCGGGCTCCTTGGTGCGGTCGAGGACTGCGATGTTCTTTGCAGTCTTGGGAAGGGCGCGAAGGAAATATTTGGCTGAGAACGGACGGTAGAGATGAACGCTTACAAGACCGCATTTCTTGTTGCCTTTTGCCTGAAGGTAATCGATGGTTTCCTTGATGGTCTCGCAGACAGAACCGATGGCGATGATGATGTTCTCTGCCTTGGGATCTCCATAATAATCGAAAGGAAGATGATAGCGGCCGGTCAGTTCGCCGATTTCACCCATATAGCGGGCTACGATGTCCGGAACGTCCTCATAATACTTGTTGGAAGCCTCGCGGGCCTGGAAATAAACGTCAGGGTTCTGTGCGGTACCGCGGGTCACGGGCTTGTTGGGATTCAGAGCCCTTGCGCGGAAACGTGCGAGGGCCTTCTCGCTTACGAGCGGGCGAAGGTCTTCAGCCTCGAGCACCTCGATCTTCTGGATTTCGTGAGAAGTGCGGAAGCCGTCGAAGAAATGCACGAAAGGCACGCTAGACTTTATTGCTGAAAGATGGGCTACAGCCGCGATGTCCATGGCTTCCTGCACGCTGTCTGATGCCAGCATTGCAAAACCTGTGGCGCGGGCACTCATAACATCCTGATGGTCGCCGAAGATAGAGAGCGACTGGGCTGCAAGGGCGCGGGCTGATACGTGGAATACTGCAGGGAGAAGTTCGCCTGAAATCTTGTACATATTGGGGATCATCAGCAACAGACCCTGGCTGGCCGTAAAGGTGGTGGTGAGGGCACCTGCCTGGAGTGAACCGTGAACTGCACCTGCAGCACCACCTTCACTCTGCATCTCGGTGACCTGTACGGTCTCGCCGAACATGTTCTTCTTTCCGAAAGCTGCCCACTCGTCAACCAGCTCTGCCATTGTAGAGGATGGAGTAATAGGGTAGATAGCCGCATGCTCACTGAAAAGGTAAGCTACGTGAGCAGCGGCAAAATTGCCATCACAAGTGATGAATTTCTTTTCTTTTGCCATCTTTTAAGTGTTTAATATTTAGATAGATATGATTTATAAACGATTTTGGCGTATAATCGTGTAAAATTAGCATTTTATTTCGTGAAATGACAAAAAAAGTGATACGGCAAGTATCACTTTTTCTTTATGTTATGTGGCTGGTGTCAGATGATTATCCTCTTCAGCAGATTGGTCAGGACCGAACCGGGACCGAGCTCGGCAAAATCCTCCGCCCCGGCCTTGGTCATATTGACCACTGTACGGCTCCACAGCACAGGGCTGGTAAGCTGGACTATAAGGTTCGCCTTGATCTCTGAAGGCTCGGTATGAGGCTGTCCGTCTGCATTCTGAAACACCGGGCACGCTGCCTTGTTGAACCGGGTGCATTCTATTGCCGTTGCGAGTCTGGCACGTGCCGGCTCCATAAGCGGAGAATGGAAGGCTCCTCCCACGGGAAGAGGCAGAGTCCTTTTGGCTCCTGCTGCCTTTGCGGCGGCACAGGCCCTGTCGACTGCATCCGGTTCGCCGGAAATCACCAGCTGGCCCGGACAATTGTAATTGGCGGGCACCACAATGCCTTCCGTCCGTTCACAGATGCTCTCTACCTTTTCATCATCAAGCATCAGAATCGCCGCCATCTTGCCGGGACTGGCATTGCACGCCTCGTTCATTGCCTCTGCCCGCACTGCCACAAGTCTCAGGGCGTCTTCGAAGTTCAGCACGCCTGCGGCTACGAGTGCGGAGAATTCTCCGAGAGAATGCCCCGCCACCATATCCGGGGCCGTTCCGACTGCAGCCCTGGCCGCAGCCACGGAGTGTATAAAAACTGCAGGCTGGGTGACACGGGTCTCGCGGAGCTGGCTGTCGCTCCCTTCGAACATTATCCTGACAATGTCGAATCCGAGTACTTCTCCTGCCTTGTCGAAGACTCCCCTGGCATCGGGAGAACTATCGTAAAGGTCCCTGCCCATTCCGGGAAACTGGGATCCCTGGCCGGGAAAGAGGTATGCCTTCATTTCGAGCCCATTTATTTTGAAACGGTCAAAGTTAACGATAATTGTTGTACTTTTGTCCCGACAACGGGCGCCCGTAGTTTAATGGATAGAATTGAGGATTCCGGTTCCTTAGGTTGGGGTTCGATTCCCCACGGGCGTACCAAATTTTCCTATTGGCCGCCGGCCAACACCCTTGACTTTTTTATTTCTCGATAGAGTCTGCGGAAGAACCGCTTGTCGTTTCTTTGTATCATACGGTCTGCCTTGCGCAGGATGCGCTGTTCGCGCGGGGACATTTCGGGCAATGCAGGCTGCAGAGCCTCCGATACAGACTCCGGAGCCTGTTCGGGCACCGTTTCAGACACGGCCACGGGTTTCTCTTCAACAACGGCTTCTTCCGTCTTTTCTTCAGCCTGCTGCCGTCTCACTGGCCTGTTACGCCTTTCTGCCGCCGTCCTTTCCTCCTCATCGATTTCATCAGCAGGCAGCACCGTCTGCAGAGAATCGGCCGTGGCAGCCGTCAAGTCCTCCGGTATGACTGCCAAGGAATCCGGCAAGGCAAGCAACGAGTCCTGAGGAATGAGCAATGCACTGTCCTGGGCGGCAGCCGCAATGGAATCCCTTCTTGCTTTCGCCTGGGCCCTGGCTTCCTCCCTTGCAAATATCTGCTTGTACACATTGCTCATATATTTGTTGAAATAGCGGTCCGATATGCGGAACGCAGGCATCTGGACATCTTCGTACGCATCTCTCTCGGAAGGTTTCAGGCTACGGCGCGTTATCTCATACCGGCTGACAGGACGTTCGTCTCCGCGCCACTGGAAGCCTTTGATGCGCTGCTTGTCGAGTTCAAGGTTGTAAATCGGGTAAGCGTCGCTCTGAGTCTGCTCATAGTATTTGATGCGCTGCGCTGTGCCGTCCTTGAGAGCCATCGTCATAAAGCGAGAATCCTTGATATTGATAGTCGTGATCTCTTCTTTTTCCTTCAGGTAGAACATGGCATTCACACCTCCGAGCGCATCGTAGCGGTAGAGGTCGTCGTCGCTGAAATGGCCCAGCATCTCCGTACTCTTGATCTGGTCGAAATGGACAGAGTCTTCCTGCATCACAAGCATAGCATTCTGCTGCATGCTTCCCCGACGGAGGCTCTCGTCCTGCATCAGCAGGATCATAAGGTCCGCCGTCAGCTGGTTGCGGGTCTTGTACCACATCACAGGATTGCCGAACATCCTTGCCAGGGAATCAATGTCACTGTATGCAAGGGAGTCGCAGCGAAGCTGCATATCGGAGCGGTAAATCCTGACATCCGGCCATCCCTGTATGTACTTGATCCTTGTAGTATCCAGTTGTGAGGCAACGGCAGCTGCCGCTGCAGTGGAATCGGCCGCCGCTGAGACTGTGGAATCAGCCACCGCAGAAACGGTAGAATCAGACACTGCTGCGAACTCAGTGCCGTCAGCCTGTGCCGGACCTGCACGAAGTCCCCTCGGAGCCGCCGCTACGGTATCCTGCGGTACCTCTTCCTGAGGCGTTTCCTCCACTTCAGGTTCGGGCAAAGAACCGAACTTCTCTATGATTTTCTGCTTCTCCTCAGAGGGATCAAGACCAGCTGCTTTATAAAGCGAGTCGGTGGCGGGAATACCCAGTGCCGCCAGGCTGTCGACAGTATTCTTGGCAGCAAGCAGTTCCCTGCGCTGCCTTGCTATGGTCTCCGGCCTCTTGGCCTCAGCCTCGGCAAGAACCCTGGCCCGTTCTTCCGCCGCCTTCGTCTCGGCTTCGGCTATTGCATCGAAAAGTATGTCCTGCCTCTCTTTGAGGCGGGCGTCGACATCGGCCTGGGGAATGTCGCAACGGCGCACGGTGTAAACACGGATCGAATCGGAGGCGAAGAAGAGAGAATCTTTCACATGGTCCTCGTTCTCCCCGAAATAGAAGACGGCCGGGCTTTCCGTGAACTCCATATGGTGGTTGTTCAGCGAATCTGTCACGATCACAGCCTTGTGAGCCACGAAAGCCGACTCGTGGAGCGTGTCCAGAACCTGGACATTGTGATATGCCTCGTATCTCGGCTCCTTGCGGTAATAGTAGACCTCGTCAGCCCAAAGTTCGTAGTCCGGATCCTTGATATAGACGTCATTGTTGAACTGGACTATTGCATTCTCGGTGTCGTACCATCCGGCCAGGGCCTTGACGAAACCGTTCTCCCTCCAGACATATGTCTTGTCGCGGAAGTATGCCTTTCTCTCGTTCGATAAATAATCCAGTTTCTCCGTCATCAAAAAGATGGAATCGGTGAACATCTGGACGTTTTCCTGGAAGGTGAAGACCTTCTGTCTCGACGCATAGATTCCGGTCTTGCCCTCTATCACATTGCCGTCCTTGTCCTTCATCGAACCGCCGTTGCGGAATATGGCCAGGCTGTCCTTGGTGTTGTAATCGAGGTTGTTGGTTCGCAGGGTGTCACCTTCGTTGTCGAACACGTCGACCAGCGGCCCTCTGAACTGGGCAAGATTGTCATCGATGAGATAGGTCAGGCTGTCGCTGCGGAGAATGGTCTTGTCCTGAACTATGCGGACCTTGCCGTAGGCCTTGATGATGTCACGGTCTATATCCCAGGCTGCGGAATCGCAGAACAGATATGCTCCGTTATGGAAGAATGCGGCAGGTCCCTTTATCAGGCGGAAATCGTGGAATCCGATTTTCTGGAGCTTGGCCCATTCTGCGTTGAGAAGGGAAATGACGCTGTCGGCACGCGGAGGCGGACTGCTGCGCCTCTGCTGAGCCTGTGCAGGGCAAATGCAGACAAGCAGCAGAACTGCAACTGTAATGATTGCCTTGCGCAGCATAAGCTATTTGATCCAGCCTTCTTTTGAGAAGGGGCAGCCTGCGAACACAGGGTCCACCACGATATGGGTGGTCTTTATCTTTTCTTTCACGAACTCGTCAATCGCCTTGTTGGCATTGCGGTTGCTGGCCACGGTGGTCAGGACGTCGAAGTCCCTCTCAAAAGTCGCCACGTGGGACGGGATTATCTCCTCAAGCTTGATGATCTTGTAGATGGTGTTGCCCCTGCCCTCGTTGTCCACTGATTCAAAGGGTTCGGAAATGTCACCGACCTGCATGTCCCTGATTACGATATAGTCGTTAGGCTTGAGCTGGTCTTTCTCGAACACGGCCGAACCGGTGTTCTCATCGACCATCATACCTCCATTGGTGCGGGTCTTGAAATCTTCAGAGAATGCCCAGGCCGCCTGCTCGAAAGTCATAAGGCTGTCCTCCACTATCAGTGTCTTGATGCTGTCGAGCCTTGAGAAAGCCTTGGTGCGGTCTTCCGCCGTATATTTCGGTTTGATGAGGATGTGGCGTGCGTTGAACATATCGCCTTCCTTCTCGATCATCTGTATGATATGGAAACCGTCGGGAGTCTCCACGATCGGCGACACCTGGTCGACCTTCAATGCAGTAGCAGCATCAGAGAAAGCGGGCCAGTAAACGGTCTTGTTGGCCATACCGAGTTCACCGCCACGCGATGCGCTACCCGGGTCCTCGGAATAAAGCCTGGCCAGGGAAGAGAACCTCTCCCCGTTCACAATCCTTTCGCGGATTTCAAGCAGACGCTCCTTTACAAGCGTAGCCGCCGAGTCTTTGTCGGGATAGAGGACTATCTGACGGAGACGGTACTCGTCGGGAATCACAGGCATATCCTCGGGGGCTATCGTATCGGCGAAAGCCCTGATGTCCCTCGGAGTGAGATTGGGCACAGAAGATATCACCTTCTGCTGCATCTTCTGCGTCAGAATCTGTTCCTCAATGGCAGTACGCCAAATCTGCTCGAGGTCATAACGAGACTTGTGGAAATATTCCTCCATAGCCTTTTCGCCGCCCAGCTGTGTAGTTACGCTGGCAAACCTCTGAGTGAGGTTTTCCTGCACCTCGGGTGCCGCTGCCACCAGCGAGTCGAGCCTGGCCTGTGTGAGGAACAGCTTCGAAATCATTGCCTGCTCAAGGATCTCACATCTTGCATTGCGGTCGGCAACCTGGCCGTTGGCTCTCATCATCTGCACTTCCGCTTCGATGTCGGACAGCATTATGGCATCGTTTCCGATCAGTGCCACGATCTTGTCCACCAGACCTTCTTCATATCTCTGAGCCGATGCGCTGAAGCAGCTGAGAGCTACAGCAACCAGCAGTACGGCAAAACGCTTAATCATACTTTTGAAATTTTTTATTTTCGAGGGCTTCATTCAGCAAGTCCCGTTCCAATTTTGACAATATCTCCTGCTTTCTGATGCTGATTATGGCATCTTTTATCTTTTCTTCGTTGAATTCCCTGGGGGTGAGAGCGTGGGGCGCATACCTGCTCTCGATGCATATCAGAGTGTTCTTCTGCTCGCCCTCGAGTATGTAGCTGCTCTGCTTCGCAGCGATCTCCTCAAGGTCCGACACCATCATTCCCACGTCCTTGGCCAGCTGCGGCACGGAAACATAAGCTCCGCCGTAATCTTCATATTTCTCGGCATAAGACCGGCTCAGTTCCGCCAGTTCAGCCACTTTGTCCTCATCCTTGGAGCGATAGAGCTCCTTTATGTTGGCGTAATAGGGGGACCGCTTGTTGATAGTTATGTATCTGGCCCGGACCACAGAGTAGTCGTACTTGAAGCTCTGGGGATGCTCTTCGTAATAGTTCTCGATCTGTTCGCGGCTCACTGCCGTGTCGATGCGGCTTTCCATAAACATCTTCTCATAGCGGAAGCTGAGCAGGTCGTTTCGGAAAGCTTCTATCTCCTTTGAAATGTCCCTGTCTTCAGGAGCGAGCTGCTCCATAGCCTTCAGGGTCTTGAGCCTTGCAAGAGCCCAGCTCTGCACATACTGGTCCACCATATACGCACTATCCTCAGGGCTTGTCCCCTCGGGTACGAGCTTTTCGACTTCGCTCTTGTAGAGCACGTCCTTCCCTATCCGCGCAAGCACGTCACGCTTGGACTGGAAAAGACTGCACGAAGCCGTGAGCAGCGCCAGGACCATAAATGCACAGAGTCGCTTCATTATCTGCTGTAGTTGGGTGCCTCCCTTGTTATGGATACGTCGTGAGGATGGCTCTCTGCCATACCTGCGGCGGTTATCTTCACAAATTTTGCGCCACGGAGCTCCTCGATGTTGCGGGCTCCGCAATAGCCCATACCGGCCTTCAGTCCGCCCACAAGCTGGTAGATCACCTCAGCGAGAGTGCCTTTGTAAGGAACCTGGGCTACGATGCCTTCCGGAACGAGCTTCTTGATGTCTTCTTCCATATCCTGGAAGTAGCGGTCCTTGGATCCCTTCTGCATTGCCTCGAGAGAACCCATGCCGCGGTAAGACTTGAATTTACGGCCGTTGAGGATGATGGCCTCGCCGGGAGCCTCCTCGACACCAGCGAAGAGAGAACCGGCCATAATGGTAGATGCACCTGCCGCAAGGGCCTTGGTGATGTCACCGGAGTAGCGGATTCCGCCGTCGGCGATGATCGGAATGCCGCTGCCCTTGAGGGCGCCTGCCGCATTCATCACTGCGGTAAGCTGGGGAACGCCGATACCGGCGATGATACGGGTGGTGCAGATGGAACCGGGTCCGATACCGACCTTGACTGCATCCACGCCGCACTCCTTGAGTGCGATGGCGGCTTCTGCGGTAGCGATGTTGCCGGCCACGATCTGCAGATGAGGGAATGCCTTGCGGATCTTCTTGATGGTTTCCAGCACGAATACAGAATGGCCGTGGGCAGTGTCGAGCACGATGGCGTCGGTGTCGACGCTCACCAGCTTCTCAACGGTCTCGAGGCTGTGCGAATTGATGCCTACGGCAGCAGCTACGAGCAGACGGCCCTTTCCGTCCTTGCTGGCAGTGGGGTTGTTCTTGATCTTCTTGATATCCTTGTAGGTGATGAGTCCCACCAGATGCCCGTCCTTGTCGACTACGGGCAGTTTCTCGACCTTGTATTTGTGGAGCACCTCGATTGCGTGAGGAATGTCGTCACCGTGATCGATGGTCACGAGATTCTCGCTGGTCATCACGTCCTTTATGGGAGTGGCGGGATTGTCTTCGAAACGGAGGTCGCGGTTCGTTACGATGCCGATCAGCTTGTTTGCCGAGTCGACTACGGGAATGCCGCCGATATGGTTCTCGGCCATAAGCTTGAGGGCGTCCCCTACCGTCTGGTTCACGTCGATGGTCACCGGGTCGTAGATCATTCCGTTCTCAGCCCTTTTAACCCTGCGCACCTGATCCATCTGCTCGTCGATGAGCATGTTCTTGTGGATTACGCCGATGCCACCTTCGCGGGCTATGGCTATCGCCATATTGGCATCCGTCACGGTATCCATCGCAGCCGAAACGATCGGCACGTTCAGGGGTATTTCCCTGGTGAACATAGAGTTGGTCACAACGTCGCGCGGAATGACTTCGCTGCGAGCCGGAACCAATAGCACATCGTCGAAGGTCAGACCTTCCATAACCACTTGATCAGAAAACTGTTGCATATTTTGTTACCTCCACTTATAGATTCGTCCTAAATTAGACAAAAATACAAAACTTTTCGTTTAAAGCAACCGGCCCTGCCAGGTATCACGCTCCTCGAGCCTTTTTTCGAGCATTTCAAGCAGCTGGGGATTGCGGACAAGGCCCCAGGGGGTCTCGTTCACGAAGCGCGGAGGCACCTCACCGGCAAAGCGCTCGATGCGGAGGTCTGGTCTGAGCCTTTCGAGGAAATCCACGAAGAAATCGATATATCCTTCGAGGGTGAACGTCACGAAATCCTCCCGTTTCTCCCTGAACTCGCGTTCCATCGCAGTGCCTTTGATGATCTGCAACTGATGGAACTTGACTGTGTCGAGCGGCAGCGCATTGATGGCCGGCGCCATATCCATCATCATCTCCCTGGTCTCGCCCGGCAATCCGAAGATGAAATGCGCCCCCTGCATTATCCCCTTTTCGGCGGTAAGTTCCACAGCCCTGCGGGCCTGCTCGAAGGTGTGGCCGCGGTTAATGCGTCTCAGTGTATCGTCGTGGCACGACTCGATCCCATATTCGACAATCACCACCTTGTCCTGCGACAGTTCCCTGAGATAGTCCAGCTTGGCGGCGTCGATGCAGTCCGGACGTGTACCAACCACTATTCCGACCACATCCTTATGCGCCAGGGCTTCTTCATAAACCCTGCGCATCTTCTCCAAAGTGCCGTATGTGTTGGAGTACGCCTGGAAATAAGCCAGGTATTTGGTCACGGAGCGGTAGCGGCCCTGATGAAACTCTATGCCTTCGTCCAATTGGCGGGTAATCGACTTGTCGGGAGTGCTGTAATTGGGATGGAAGGCGGCATTGTCACAATATGTGCAACCGCCCGTGGACAGCGTGCCGTCGCGGTTGGGGCAGCTGAACCCGGCGTCGACCACAAGCTTCTGAAGCCTGCAGCCATACTTCTCCTTTAGAAAACCGACGAAACTGTTATAGCGGCGTTTGTCCATATTGTTATGCAATGATGCCCCTGCGGGCAATCCTCAGGGGCATCATCGAGATCAGATTTCTTGATTAGAACTGAACCTGCGGAGCCTGGTCACTGCCTGCTGCTGCCTTGAAATAGGCCTTAGTGTCGAAGCCGGCGATCTTTGCAACTATGCTTGCCGGGAACTTGCGGATGAAGCTGTTATAGGGCTGCACAGCCTCATTGAATTTGTTACGCTCGACATTGATGCGGTTTTCAGTGCCTTCAAGCTGGGCCTGAAGCTCTTTGAAGCTTTCGGTGGCCTTGAGTTCAGGATAGCGCTCCACGGCTACCAGGAGACGTCCGAGACTCTGGCTGAGATTGTCCTGGGCGGCCTGGAAGGCGGCCATATTTTCCTCAGTGAGTTCAGAAGCGTCGATTGTGGTCTGGGTTGCCTTGGCACGGGCCTCGATAACGGCCTCGAGTGTAGACCTCTCATAATCGGCCACACCTTTGACTGTTTCCACCAGGTTGGGGATCAGGTCGGCGCGACGCTGATATGCGTTCTCGACGTTACCCCAGGCTTTGGAAACGCTTTCCTCGGCGGCGACCATCCTGTTGTTGGTCTTTACGCCCCAAAGCACGCAGATGGCTGCCAGAATAAGGACTATGAGCCATCCTCCAAGTTTCTTTCCTGCTGCCATAATGTTATTTGATTACTGCGCTTAACTTCTCGAAAAGCTTGTCATAACCTTCGTAGAGGTCTTTCTGGATGTCCTTGTAGTGGGCTTTGATTTCCTTGCCTTCCTTGCGGACGAATTTCTCCACGCCCTTGGCATTGGCCACGGCCTTCTTGGGGAAATTGACGCGTGCCTGAAGGTTGTCGGAGAGAGCCAGGCCTTCACGGATGAGACCGACTACCTGTTCTTCTTTCTTGCCTTCGCTGAAATCGTTGTACAAAAGGCAGTCGCTCACAAAATCATTCATAAGGAATTCAATATCCTTCTTAAGTACACGTAAATTCATAGTTCTATATATTGATTGTTATTACCACTTGTTGAGCGGGAGGCCGTACATCTTCATATGCGACTGGTCCTTCACCTTCTCTATCACTTTCTCGTTGTCGATGTTGCTGAGCACCATATCGATCATATCCACGATGTTGAGCATATCCTTCTCGACCAGTCCCCTTGAAGTGACGGCGGGAGTGCCGACGCGGATACCCGAAGTCTGGAACGGGGAGCGGGTGTCGAACGGCACCATGTTCTTGTTGACGGTGATGCCGGCGCGGACGAGGGTCTTTTCCGCAACCTTACCTGTAAGGTCGGGGAACTTGGTGCGCAGGTCGATAAGCATCAGGTGGTTGTCTGTGCCGCCTGAAACTACTTTATATCCTTTGTCGATGAAGGCTGCCGCCATAGTCTTGGCATTCGAAGCAACCTGCTGCTGATATACCTTGAACTCGGGCTGCAGTGCCTCGTAGAACGAAACGGCCTTGGCAGCTATGCAGTGCTCGAGCGGACCTCCCTGGACACCGGGGAATACGCTGGAGTTGATCATCTGCGACATCATCTTGATCTCTCCCTTGGGAGTCTTGACGCCCCACGGGTTCTCAAAGTCCTTGCCGATGAGTATCACGCCGCCGCGCGGACCACGAAGTGTCTTGTGGGTGGTGGACGATACGATGTGGGCGTATTTCACAGGGTTCTTCAGCAGACCTGCTGCGATGAGGCCTGCGGGATGGGCCATATCTACCCAGAGGATGGCGCCGATGCGGTCGGCAAGCTCTCTCATCCTCTCCCAGTCCCACTCGCGTGAATAGGCTGATGCACCGCCGATGATGAGTTTCGGTTTGTACTTGAGCGCCTGGGCTTCCATATCGTCATAGTCGATGAGACCGGTCTCTTCATTGAGCCTGTATGCAACGGCATTGTAGAGGATGCCGGACATATTCACCGGAGAGCCGTGGGTAAGGTGACCGCCGTGGGCGAGGTCCAATCCCATAAAAGTGTCGCCGGGCTTGAGGCAGGTCATCATCACCGCCATATTGGCCTGGGCGCCTGAGTGAGGCTGGACGTTGGCATATTCTGCATCGAAAAGCTTGCAGAGGCGGTCGATGGCTATCTGCTCCACCTGATCGACGACTTCGCAGCCGCCATAGTACCTTGCGTTAGGGTAGCCTTCAGCATATTTGTTGGTCAGAACCGAGCCAAGGGCCTCAAGCACCTGGTTGCTTACGAAGTTTTCAGATGCGATGAGTTCGATGCCGTCGATCTGGCGTTCTTCCTCTTTTTTTATCAGATCCAGAATTTGTACGTCTTGTTTCATAGGAGAGTCCTTTTATAAGTCACAAAGATAACAAATGATTCTTACCTTTGCTGGCAAATCAGCAAAAAAATGTTCCGCAAACTTGTCAACGATGAGCTCGGCAGAATCTCCGTGGAGGAGTTCAAGTCTGCACCGAAGGAAGATGTGGTCGTAGTGCTGGACAATGTCCGCAGCCAGCACAACATCGGCTCGGCGTTCCGCAGCTGCGACGCCTTCCGCGTAAGCAAGATCTATCTCTGCGGAATATGCGCAGTGCCGCCTTCCGCCCAGATCCACAAGTCAGCCCTCGGAGCCGAGTTCAGCGTGGACTGGGAGTATTGCGAAAGCACTGTGGCCGTAGTGGAGAGACTGCGCAGCGAGGGCTATGTGATTGTCAGCGTCGAGCAGGCCGAAGGATCCACTTCGCTGGACGGTTTCCGCCGCAAAGACGGCCACAAGTATGCCCTTGTCTTCGGCAACGAGGTGCACGGCGTTGCGCAGGATGTGGTTTCATCCAGTGACTTGTGCCTTGAAATACCTCAGTACGGGACAAAGCACTCCCTCAACGTTTCCGTCTCCATCGGCATCGTCCTCTGGGAACTGCTGGGCGGCCGGACTGTTGTTTAATATGAACGCTCAGGCGTATTCCATTCCCGTCCACGTTTTACCCCATATCCGTGGATGGGAGTCGTTTTTATGGCCCGCCATCCACGTTTCGAACCTGTTTTATGGACGAGAATTGGCAAACGGATATCCGGTGGCTGCAGGGAGCGCGCCTACGGGAGCAGAGTGCGTCCGGGCGGCGGATTTCGCTTTGTCCGCCTGTCGCGACGAACTCCTCCGTCTTAGTCTGCATCTTTCGCTGTCGACAGACTGTGCCTGCTGACGCAGCCAAGTCTGCCACCATCTCAATCTGCGCCTAACCGTCGTCGATCAAGCGTCGCTCCCGGGCGGCGTCCTGCCGCTCATCCTTCTCCCGCCCTCTCCGCAATGCTCCCTCCGTCGCCTCCCCGCATCCACCTGCGACAATTCGCCCCAAACCCAACTTTTGCATTGGGTCTAAATCCCCTCCAGAGGGCGTTATTTCACGAATGCGGTAGGAAATCGTACCGCATTCAACAAAAACCCGCCTGTAGAGCCGTTTTTCTCCGAATGCGAAAGTTGACTTTGCTCAGCACGAGCTGATTTCGAGAGGACATATTCCTCGTACCATGCCCGGCACCCTGCGAAAGTGTCTTCGGCGAGCGAGGAGGGCCTTTGGCCGAGCGCCCCGCAGCTCCGCCGGGAGATATCTTCCTCTACACTGTCACCTCCACCACCGCAATTCCGTTACGCCAAAGCGGGTTCCGCTTTGCAATAAACAAGAAGTGCCACCCGAAGGCAGCACTTCCTAATTAGGTCTCGACACGACAGATTACCGGTCGAGGACTACGTCTATGAAGTAGGCGATATACACCGATGTGCCATCCTGATAATAGGTCATTCCCTTGACGGGTGTATATTCCTTGCCGTCGAGGACGACTTTGGTGCAGGCCGGGTAGAAGGCATTGCTGTTTGCCTCGAGGCTCTTTGCCCAAGTGGTAGATATCTCGTGCACGGCATCGTCGCCGAACACGGCCGGGCAGGTGAAGTTATATTTCAGACTGCTGTAAGATTCATCAGTCTTGTTTATGAGAATGGTGCGGAAGTCAAAAAACCAGCGCCCTTCAGACCCATATGTTCCGTCTTCGCGGGGCGTAACCCTGGAATAGTCGTCCATGAACTTAGAAGCGGTAAAGTTGACCTTGACGCTGTCGTCAGCCGATTTCAACAGGGCTAAGTCAAGTGTGTATTCCTCGGGATTTATTTCGCCTTTCCAGGGCTTGCCCGTGTCGCTCCTGTACATTTCGGCAGCAAGCGGGGTAATCAGTTCATTCCCTGCCGCATCCTTGAAACTGATGTGCAGGAAGTAGTAATGGGTTCTCCATTCTGTCGGGATTATTATCGGCTTGAAGAAATCGCAGGAAGTCAGAGCCAGTGCCGCGAGGGCTATTATAAATGTAAATCTCAGTGTTTTCACGATTCGGTGGTATTTATCTCTGCAAAGTTAATCAAAAAGTGAAACCGACGGTCGCCCCGAGGCCCCAGAAATTGGCCTGCAGGCCTACCATTAGATGAGGAAGCATATTCCCAAATTCAAAGTCGAACCCAAGCTTACCGCTGAGGAACATAGTATTGGTGTTCTCAAACCTTACGAGATAACCGATATCCGTACCCACATACACCGAGTGCCGGCCTCCGGTGCCCAAAGGATAGTAATGGGTATAATCAAGCAACAGCGGAACACCTGCACCTCTTGGCCTTACATCGCCTTCTTTGATGAAAGGAGCATTGTGAAAAGCCGAACTCAATATATACCCTGTCTGAAAACCGAGATAGTTGGCTCTGCTGAATCTGTAGCCCACAGACAAATCGGCCGCGTTATGCGTATCGCTCCAGTTATACCAGTCAAACCTGTACATCACAGACCATTGGAAACCTTTTCCTTCGCCGGTCTGGGCATAGACGCTGCCTGCAAACAGCAGCGCTGTAATTATCAAGATGATTTTTTTCATAGCACTACTGTCTTTTAGAAGGCAAAACCAATTGAAACCCCAAAACCAGGATAACTGAAAAGCAGGGCGAGCTGCAAGTGTGTGAAATCTGCGATATTGAGATCGAGACCTGTTTTCACGCAAGCATAGAATAGAGTACTGTTGGCAGGCCCTGTGACAACGTCAGAAGGGGCATATCCTACTCTTTCAATAACGGCATCCGGATACCTTCTGAAATTACCTCCAATCTCTACTCCGGCTATCAGAGAATGGCGCTGAGCCTTGCCAATAGGAAAATAATGGATGTAATCTGCCAGCAAGGGAATGCCCCAATATTGCCCTCCGAATTCATAATCACCTCCTCGCCCATAAAAAGCATAACCGCTCTGCAAACCGAGATAATTACCCCTGTTGAAGCGATATCCTCCTGTCGCATTGACAGAAGCCTGCATAAAACCCGGGCCCATCTCCTGCTTGTACGCCACCCCCCACTGGAAACCTTTGACCTCACCGCTCTGGGCGTATGCGCTGCCAGAAATCAGAAGCACAGCAATCATCCATAGTAAATGTCTCATAACAAATATTATATTAGTCTTCAGTTTCATCAGTTACCGGTATCACCTCATACGGCATTGCCCTGATATAGTCGAAATGGTAGCCTTTCTCAAGGCGCACACCCGGAACGACACTGTCTGTCTCAGAATCGTAGATATAGACCATCGGATAGTCGTCAGGCCCATCTCCTCCGGTCACTCCGATATAAGCCTTGCCGTCAAGCACAGCACTGCGCTGCGAAAGGCCGCCTGTACAGTAAGGGAGCGGAACGCCGTTACAGCTCAATCGCGTCCGCTGGTTGGTTTTCAGATCAAGTATGCTGTAAAAATGGCTGCGGCTGTCAATATCGGTACCAAGCCTGTCTTCCCGGGCATATAGCAGCATCTTGTCGTTGCCGACATATTGTATGGTCAAAAGTTTTCCCTCAGGATTCTGGAAGCCGTTCCATCCTCCATCGAACGAGTGCTGTCCCTGACCCATATATTGTGACGGCTGCATCCGGCGCAACACCCCCACCTGCCTGCCATACTCATTGGCAAGTCCTGCCACATACAGGGTTCCGGTCTCATCGTATGCCATACAGCTTCCCAACGGCCGGCCGCAATCATCAGAAACCAGTTCTTCCATCACTCTTTCAGGAACAACCTTGTCAGACATTATCCTGAAAGTAACGGACAGAAGGTCCGCCAGATGCAGTACTGGCCGATTGATGCCGCTGCTGTCTCTTGCACAGAAAAAGTAGAAAATCTTATTGTTGTTGTTAGGGCGCACTGTAATAAGCCCCGGGTCAGCCACTCCATATCCTGCAGGCAAGTTGAACTTGTATCTTTCCTCCCTGGCAATGGCAAGATTGTCACCACGACGTTTTGTGACGTAGTATTCCTGGGTCTCTGTATCTACTCCCAGCATAAACAGGTGCGGCAAATCGGCATTATCGTGTTCAGACCAAGCGTAGGTGTATCTCCCGGGATAGAAGACATTCTCCCTGAAGGGAATCTGCTCATCGACCTTTGAAAGAAGATATTCTTCGCCTGCTTCATTGTGCTCTATATGGAACTTCACAAAACGGTTCGAGTCTTCCAGCGGTACCTGGTAGTAGTATTCGCCCCGCGCGATAAGTTCTGGGGTATACCGGTCGGTGATATCGATGGCCTTGCCAGTGAATTCAATCACAGGCTGGTCGGCATCAAGGGATGCCACGCTGCGGACCAGGGTGGCTGTAGGATTCATCCCGATGTGCCGGTCCACACTGACAAAAAGGTCGAACCACACCCCGGTTATGGGTTCCGGCTCTGGCTCCGGCTCCGGCATTTCGTAGCAGGAAGCTCCTGACAGCATCCAGACCGCTGCAAGCAGAACTGCAAGCCGTATGAAAAACCGCGGTTTAATCATAACGTAATCCTCCAGCTGAAGTTCGGCATTATGGGCAGCAGGGCAATCTCTTTCCAAGACTCCTTGCTTGCATCGTAGTAAAGCATAAACGGATTGAAGTGGTTGGTCACGTTGCATACTCCCACATTGACAGTATGCTCTATACGACCTGTCTTGAAGCGCTTCTGCCAGCCCAGGTCAAGACGGAAAACGGTCGGCATATGATAGTTGTTGACACCTGAGTAGTATTCCGCAGTCCAGGTGTCGTCCATATACGGAAGCAGGTATGTTTCGGCCTGTCCGTTCTCCCAATGGCCGCTCTGCAGGATTACGGTGGCCGTGAAGCTCTTCCATTGCGCAGTAGCGTTCAACATATGCCGGCGATCGAAACGCGCGTGGAACGGTTTGCCGTCATAGAAAGAAGGGAAGTTCTCGCGGGTAGTCTTGGAAAGAGTGTACGACACCCTTCCGTACCAGTCCCCGTGCTGATATTCATAAAGGGCTTCCA
Source organism: Bacteroidales bacterium (assembly GCA_017429475.1). GTDB lineage: Bacteria > Bacteroidota > Bacteroidia > Bacteroidales > UBA932 > Equibacterium. Next base: position 34,638 of record JAFROX010000002.1, read on the forward strand.
GACCGTATGATCGGCCGTCGCCAAGCTCTACGTGGTTTTCCCATCCGGCCAAGGCTCCGCTGAACAGATCTTGTGAGTATTTGTAATAGACAAGGTCATCCATCAGTTTATAGAAACCGCCCACTGAGAAACTGTGGTCCAGAAAACGTCCTGCAATACCGGCCCCGCCCTGAAGCGACTTTTCCGGTGCGACCGACTCCACGGTAGGCACCATCAGGTCGAGCGACCAACCCACCGGCATTCCTTCGAGCGTATGGTAGTACTGCACAAGGCGGTCGAAAGTAAACTCGAAGGCAAGGTGGGGAGTAAAGTTCCATTTGGCGGAAACGCTCACCTCGGGATCGAAGCGTCCGCTGCCTTTGCGTATTTCCGTATCGCCCGGCTGGACACTCAGATTGTAATAATAGTTCCCGCGGGCGGAGGCCTTGAGCGAAAGCACATCCGGAATCTTGTACTCACTCTGCAGCCACGCAGTAGCGATAAATGTGTTGGATTTCCTCATTAATTCTCCGACCTGCCCAGGGGCAAACCGGGCGTAGCGAAACATAAGTCCTTCATCAAACTCAAAGCCCTTTATTTCGAACTGGTGCATTTTTGCCTGGAGGCTGTATTCTGTCAAACCCGATTTCAGCGAAAGATGATTCTGCACTCCTCTAAACTTTTTATCCTGTTCCTGGGCGCTGCCGTAGTTGTTGGCAGAAGCAGTCACGTCAAGTTGGCTCAGCGCACCTGTGTGATGATATTTGACAATCCCGATCAGATTGTGCCAGCCCATCTCCTCGTGCGAATTCTTGGACATATCGAAGCGGTAGCGGTCCTGACTGCCAAGGAATGATATTGCGAGGGAATTGTTGTAATCCAAAGGAAGATGCAGCTTGCCATATACATCACCGACAAGGGCTCCGAAGTTGTTCAGGCCGCCGAGCATTCCGGGCAGCATATTCTTGACCGCCATATATTCAAGGGCCAACGGCGACATTCTGGCAGAAACGATGTAGGTGCGTTGCTTGTTGTCCTTGCCTTCGGCACTCGCGCTTGCCAGGAAGTTGTTCAGGGCAAAACTGAATTTCTGTTTTTCTTCGGGTTCGCGTGTGATAACCTGCAGGTGCGATGCCGTGAAATTACTCTCGGAGCCGTCGAAGCCGCCTTTGCTGAGTTCAGCACTCTCTATCACATCCGTAGGAACAAGGGTTGTAAGACCCAGGATATGGGAATAGCCATAGACCGGCACCCCATCCAGTGAAAACAGGTTGTTGCCGGAGCCTCCTCCGCGGACATACATTGCAGTTGTTCCATCGGCTCCGGTTGTCACTCCGGGAAGGCTCTGCGCCCAGCGGATAGGGTCACCTTCACCCACCGGTGAAACGACGCCGCGGATGCCTTCGATACCTGTATGGAGTCGCCCCAGGCTCACCTCAATGCGGCGGGTGTCTGTCTTCACGGCAGCCTGCAACGTGTCTTCCCAGGCCGGATTCTGAGCCACACAGGTTAAGGAAAAAAGAAGAATCAGAATTGTTATTGTTTTTTTCATAGGACTGAATTCATAATTAACAGCAAACACCCAGCAGATGCATTAATATATATCCCAATAATTATAAGCTGTTGATTCCCAGCGGTACGGCGCTGTCGTAATGGCACCGAAAATTCCTATTCCACCATTTATATTGGTGTACACATTATCCCTTACATATATTGACGAAAGGTCTGAGCTCAGAGTAGCGTGATAATGACCGAAGGCCTCGCACAAGTATTTGTCATATTCATCCGACAGGCAGGCGAAATATAATATCCCTTCCGTGGGTTTCGGCGGCCGGGGAGAGTCATCGGCATAATAGTAATACGCTCCCGAGAAGTGACCGTCAATCAAAAACCAGGTCTCCGCAGGAGATTCAAGTTTCTGGAAGCGAAGGAAGCGACGGTGCACGGGATAACCGGCGAGGTAAGAATTATAGTGCTTGTTGAGTTTCCACACAGGATCCCAGAGATATTGGACTATAGCAGTGTCTAGGACGGCCCCGGTAAGGTTGAAATTATCCACGTTTGGATAGTTGGTACATATATTTTCTACAATCTCTCTCTGTTCCCAATGATAATCATAATCGAAGGCATACGCCCAGATGGTACAGGGAAAGTTCGATTTATACTGAATCCCTTTGGGAAGAGTCTCATAACTCGTAAAATTGTCGCCTCGCAACTCTCCTTCAAAACTCTCGACCGGAGGTTCAATCGGCATAGTCTGCTCTGCCCAGACAGGGTCACGATCAGGCACTGTGACCTCCAGTCGGTAATCGTGTGTCGGGATTGCAGCATACTCAAGCTGCCAGGTCTCTTCGTCGATCCGGGTGAAGCGGCCAGCTTCCCTGCCTTCGGTCAGGTCTGTCAGCACGGCAGTCGCTCCGACAACACGAGGAGCTTCGCTTCGTGACGCACTCTTGGTGTAGGACAAACTCAGCTTCTGCACAGGGTCTACTGTGAGCACACAGGAAACCACCAGCTGCGGATCCTCCATCGCATCCAGAATCACGTCTTTGACGCAGGAAGTGAACAAGACTGCCAGCATCAGCATCAGGACTTTTGAGCAATAGATCTTATTCATATCAGTATATATCAGTATACATCATTATTCTCAGGATCATACTGAGGGCCGAACACCTGGATTCTTACGCTGGGGCGCGCCCAGATATATCCCCCAATCTCGTCGCCGAAGAAGTTTTCGGCCATTCTGGTGACACAACCAAAGATTCCCAATCCTCCGTGGATGTTGGTATATGTATTGTCCCTGAGATAGATTGTTGACATGTCCGTGCTCAGTTCCGCATTATACTGCATATAAGCTTCGCACAGGTAGTGGTCATAATCTTCTGACAATGCGTCAAAAAACACCCGGGACTGAAAAGAGATATTGGTAGCATCATCGTTAAAATTCCCGTCGATAGAAAAATAAGGCCCAGGCTTGCCATCTTCCAGGAGTTGTTTCCAGTCCTCCCTTGGAGGGAAGCGTAGGAAGTCCCGATGCATAGCATATCCTGTCAGATAATTATCTCGATACGTTCCAAAGGCCAGGTTAGGGCTGTTGACGAAATCAGGCACACCGGCTCCTTGCCGTGTTGCCCCGTCCAGATTGATGTCGTCGACATAAGGGTAATCTGTGCAGAGCTGACCTACAGGAACATATTGTTCCAACTCTGCATCAAATGTCTTTACATACGCCCATATCGGGCAAGAAAAGTCAATATGATAGAAGGATCCTCCAACAATCACATCACCGAAAGTGATACCATCCACCCAGGAAACATAGTCCGTAAGCCGGTCAATGTCCAAATTCAACCAAGGATATTCATCGGGAGTATAACCCCATCCTGCCCCAGCGCCAGAAATCGGTTTACGAGGCATAGTCTGTTCCGCCCAGACCGGTTCGCGACCGGGAACCGTAACATCCAGGCGATAGTGATGCCCTGGGATGGCGGCATATTCCAGTTGCCAGTCCCTTTCAGAAATCCTTTCGAAGCGGCCTGCCTCCACTCCTTCAGTCAAATCCGTAAGGATGGCCGTCGCATCAGTCACGTGCGGAGCCTCGCTCCGTGAAGCACCTTTCGTGTAGGAAAGTGTCAAATTCTGAACAGAGTCCACCTTGAGGACACACACAACCACCAGTTGCGTGTCCTCCATCGCATCCATAATTACGTCTTTGATGCAGGAAGTCGTCAAGCCGACTGCCAGAAAAAGCAGCAGGCAGAAATAGAAGTGTTTCTTTATCATAGTATCTATCGGCCTCCTCTCAAAATACAGGTACTATCTATATAACACCAAGACTAACGAAATACGTCTTCTATAAGATGATTTTTTCGTACAAATAGTTGCAACTGTTGATAAAAAAGGGCGAACCATCGAGGCCCGCCCTTTAATCTGTGTTATGATGGTGTTTTCTAAACCATACCGCTGAATCCCATAAACGCCATGGCCATGATTCCTGCGGTGATCAAGGCGATGGGAACGCCCTGGAACGACTTGGGAACTTTCGAGAGTTCGAGCTGCTCGCGGATGCCGGCGAAGAGCACGATGGCAAGGCCGAAACCGATGGCGCTGGCGATGGCGAAGACCACCGACTCGCCGAGATTCAGGAAATGGGTCTCGCCGCCGAAGGTGAACTGCTTCTGCACTACCATCAGGGCCACGCCGAGCACGGCGCAGTTTGTGGTGATCAGGGGCAGGAAGATACCGAGCGCCTGATAGAGCGAAGGGCTTATCTTCTTGATGATGATTTCAACCATCTGCACGAGGCCGGCTATCACGAGGATGAAGCAGACCGTCTGTAGGAACTCGATGCCCAGGGGCACGAGGACATAGTACTGCAGAAGATAGGTGACGCAGGTGGCCAGAGCCATCACGAACGTCACTGCCGCAGACATTCCGACTGCGGTGCTGACCTTCTTGGACACGCCCAGGAAAGGGCATACGCCAAGGAACTGTGACAGAAGTATGTTGTTGACAAATACTGCCGATATGATGATCAATATATATTCCATGGCCTGTACTATTTAGTTGTCAATTTCCTGAAAAGAACCATCAGATAGCCGAGCACGATGAAGGCGCCGGGAGCGAGTACGAAGAGCAGCATTCCGTCGGGAGCCATAAACTTCCAGCCGAAAGCGCTGCCGCTGCCGAGAATCTCACGCACGAGACCGAGCACCGTGAGAGAGAGTGTGAAGCCGAGACCGATGCCAAGGCCGTCACAGGCCGAGTCGAGCACTCCGTTCTTGTTGGCGAAGGCTTCGGCACGGCCGAGCACGATGCAGTTCACCACGATCAGAGGGATGAACAGACCAAGAGTCTCATAGAGCGAAGGAAGATAGGCCTGCATCAGCAGCTGCACTATCGTCACGAACGCCGAGATGATGACAATGTATGACGGGATGCGCACCTTGTCGGGAATGAAACGGGCCACCGCCGAAATCACGATATTCGAGAGCACGAGCACGCACATCGTAGCCACGCCCATACCCATACCGTTGATGGCTGAAGTCGTGGTTCCCAAAGTGGGGCACATACCCAGCACCAGTGCGAAAGTAGGGTTATCCTTGATAAAGCCCTTGGTGATAAGTTTCCATCTATTGGCCATACCTTAATCCTCCTTAGCTTTGGTGGCGCCGGTAGCAACGTCAGTTGCATCCTCGCCCTTGATGGTCAGATAAACTTTGTAGGCTTCTGCCACGCCTGAGGTGAAAGCTCTCGAAGTGATGGTGGAAGCAGTGATGGCGTCGATGTCGCCGCCGTCCTTGCGGACCAAAAACTTCGTCTTGGCAGGATCCATACCGTCGAACTGAGCCCTGAAGCTCCCTTCGCCGGTCTCAGTGATCTTGGCGCCGAGGCCGGGAGTCTCGGAGTGGGAAATCACCGAAGTGTTGTAGATTTTGCCTGTTTCAGCGTCAAAGCCCACCAGCATATCGATGGTTCCGCCGAAACCGGTCGGAAGCACCTCGATGGCATAGCCCATTACCTTGCCCTGATATGTGGCAGGATAGACTTTGTACTGCTTGCCGTCGACCTCGACGTTCCAGCTGTCCTCGCTCGGGATATTGTCGAACTCGGGGACAACCGCCTTGATGGCATTGTTGGTCTTGGCCAGGTTGGCTGCGGCAATCGGCTCGGCAGTCACGTGGTTGACCAGGCCGAGCAGCGCTGAGCACACCAGACAGATGCACCCGAGTGCCAGAACCATATTCAAGAATGATGATTTAGCTGCCATATTCTATTTCCTCCTCCCATAACCGTAACGTACCGGTTTGCAATATTTGTTCAAAAGCGGAACGGTGAGGTTCATAATCAGGATGGCGAATGAAACGCCCTCGGGATAAGAACCGAAATAACGTATCAGCACTGTCAGCACGCCAATGCCGACACCGAAGATAATCATACCCTTGTCGGTCATAGGCGAAGTGACATAGTCCGTGGCCATAAAAATCGAGCCGAGCATCAGACCTCCGGTGAACAGGTTGAACAGCGGGCCGGTGTACTCTGCAGGGTTGCAGAGCGAGAAGATGCCGGTCATTACCGCAACCGTAACCCAGATGGCGACGGGGATGTGCGGTTTGATGACCTTGCGGCAGAGCAGATAGACGAAGCCTATCAGCAGGGCGATGACCGAAGCCTCACCTGCGGAACCCCCGGCCCTTGCAAAAAGCATCTGGGCGGGAGTAAGTCCCGGATTGGCCGCAAGGATTTCCTGGACTGTCTGGCCGTTGCGCACGCCTTCGTTGATGAGGGCGAGCGGAGTCGCGCCGCTGAATGCGTCAACGCCGCCGAACCAGCTCTGGGGAGCCGTCCAGGTAGTCATAGCTACGGGGAATGATATCAGAAGGAACACACGGCCTACGAGAGCCGGGTTGAAAACGTTCTGTCCAAGGCCTCCGAAGGTCATCTTGGCGATGCCGATGGCCACTACGGAACCTATGACTGCAACCCACCAGGGAGCTGCGGGCGGAAGGTTGAGGGCCAGCAGCACACCTGTGACGATGCAGCTGCAGTCCATAACCGTGACAGGACATTTCATCATATATTTCTCGATGAGGAACTGCACCAGCATACAGGTAGCAACGCAGCATACCAGCAGCAGAAGGGCGTTCCATCCATAGAAATACAGGGAAACAAGCACCGCGGGCGCAAGGGCGATCAGCACGTCTCGCATCAGGCGGACAGTGGAGAATTCGCTGTGTACGTGCGGAGCGGGAGAAACTATTGTTTTTGCCATATCTCTTGCCTCCTATTTTTTAGCGCGACTGCGGATGATCTTCATCACCTCGGCCTTGTTGATTCGTATCATATCAAGCAGAGGAATATTGGCCGGGCAGGTGTACAGGCAGCAGCCACATTCTATGCAGTCGAAAATCTTGTTCTCTTCAAGGGCCTCATACTGGCCGCCGGCACGTGAAAGCTTGTTGAGCAGCCAGGGTTCCAGACCCATAGGGCAGGCGTCCGTGCATTTGCCGCAGCGGATGCAGTTGCTCTCGGGCTTGCGGCGGGTCTGCTCTTCGGTGAGCAGAAGCAGGCAGGACGAACCCTTCTGTGTCGTGGCGTCCATATTGGCCACGGCCTTGCCCATCATAGGACCGCCGCTGATGAACTTGGCCGCATCCTCGGGAACTCCTCCGGCGGCTTCGAGCACGAACGACAGGGGTGTGCCGAGACGCACCAGGAAGTTGCGGGGCTCGGGCACGCATTGTCCTGTGACTGTCATTGCACGCTCGAAGAGCGGTTTGTTCTTCTGGACAGCTTCGTAGACGGCGTATGAAGTGGCTACGTTCTGAACCACGCAGCCGGTGTCGATAGGCAGCGCGCCTGAAGGTACCTGACGGTGGGTGACGGCATCGATCAGCTGCTTCTCACCTCCCTGCGGATATTTCTTCTTGAGCTTGAGCACCTCGATTCCGGGGTAGCCTGAGCAAGCCTTCTGCATTGCTGCAATAGCCTCGGGCTTGTTCTCCTCGATGCAGATGAAGCACTTGCAACCGCCCAGCACTTTCGCCATGATGGCAGCACCGATGACGATGCCTTCGGGCTTCTCGCGCATCAGGCGGTCGTCGGCAGTGACATAAGGCTCGCATTCAGCACCGTTGATGATGAGGAACTCGGCTGTCTTGCCTGCAGGCGGGTTGAGTTTTACGTGTGTGGGGAATGTGGCTCCACCCATGCCTACTATGCCGCAGGCCTTGATCTTGTCAAGGATTTCTTCGCGGGTACCCTTTATCTCCTTTACTATCGCTTCGCTGCGGTCGATTGCAGGATCCCACTCGTCACCTTCCACGTCGATTACGACGTGAGGCACCAAATTGCCGGCGATGTCGGCCCTGGGCTCGACTGCTGCGACGGTTCCGGAGACTGAAGAGTGCACGAAGCCTGAGATGAATCCTGAGGGCTCACCTATCACCTGGCCTACGAGCACCTTGTCACCCTTGGCCACGACAGGTGTGGCAGGGGCTCCGAGATGCTGCGCCATCGAGATGGCCACCTTAGCCGGAGGTGCAAGCGGCGCGATGGCAGCTTCCTTGGCTATCTTGTTGTCGTGGGGATGAACTCCACCTATCTTGAAAGTAATCATTCCGTCACCTCCTTTGCTTTAACCTCGGGCTTTACAGCTGCCGGTGCGGCTTTCTCAACCGGGGCGGCAGGTGCTGCGGCCGGAGCGGCCGGCTTCTCGGGGAAGTTGAACTTGTGGATGGCTCCCGTAGGGCATTCGCTGACGCACTTGGTGCAGAGCTTGCAGACGTTGAAGTCGATGTAGGCGAGGTTGTTCTCAACCTTGATAGCTTCGAACGGGCAGACTTTCTGGCACTTCGCGCAGCCGATGCAGGCAGCCTTGCAGGCCTTGCGGGCCACGGCGCCCTTGTCCTTGCTGTTGCAGAGCACAACGACCATACGGTCCTTCGGGCCTGTGGTGCGAAGTTCGATGATGCCTCTCGGGCAGGCGGCGGCACACGCACCGCAACCGGTGCACTTTGTGACATCCACCTCGGGCAAGCCCGTCTCGGGATTCATCTTGATAGCGCCGAACTTGCAGGCAGCCACGCAGTCTCCGCAACCCAGACAGCCGTAGCGGCAGCCGGTGTCACCGCTGTAGAGCGCAGCCTTCACCTTGCAGGATGCCAGGCCGTCGTAGTCGTTGGTCCTGGGTCTGTTTTCACAAGTGCCGTTGCATCGCACAACGGCCACCATCTTTTTCTGAGCCACTGCTTCGCGTCCAAGGACCTTGGCGACCTTCTGCATAACATCATTGCCGCCGACGGGACAGAAGAGAGAACCGATCTCGGGGGCAGCCACCACCCTCTGCGCGAAATCGCGGCAACCAGCGCTTCCGCAGCCGCCGCAATTGGCACCGGGGAGACAAGCCTCCACCAAGTCGATACGTTCGTCTTCTTCGACCTTGAACTTCTGGGCTACAAAATACAAGACAACTGCCACCACTATGCCTATGACGGTCAGGATGACAATTGTCGCCAAAAGTGTAGAATTCATTATCAATTAATTTTCTCTATCGAAAAAGTAAAAATCCTTTCGAGCCGGTCCCTAAAAAGGAACACGAACAGATAATAGACTGCGACGCCCGCAAGGGACAGCAGACCGACCATCAATTCGCTCAGACCGGTATTAGACAAAATTAACAATAATAAAATTAAAATTACTAAAGGAATTGCATAAGAAATGAACACAGCCTGGACTCCCAGTGACTGGTTCAGGACGAGGTTGACCTTGTCGCCGACATTGAACTCTTCCACCAGAGAACTGATGCTGTACGGTACATCCACATAGTGGATTTCTTCTTCACCTGCTACACATACGCCCTTAGCGTGACAAGCCGCACAAGCCGACTTGTTCACGATCTCGACGGTGATGAAGTCCTCGCTGATCTCGCGTACTATTCCCTCGTGTTCTATCCTCTCTATCTTTTTCATTTGACTTTGCTTGTGAGAGGAGCCTTGAGGTTTTCGAGCTTGGTGGTGCGGATTTCTAGCTTTCCTACGGAGATGGGCACGGAGAGATACAGCGGAACGCGGTTCTCATCGTCAGAAAGCCAGATGTAGATAGTATTCTTGGAATCTTCTCCGGTGGGCACGGTAAGCTTTGTCTCTCCCTGAGGGAAATCACCTCCCACACGCTTCAGATTCATCGCAAGGCATACGGTGTTGAACTTGCCCATTCCGTCAATCTGCCTGACCTCCTTGCGGACAAAACTGCAGGTGGCCCTGGTGAGATTGCGGTCCATCGCTATCAGCATTGAGACCGGCTTGCCTGCGACAATTGAATTGATGTCAGCCGCACGCAGGCTGTATATCATATTTATGATGTCACGGATTGTCTCGTTGCTGTGGAAAGCAGTGTCCACGGGAGCCGGCATCGTGCTCTTGCTTACCTTGGCATAGAGGGTCTTCTTGTCGGCGCTCCAGGTGTAATCGTTGTGCGCGGTGAAATTGCCTTCGCTCACAGAGCGCATCGCATATAACGGATCCAGGTCGTATTCGAACTTGGACTCATAGACATCCCTCACCTTGTAGAAAGAGTCGAAAAAGCTGTTGGTGCGCGCATTCAGCAGAATGTGGAAGCAGGGAGTGCCTGCGTGGGTGCCTTGCTGGAGGTTGAAAGACAGCGTGGCGATGTCAGCCTTGATGCCCCATTTGTAGTTCAGTGTAACTTCAATCTTCTCACCCGCCTTGAAGGGCAGTGAAGGATTCTGGGCAAAACTAAAAATTGAAAATATCGCTGTTGCTATTGAAAGCAGAATCTTTTTCATGCAATGTCAGTTTTGAACTCAGTAGTCTATATCAAAACTCGTACCGACTTCGTTCATCCTCGATTCATACTCCTTATATTGGACATTCGCATCCTCGAATCTCACCTCTGAAGAAATGAATCGCATCTCCACGTCACCGGTCTCTCCGTTACGGTGTTTTGCTATTATCAACTGAGTCTGCCCGGGATACGCATCGGCTTCAGCAGTGCCGAAGAACTCGGGCCTGTGTATGAACATAACTATGTCTGCATCCTGCTCGATCGCGCCCGACTCACGCAGGTCGCTGAGCTGGGGACGCTTGTTTCCGCCGCGCGTCTCCACAGAACGGTTCAGCTGCGACAGGGCAAGGATCGGAACGTTCAGGTCCTTGGCGATGGACTTGAGCGAACGCGAGATGGCGGAAACTTCCTGCTCGCGCATTCCGCGAAGTTCCACGGGACCGGTCATAAGCTGAAGATAGTCGATGATGATCATCTTCACGTTCTGGGTCTGGACAAGGCGCCTGGCCTTGGAGCGGAACTCATAGATCGAGAGGGACGGCGTGTCGTCAATCCACAACGGAGCTTTTGACAGCTTTCCGATGCGCTCGTTCAGAGTATCCCAGTCCTGGGGGTCGTTGAACTTCTTGGCTCCCCAGATCTTGTCGGAGGGGATGCCGGTTTCGCTCACCAGAAGTCGCTTCACCAGCTGGGTCTGCGACATTTCGAGCGAGAAGAAAGCTACCGGGACATTATAGTCCACGGCCATATTGCGGGCCATCGTCAGCACGAATGCAGTCTTTCCGACAGAAGGCCTGGCGGCGAGGATGATCAGGTCCGAAGGCTGCCAGCCGTAGGTGATCTTGTCGATGTTGGCGTATCCCGAAGGCACTCCGCTCAGTCCGTCCTGACGCTCCTGGCCTTTCTGGATGTCGTCGATAGCCTGGTTGATCACCATCTGGATGGGGCTGGTGTCGCGCTTCATATTGCGCTCGGCAAGCACAAAGACTTCCTGCTGCGCATACTGCAGAAGGTCGTCCACAGGCATCGAATCCTCGAAAGATTGTTTCTGTACGCGATATGAAATCGCAATCAGCTCGCGCTGGATGAATTTCTGGAGGAGTATCTTGGTGTGATAGTCGGTGTTGGCGGCAGCGCCGATCTTCATGCTCAGGGAGCTAAGATATGAAGCACCGCCAACGGCCTCGAGGTCACCGCTCTTGGTGAGCTCGTCGGCAACGGTGAGGATGTCAACCTTGTCGTTGCGCGATGCTATGGCCTGGATGGCCTTGAATATCTTCTTGTTGCTCTCATTATAGAAGCACTCGGGGGTCAGAGATTCAAGGACGTCGTTGATGCAGTCGTTGTCGAGCATCATGGCAGCAAGGACGGCCTCCTCGATTTCAATCGCCTGAGGGGGTTTCCGTCCCATATCTGCCGACAGCTGCGACAGATCCACCTTTATTTCCTTCTTTCTCTGGGGCATTGCAGAAAACTATTCCTAGTCCTCTTTTGCAGGTTCGTCGAATTCAGGGCTCACAAGGATGCGGCCGCAGTATTCGCAGATTATGATCTTCTTGTTCTGGGCGATGTCGAGCTGGCGCTGGGGCGGGATCTGGTTGAAGCATCCGCCGCAGGCTCCCCTCTTCACGGTGACTACTGCCAGATGGTTCTTGCAGTTGTTGCGCACGCGGTTGTAAGCCACATACATACGCTCGTCAAGCTTCTTGGCAAGGTCTTCCTTGTGGGCTTCGAGCTGCTCTTCTTCCTTTGCGGTCTCGGTGATGATCTGCTCGAGTTCGGCCTTCTTGTTGTCGAGGTCGGTCTGGCGGCCTTCAAGCAGCTTCTTGGTATCCTCGAGGAGTTGTGCCTTCTCGGCAAGGAGGAGGTTGGTCTCGCGGATATGTTTCTCGCTGGCTTCCTGCTCGAGCTGCTGGAATTCGATCTGACGGGTGATGGATTCGTACTCGCGGTTGTTCATCACCTTCTTGCTCTGCTCCTCGTATTTCTCTACGAGAACCTTGCACTCCTCGATCTTGGCCTTGAGGTCTGAGATGTATTTCTCAGCATCCTTGATCTCGGTCTGGGTGTTGGCTATTCTCGTGTTGAGACCGGCGATGTCGTCTTCAAGGTCCTGAACCTCCAAGGGAAGTTCACCACGGAGAAGGTGGATCTTGTCGATTGCTGTGTCGGCCTGCTGTATTTTATAGAGCGTGCGGAGCTTTTCTTCCATTGACACACCGTCTGATTCGGTCACTGACTTGACCGCAGACACGAAGGTTTCGCTCTGGTCGATAGGGGTAACGATTGCCTTGTTAGCTTTTTTTGTAGCCATAATCTACTTAATAGTAATATATTGGATTGTTGTTGTTCTGAGTTCGGCGGACTGCAAAGGTATGTATTTTTTCGCTAAGCAGTCCAAATAATTTATTCACAATATCTATTTCGCTTTCATAGTGTCCTACGTCGAGCAGCATAAAGCCGGCATCGGTGAAAAAGCTGTGGTAGCTGAGGTCTCCGCAGAGGTATGCGTCTGCCCCTTTGGCTTCGGCTTCCTCAATGAGGCTTCCTCCGGAACCGCCGCACATAGCCACGCGGCGCACAGGGGTGTCAAGAGGCCTCGAGCAGCGCACGACCGGCAGGCCGAAGGTCTTCTTCACAAGATCTATGAATGCTTTGGATTCCATTGCTTCGGGCAGGACTCCGATGGCGCCGAGGCCGTCCTCATCGAGCGGCTCGATATCGGTCAGGCCCAATTTCTCGGCCATTATGCGGCTCACTCCGTCGGCAGCCTTGTCGGCGTTGGTATGGGCTGCATACACCACCATATCGTGCTTGATGGCGGTCACTATCGCAGACCCCAGGAAAGTGTCGGGATTGATTTTCTTCACGCCCTTGAAGATAAGGGGATGATGGGTTACGATCATATTGCATCCGGCGGCTGCGGCTTCCTCTATCAGGGAGGGTGTGCAGTCGAAACCCACCATTATGCCCTTGACCTCGGCCTCGGGGCTGCCTATGCAGAAACCGGCATTGTCCCAGCTTTCCTGGAGGCAGAGAGGGGCGAAATCCTCGATTATCTCAGCGACCTGGCGTGCCTTCATATCAGATATCGTTCTTGACGGTCTCGAGCAGGGATCGTATCTCCTTGAGCTTTGCTATCACCTCGAATCGCTGGTCTGCACCTTCTTCGTTGCTGCCCAGAAGCTTGCGTGCGCCTTCAAGGGTGAGGTTGCGCTCTTTCACCAGGAAATGGATCTTCTTGAACATCTCCACGTCCTCCGGACTGAAGAGGCGGTTGCCCTTGTTGTTGCGTCTAGGGTGGATAAAATCAGTGAAATTGTCAGACCAGAAGCGCACCAGTGAAGTATTCTCCCCAAGCAGCTCGGCGACCTCGCCTATCGTATAGCAAATCTTGTTGCTCATAGCTTATGTTTTAATCTATAGATTGTCCTGTATATGACGAAACGACCACCATGTCGCGGTAGACCGCGGGACTCAGGTCGGCGAAGAAATAGTTCACCGGATCGACGCTGCGGCCCTGGCGCACAACTTCGTAGTGCAGGCCGCCTGAGAAGGTCATTCCGCTCGTCCCTACCCTGGCGATTACGTCGCCCTGCCTGAGGTTCTGCCCCTGACGGACGTATATCTCGCTCAGATGGCCGTACACTGTCTGAATGCCGTTGCGGTGGTCTATGGTGATGCTGTTTCCCATACCCTTCGAAGCCCTGTCTATCTTCGACACCACTCCGTCGGCGGTCGCTTTCACCTGGGTTCCTACGGCTGCTATTATGTCAAATCCGCCGTGCCTGCGCAAAGTCTTATAGAAAGGATTGATCTTCATCCCCACGGTGGCACCGGTCTGCGCAAGCTTGAAGTTCTCTACGGGAAGCGTAGAAGGCAGGCTTGTCGGCTTGAAGTCTTCCTCTCCGACGGCCTGGTATATGGCTCTGATCTGACGGTTGACATTCGACACCCTCTCTTCCAGACGGTCGGTCTGCCCGTCGGTGAAAGCCGCGAGATCCCCGTCGGACAGGGAAGCCAGGAACTCGTCTCTTGCCACGGTGTCGGTGCTGACAAACGCTTCGACAGACGGCGGGTCCATTCCGAAAATATCGTTGAATATCTCCTTGTCGCGGAGTTCGAGGTTCTTGATGACGTCGTCGAGCAGATCCACCTGCTGGGTCATCTTGCCGTATTCCTCCTCGAGGTACTCATTCTCGAGCGACAGTTTCTTTTCCCGCTCGGTGCTGAAAAGCAGGGCGAAGAGCAGATACATCACCGCGGCGGCAAGAATGCCGTAAAGACAGAACTTGAGGATCGTAAGCAGGATGCTGCCCGCCGAGGGAGTCACCTCGTCGAACGACTTGCTCTCTTTGTTGAAACGGTATTTCTTCATCCCTTACCCCCTGCTTCTGGACTTTTGGATCATGTCCTTATACTCTTCGGGAGTAATGTCGGTTGAGAAGAAGTTCCAGGGATTGACGGCATTTCCCCTGTAGATCACTTCATAATGGAGGTGCGGACCAGTCACGCGCCCGGAGCTGCCGAGCTCTCCGACCTTGTCACCCCTTTTAACCCTCTGGCCTTCCACAACGCTTGCGCTGAGGAGGTGGCCGTAACGGGTGGTGTAGCCGAATCCGTGGTCAACGTCCACTACGATGCCATAGCCGTAGTAGTTATAGTCTACGCGCACCACCACGCCGTCGCCGGTGCAGATGATGTCGGTGCCGGTAGGGCCTCCGATGTCAATGCCGCTGTGGAACTTGGCTCCGCCGTTGATGGGGTCGGAACGGTATCCGAAAGGCGAGGTCTGCTGCATGCTCTTGGTGGGAACCACTGGATATATGCTCGGGACACAGTTGGCCATGTCGCCTGCCCTTGCCGAAAGGGCCTGGATATCGTCGAACGAGAGCGACTGGACATAGGCCTTCTTCGTCAGGATGTCAAGTCTGTTGCGGGTTGTGATCAGATAGTCTGCGCTCATGAAGAGCCTGAGGTCTGCATAGCGGTCAACCCCGCCGAAGCCGGCGTTGCGCACGGCCTGCGGAATCTCATCCATTCCGAACACAGAACGGTAGACCACGTTGTCCCTCTCCTGCAATTCGCTCAGGGCTGCGTTCTGGCTCTCCATCCTTTCGTTGATTTCAGCGATTGATGCCAGCATCTCCTTGTTCTGGCGTTCAAGTATGGCAGTCTTGGGCGTATTCTTCTTCATTACGCCGTTCCACAGCCAGAAATAGCTGAAGAAAAAGGCCAGTCCGATCAGCACGACAATGCCGAAACGAGTCCATTTCGTCAGGCTTGACGGGACGTAGAGGTCGTATGACGACGTTTGAGGATTGTATATGTACTGACTTTCTTTGGCCATTGTAACTGGCAAAGTTATATAAATCTGATAAAAATGCTATTTTTGTGCCAAATTATAATAGATATAAGTATTTCCAATATGACTTCTAAAGAAATCCGCCAGACCTTTCTGGACTTTTTTGCTTCGAAAGGCCACACCATAGTTCCTTCAGCGCCGATGGTAGTGAAGAACGACCCCACCCTGATGTTCACCAATGCAGGAATGAACCAGTTCAAGGACTGGTTCCTCGGCAACGAGCCCGCCAAGTACCAGCGCGTAGCCGACTCGCAGAAATGCCTCCGCGTGAGCGGCAAGCACAACGACCTGGAAGAAGTGGGCCACGACACCTATCACCACACCATGTTCGAGATGCTCGGCAACTGGAGCTTCGGCGACTATTTCAAGAAAGAAGCCATCCAGTGGGGCTGGGAACTGCTCACCGACGTTTTCAAGCTCGACAAGAACCGTCTCTATGCCACAGTGTTCGAAGGCAGCGAGGCTGACGGAGTCCCGATGGACGAAGAGGCCAGGCGCGAGTGGCTCAAATATCTTCCCGAGAGCCACATTATCCTCGGCAACAAGCACGACAACTTCTGGGAGATGGGAGACACTGGTCCCTGCGGCCCTTGCAGCGAGATCCACATCGACCTCCGCAGCGACGAAGAGCGCGCAAAGGTTGACGGCGTCACTCTCGTAAACCAGGGACATCATCTGGTAATCGAAATCTGGAACCTCGTCTTCATGCAGTTCAACCGCAAGGCCAACGGTTCCCTGGAACCACTGCCGGCAAAGCACGTCGACACCGGAATGGGTTTCGAACGCCTCTGTATGGCATTGCAGGGCAAGCAGAGCAACTACGACACTGACGTATTCACCGATATGATCGACGCCATCTCCGCTCTCTGCGGCAAGAAATACGAGCCTGAGACCGAAGTAGGCGTAGCAATGAGGGTCATCGCCGACCACATCCGCGCCATCAGCTTCTCTATTGCCGACGGTCAGTTGCCTTCAAACGTAAAGGCAGGATATGTGATCCGCCGCATCCTCCGCAGGGCCGTACGCTACGGCTACACCTTCCTCGGCTTCAAGGAGCCGTTCCTGTGCAGGCTTGTGCCGAACCTCGTAGCCCAGATGGGCGATGCATTCCCCGAACTGCGCAAGCAGAACGAACTGATAGTACGCGTCATCAAGGAAGAGGAGGAAGCTTTCCTCCGCACCCTCGACAAAGGAATAAGGCTGATGGACAACATAATGGCCAAGGCTGCCGACACAAAGAAAATCAGCGGCGTGGATGCCTTCACACTCTACGACACCTACGGATTCCCCATCGACCTGAGCGAACTGATCGCCCGTGAGAACGGCTACACCATCGACCTTGCAGAGTTCAACGTAGAGCTCGAGAAGCAGAAGCAGCGCGCCCGCAACGCCACTGCCATCGAAGCCGGCGACTGGCTCAGCGTAGGTCCCGACGCCGTCACAGAGTTCGTGGGATACGACACTATGACCGCAGACGTCAACATCGTCCGCTACCGCACCGTCAAGGCCAAGAACAAAGAGCAGATCCAGCTCGTGTTCGACCGCACTCCTTTCTACGGAGAGATGGGTGGCGAGGTCGGCGATTCAGGATGGATCAGCGCCGGCGACGAAAAGATTGCTATCATTAACACCATAAAGGAGAACGGCCTGCCCATCCATATCGCAGAGCGCATGCCTTCCGACCTTCAGGCCACATTCAAGGCAGAGGTCGACGCAGAGCGCCGCATATGCATCCAGAACAACCACTCTGCAACCCACCTGCTGCACGCAGCTCTCCGCAAGGTGCTCGGAACACACGTGGAGCAGAAAGGTTCTTTCGTGGGTCCCGATTCTTTCCGCTTCGACTTCTCACACTACGAGAAGATGTCTCACGAGCAGATCCTCGAAGTAGAGCGACTCGTGAACAAGATGATACGTGCAAACGCACAGCTCCAGGAATATCGCGACGTTCCCATCGAAGAAGCCCGCAATATGGGTGCGATGGCGCTCTTCGGAGAGAAATACGGCAACAGCGTGCGCGTCATCAAGTTCGGTGACTCGATAGAACTCTGCGGCGGCTGCCACGCTCCCGCCACCGGTGCCATCGGATTCTTCCGCATCATCAGCGAAAGCGCCATCGCAGCCGGCGTACGCCGTATCGAAGCCACGACAGGCTTCAGGGCTGAAATAATGGTGGACAACATGGAAGAGACTATCGGCGCCATCCGCGAAATGCTCAACAACGCTCCGGATATCCTGACTGCCATACGCAAGACCGTAGATTCCAACGAATCATACCGCAAGGCTATGGAAGCAGTGCAGCAGGAGCGCGCCGTCAATCTCAAGAACAGCGTGAAGGCCACCGCCCAGGCAGCTAACGGCATCACATTGATGACGCTGCGCAAGTGCATTAGCATGGAACTTGCAAGGAACGTGGCATTCCTGCTCCACTCGGAGACCACAGCCACTGCCTTCATCGCAGCCTTCGAGAGCGAAGACAGCAAACCCTGCCTGGTGCTTATGTACACCGACGACCTCGTCGCTCAGGGCAAGGATGCCGGCAAGGACATCCGCGAAGCTGCCAAACTGATACAGGGCGGCGGTGGCGGTCAGAAGTTCCTGGCCACAGCCGGAGGTAAGAACCTGGATGGTCTGGCCGAAGCGGCAGAAGTACTTGTGAAACTGGCAACAGGCAAATAATCCTATCTTGAAGAGACTCGACCAATACCTGCTCAAATCCTTTATGGGCCCATTCGCACTGGTGTTCTTCATCGTGCTGTTCATCCTTGTGATGCAATTCCTGTGGGTCTACATCGACGAGCTGGTGGGCAAAGGCCTGGGTTTTTCCGTCATAGCTGAATTTATGGGCTGGGGGGCCTGCACCATCCTGCCTATGGTGCTTCCCCTGTCGACGCTGCTGGCCTCCATAATGACTATGGGCGGCCTCGGAGAAAACAACGAGTTGCTGGCGATGAAAGCCGCCGGCATATCCCTCGGCAGGACGATGCTTCCGCTGATGATAGTTTCGCTGCTCATCACGGTCGGAGCCTTCTTCATCTCGAACGAACTCATTCCCGTAGCATACGAACATATCTACGCCCTGCGCGACGACATCGGCCGCACCAAGGATGAGATCAAGATACCGGACGGAGTCTTCTACGACGGAATCGAGGGCTACACACTGAGGGTAGAGAGCCAGGACGAGGAAACGGGAATGATGCACAACCTGATGGTCTACGACCACACATCCAATGTCGGAAACAACTCCCTCATCCTCGCAGACTCTGGCAAGATCCAGATCACCGAAGACAAGAAATATCTTATATTCGACATGTACAACGGCCGTTCATACGACGAAACCAACCGTATGGGCTACCGCGACACCACTCTCGACCAGGATATAATCAGTTTCAAGGAGCAGCGCATCTACATCTCGCTGGCCAACTACACGTTCACACGCGACGAAAACGGAGACCGTTTCAGCGATGAGATAATGTCGCAGGACCTGCACGACCTGCATCACGACCGAGACTCCATCCTCAATGATTACGATGTGAACTACGAGTCCCTCCTGCGCAAATTCGTATACAACCTGAATCTGGAATACTATCCCCAGATCGACACATCCCTTCAGAAAGAGCCTCTGCCGCTCTTCGACCTCAAGGGTTTGAGAGCCAATATTGACTCCACCTTATCTTCCGATCAGAAAAGGTCCGTACTCATCAATGCGAAGAACGAATTTGAGAATGGCGGCCTGGGAGCCATCGACACCTATGAAAGGGACACTTTCAGATTCCTGAGCCCTACGAGGAAGATGCTGGTGGAGATGTGCCGGAAGTTCACCCTTGCACTGGCCTGCCTGCTGTTCTTCTTCATCGGAGCACCGCTCGGAGCCATCATCCGCAAGGGCGGTCTCGGCACGCCTGTTATCATTTCCATATTGTTCTTCGTCTTCTACTGGGTGATCGACACCACCGGAGTAAAGCTCGCAAGGGACGGCAATATGGATGAAATCGTGGGATCGGTCATATCTTCGGCCGTCCTGCTGCCCATAGGAGCGTTCCTCACCTGGCAGGCTACGACCGACTCTCCTCTGTTCAATGCAGATTCGTGGAAGGCATTCCTGAGGAAATTATGGGCTCCTGTCGGAGCTTTCCTGAGGCGGGCTTCGAACTTCCTCAGGCGCAAGAGGGGCCGCATCGACATCGTCTATATGGGTACTCCTGAATTTGCAGTTGCCCCGCTCAAGGCTCTTATGGAGCAGACGGACTACAATATCGCCGCAGTGGTGACAGTGCCTGACAAGGCTTCGGGCCGCGGACTGCAGATGCACGAAAGCGCCGTCAAGAAGTTCGCCACGGAGCGCGGCATTCCAGTGCTTCAGCCCGAAAAGCTCAAGGATCCCGATTTCCTCGCCCAGTTGAAATCATTCGATCCTGACCTGTTCATAGTGGTTGCCTTCCGTATGCTTCCGAAGGAAGTATGGAGCATGCCCCGCCTAGGCACATTCAACCTGCACGCATCCATCTTGCCTCAATACCGCGGTGCCGCGCCTATCAACTGGGCCATCATCAACGGCGAGAAGCAGACCGGCGTCACTACGTTTATGATTGACGAGAAGATCGACACCGGAGGCATACTCTATAACGACTACTGCCCTATCGAAATCTATGACAACGCAGGCACCCTGCACGACAAACTCGCGGAGAAAGGTTCCGAACTTGTAGTCAAGACGGCCAGGGCTCTCGTCAAGAAGAGAGTCACCCCTTCACCGCAGGTGGCATTCAGCGAGCTCAAGCCCGCGCCCAAGATCACACGCGAAACCTGTCAGATCGACCTTGACGACGAAGCATCTGCCATCTGCCTGCTCGTCCGCGGTCTCTCTCCCTATCCCGGAGCGCACCTCAACCTTGTGTCTGAAGACGGCACTGTCACCGACGTGAAAGTCTATGACGCCTTCGTGCCTGACAGGGAAGAGCAGCTGGCCAAAGGACAGATAGCCACCGACGGCAAGACCTACCTTTCTGTTGGCTGTGCAGCGGGCAATCTGCGTATAATGGACATCCAGCTCGCAGGCAAGAAGCGCCTCAAGATAGAAGAATTCCTGAAGGGATTCAGGGATGCATCCAAATATCACTTCGAATGACGACCGTTATCCTTGCGCACGGAGAGTTCCCCTCATCCGACAGGACTCTCGGCTTCCTGAAACACGCTGACCGCATCATCTGCTGCGACGGCGCCGCCGAAAGGCTGCTGGCAGAAGGCATAGTGCCGGACCTCATCGTCGGCGATATGGATTCTCTCCCGTCAGAACTTCAGCAGCGCTATGCCGGCATTGTCCGCAAGATCAGCGAGCAGGAAACCAATGACCTCACCAAGGCATTCAAGGCTGCCCTGGAGCCGATGCCCGACACCATCCACATCCTAGGTGCCACCGGCAGGCGCGAAGACCACACGATGGCAAACGTGTCGCTGCTGGCCGATTATGCCGAGATGCTCTCTGGCAGCGGATGCGACATAGATATGATAACGGAAAGCGGCACCTTCCGCGCCTTCTGCGCAAAGGATGCCCGCTTCAGCTGCCCCCTCGGGGTGGAAATCTCCATATTCGCCTTCGACAACACCCTTCGCATGAGCTGCGAGGGCCTGTTCTACAAAACGGACAGAGTCACCTTCGACACGTTATGGAAGGCGACTCTGAACCACAGTACTGCAGAGGAATTCTCACTTCACCTCAACCATCCGGCCAAGGTAGTGGTGTTCATCTGTAGCTGATCATTGTTTTTCGGGCTGGTGCTTATACTTGAACAGTATGGCGAATAGGATTCCGACTACCAGAGCGTAGGCCGCGAATATCAGCCAGACTGTCTTCCACTCCGGGTCGTATGCGGCGGTATCCTCAATGAAATGGTTGACTACAAGACCTGCGACCCACGTTCCGAGCGAAGCTCCGATACCGTTGGTCATCAGCATAAAGAGGCCCTGGGCGCTCGAGCGGATGCCCGTGTCGACATTCTCGTTTACGAACAGTGAGCCGGAGATGTTGAAGAAGTCGAAAGCCACGCCGTAGACGATGCAGCTCAGTACGAAGAGCCAGACTCCTCCGCCGGGATTGCCGATGCCGAAGAAGCCGAAGCGCAGCACCCATCCGAACATAGCGATAAGCATCACTTTCTTGATGCCGAATTTCTTCATAAAGAACGGAATCAGCAGGATGCAGAGTGTTTCCGAAATCTGGCTGAGAGAGATCAGGGCATTGGCGTTGTTTGCTCCCCAGGTATCTGCAAAGAGGGGATTGCCCTGGAACGACTTGATGAATGTATTGGCATAGCCGTTGGTAATCTGAAGGGCGGCGCCAAGCAGCATCGAGAATATGAAGAATATCGCAAAGTTACGCTCCTTGAACAGCTTGAATGCAGACAATCCCGTAGCCTCTGCGAAAGACTGGGTAGAAGCGCTCTTGGGCTTGCAGGGGCAGTTCGGGAGAGTCAGCGCATAGAGCATAAGAACTATGCTGAGTATGCCTGAAAGGAAGAACTGCTCGTAAGAGTTCTGGAACTGGACTCCCTGTGAATTGCGCACGAAGTTGACGAAAAGCATCGAGCATATGAAGCCCACCGTGCCGAACACCCTGATCGGAGGGAAATCCTTGACAGGGTCCTTGCCGCTGACTTCAAGCGCATTGAAAGCCACGGAATTGGAAATGGCGATGGTCGGCATATAGAACGCTACGCTGATGGTATAGAGGGTATAGAAGAGACCGAACTGCGCTCCGCTTCCCGCACTCATCGCATACCAGGCAAGCGCGAGCATCGAGATGCCGGCAAGGGCGTGACAGAGGGAGAGCACTTTCTGGGCCGGAATCCATTTGTCGGCGACGATGCCTGCGAGGGCTGGCATAAAGATGGACACGAAACCCTGTGTGGCGAAGAACAGCCATATCTTGCTGCCGAATCCGGCCAGGGCGAGATAGCTGCCCATAGAAGTCAGGTAGGCTCCCCAGACGGCGAACTGCAGAAAACTGAGTATAATCAGTCGTAAAGTTGTGTTTTTCATATATAGATCTTTGTTTTACTTCGGAGCCAGACGATAGAGGTAGATCACTATTATCGTGAACACCACATTAGGCAGCCAGATAGCCACGAACGGAGGCATCAGGCCGGTGCGGACGAACATTTCGCTGAAGCGCTGGAACAGGATGTAGGAGAAGCACAGGCCCACTCCGATACCGATGTTGAGGCCAAGCCCTCCCCTGCGCTTGCGGCTGGACAGAGCAAGGCCCATAATTGTCAGGATGAATGCCGAGAAAGGCAGCGCAGTGCGGGAATACTTCTCGATGAGAGAATAGTCCACCGACTTGTCTCCCCTCAATTTCTGAGTCTCGATGAGCTGGTCCAGTTCCTTTACGGTAAGGGTCTGCATCACGTTGCTTCGGCGCAGGAAATCCTCGAGCGTCAGGTCGATGACGGTATCGCGCGCCTTGCCGGCAGTCACATATTCGTTGCCGTACTGGTCGTAATTGCGGATGAAATAGTTGTGAAGCTTCCAGCCGTTGGTAGTGGTGTCCCACGCGGCCGTCTCGGCGGAGAGTTTCGACGTTATCTTGTTGTCCTCGATGGTTTCGAGTGAGAAACGGTAGGCAGTGCTGTTGAAGGTGCTGAAGCTCTCCACATAGACGAACTGCCCGGGTTCTATCTGGTAATGCACGTCACGGGTCGCTCCCAGCGTCGATTTCGCCTTGATGTACTTGTTCTCGAAATCGAGCCGGACCTTGTTGGCCGGAGGAATCACATAAAGGTTCAGGATGAGCGAGAATATGGCCACGAACGCCGCCGAAATCAGATACGGCACCAGCAGGCGGTTGAAGCCTATGCCGTTCGACAGCATAGCGATGATCTCGGAATTCTGCGCCAACTTGGACGTGAAGAAGATGACCGTGATGAACACGAACATCGGACTGTACATATTGATAATGAAGGGGATGAAGTTCGCGAAATAGTCGAACACAATCTCCTTCAGCGGCACCTGGTTGTCGACGAAGTGGTTGATCTTCTCGCTGATGTCGAACACCACGATGATGACGATGACGATAAGCAGCGTCAGGAAGTAAGTCCCGATGAACTTCTTGATGATGTACCAGTCTATTATTTTGATCTTGGGACTTCTCATTACAATCTCTCGTCAAGTTTCTTTACCGCCTGCTCTTTCCACTGGGCGAAGTCTCCGGCTGCGATATGCTCGCGGGCCTTGGCAACCACATCAAGGTAGAACGCCAGGTTGTGCTCGCTGGCAATCTCGGCCGCCAGCATTTCGCCGGCTATGGTCAGATGCCTCAGGTAGGCCTTGGTGTAGGTCCTGTCGACAAAAGACGTGCCTTGCGGATCGATCGGACTGAAATCGTCAGCCCACTTCTTGTTGCGTATGTTGATGGTTCCCTCCCAGGTGAAGAGCATTCCGTTGCGTCCGTTGCGTGTAGGCATCACGCAGTCGAACATATCCACTCCGCGAGAGATGGCCTCGAGGATGTTGGAAGGCGTGCCGACCCCCATCAGGTAGCGCGGCTTGTCGGCCGGCAGCAGAGGATGGAGCAGTTCTATCATCTCATACATCTTCTCGACAGGTTCGCCTACTGCCAGGCCTCCGATGGCATATCCTTCCCTTTCATAGCTCACAGCCGTCTCGGCAGCCCTGGCACGGAGGTCCGGATAGACACAGCCCTGGACTATGGGGAAGAAGGTCTGACTGTAGCCGTACAGCGGCTCGGTCTCGTCGAAATGGCGGATGCAGCGCTTGAGCCACTTCTCGGTGAGGTCGAGCGACTTCTTCGCATAATTGTAATCGGCATCGCCGGGACAGCATTCGTCAAGGGCCATTATGATGTCGGCTCCGATGATGCGCTGTGTGTCCACGTTGTTCTCGGGTGTGAAGATATGCTTGGAGCCGTCGATGTGGGAGCGGAAGATGCAGCCTTCCTCCGTGAGCTTGCGGATGGGGCTCAGGCTGAACACCTGGAAACCGCCGCTGTCTGTGAGGATGGGCCTGTCCCACGAGCAGAACTTGTGCAGCCCGCCTGCCGCCTTCAGCACATCAAGGCCGGGCCTCAGATACAGATGGTAGGTGTTGCCTAGGATTATCTGCGCCCGGATGTCCTCTTTCAGATCGCGGTGATAAACACCCTTGACAGAGCCTACTGTGCCCACAGGCATAAAAATAGGCGTGAGGATCTCTCCGTGGTCGGTGGAGATGACCCCGCAGCGGGCATTGCTTGCCGTGTCCCTATGTGTCAGGCCAAAGCGCATATAATCTGACAAATTTAACAATTGTTCTTGATTTTTTGAAGCCCTGCGCGGGTTAAAGAGGTTCCCGAGAAGCGTTTTTCAAATTCCTCCTCACTCATCTTTTTCCAATCTTCAGCAGTGAGCGATTCTATATAGTCCTTGTTGCATACAAGCTCCGGCCAGGCCTCGTTCTCCCTGTCCCACGGACAGGCGCGCATACACTCTTCGCAACCAAAGATATAGCCGGCAAAATCCACCGGGCGTGCATCCGGCTCATAGAGCGTCCTGCTCTCGACCGTATGGTAGCTTATGCAGCGTTCGGCATCCAGGGTATATGGCGCTTTCAAGGCCCCTGTCGGACAATGCCTGACGCAGTTGCCGCACATTCCGCAGTCCAGCATCACATCGTGCTTCTTCCAGCGCAACTGCATACAGTCAAGCAGTTTGAAATCCACGTTGCACAGAATGATGCCGATCAGGCATCTGATGCCAGCAGCGGTGCTGATGAAGAAATTGTTGCAGCCAAAAAAGCCCAGCCCGCACTCCACTGCCCAGGCCCGGTCCATAACGGGGGCGCTGTCGACGAATACACGCGCCTTCACAGCCGAACCTGAAGCAGCCTCCATCAGAGGCCTTGCCTTCTCGAGAAAGGTATAGAGACGGTCCTTTATAACCTTGTGATAATCCAGACCGAGCGCAAAAGACGCCACAGGAGTCCCTTTCCGGGCCTTTCCATAGGGTACCACGAAACACAGCACACTGCCGGAAGCCTCAAGCAGCAGCGAAGGGTCCTTGCGCTTGTCGACATTCCGCCCCATATACTCCATTCCGGCATTGCGTCCCTCCTCGAGGTAGCTGTCCAGCCGTCTTGCCGGCTCACCGAGGGGCTGCATCCGCGCCGCACCGAAATCGGCGAAACCCAAAGCCAGGGCTATTTCATTCAATTGTCCGAAAAGATTCGCTTCCATATTGCTGTGGCAAGTCGGTCTCAAAGCTATAAAATATCCTGCCATTTTATTAAATTAGCATCAAATAACCTTACTCCACCTATTATGAAAAAACTGTTTTTTATGGCACTGGCCGTTTTGGCGCTGGTGTCAACTAACGTCCTGAAAGCTCAGGACATGCAGACAAGGCTCATTGAGGATGGCGGAAGCGGCCCGTACAAAGCCATTATGGCAACTGACGAGTCTCTCCAGACCCATACCATATTCAAGCCCCTGAACCTGGAACCTTTCGGCAGAAGGCAGCTCCTGCCCGTCCTCGTATGGGGCAACGGCGCCTGCGCCAACTCTCCATTCGAGCACTACCGCTTCCTGAATGAAATCGCCTCGAACGGATTCCTCGTAATAGCCATAGGTACGATGCCCGAAGACGGCGTCCGCTATCCTGGCAATGGTTCCCAGTCAAGCCAGCTGACAGATGCCATCGACTGGGCCATCGCCCAGAACGCAGACCCCAAGAGCCAGTACTACCAGAAGATCGACGTCAACAACATCGCAGCGGCAGGAATGTCCTGCGGAGGGCTTCAGGCTCTTGACGTATGCCAGGACCCGAGGCTCAAGACAGTGATGATATGCAACAGCGGCCTCTTCGTGAACCGCGGAACCGCCGTGTCGGGAATGCCTATGCCTGAAAAGGAGAAGCTCAACCAGATCCACACACCCATCATCTATATCCTCGGTGGTGAAAGCGACATCGCGTACGGCAATGGAATGGACGACTTCAAGCGCATCAACCACGTTCCTGCAGTTGCCGTCAACTACCCTGTTGGCCACGGCGGCACCTACGCTCAGCCTCACGGCGGAGAGTTCTCGATAGTTGCCATCGCCTGGCTCAAATGGCATCTCAAGGGTGACAAGGCTGCTGCGAACCTGTTCCTCGGCAGCCCTGCAGGCATTGAAAAACGCCCCGGCTGGACCATCGAGAAGAAGAACCTTCCCGAGCAGACTCTCGACGAGATTCCCGCAGGCACCAAACCCAACGAGCTGAACATCAAGGGTGCTGAATGGCCCCGCGTAGGCAGCGACGGACGCACCTACTTCAAGGTGTACGCCCCGGATGCCGAGAGAGTCGAAATCAGCTACCGCGGCCCGATGACAAGGGGCAACGACGGCTGGTGGACCTATGTTTCAGAGCAGCCCGAAGTCGAGGGTTTCCACTACTACACCCTCAGCATCGACGGTGTGACCACGGCTGACAAGAACACCAGGCCGTTCTTCGGAACCGGCATCTGGGCAAGCGGCATCGAGATTCCCGCACCCGACCGCGATTTCTATGCAGTCAAGGACGTTCCCCACGGAGTTGTCAGCGAGAGCGTATACTACAGCACCGTGCGCGACGAATGGCGCCGCTGCTTCGTATACACCCCGGCGGAATATGCCAAGGGCAAGAAGAAATATCCCGTTCTCTATCTGCAGCACGGTATGGCCGAGGATGAGACCGGCTGGAACAACCAGGGCCGTATGAGCGCCATTATGGACAACCTGATTGCAGAAGGCAAGGCAGTTCCTATGATCGTCGTGATGGACAGCGGAAACATCGAGGTGGCATACAACGCCCGCAGCGGCCAGAGCCGTGACGAATATGGCGCTGACTTCACAGACGTGCTGCTGAAGGACATCATCCCCCATATCGAGAAGACCTTCAGGGTAAAGGCCGACCGTGAGCACCGCGCTATGGCCGGACTGTCCTGGGGCGGAATGCAGACATACTGGACCGTACTGCCCCATCTCGACGTATTCTCATATATGGGTGGCTTCAGCGGAGCCGGCAGCCTCGACATTTCCAAGATCGACCCTGCCGAGTTCAACAAGAAGATGCACGTGCTGTTTATGGGTATCGGCGAAGCCGAGGGTCCTGCAAGGGTCCAGGCTACCGCCGACCAGCTCAAGGCAGCAGGCGTGACCAATGTGGTGACCTACGTTTCGCCGAAGACAGCCCACGAATTCCTCACCTGGCGCCGCTGCCTGAGGGAGTTCGCCCCGCTGCTTTTCAAGAAATAGCACAAGCGCCCTTGTAACAAAGAAGCCGGCCCGTCATCGGGTCGGCTTCTTTCGTATCGTATTGATAGATTATTCAGCTGCGGGAGCTTCTGCTGCAGGCTCTTCAGCCTTCGGAGCTTCAGCCTTGGGTGCCTCGGCTGCCTTGGGAGCAGCTTTCTTACCTGCACGGCGGGTAGAAGCTTTCTTGGTCTCTTTCTTCACAGTTGATGCGAGAGCTGCTTCGTTGAAGTCTACGAGCTCGATGAGTGCCATATCGGCACCGTCACCCTGACGGAAACCGGTCTTGAGGATACGGGTGTATCCGCCGGGACGGTCAGAGATCTTGGGAGCAATGACCCTGAAGAGTTCGGTAACGGCCTCTTTCTGCTTCAGATAGCTGAAAACTACACGACGTGAATGGGTTGAATCATCCTTAGATTTCGTGATCAGAGGTTCAACGTAAGTTCTCAAAGCCTTAGCCTTGGCAACGGTAGTCTCGATCCTCTTGTTGAGAATCAGAGAGCATGCCATGTTCGACAGCATAGCTTTGCGATGTCCGCTCTGACGACCCAGGTGGTTTATTGCCTTATTGTGTCTCATAGTTTATTGTTCCTTTTTTTCGATGTTATACTTAGAAATGTCCATTCCGAAGTTCAATTTGAGCCTGTCTACAAGAAGGTCGATCTCGTTGAGGGACTTCTTGCCGAAGTTGCGGAATTTCATCAGTTCAGACCTCTGGTGTGAAACCAGGTCAGCGAAAGTTTCAATGTTAGCAGCCTTCAGGCAGTTGAGGGCGCGGACTGAAAGTTCCATATCTGACAGTTTGGTGAGAAGCAGATGACGCATGCGGAGTGACTCCTCGTCAAGCTCTTTGTTCTCGACTTCCACGGGAGCTTCCAGGGTGATCTTGCTGTCTGAGAACAGCATGAAGTGCTGGATAAGGATAGTTGCAGCTTCCTTGAGAGCTTCCTTCGGATGGATTGAACCGTCGGTAGTTATTTCGATAATAAGTTTTTCGTAGTCGGTTTTCTGCTCTACGCGCCAGTCTTCCCTTGCGAAGTTGACGTTCTTGATCGGAGTGTAGATGGAATCGATGGCGATTGTGCCTACCGGTGCATTCTCATCTTTATTCTCGTCTGCCGGAACGTAACCCCTGCCTTTACCCACTGTGAAGTCCATAACGATCTTTACGCTCGGTTCCATCGTGCAGATGTGCAGGTCAGGATTCAGGACTGTGAATGAAGACAGACTCTTCGAAAGATCGGCAGCAGTAAATTCTTGCTTGCCACTAACAGTAACCGTTGCACTTTCGCTCTCTTCCTCCTCAATCATTCTTTTAAGACGAACTTGCTTCAGATTAAGGATGATGTCTACCACACTCTCGATGACGCCGGGAATAGTGTCGAACTCGTGAGCGACACCTTCGATGCGGATCGAAGTGATGGCAAAACCTTCCAGAGAGGAGAGCAGAATGCGGCGAAGTGCGTTACCGATGGTAGTTGCGTATCCCGGCTCAAGAGGGCGGAACTCGAAACGGCCAAAGGTATCGGTAGCATCGAGCATTATGACCTTATCAGGTTTTTGGAATGCTAAAATTGCCATATTGTTTTGTTAAATATTAGTGTTCTTTGCTTCAAGCAAGAATATTATTACTTAGAGTACAACTCGACGATGAGCTGTTCGTTGATGGTCTCAGGGATCTCGGTACGCTCAGGATAGTTGAGATATTTGCCAGAGCATTTCTCGTTATCCCACTCGATCCAAGAATATTTGTTGTTTCCACGAGAGAGGCTGTCCTGAACTACTTCGAGGCTCTTTGAGCGCTCGCGAACTGCGATGACGTCACCGGGGCGTGCGATGGCTGAAGGCACATTGCAGATTTCGCCGTTGCGGGTGATGTGGCAGTGGCTTACGAGCTGACGTGCAGCAGGGCGGCTGGGAGCGATACCCATACGGTAAACGAGGTTGTCTACGCGTGATTCGAGAAGGATGATCAGGTTTTCACCTGTACGGCCCTTCATCCTGGCAGCCTTGTCGTACATCTTGCGGAACTGACGCTCGAGAACACCGTAAGTATATTTAACTTTCTGTTTCTCAGCGAGCTGGGTGCCGTACTCAGAAGTTTTCTTGCGCTTCTTGGCCATTCCGTGCTGTCCCGGAGGATAATTCCTCTTTTCGAGATATTTGTCAGGTCCGTAAATCGGTTCGCCGAATTTGCGGGCTATTTTGCTTTTGGGTCCTGTATATCTTGCCATAATAATTTCCTTTTTTCAATTAAACGTTAAGGATTATACTCTGCGGCGGCCTTTAGGACGGCATCCGTTGTGAGGCAGAGGGGTTACGTCGATGATTTCGGTAACCTCGATGCCTGCTCCGTGCAGAGTGCGGATTGCAGATTCACGACCTGCACCCGGGCCCTTCACATAAGCTTTGATTCTGCGCAAACCGAGATCGTAAGCCACTTTGGCTGCATCCTGAGCGGCAACCTGAGCTGCGTAGGGAGTGTTCTTCTTAGAACCCCTGAAGCCCATCTTACCGGCTGAAGACCAGCTGATGGTCTGACCTGTGCTGTTTGTAAGAGTAACGATGACATTGTTGAAAGTCGATGAAATATGAGCCTCGCCATAGGCATCAACTTTGACAACCCTCTTCTTGTTTGTTGTGGTTTTCTTTGCCATGATTCAAGTCTCCTATTTAGTTGCTTTCTTCTTGTTGGCCACAGTTTTCTTACGGCCTTTACGTGTACGTGCGTTGTTTTTGGTGCTCTGTCCGCGGACAGGGAGGCCAACACGGTGACGGATACCGCGATAACATCCGATATCCATCAGTCGTTTGATGTTCATTTGTACTGAAGAACGAAGTTCACCTTCGATCTTATACTCACCTGCAATCTTTCCACGGATTGCAGCGATCTGGTCGTCATTCCAATCTTTAACCTTGATGTTCTCATCAATGTTAAGCTCTTCCAAAATCTTCTTTGAAGAGCTACGACCGATTCCGTAGATATAGGTCAAACCTATAACTCCGCGCTTGTTGTTCGGTAAATCTACTCCGGCTATACGTGCCATACTAATTCTTTTATTTTTATATTGTTTTTTTACAAATCAATAAAATTATCCTTGGCGCATTTTGAACTTCGGATTCTTTTTGCAAATAACATACAAGCGGCCTTTGCGCTTAACTATTTTACAATCCGCACTACGCTTCTTGATGGATGTCTTTACTTTCATTTCTGTATATTTTTATTATTTGTATCTGAAGGAAATCCTACCTTTTGTCAAATCGTACGGTGACATTTCAACTTTTACCTTATCACCAGGGAGAATGCGGATGTAGTGCATACGCATCTTGCCTGAAATGTGAGCTATAATCACGTGACCGTTGTCAAGCTCGACGCGGAACATCGCGTTGGACAGGGCCTCGATGATGGTGCCTTCTTTCTCTATTGATGACTGTTTGGGCATATATTAAAATTTATGGTTCCGTACGGTTATTTGTTGTTTTCGATAAATGCGAATGTTGACAAGACATCCGGAGCGCCTTTCTTCACGGCCACTGTCAGCTCGAAGTGAGCCGATTTCTTGTGGTCGGCGGTGTAGACTGCCCAGCCGTTGTCGTCAAGGTAAACATCCTTTACACCCTGATTGATCATCGGCTCGATGCAGATCACCATGTTCTCCGACAGTTTCACTCCGTGTCCGCGGCGTCCGTAGTTCGGAACTTCGGGACTTTCGTGGAGATGATGTCCGATTCCGTGACCCACAAGCTCCCTTACTACAGAGTATCCGAGAGCTTCGGTATAAGACTGGATAGCGTATCCGATGTCACCTACGCGGCCACCGGCAACTGCATGTTCGATTCCCTTGTAGAGAGAAGCCTTGGTGGCGTCAAGCAATGCCTGGTCCTCGGCGCTGATCTGCCCTACCGGGAAAGTGTATGCAGAGTCCCCGTTCAACCCTTTGTATGTCGTGCCACAGTCCACTGAGATTATGTCTCCTTCCTGAAGCCTGTAATCTGAGGGGAAACCGTGAACCACGGTCTCGTTGACCGACAGACAAAGAGTGTAAGGGAATCCGCCATAACCCAAGAAGCCCGGTTCGGCACCGTGATCGCGGATGAATTCTTCCGCTATCTTGTCGAGTTCGAGCGTAGTCACGCCGGGGGCGATGTGCCGTCCCACCTCAGCGAGAGTCTTCGATACTATGATCGCATTCTCCCTGAGCAGCTCGATTTCTTCTTCGGTTTTGATCTTAATCATTATTCGTATCTATTACTAACAGTAATTACATTCCGGAACGACCCTGAAGACGTCCTGTCTTCATAAGACCGTCGTAGTGGCGCATAAGCAGGTGGCTTTCGATGTGCTGGAGAGTATCCAGGATCACACCCACGAGGATCAGCAGTGAAGTACCGCCGTAGAAGGATGCGAACTGGTTGTTGACTCCGAGCAGCTGTGCAAACGCAGGCAGGATGGCTACGATTGCCAGGAAGATAGAGCCGGGAAGCGTAATGCGTGACATAATGGTATCGATATAATTGGCAGTCTGCTTGCCGGGCTTGTAGCCGGGGATGAAACCGCCGTTCTTCTTCATTTCCTCAGCCATATTGGTGGGGTTGATGGTGATGGCTGTGTAGAAGTAAGTGAACAGCACTACCATCAGGAAGAAGATGAAGTTATACCAGAAACCGATAGGATTGTTCAATACAGCTGCAAGACCTTTGGTCACGTCAAAGCGGGTGAACAGAAGCGGAATCAGCATCATTGCCTGGGCGAAGATGATAGGCATAACGCCTGCTGCATTTATCTTCAGGGGAATGTACTGACGGACGCCACCGTACTGCTTGTTGCCGACGATGCGTTTTGCATACTGTACAGGAACCTTGCGGACTGCCTGGACAAGGGCGATGGTTGCGATGAAGACGAAGAAGAGCACGATGATCTCGATGATGAACACGAGCACACCACCGTTGGTCTGAGTGAACTTCTCGCTGATTTCAATCCAGAGGGCCCTCGGCAGACGGGCGATGATACCGATCATGATGATCAGGGAAATACCGTTGCCCAGACCGCGGTCGGTGATTCTTTCACCGAGCCACATCACGAACATCGTACCGCCGATGAGGATCAGGGTTGCGAACAAGCCGTACCAGCCGCCCTGCATTGTAGAGACGAATGCTTCGGCAGGAAGCTGTGCGTGCAGGTTGGCGATATAAGCCGGACCCTGGATGGCGAGGATGAGGATGGTAAGGTACCTTGTGTATTGATTCATCTTTCTGCGGCCGCTCTCGCCTTCTCTCTGGAGACGCTGGAAGAACGGAAGCATCACACCCAACAGCTGGATAACGATGGATGCGGAGATATAAGGCATAACGCCCAATGCAAAGATTGAAGCATTACCGAATGCACCTCCCGAGAACATGTTCAGCAAACCGAGCAGTCCTTCAGAGGCCTGGTTCTGCAGATTCGCAATCTGAGATGCATCTATACCAGGTATCACGACAAAGCAACCCAAACGGTAGACTGCCAGCAATGCCAGTGTATAGAGAATCCTCTTGCGAAGCTCTTCAATCTTCCATATGTTCTTTAATGTCTGAAAGAATCTTTTCATGATGCTCAGATGATTGTTGCTTTACCCTCGCAGGCCTCGATCTTTGCGATCGCGCTCTTTGAGAATGCATTGGCTGTAACTTCCAGTTTAGCGGTCAGGTCGCCGTTGCCAAGGATCTTGACGAGATCGTTCTGGCGTGCAAGGCCGGCCTCAACCATTGCGTCGATACCGATCACATTGGTATTCAGTTTCTCGCTGAGTGCCTGGAGAGAGGCTACGTTAACGCCCCTGTACTCAACTCTAGTGTGGTTCTTGAAACCGAACTTAGGGCTGGTACGCTGGAGAGGCATCTGACCTCCCTGGAAACCGATCTTACGGTTGTAACCGCTGCGGGCCTGTGCTCCTTTGTTACCGCGGGTTGAAGTACCACCACGACCTGAGCCTTCACCACGTCCGATGCGTTTTACTTTCTTTGTTGAACCTTTTGCAGGTTTAAGACTATTGAGTTTCATTGATTATTCCTCCTATTCTGCGACTTCCTCGACCTTAACCAGGTGGCGGACCTTCTCGATCATACCTTTGGTCACCGGAGTAAGTTCAACCTCGACTGTCTGATTGATGCGGTGGATGCCGAGTGAAAGCAGGTTGGCCTGCTGACGTTCGGTCGCACTGTTCTTGCTTATTACTTGAGTAACTCTAACTTTTGCCATAGTATGACCTCCTAGCCTTTAAATACTCTTTCCATGGGAATGCCGCGAAGGCCGGCTACCGTATAGGCGTCTCTCATTTCGCAGAGAGCTGAAACGGTGGCTTTTACCAGGTTGTGAGGGTTAGACGAACCTTTTGATTTGGCGAGAATGTCGTGAATTCCTACAGACTCGAATACGGCACGCATAGCACCACCGGCCTTGATACCGGTACCGGGAGCTGCGGGAGCCATGAAAACGCGTGCTCCACCGAATTTAGCTTCCTGTGCGTGAGGAATTGTACCGTGGTTGATCGGAATCTTCACGAGGTTTTTCTTTGCATCCTCGATGCCCTTTGAAATGGCGGTGGTAACTTCGTTAGCCTTTCCAAGACCGTAACCGACAACACCATTCTCATCGCCTACTACGACGATTGCCGCGAAAGAGAAGTGACGGCCACCTTTGGTGACTTTGGTTACCCTCTGAACGGCTACCAGACGATCTTTAAGTTCAAGATCAGCTGTTTTAACTTTCTTAACGTTGATATCTGCCATTTTACTTCTTAGAATTTAAGGCCACCCTCGCGGGCACCGTCTGCCAAACTTTTAACTCTTCCATGATAAAGGTAACCTCCACGGTCGAATGACACGGTGGTGATGCCTTTCTCCATAGCGCGTTTTGCTATTTCGTTTCCTACGATCTTCGCAGCCTCGATGCCGGGTTTGCCCTTGCAAGAGTCAACGAGAGCCTTGTCAGCTGAAGATGCTGAGCAGAGTGTTACGTGCTTAACATCGTCGATGACCTGGACGTAGATCTGTTTATTGCTTCTGAAAACGACCATTCTCGGACGCTCGGCAGTACCGTTGACAACCTTGCGGATGCGATAATGGATTCTTTGTCTTCTCTCTTTTTTATTCATTGTTGCCATTTTTCAATCCTCCCATTATTTAGCAGCGGCGCTCTTACCGGCCTTGCGACGGAGTTCCTCACCAACGAACTTGATACCCTTGCCCTTGTAAGGCTCCGGTTTGCGGAGTGAACGAACTTTGGCAGCTACTTGTCCGAGCAATTGTTTGTCACAACTCTTAAGTACCAATACAGGATTCTGTCCTTTCTTGACAGGTTCAGCTTCAGCCTTGATTTCGGCGGGAAGCATGAACTGAATGTCGTGCGAGTAACCCAGGCTGAGGGTTACGATCTGACCTTGTACGTCGACACGGTAACCGACACCGACGAGTTCTTGTTTGATGGTGAAACCTTCTGAGCATCCGGTTACCATATTCTGGATCAGTGCGCGGTAGAGACCGTGCATTGAACGGTGACGGGGCTGGTCAGTAGGGCGGCTCACCTTGATTTCTCCCCCTTCTACTTCGACCTTGATGTCCGGGTCTACTTTCTGGCACAACTGGCCCTGGGGTCCTTTAACCTTTACCACGTTGTCATCTGTGATCTCAACGCTCACATTTGCGGGCAGGTGTACAGGCAATTTACCTATTCTTGACATTATACTTGATTTTAATAATTATACTAATAAACGTAGCAGAGAATTTCGCCGCCTACATTCAGCTCCTTGGCTTCCTTATCGGTGATGACACCCTTGGAAGTAGAGATGATTGCGATACCCATTCCGTTGAGTACGCGGGGCATATCATCTACACCTGCATATTTCCTCAAACCGGGAGTACTGATGCGCTCGATTTTCTTGATAGCTGCTTTCTTTGTCTCAGGATGATACTTGAGAGCGATCTTGATTGTGTTGTAAGGTTCTGCTTCAACGACTTTGTAAGCCAGGATGTAACCCTTCTCGTGGAGAATGCGTACAATCTCGCATTTCAGCTTTGATGCAGGGACTTCAACAGTCTTGTGGCCTGCTGCATAGGCGTTACGGATTCTCGTAAGCAGATCTGCAATTGGATCAGTCATTTGTTTTCTTTTTTTGTGGACGACGCCCTGGGGCGCCCGATATCCGATTGTTTATTTTTATTAATAATGTATTTCTACCAGCTTGCTTTCTTCACGCCCGGAAGAAGACCTGCAGAGGCCATCTCGCGGAACTGAATACGGCTGATGCCAAACTCACGCATATATCCTCTCGGACGACCGGTGAGAGAGCAGCGATTGTGCGCGCGGCAGGGGCTTGAGTTCTTAGGAAGCTTGTCCAGAGCAGCCCAGTCGCCAGCCTTCTTGAGGGTCTCGCGTTTCGCGGCATATTTAGCTATCATCTTCGCACGTTTAACTTCGCGTGCCTTCATTGATTCTTTTGCCATATTTCTTTACTTTTTACTGTTTTTAAAAGGTAAACCGAATTCGCGAAGGAGAGCGTGAGCCTCTTCGTCCTTCTTGGCAGTGGTCACGAAAGTGATTTCCATACCCATCACCTTGGTGATCTTGTCAATGTCGATTTCAGGGAATATGATCTGCTCCTTGATACCGAGAGTGTAGTTACCTCTTCCGTCGAAATTCTCGGCAATACCCTTGAAGTCACGGATACGAGGGAGAGAGATGGCAACGAGTCTTTCAAGGAACTCATACATGTTCACACCGCGAAGGGTAACCTTAGCGCCGATCGGCATGCCGCGACGGAGCTTGAAGTTAGAGATGTCTTTCCTTGAAACGGTCTGAACTGCTTTCTGTCCGGTGATGGCAGTGAGTTCTTCCTGTGCTACCTCAACGAGTTTCTTGTCCTGGGTTGCACGGCCCACACCTTCGTTGATGGTGATCTTGACCAGTTTGGGAACCTGCATGATGGTCTTGTAGCCGAACTCCTTCATGAGTTTGTCTACGATTTCCTCTTTGTACTTCTTCTGCAGATTGGGAACGTATGACTTCGGAAGAGCCTGAGCTACGGGCGCTGTTTCTTTCTTAGCTTTTGCCATTATTTGATTTCCTCCCCTGATTTTTTAGCATAGCGTACATTCTTGCCTTCTGCATTGCGGCGACGGCCGATGCGGGTAGGGCCACCCTTGACGGGGTCCACAACCTGGAGGTTAGAGATGTGAATGCCAGCTTCTTGTTCGATGATACCACCCTGAGGGTGCTGTGCATTGGGTTTAGTATGTTTCTTCACCATGTTGACTCCTTCAACGATGGCGCGGTCCTTCTTCGTAATGATCTCGAGAACTTTACCGGTCTTGCCCTTGTCGTTCCCTGCGTTTACATATACGGTATCGCCTTTCTTGATATGCAACTTTTTCATTGTCTAGTGTATTATATTACCTCGGGGGCAAGTGAAACTATTTTCATGAAATTCTCGCGCAACTCTCTGGCAACCGGACCGAAAATACGGGTACCGACAACTTCATCCTGCTTGCTGAGCAATACGCAAGCATTGTCATCGAAACGGATGTATGAACCGTCGGCGCGGCGGATTTCCTTCTTGGTGCGGACAACTACCGCATTGGAAACCGTACCTTTCTTAATATTGCCACCGGGAATCGCACTCTTAACAGCGACAACGATCTTGTCGCCTACACTGGCATAGCGACGGCGGGTACCGCCGAGCACGCGGATGCAGAGGACTTCCTTAGCACCGCTGTTATCTGCCACCAACAAACGTGATTCTTGCTGTATCATATTATTTAACTTTTTCTACGATTTCTACTACTCTCCAACGTTTGGTCTTGCTGAGGGGACGGGTTTCCATAATGCGTACGGTATCACCTTCGCTGCATTCGTTCTTATCGTCCTGAGCGACAAACTTTGTGGTTTTATTTACGAACTTACCGTAAATAGGGTGTTTCTCTTTGGTCTTTACGGCAACTACGATAGACTTGTCCATTTTGTTGCTTACCACAACCCCGATTCTTTCTTTACGAAGATTTCTTTCCATAATTTAGAATCATTAATTCTGTTTTTCTCTTTCTGCCAGGATAGTCATCATACGTGCGATGTCGGTCTTGGCTTTTTTAATCTTGGACGTATCTTCCAGGGGAGAGATCACGTGGTTCATTCTCATACTGTTGAGATTCTGTTTCTCGACCTCGATGCGCTCGCGCAGATCTTTGATGGCCATTTCGCGTACTTCGTGTGCTTTCATTGTCAATTCTCTCCTTGGTTAGACTGTTTCAACATAATCTCTTCTTACCACAAACTGGCAAGCTACAGGAAGTTTCTGGGCTCCGAGACGGAGAGCTTCCTTTGCAATCTGCATGGGAACGCCCTCAGCTTCGATGAGGATACGGCCGGGAGTAACAGGCGCAACGAATCCCTCGGGATTACCTTTACCTTTACCCATACGAACCTCAGCCGGTTTCTTAGTGTAAGGCTTGTCAGGGAATATCCTGATCCAGATCTGACCTTCACGTTTCATGTGGCGGACCACTGCTTGACGGGCAGCCTCAATCTGCTGACCTGTGAGCCAGCAGCTCTCCATGGTTTTAATACCAAATGAGCCAAAGGCGAGTTGAGTGCCTCTGTGGGCATTACCCTTCATACGTCCTTTCTGCTGCCTTCTAAATTTGGTTTTCTTAGGTTGTAACATGGTTTTATACTATTGTTAAAATATTATAAACACTTAATTATCAGCGTTTTAAGCATTTAGGGGCATAAAACGCGGGATGCAAAGGTAATCCAAATAATCTAATTACCAAACTTTTTTCAAAATATTTTCACATAATTTCTACCAGTATTTTTGAAGGCTAAATTCAGCGAAGTCAATCAATTACAAGATTTGATCATTACGCCGAAACATATATTTTCGACGAGTGTGCCGAACAGATAAAAAAAACTGCGGACCGCACTTGACGGTCCGCAGTCTATATAAGGTTCAAGCCTGTGCCCCGACTATGCGTGGCGGGCTTCGATTTCGCGGTTGATCTCATCCATACGCTCGTCGCTGAGTTCATACTTGCTGATGATGAAGATAGCGAGAAGGAGAAGGATGGCAGGTATGACGCATACAAGCCAGAGAATACCCTGAAGGGCCAGCGGAGTCTGCTGGGCGGCATCGGCGTTGAAACCCACCCACGCAAGCACGAGCCCCGGGACCACGCCGCCGAGAGCCATACCGGCCTTGAAGAAGATGCCGGTGAGGGCGTTTACGATGCCGGCGATGCGCTTGCCGGTGGTGTACTCACCGTAAGAGATGACCTCAGGCACGAGAGCCCACATATAACCGGTAGCAGTGATGATACCTGTGGACTTGATGAACTGGGCGATGCAAAGCAGCACGAAGTTGCTCTTGGTGGCAGGGATGGAAACGAATGTGTACATCATCATCATACCGAGTATCGCAACGCCAAGGAAGAGGTAGAACATTCCTTTCTTGCCGATTTTACGCTTGATGGCGGGCACGAGCGGCATGAAGATGAACGCAGGAATCGTTCCGAGCCACATGAACAATGTGGTCAGGAGCGGAGTCGCACCCACATTGAATGTCATGAAGTAGGCATCTGCAGCATTGCTGACGCTCATCATTGCAAAGGCTGTGATGAAGAAGAACGCAACTACGCGCAAAGGTTTGTTGCGTCCGAATTCCATCCAAAGGTCACTGACCTTCACGTTGGCTGACTCCTTCTCGTCCATAACGACACGTTCCTTGCACTTCGCGAAGCAGAAGAACAGCAGAGCGAGGCCGACCAGGGCGAAGATGGTCATAGTGATGAACCAGGCCGGAGCGGCTTCCGGAGTATTGTATACGGCAGTCATCTTGCCTGTGGCGGGATCGAGCACCTTCGGAGCGAAGATGGCGATGATGATGGGCAGGGACTTCACGCAGAGGGCTCCGAGATTCGCCATGAACATACGGGTTGAAGTAAGGATGGTGATCTCGTTGGTGTCGCGGGTCAATGAAGCGTTCAGCGCGCCGTAAGGCACATTCACAAGGGTGTAGCACATTGACATGCCCACATAGGTGATGTACGCGTAGAGCAGCGAGCCGCTGAATCCGTTCCAGAAGCAGAGGATGGCAAGACCGACCAGAGGAATACCGCCAAGCACGAGCCAAGAACGGTATTTGCCCCACTTGGGATTTTTCTTGTCAACGATGGTACCGACAACCGGGTCCCAGAGGACGTCCACGAGACGGACGATGAGGAACATCAGCGCAGCGGCACCGGGTTTGAGCCCGAACACGTTGGTGTAGAAGAAAAGCAGCCAGATGCTTATGGTCTGGTAGACCAGGTTCTGAGCCATATCACCGGCACCAAAACCTATTCTCTGACCCCAGGACAACTTATAGAAGCCTTTCGATTCTTTTGTTGAAGTTTCAGCCATAGTATTTAGTTTTTGAATTGCTAAAATGGTTTGAAGCCCACAGCCTCACGGGCCAGCTTCAGGGTTGCCGCAGCGGAAGCGCGGGCCTTGTCGCGACCCATCTCGGTCACGCGGTGCAGGTAGCCGGCATCATTGTAGATAGCGTCGATGCGCTCGCGGATGGGGGCCACTGTCTTGCAGATATCTGCTGCAAGCTGCTTTTTCATATCTCCGTAGCGGATAGAGCAGTCGTTCCATTTCTCATCGAAGAAAGCCACGGTTTCGGGCTCGCTCACAAGTTTCATCAGTGTGAAGAGATTCTCTATCACCTCGGGCTTCTTCGAATTCGGCTCTGTCGGGCCATTGTCGGTGACTGCCCTCATCACCTTCTTCGTGATGGACTTGTCGTCCTCGTAGAGGTATACGCCGTTGCCTTCGCTCTTGCCCATCTTGCCGCTGCCGTCAAGTCCGGGGACCTTGATGAGATCGTCTCCGAAATTGAAAGCCTGGGGCTCGGGGAACACGTCCACTCCGTACATATGGTTGAAGCGGCGTGCCAGCAGACGGGCTATCTCGAGGTGCTGTTCCTGGTCCTTGCCCACCGGCACATATTTCGAACGGTGGATGAGGATGTCGGAAGCCATCAGCACCGGATAGGTCAGAAGGCCTGTGTTGACATTGTCGGGCTGCAGACGCACCTTATCCTTGAAGGAAGCCGTGCGCTCCATCTCGCCCTTGTATGCAAGCATATTCAGCAGGACATACAACTCCGACACCTCCGGGACGTCACTCTGCACGTAGAGGGCGCATTTCTCGGGATCGAGGCCTGCGGCCAGATACTCCGACAGGATTATGCGGACTCCGTTGTGGAAATCCTCGGGATGCGGATGGGTCGTGAGGGAATGAAGGTCTGCTATGAAAAAGAAGCACTTGTGTGTTTCCTGAATCTTGACGAAGTTGCGCAGCGCCCCGAAATAGTTGCCAAGGTGGAGATGGCCGGTAGGGCGTATGCCGCTGAGAACGATATCCATTTCTTAATATTAGTCTTTAATTTGTGTGAGGACTTCGCGGATCTTGGCCTCTATCTCGTCTGCGAGCTGAGGATTGTCCAGAAGTATCTGTTTGACGGCGTCACGGCCCTGGCCGATCTTGGTCTCGCCGTAGCTGAACCAGCTGCCGGACTTGTTGATTATGTTGAATTCCACGCCAAGGTCGATGATCTCGCCGATCTTGGAGATGCCTTCGCCGAAGACGATGTCGAACTCAGCCTTGCGGAACGGCGGAGCCATCTTGTTCTTTACGATCTTCACGCGGGTGCGGCTGCCTGTGGCGTCCTCACCGTCCTTTATCTGACCGATCTTGCGCACGTCGATGCGCACTGAAGCGTAGAACTTGAGGGCGTTGCCGCCGGTGGTCGTCTCGGGGTTGCCGAACATCACGCCGATCTTCTCCCTGAGCTGGTTGATGAAGATGCAGCAGGTGTTGGTGCGGGAAATATTGGCGGTGAGCTTGCGGAGCGCCTGGCTCATCAGGCGGGCCTGAAGACCCATCTTGCTGTCTCCCATCTCCCCTTCTATCTCAGCCTTAGGGGTAAGGGCGGCCACGGAGTCGATGACGATGATATCGATGGCGCCGCTGCGGATGAGGTTGTCAGCAATCTCGAGGGCCTGCTCGCCGTTGTCCGGCTGAGATATCAGCAGGGTGTCGACATTCACGCCCAGATTCTTTGCGTATGTGCGGTCAAACGCATGCTCGGCATCGATGATGGCAGCTATGCCGCCTGCCTTCTGAGCCTCGGCTATCGCGTGGATGGCCAGGGTGGTCTTACCGCTGGATTCCGGTCCGTAGATTTCAATGACGCGCCCGCGGGGATAACCTCCGATGCCGAGTGCGTGGTCGAGCCCGATAGAGCCCGAAGCGATTGTAGAAACTGAACAATCAGGCTGATCTCCCAATGTCATGATTGTCCCTTTGCCATAGTCCTTCTCTATTTTAGAGATGGTGGCCTGCAGAGCCTTGAGCTTCTCTGAGTTCGGTTCGGCCTGCTTCTTTTCTTCTTCTTTAGCCATAATGTTGATTGTTTTGGAGTTAATAAACCGCTGATGTTTGTTCTCGCAAATTTAATCTTTTTCCTACTTTTGCACAACATATATTTGGGTATGGGAAAAGCACTTCTGGGAATGACTTTGTCTGAGCTCGAAGCACTGTGCGGAGAGCAGGGCCTGCCTCGTTTCGCGGCGAAGCAGATAGCCGACTGGCTCTACAAAAAGAAGGTCTGCGACATCTCCCGGATGACGAATCTCTCAAAGGCTGCGCGAGAGAAACTGTCCCTGTCCTGCGAAGTCGGGGCCCCCGCCGCAGCGGGTTGCATCACCTCGACGGACGGCACTAAAAAATACACCTTCCCGACCTCGGAAGGCCGCTTCGTGGAGACTGTAATGATACCCGACGGAGACAGGGCTACGGTATGCGTATCCTGCCAGGCCGGATGCAAGATGGGATGCAAGTTCTGCATGACCGGAAGGCAGGGTTTCCACGGCAACCTGAGCGCCGCCGAGATTCTCGCACAGTTCATCCGCATCGACGAGGCGGACCAGCTCACCAACGCCGTCTTCATGGGTATGGGTGAGCCTCTTGACAACTGGGAGAACATAAGCAGGGCCATCGAGGTCCTTACCGCCGACTGGGGCTTCGCCTGGAGCCCGAAGCGCATCACGCTCTCCACGATAGGCATCCCCGACAAGTTGAAGGCTTTCCTGGACACGACCAAATGCCATCTGGCCGTCAGCCTGCACAACCCCTTCCCCGACGAGCGCGAGGAACTGATGCCCGTGCAGCACAGATACGACATCCGGGATGTCATCTCCCTCATCAAAAAATATGACTTCAGCGGGCAGCGCCGCGTCAGCTTCGAATACACGATGTTCGCGGGGATCAACGACGACAAGCGTCACGCCGACGGCCTGATTGCGCTGCTCAAGGGCATCCCCTGCCGCGTCAACCTCATCCGCTTCCACAAGATTCCGGACAGCGACCTGAACACCTGCCCCACAGGAATAATGGAAATCTTCGAGCAGAGGCTCGCGAAGGCAGGCATCACCACCACGATACGCGCATCACGCGGCGAAGACATCCTCGCCGCCTGCGGAATGCTGGCAGGAAAAGTCAGGGAAGACCGGCAGTCTACTGGAAGTGAATGCTCTTGAAGCCCTCTCCAAGAATCTCGGAACTGTTGATCACGTTGATGAAGGCCTTGGGGTCTATCTCGGCGATAAGCTTGCGCAGCTGTATCACCTCGCGCCCGCTCACCACCACATAGATTATGTCGCGCTGCTTGCCCTCGTAAAGGCCGGTGCCTGGTATCAGGGTGGCGCCACGGCCCATCTCCTCGATGATATAGTCGCGCACTTCGTTTACCCTTGAGGTGATGATCATCAGCGTCTTCGAAGGAGCGCCCTGCATCACGCGGTCCTGGATGACCGCAGCCACGAAGATAATCACCCACGAATACATCGGCAAGGTCCAGTCTCCGAACGCGAGAACGGTCGACAGGGTGATCAGGCCGTCGACGATGATCGAGGCCGTTCCCATCGATATGTGGAAATATTTCCTCACTATCATATTTATGACGTCGGAGCCGCCGGTGGTGGTACCCGTGCGGTAGACCATACCGAGGCCGACGCCGTAGATCACGCCGCCGAAAATGGAAGACAGCATCTGCTGGTCCATCTGGGTAAAGTCAGTCAGACCAGGATCAAGCAGCGCGTCATATCCGTAGACGCTGTGGACAAGGAGCATGAACAGAGGCAGCAGTATTGTACAGATCAGCGTCTTGATGCCGAACTTGGCCCCGAGGATGATGGAGCCTATTATGAGAAGGGGGATATCCATACACAATGCGGCGACTTCAGTACGCCATCCCCACAGATGGTGGAACACCATCGCCAGACCGTAGGTACCGCCGGGAGCGAATCCATAAGGCTCGACGAAAAGCACGGCGCCGAAAGAATAAAGGAAACAACCCACAACCATCATGGTGTAGTCCTTCACCGAATCGTGTATCTTTATCTTCATACTCCAAATTTATAAAAAAAAACTGACCGGATTGTCAGAACCCGGTCAGCCTTATGATATGGTTCAAAAGAATCCGGCTGATTATTCAGCCTTCTCTTCTGCTTTCTCTTCAGCAGCTTCTTCGCCGGCAACCTCGACCTTGAGAGTGGCCTTCACGTTGCGATAGCATTTAACTGCCACGTCATAAACACCGACTTCCTTGATGGCGTCCATGTCGA
This sequence comes from Bacteroidales bacterium, assembly GCA_017429475.1. Taxonomy (GTDB): domain Bacteria; phylum Bacteroidota; class Bacteroidia; order Bacteroidales; family UBA932; genus Equibacterium. The sequence goes on from JAFROX010000002.1 coordinate 79,244, forward strand.
TGTTCTTGCGGTCGATTTCGTAACCCATAGCGGCGAGAGCCTCAGCCACCTGGATGTTGCCTACTGAACCGAATACCTTGCCGTTTGAGCTGACCTTTGCAGGAACTTTGACGGTGAGGCCTTCGAGCTTAGCTGCAAGAGCTTCAGCGTCGGCCACCAGCTTAGCCTCTTTGTGGGCACGCTGACGGAGATTCTCAGCGTGAACCTTCTTTGCAGAAGGGGTAGCCATAATAGCCATTCCCTGAGGAATGAGATAATTGGCTGCGTAACCGTTCTTAACCTTTACGATGTCGTCTTTCAGACCAAGGTTCTTGATGTCTTGTTTGAGAATGATTTCCATAGTGCAGCCTCCTATTTCAAAAGGTCAGTAACATAAGGAAGAAGAGCAAGATGGCGAGCCCTCTTGATGGCCTGGGCCACTTTGCGCTGGAATTTCAGAGAAGTACCGGTGATACGGCGGGGAAGAATCTTGCCCTGCTCGTTGAGGAATTTCTTGAGAAACTCAGGATCCTTGTAATCTACATACTTGATACCGGCTTTTTTGAAGCGGCAGTATTTTTTCTTTCTAACCTCGACTGTCGGGGGATTGAGATATCTGATATCGTCCTGTGCCATTGTTTATTCCTCCGTATTAGCTGGTTGTTCTGAAGCAGCGTTGGCCTTCTTTGCGCGACGGCGCTCTGCATAAGCCACTGCGTGTTTGTCCATAGCCACAGTCTGGAAGCGGATGATGCGCTCATCACGCCTGTACTGGGTCTCCAATGTGTTGATAAATTCAGGTTCTGCCTTGAACTCGATCAAGTGATAAAAACCTGTGGTCTTCTTCTGGATAGGGTAAGCGAGCTTGCGCAGGCCCCAATCCTCCTCATACACAACCTCACCGTTGTTACCTTTGATAAGGTCGGTGTACTTAGCTACCGCTTCCTTCATCTGGCTTTCAGACAAAACGGGAGTTGCGATGAAAACGGTTTCGTACTGATTGAACATGTTTTTTTATTTAAAATATTGTGTAATAAAAGCCCCTATGGTTTTTCCAAAGGGGCTGCAAAGATACTACTTTAATCTTAATTACCAAATAATTCGCTAACTTTGGGCTTGTTATGACAGACAACCGTCTCAGAGCTTTCTGTGAGGCCGCCGAGTGCCTCAACTTCAGCAAGGCAGCCGCCTCGCTCGGCATCAGCCAGCCCGCAGTTTCGAACCACATAGCCAAACTTGAGGAGGAACTGGGCTGCGCCCTTTTCATCCGTTACGACAAATCCCTCATCCTTACCGAAAAGGGAGAGCAGTTGCTCAAGGTCGCCCGTTCCATCCTCGACAAGTACGCCGAGATCGACGCACTCAAGCTTTCCTGAAGGCTATTTCTTCGGAGCGTCCCTGAGGACCGCCACGATGAAATCCCAGAACTTGGCCACGCTGGACACAAGCACCCTCTCGTCCGGAGAATGGGGCGAGCAGAGGGTCGGTCCGCAAGACACCATATCCCATTTCGGATATTTGGCGCCGAGTATGCCGCACTCCAGACCGGCGTGGACGGCCATCACTTCCGGCTCCCTGCCGTAAAGCTTCTTGTATACCTTCTTCATCTCGGCCAGGATTGCCGAATCCATATTGGGCTTCCAGCCTGAATAAGCACCAGAGAAGGTCACCTTTGCGCCTGCAAGTTCGAATACGTTGCGCATCTGCTCTGCCATATCCATCTTGGACGAATCGATGGAACTGCGGATAAGGCTGCTGACGGTAAACACGCCGTTCTCTGTCCTGACTATCGCAAGGTTCCCGGATGTCTCCACCATACCGGGCATATCGAGGCTCATCCTTGTGACCTCGTTGGTGCAGGCCGATATGGCCTTGACCATCTTCAGGGCCACGTTGCCGGCTATGACAGTCTTCGCCTCCGCCTTCTTTGAAGAAATTGAAACGGCAGGATCGATCTTGCCCATCTCGTTCCGAACCTCCGAAAGCACACGTGAAACAGCTACTTCCACAGAGACGGCCTCTGCCTCGGGCACTGCCACTACTGCCACGCACTCGCGGGGAATGGCGTTGCGCAGGTTTCCGCCCTCGATGCAGGACAGCTTGCCCTTGTGGTCACGGAGCAACGGCAGCAGGACTCTTGCCATAATCTTGTTGGCATTGCCGCGGCCCTCGTTGATCTCCATTCCGGAGTGACCTCCGCGAAGACCCTTTACCGTGACTTCATAAGCCACATAGCCCGCGGGCATTGCATCTTCCTTGTACTTGCGGGTGACGGTGACGTCAACACCGCCGGCGCAGCCGACATACAGCTCGCCTTCAGTCTCGGAATCCATATTGATGAGGATCTCTCCTTTGAGCAGATTGGGCGCAAGCTTGAAGGCGCCGGTCATTCCGGTCTCTTCATCGACTGTGAACAGAGCTTCGATGGGGCCGTGCTGAAGGTCCTTGGCTTCGAGTATCGCCATAGCGGTCGCAACGCCCATACCGTTGTCAGCTCCCAGGGTGGTGCCGGTGGCATATACCCACTGCTCTCCGTCCTTCTCCACGATGCGGGGAGTGATGGGGTCCTTTTTGAAATCGTGCACGACATCGTTGTTCTTCTGGGGAACCATATCCATATGGCCCTGCAGGATGATGCCCTTGCGGTCTTCCATTCCGGGAGTGGCGGGTTTGCGAATGATTATGTTGCCCATCTTGTCCTTGATGGTCTCCAGGCCGAGGTCTTTGCCGAATTTCTCAAGGAATGCGGAAACCTTCTCTTCGTGTTTCGAAGGCCTGGGTATGCGTGTGAGAGCGTAGAAGTTCTTCCACACTCTTTCGGGGTTGAGATGACTTATATCCATATTTCTATTTTAAAACTGAGTTCAACGGGAAAGAAACCGTCTGGCCGAACTGGTAGACGGGGACTCTTGTCTGGAGCAGCATCTGGCTGCCGTCCATGATGCGTGCGGTAGCTATGACCGGTACCCTGTAATATACAGTGCTTGAGGGCAGCAACTTGGCAGACGCCACACCGCCGGTGGTGACTTCGGGAGCCTTGTCGAACGACAGTTCAAGCACTATCGGACGGCCGGACACGTCGTTGGCGGGCAGCAGTCCTTCGGTCTCAGAGAGCCTGAAAGCCACGTACATCTGCTGTCTCGAAGAAGCGTTGGAGGCGGTGGGGACCACATCGAAATTCATAGTCTGTACTGATGTGGTGCTGGTGCCGTAGAACAGGCTCATATATTCCTGTTCCATCCTTGTGATTTCGGAAATGGCGGCCTGCATTGCCTCGCCGCTGTAGGTTGCATCGGTGTCGCCTGTGACGATCTGCATACGGCTCTTGCGAAGGTCGAAGATCGCATTGGCGGTCTCCTGCGCTTTCTTCTCGAGAGATTTCTCTACCACCTGGCTCTGAGAGACAGCCACCCTCTGGAAACCTTCGGCAGTATTGACTGTCTTGTAAAGAGTGGTGGTGGCGCTTGTCAGGTTGCCTCCTACGTCCTTGCCGGCAAAGACGTCATTGTTGGCTATCGAGGGGAACCTCCAGGCCTCGGGCTTGCCAGTGTAGCTGTCGGAAGCCACGATGAGTCCCTGGGCGCAGAGCTGCAGGAAGTTGGCAGCCGCATTGCCCCTCCCCGAAAGGTTGAGCGCTATCCTGGTCGAAGGGTCGGCCTCGAGGTAGGGAGCCATATCTATCGACTTGAGGGTATAGGTCACAGCATCTTCGGTGCGGGCCTCTGAACCCATATATTTCTGGGCGAACTGTGCGTAGGGACCGGCCACGAAATTCTCTTTCTCAGCGGTGACGGTCAGCATTATCGAAGTGGAAGGCAGCGAATAGATCACCACACCGGAGGGCTGCTCCTGTCCTGCCTCGAGCATCTGGGCATTTGCCATCTGTACGCCAGCAAACAGGCAGAGCAATGCACAAAGGGTTTTTGTCAGTCGTTTCATATCGTTATTGTTTGTTTTTCTCATAATTCCAAATATTCTTCCAGCGGCGGTGGCTCCACAGCCAGTTGACGCGGTCGTTCCTGATGTCCCTCTCGAGCATCGAGGCATAAGTTCCCGTGATGTCCCCGGGCCGCGTTCCTGCAGGGTCTTCACAGATGGTACTGCAGCTTATCGCATATTTTCCCCGGCCGCGGCGGTTGATGCCTATGTATGCAACCGGCATGCCTGTCTTGCGGGCTATGGCCTCGGCTCCGGTCACCCAGGCAGTCCTCAGCCCGAGGAATTCGGTCTCCACCCCGCCCTTGCCCTCGGGACACTGGTCGGCGATGAAGAAATACACCTTGCGGTCATCCCTGTGTTGCAGGACATAGCGGAGGAAACTGCCCGACGGGACCAGGTTCTGCCGTTTGAAACGGTGGAAGCTGCGCAGACGCAGGAACAGTTCTTCGCTGAGCGGGCTTGACATCGTGTGGTATGCGCTCACAACATTGTCATAGCCATAGGTGGCCTCGTCGCTGTAGACCGGGAGTCCAGGAAGCAGCTCCCAGTTGCCGGTATGGCCGAGCAGCACCACCACGCTGCCGTACTTTTCAAAGAGCCTTTCGAGCTCCTGCCCGTTCTCGACGCTGCAGACTCCCTTGCGCCGGATGTGCCTGTAGCTGCGGGTAAGGCTCCACACCGTTTCGCAGATTATGTCTGCCAGGTGCCCGTAATAGTCCTTCGCAAGACCCCTCACTCCATCTTCATCAAGGTCGGGGAACGCTCCCCTCAGGTTGGTGCGGATCACAGGCAGCCTGTACTTCAGCACATCCCCGAGCAGCCACGCCACAAAGCGGGCCAGAACCCGGTGTACGCACAGCGGCAACAGCGACAGCAGGACCAATGGCAACAGCAGGATGTAAACCGCCAGCGTGCGTAAAAACTTCATTCCGGAGGACTTTTTTCAAGTTTTTGCAGTTTCAAATTTAATACTTATTTCAGAATTGTTAAATTTGTTACTTAAGTAAGCTAAAACTTAATTCTACTATGTTTAAAGGACATCCCAAAGGCTTGTATGCATTGGCTTTGGCCAACACAGGCGAACGATTCGGTTATTACACGATGCTTGCCATCTTCATGCTGTTCCTCCAGGCGAAATTCGGATGGGGCGGCTCCCTGGCGAGCACGACTTACGCAATTTTCCTGGCAGCAGTTTATTTCTTCCCTGTCGTGGGCGGTATCCTGGCCGACAAGATCGGCTACGGCAAATGCGTCGTGACGGGAATCTGCGTGATGTTTCTGGGTTATGTGGCGCTCTCCATCCCCACTGCGGCCAACACTCTCGGTGTCGTGCTGATGCTTGGAGCCCTGCTGTTCATAGCCATCGGCACCGGCCTCTTCAAAGGCAACCTGCAGGTGCTGGTGGGCAACCTCTACGATGACCCGAAATATTCTGCCAAGCGTGATTCCGCGTTCAGCCTGTTCTATATGGCAATCAACATAGGCGCGATGTTCGCTCCCGCTGCGGCAACCGCCATCACCAACAAGTTCCTCGGCAAGGCCGGCCTGATCTACAAGGCCGACATCCCTGCGCTGGCCCATCAGTTCCTGAACGGCACGATTTCGGCCGAGAACACCGCCAAGCTCCAGGACCTTGCATCCCTGATGCCCGGCCAGGCGGCTTCGATGCCTCTCGACCAGTTCAGCTCATACTACATCGAGCATCTGGCTTCTTCATACAATATGGGTTTCGCCATCGCCTGCGTATCGCTGATCGTGTCGATGCTCATCTACGTGCTCACCCGCAACTGGCACAAACACGTTGACGTCAATGCCAAGCAGGCGGCTGCCAAGGGCAACACCGACATCGTCGAGCTCACCCCGAAGCAGACCAAGGACCGCATCGTCGCCCTCTGCCTCGTGTTCGCAGTCGTCATCTTCTTCTGGATGGCTTTCCACCAGAACGGACAGTCGCTCACCTGGTTCGCCCGTGACTACACTCAGGACCACGCCGACGGCTGGATAAGGATGGGATTCAACATCTGGGTTCTCGCGCTTATCGCTGCTTCGGTATACACACTGTTCGGAACTTTCCAGTCCGAGACGCGCAAAGGCAAATTTATCTGCGGCTGCGTGACGGCCATTCTTTGGTTCGGCGCATATTGGATATACAGAGGAATCCCCAATCCCCTCGAGATCCAGCCCCAGCTGTTCCAGCAGTTCAATCCCTTCTACGTAGTGGCCCTGACTCCCGTGTCGATGGCGATCTTCAGCTCGCTGGCATCCAAGAAGAGTGAGAAGTATCCCAAGGGAATGGAACCTTCAGCCCCCAAGAAGATCGGACTCGGAATGTTCGTGGCAGCCATCGGATATGTAATAATGATGCTGGCCTCAAAAGGTCAGGCATCTCCCGCAGAACTGGGCGGCACAGTATCTCCCGACCCTGTGGTTCCGGCCTACCTCATCTCGACCTACCTCGTGCTTACCTTCGCCGAACTGCTGCTCAGCCCTATGGGTATCTCGTTCGTCACCAAGGTCGCTCCTCCGAAATACAAAGGCTTGATGATGGGTCTGTGGTTCGCCGCGACTGCCATCGGCAACTATCTCAGCTCCATCCCCGGACTGCTCTGGAACAAGGTTCCGCTGTGGGCGAACTGGGGTATCCTTATGGCGCTCTGCGTGATTGCCGGCCTCATCATGTTCTCAATGCTCAAGAAGATCGAAGCAGCAACAGAGTCATAGTTCCCTATGCGACGTCTCTGGCTTTTCGCGATTCTGTCAGCAGTCCTGTCGTTCCATTCTCCGGACTTGAGAGCGGAACCGGAAAGTCCGTTCGCATTCCAGGAAACGACTCTTGACTTCGGAAAGATTAAGGAAGCCGACGGTCCCGTCAGCGGCAGTTTCTATTTCGTCAACCGCTCCTCAAGGCCTGTCCAGATAGACCTCGTCACGACCAGCTGCGGCTGCACTACCGCTGACTATCCCACCAGGCCGGTGCAGCCGGGCGAGATATGCGAGCTTGTGGTGCGCTTCAACCCCGCAAACATGTCCGGGAAGGTGTACCGCGACGTGACGGTCATCACTCGCGGCAGCGAGGACCGTCTGGTAATCACGGCCGACGTGGAGCCTGCCCCCATAGGTCCCGAGCAGATGTATCCGGGCGTCGTGGGTCAGGGGATCCGCTCCCGTGACCTCTCCTACCGTTTCGGCTATGCCGCTCAGGGCCGCAGCCAGTCGCAGAGCATAACCATCTACAACAGCGGTGACAAAACCGTGCTCCTCAAGGCCGAAAGCAGCAACCCGAACCTCACGGTCAAATGCCCTTATTCCCTCAAGCCGGGTGCGGCAGACGCCGTGACGGTGACCTACGACATTCCCGTCGGTGCCTCGAACTACGGCGTGACCGATGACATCATTACGCTCTATGTCGACGGAGTGAAGGCTGAACGTCCCATCCGCCTGAGCGCCATAATGGTCGACGACCTTGACCGCAACGACAAGGACGCCCCTTCGATGAGGGTCGACCCTTCCTACATAACCGTGAAGGACATTCGCAAGGGCAAGACGGTCCGCAGGCAGTTCACCATCTTCAACGACGGCCGCAAGGACCTTGTCATCCGCCACGTGAAGGCCTCCGCCAACATTTCCACTCCGCTCAAGGCCGGCACCAGCATCCCTGCAGGCAGGAGCGTCACGGTGGACGTGAAGGTGACAGCGCCCAGAGTCACCACCTCCCAGGTTCAGGAAAGCGTATACATAATAACCAACGACCCCCTGAGGCCCCAGAAGGAGATAGTCATCAGAACCATTACCAAATAACCTAAAACTTATACTCATGAAAAAACTTTTCGTAGCTATGATTGCGATGTCGATGCTGGTATTGACATCCTGCAAGAACAATGCTTCAGGCGATTATGAGTACCCGTTCCAGAATCCGAACCTGTCGACGGAAAAGAGGGTTGACAACATCATCTCCCTGCTGACCCCCGACGAGAAGATCGGCCTTATGATGAACGGATCGATTTCTGTGGAACGCCTCGGCATTCCCGCCTACAACTGGTGGTCAGAGGCCTGCCACGGCATCTGCACCAGCGGTGCCACAGTTTTTCCCCAGGCGATCGGCCTGGCTGCAACCTTCGACCAGGATATGCAGTATGACATCTACACGATGGTATCCGACGAAGCCCGCGCCCACTGGAACATCACAAACCACAACCAGATGGACAAGACCGAGGCTACCGGAGGCATCTGGAACCAGGGACTGTCGTTCTGGTGCCCGAACATCAACATCTTCCGTGACCCCCGCTGGGGACGCGGCCAGGAGACTTACGGCGAGGACCCGTACCTGACAGGCACTATGGGAAGCGCCACCGTAAGAGGAATGCAGGGCAACGACAAGAGATATCTCAAGACCCACTCCTGCGCAAAGCACTACGCAGTGCACAGCGGTCCCGAGTCAGGCCGCCACAGAGATGACGTATACGTTTCGATGCGCGACCTCTGGGAGACCTACCTCCCCGCTTTCAAGGAGCTCGTGACCGAAGCCGACGTACAGGAAGTGATGTGCGCATACAACCGCTACGAAGGCGAACCCTGCTGCGGCAACGACAGGCTCCTCGTCGACATCCTCCGCAACAAATGGGAATACAAGCATCTCGTGGTTTCTGACTGCGGCGCCATCAACAACTTCTACACCAGGGGACAGCACGAGACCCATCCCGATGCTGCAACCGCCAGCGTGGACGGCGTGCTCTCAGGCACCGACATCGAATGCGGCACCAGCTACAAGGCCCTCAAGACCGCTCTTGCCGACGGCCTCATCAAGGAGAGCGACCTCGACGTCAGCCTGCGCCGCATCTTCACCAGCCGCTTCGAACTCGGTCTCCACGACCCTGAGGCGATGGATCCCTGGGCAAATCTCGGTGCTGAGACTATGAGTAGCCCCGAGCATACTGCAATGGCACAGAGGGCAGCCCGCGAGGCTATGGTCCTCCTCAAGAACGACGGCATCCTTCCTCTCTCAAAGAGCACCAAGACCATCGCCGTAGTAGGACCCAACGCCGACAATGCCGGAATGCAGAACGGTAACTACAGCGGTACTCCCACCGCAGAGAACACCCTCTCGATCCTCAATGCCCTCAAGAAGGCTGTTCCGGGTGTGAACATCATCTATGAAAAAGGCTGCGAGCTTGCCGATCCCTATCTGACAGTCGACCATATGGTTGATCTCAACGGCGGCAAGGGACTCCACGGCGAATACTTCAACAACACTACGATGTCTGGCGCTCCCGTGGCCACAGCTGACTATACAAACCTCAACCTCCGCACCTCAGGCGACTACCGCTTCGCTCCCGGCGTCGAGATGACCAACTTCTCGGCACGCTACACCGGAACATTCATCGCAGACTTCACCGGTGACATGAACTACAGCATCCGCGGTAACGACGCCTGGAAATTCACCGTGAACGGAAAGACCGTAGCCGAGCAGAAAGAGCCCACCACAGCCCGTTTCGGCCGAGGCCAGGTTCCGCAGACTTCATTCCCCGTTGTGAAAGGACGCACCTACACGGTAGCCATCGACTTCTGCAAGGGTGAGACCGGCACCGCATACTTCGCTTTCAACCTCAGCCAGCGCAAGCTTCCCGATTACAACGAGATTGCAGCAAAGGTTGCCGACGCAGACGTAATCATTATGGTAGGCGGCCTCTCAGCACAGCTCGAGGGCGAGGAAATGATGGTGACTTACGACGGATTCTCAGGCGGTGACCGCACCAAGATCGAACTTCCCGATCCTCAGGTCAAGCTGCTCCAGGCTATGCATTCTACCGGCAAACCCGTCGTGTTCGTGAACTGCACCGGCAGCGCCATCGGTTTCGGCCCCATCGAGAACCAGTACAACGCCCTTCTCCAGGCCTGGTACGGCGGACAGGCGGCAGGTATCGCAGTGGCTGACATCCTCTTCGGCGACTACAACCCTGCAGGGCGTCTTCCTGTGACCTTCTACGCTTCTACCAGCCAGCTTCCTGACTTCAAGGACTACAGCATGGAGAACCGCACTTACCGCTACTTCTCCGGCAAGCCCCTCTACGCTTTCGGCTATGGCCTCAGCTATACCAAGTTCGCCTATGGCGACGCCTCTCTGTCAAAGAAATCAGTAAAGGCCGGCAAGGGCGTCGAGATCACCGTTCCCGTCACCAACACCGGCAAGATGGACGGCGATGAGGTTATCCAGATTTATGTGAAGAGTCTCGACAATCCTGACGCTCCTATCAAGGCCCTCAAGGGATTCAAGAGAGTCAACATCGCAGCCGGACAGACCGCAAGCGTGAAGATCGCACTGGAGCCAGATGCATTCGCATACTACAGCGCAGCTATTGACGAACTTGCACCGAGGGCCGGCAAATACCAGATCCTCTACGGCAGCTCGTCACGCGACGAAGACCTCAAGGCACTTGACTTCCAGGTTCTCTAGAACAGGGAAGCATATAATAATAAGGGCCGCTCCTTTCGGGAAGCGGCCATTATTATTTTAACCTAAAAACTTAACCTATGAAAAACTTGACTTAGGTTAAAGCAATAGGCGTGCCACAATTTATTCTTTCACTTCCTTAACTGAAATAATTTTTACAGGCTCGAGAGGAAGATTGCGGTTGTTGGTGGCTACAGAGGCGATTTTGTCGATGACGTCAAGGCCGGAAATCGTTTCACCGAAAATGGTGTATTCTCCATCCAGATGTTTGCAGCCGTCCTCGCTCTGAACAAGATAGAACTGCGAACCTGAAGAAGCTTTCTCGGGATTGACATTGTCACCCCTGCGGGCTGCAGCCAGGGCGCCTTTCTTGTGGGTCTTGCCGGGAACGATTTCGGCGGGGATGGTGTAGTTGGGTCCGCCTGTGCCATACTGAGCTTCCTTGCCTTCCTGTTTGGTGAAGGGATCTCCGCCCTGTATCATAAAGTTCTTGATGACGCGGTGGAAGAGCATTCCGTCATAATAACCGCTCTTTGCCAGCTTCACGAAGTTGTCGCGGTGAAGCGGAGTCTCTTTGTAAAGTTTCACAACGATGTCACCCTTTGAGGTGGAAATCTTGAAGACAGGCTCTTCGACGACAGCCTCGGGCTCCTGTACTTCGCCCTGTGAGAAAGAGGGCTGGTCTGCATTGATATCTTTTTCGGGGGTCTTGTTGCCGTTCTTGCAACCTGTGAATAAAAGTGCCATTGTTACAATCAGTGATAATGCGAGTACTCGTTTCATAATGTTGATTATTTGCAGGGCAAATTTAGCCAAATTTCCTATTTTTGTATGGTATTCTGACTCCGAGATGGCAAATCCGTTGAAACAGTTGGCAGGCGAAACCGCCATATATGGTCTGAGCACCATTCTGGCCCGTGTCGTCAACTTCCTGCTGGTTCCCCTCTACACCGCAATTCTGAGCCGCTCCGACTATGGAGTGGTTACGGAATTCCTGTCATATATCGCCATACTGCAGGTAGTCCTCGCCCTCGGACTCGAAACGGGGTGCTTCCGTTACGCCACCATCAAGGAGATAAATAACTCCCCGAAGGTATTCTCCACGGCCTTCTCCATAGTCTTCATCCTGTGCGCCGTGTTCTACATCTGCGTCTCGTCTTTCTCCGGCGGCATTTCGACCGCACTCGGATATGAAGGCAACGGACGCGTCATCAAGTATGTGGGGCTCATCCTGTGGATAGACACCATTACGGCCATAATCTTTGCCAGGCTGCGATACGAGCACAAGGCCATCAAGTTCGCCATCATAAAGACCTTGAAAATCTTTACTGAACTTGGGGTGAACCTGATGCTCTACCTACTCTTCCCCAAATTCGCCGCATCTCATCCTGACAGCTGGATGCTCAATTTCGTGAGTGCCACTCCCGACTATACCTACGCGATTTTCGCCATCCTGGTGAGCTGCCTGGTGTGCCTGCTCCTGCTTCTGCCGGAGGTCCACAGGCTGCACTTCCATCTGGACAAAGAGCTCGCGAAATCGCTGCTGATCTACTCGCTGCCGCTTATGATAGCGGGCCTGCCCGGAGTGCTGAACGACTTTATGGACCGCATCCTGATGCGATTCCTCAACGCCGATCCGGAATTGTGGCGTGCCGACCTGGGTGTATATCAGGCCGGAGTGAAGATTGCCGTCATTATGTCCCTCTTCGTCCAGATGTTCCGCTATGCGGCGGAGCCATTCTTCTTCCAGAGGGAAAAAGACAAGGACAACAAGGCCCTTTACGCACAGGTGATGAGCTATTTCGTGGCCTTCTGCATGTTCGGATTCCTGGTGGTAACGCTCTATCTCGACGAGATCGGTCTCATCCTCGGCCGCAACTTCCGCGAAGGCCTCGCCATTACGCCCATAATGCTTATGGCCTATGTGCTGCTGGGAATGCAGTTCAACATAAGCATGTGGTACAAGCTGAGCGGCAAGACCGGCTATGCCGTCTGGATCACCCTTGCCGGCCTGGTCGTCACACTCGCCATCAACATAATATTCATGCCCCGCTTCAGCTACTATGCGGCTGCATGGGGCCACGTAGCAAGCTACGTCGTGATGATGGCAATATCCCTGTGGCTTGGAAACAAATACTACCCCATACCCTACAACTGGGTACAGATATTCCTCTGCATCCTGCTCGGACTGGGAATATATATCGGCTCGCTGTTCGTGCCAGAACTCTCGCTGTGGCCCAAGCTGGGCGTACAGACCCTGCTTCTGCTCTGCTATCTGGTTCCCGTAGCGATCAGCGTCCTGTACTATCGCAGAATTAAACTGAAAGCCTCAAACCACCCGACATATGAAAGTTAAGATCGTCAACAAATCGAAATACCCCTCTCCTGCCTACGCCACTCCCTACTCGGCAGGAGTGGACCTGAAGGCCAACATCGAAGAGCCCGTGACACTCGGAATGCTGGAGCGCACGATGATTCCCACAGGTCTGTTCATCCAGCTCCCTGAAGGCTATGAAGCCCAGATACGTCCGAGAAGCGGACTGGCAGCCAAGCACGGACTCAGCGTGACCAACAGTCCCGGCACCATCGACGCCGACTACCGCGGCGAAATATGCGTGCTGCTGGTCAACCTGTCGAAGGACCCGTTCACCATAGAGCCCGGAGAAAGGATCGCACAGATGGTTATCGCCCGTCACGAGCACGTCGAGTGGGAAGAAGTAGAGGTTCTTGACGAAAGCACCCGCGGCGCCGGCGGTTTCGGATCCACAGGCACCAAATAGCTTATGAAAGACTTGTACGACATTTTTCTGGAATGCGGAAGCAAGGTGTGCACTGACACCCGCCGCATAGTTCCAGGCTCAGTGTTCTTTGCCCTGAAGGGTGAAAATTTCGACGGCAACGACTTTGCAGAGGCAGCCCTTGAACAGGGTGCCGCCTACGCCGTGGTCGAAAGGACTCCCGAAGGCGCTGACGACCGCTTCATAAAAGTTCCTGACACCCTGCAGGCCCTGCAGCAGCTTGCCAGGATCCACCGTATGCATTTCGAGATTCCCGTGGTAGGAATCACCGGAACGAACGGCAAGACCACCACCAAGGAACTGGTCAACGCCGTTCTGAGTGCAAAATACCGAACCCTCTGCACCAAGGGCAACCTCAACAACCACATCGGAGTGCCCCTCACCCTGCTCGGACTGGACGGAGAGCACCAGATTGCCATTGTGGAAATGGGAGCCAGCCATCCCTGGGAGATAGCGTCTTCCGTTTCGATGGCCCTTCCCACCTGCGGACTCATCACCAACGTAGGCCGCGCCCACCTCGAAGGATTCGGTTCGTTCGAGGGCGTCAAGAAGACCAAAGGCGAACTTTATGACTTCCTCAACGCCACATCCGGCACGGTCTTCTACAATGCGGACAGCAGCGACATCTGCTCGATGGTGAAGACACGCGACAAACTGGTCAGGATAGCCTACGGAGTGAAATACCAGGGCGTGAAGATACTGCCGGCAAACGTGCAGGAGCCGTTCCTGAGAATCGAAATGCCCGGCGGCCGCGTGATACGGACCCGTCTGGTCGGAGCCTACAACGCCGACAACGTGCTGGCCGCCCTCTGCGTGGCAAGGCATTTCGGGGTTGAAGAGGATGCCGCCATTGCAGCGATCGAGGCATACGTGCCTTCCAACAACCGTTCTCAGATGGTCTCTACGGCAAGCAATACCCTCATCGTGGATGCCTACAATGCCAACCACACAAGCATGCTCACTTCGCTCGACAATTTCGCCGCCACGGACTTCGGAAACAAGGTGCTGATCCTCGGCGATATGTATGAGCTCGGAGAGTTCTCGCGACAGGCCCACGCCGACGTATTGCGCAAAGCCTGCGGCATCACGGGTGAACTGTTCCTCGTCGGCCGCGGCGAGTTCAAGGCAGCAGCAGCCGATGTGCCGGAAGCAGCGTGTGCAAAGTTCTTCGACAGCGCCGAAGCCCTCCGCCAATGGCTGGAAGAGAATCCTCTAAAGGACAGGACAATTCTCTTGAAGGGCTCTAACAGCAACCGGCTGTTTATTCTGCCCGAAATTCTTTGATTGCCTAAAAATCTTATAAATTTGTATTCCCTATGGATACGGCGATAGTCATACTCAACTGGAACGGACTGCATTTCCTGAAGCGGTTCCTGCCCGTGCTGGAGGACTGTACCCCGAAGGAGAACTTCTTCCTCGTGGTCGCTGACAACGGCTCCATCGACGGCTCGGTTGAATGGCTGAAAGCCGAACATCCCGATGTACAGCTTATCGAGTTCGACCGCAACTACGGTTTCACGGAAGGATACAACCGCGCGTTCCGGGAAATTGAGGCCGACTATTACATCCTGCTGAATTCCGATGTGGAAGTCACGCCAGGATGGGCCGAGACCCTCATCAACTTTATGGAGGACAACCCCGACGCCGGAATCTGCCAGCCCAAGATACTGTCGGAGTCGGCCAGGGACACTTTCGAATATGCCGGAGCCTGCGGTGGTTTCATCGACCATTTCGGCTATCCTTTCTGCCGCGGACGTATCCTGAGCAACATAGAGAAAGACCACGGCCAATACGACGAGGAAGAAGAGATTTTCTGGGCTACAGGAGCCTGTATGGTCGTGCGATCTTCGCTCTACCACCATCTCGGCGGTCTTGACGACCTGTTCTTCGCCCATATGGAAGAAATAGACTTCTGCTGGCGCGCCAAACTGCTCGGATTCCAAGTTTGGGCCGTTCCCCAGGCCAAGGTCTACCACGTAGGCGGCGGCACCCTGCCCAACAACGCCCCTCAGAAGCTGTATTACAACTACCGCAACAACCTGCTGATGCTCTACAAGAACCTTCCGGGCAACGTGCGCTGGAGCATCATCACCACCCGCAAGTTTCTTGATTTCTGCTCTGCGATGGTATATCTGGTCACTTTCAGATGGGATTCCTTCAAGGCCGTATTCCGCGCACACCGCGACTACCGCAGACTGAAGAAAGTTGAAGACCATTCCGTTTTCTCTGAAGAATTCAACGACATCGGCCACCTTCGCGGCAGCATCCTGCTGAAGTTCTTCCTCAGCGGCAAGAAACTGACCTTCGACCAGCTTCGCTTCAAGTGATAATCCGCATCTTCACTCCGTTGCGCCGCATTCGCCGAAGAAGGCGCAAAGCCGTTCCGGACGAGGCTCTTCGGGCCGAGGCCAAGGCCTGGCTCGTACCGCGGCTTGCCACGCTTGCCGCAAAGCACGGTTTCAGTTACAACAAAGTATTCATCAAGAACAACGTGTCCAACTGGGGAAGCTGCAGCACGAAAGGCAACATCAACCTCAACATGCAGCTTATGCGTCTGCCCGAGGAGCTGAGGGATTACGTGATGCTCCACGAACTCTGCCACCTGAAACAGCTGAACCACGGACCGGAATTCCACGCGCTGCTGGACTCCCTGTGCGGAGGCAGGGAGAAGGAGCTGCGCAGGCAGCTACGGCAATATCGCATAGGGGCTAACGGCGCCAGTGCCTCTTGATGAACACGCGGGCCTCGCGATAGATTGCAGAATCGAGAAACTTCAGGGCGAGCACGTAAAGGACCACTGTGACAATTATCTTGGCGCAGAGCAGCAAGGCCGCATTATGGACGAATCTGGTCGCAAAGTAAGTGACAGTCACCACCAGGATGGCCAGCCCTGCATATGGGAGCACGTCCATCAGCAACATAGGCAGCGTATATCCCACGTGTCTTCCGCTGATCAGCTGCCAGGCAGCCAGGACCACGAAATTGCAGGCGGCGATCGAAATGGCAATCACGTTTATTCCATACCTGTACACCACGAACGCCATCGCTATCTGAAGGGCCGCCCCTATGACGGTGATGAGCAGGTTCAGGTCGGAACGGCCGTGAGCGATGTTCATCTGGGAATACATATTCGAAAGCGAGAGGGCGATGCAGCCGATACTTATGAACTGCATCACAGGAACGCTCGGCATGAATTCGGGATTGATGACCTGGATTAGCTGCGGAGCTATGAAGGCAATGCCAAGCATCGCCGGACAAACCATACAGGCAGTCAGCCTCATAAACTTGCGGAATACTTTCAGGCTTCTTTCGGCATTGTCCACAACTTTGGCCATCGTTGGCTGGGCAACGCTGTTTACGGTACCTGAAATCATCGTCTGCCCCATCACTGTCCATTTGTTTCCCTGGGAGTAGAAACCCACCTCCCTCTCTGTATACGCCCTGCCGAGCACTACGGAAAATATGTTGTTCTGCAGCTGGGTCACGAACGAGGCGATGACGAGTTTGAAGCTGAAGCCGAACATCTCCCATACAGGATGGAAATTCAATTTGAGAGTAGGATGCCACGGAACTATTATTATCCTGAGCAGCGATGCTACGAAGCTCATCAGCACTGTATTGACCACCAGCGCCCAGTAGCCATATCCCTTGATGGCCAGGATGATGGCTGCCAGGCCGGCAACTATGCTTGAGATTATCTCGATCGCCGCCTTTTCTCGCACCATCAGGAATCGGAACAGATATGCGTTGTACGCCAGTGACATACCGTTGAACACGAATGCGAGGAAGAGCACGCGGGAAATAGTCACCAGTTCAGGCTGGTCATAGAATCCGGCGATGAGCGGAGCGCAGAACCACAGCACCACATACATCAGGATGCTGATGAGGTTGTTGAACCAGAATACGGAGTTGAAATCGTCGTGGCTGAACTCCTTTCGGTTGGCAAGCGCAGAGGTGAAGCCGCCTTCCTGCAGAGTGCCGGCAATACCGGTGAAGATGGCAAGCATTCCCACCAGACCGTAGTCGCCGGGAGTCAGCTTGCTGAGCAGCACAAGGCCTATCAGCGCGCTGACGACCTGCTTCACGCCGCTGTTGAAGCCTCCCCAGAAGAGTCCTCTGATAGTCTTTGTCTTCAGTTCTGAACCTGCCATATCATACAAATTTAAACAATTTAAGGATTATTGCTACCTTCGTATAACTTCGTGCATCTATGAACGTACTGCTGGTTAATACTTCCGAAACCACAGGAGGCGCCGCAATCGCCTGCGGACGCATCCTGAAAGCCCTTCGCAGCGAAGGCGTTGACGCACATATGATGGTCCGCAATGCAGAAAGCCACGACGAAGGAGTCATTCCTGTAGGAAACTGGCTGAACAGAAGATGGTGTTTCTTATGGGAGAGATTCGTCATATGGCTATGCAATGCCCTGGACCGTAATAATCTGTTCAAGGTGTCAATTGCAAACAGCGGTATTGACATCACCAGGACCAGAGAGTTCATCGAGGCAGATGTGATCAACCTTCACTGGGTGAACCAGGGAATGCTCTCACTGAAAATCATCGGAAAAATATTGAAGTCCGGTAAGCCGGTGATATGGACGATGCACGATATGTGGCCCTGCACCGGCATTTGCCATCACGCATACGAATGCAATGCTTTCGGCTCAGAATGCGGCGGTTGCCCCTTCCTGCGATTCCCGGGCAAGAGAGACTTGTCGTTCAGGATATTCCAGCGCAAGTTGAAGATGTTTGAAAAGGCCGGCAATCTTACTTTTGTGGCCGTAAGCAGCTGGCTGGAAGACAAGGCATCAAAGAGTGCACTTACCGGACGTTTTCCCGTACGCGTAATTCCCAACGTGCTGCCTCTGGCGCAGTTCAATATCATCGACCGCTCCGAAGCCCGCAGGATATCAGGAATTCACGAACGTTATGTCCTGGCATTTGGAGCCGCCCGCATCGACGATCCCATAAAAGGTTTCGGATATCTGACTGAAGCCCTGCGTCTGCTGGTCGTTTCCGGGCAATTCAAGGCAGAAGACATCCGTCTGCTGCTGTTCGGCAGGGTAAGGGACAACTCCGTACTCGATAATATTCCCGTCCCTTATAGTTATTTGGGATATATAGCCGATGCCAGCAACCTGTCGCAAGTCTACTCTGCCTCAGACGCAACCGTATCTTCCTCCTTATACGAAACTTTCGGACAGACTCTGATTGAAGCCATGGCCTGCGGAAGTATCCCTGTTTCTTTCGATGGCAGCGGGCAGACAGACATCATTACACATAAACAGAATGGTTTTCTGGCGCAAAGACTGTCTGCAGAGAGTCTGGCGGAAGGTATCGCCTGGGCATTCAATCACCATCTTCCTGCCCTGGATCTGCGGCAAAGCGTCATAAGCCGTTACAGCGAAAGTGCAGTAGCTCGTCAATACATCTCCCTTTTCCAATGAAATATACCATCATAACCATATGCTACAACGCCTCGGCCACGATTGAACGCACGCTTCGCAGCGTGACCGGACAGACGTGGACGGACAAGGAATACATAATCGTCGACGGTGCATCGAAAGATTCCACTCTTGAAATCATCTCACGCTACCGCGACAATATCGACATCCTGGTAAGCGAACCCGACAAAGGCCTGTACGACGCGATGAACAAGGGCCTCAAGCTGGCCACTGGCGACTATGTCCTCTTTATGAATGCGGGCGACCGGTTCCACGAGGACACGACCCTGGAGCAGATTGCAGCACAGGTGCAGAAACTGGACAAGCTGCCCGGCGTGATTTACGGAAACACCGCCCTTACCAATATGGCCGGGGAAATCTACGGCATGCGCCGCCTTAACCCTCCCGAACATCTCGACTGGAAGAGTTTCAAGAACGGGATGCTGGTCTGCCATCAGGCATTCTACGCCCGCAGGGACATTGCCGAGCCCTATGACCTGAGATACCGTTTTTCCGCCGATGTTGACTGGTGCATAAGAGTGATGAAAAAGGCCGATACCCTCCACAACACCCATCTTATCGTTGCGGATTATCTGGAGGACGGCAGCGGAGTCACAATCGACAACCGCAAGGCATCACTGAAAGAGCGCTTCGCCATAATGCGCAGGCACTACGGACTGCCCAGCACCCTGCTTCATCACGCCTGGTTCGCAGTGCGTCTTCTCTTCAAATAACGGCTGCAGGTATATCCAGCATAAACCAGAGCCAGACATACCAGGATGCCGAATGACATTCCGGCAAGTCTTTCCGTCTTCTTGAGCGAAACCGGATCGAAGACAAACTCAATCTTATGCTGTCCGGCGGGAACGGCAAGAGCACGGAGGATATAGTCGGCACGACCCACCTTCACTTCGTTTCCATCTATGAAGGCCTGCCAAGAAGGATAGTACACTTCAGAGAACACCACCGTTCCAGGCTTTTCGCTGTCTGTGACGTATACCAGGCGGTTGGGAGCATATTCGGTCAGCGTCACCGTTCCTTCGGCACCGCCATTGCCGACGGCATCAAGGAATGACTTGTCAACCACAGCCACTTCAGCGGGGTTGATTCCGTGGAGGAAACTCAGTTCGGCGTTGGCATTGTCGACGGGGATCACCCTGTCCACGAACCAGCCGTTTCCGAGAGCGTTCGGATTGACGATAGGCATTGCCTCACCACTTGAAAGAGGAAACTCTATGTAGCGGGTGTTGAGCATATTGAGCACGGGCAACTTGGTAATGTCTATCGCGCCAAGATCACCTTCCGTCTTGCCGACCTCGTCGTAGAGCGTCATTATCTCGGGAGTGATATGTTCTTCTATCACCTCCTGATAGCGGCGGAGCTTCACTGCGCTGTAGCCGCCGACACTCTTGTGCCAGTATGAAGTGGTGTTGTCGTTGAACACGTTTGCGGACAGGTTCAGCACGCGGTAGTCGGGATCTTTGTCATTGAGGATAAACTCGTCGGCGGCTGTCTTTTCGGCAACCTGGTTCAAAGATCTGGGGCTGATGAACATACTGTCATTCAGGTAGCGCTTGTCAACTGACCATAGATCCACGAAGCATAGCAGCGCGCAAAGGGCGACAGCCAGGTTTGCCTTCAGTTTGCCGGCGCGTAAAAGGAGAAGGATGGCAACTCCGACAGCAACTATGGCGAAACTGCGCCAGGCGTCGGCTGTGAATATGGCCACACGTACATCTTCAATCCATCCGGTCAGCAGCGTCCTGGACTGTTCGTCAAGCGAAGCGAGGGCAGACATTTCCGCTCCTGACACATAGCTCGGGAAAAAAACTTTCGGCAGCAGCGCGAACAGCAATGCTATGCCCCCGGTGAGCGCCGCGCTGCCCCAGAATGCGCCTTTGCGCCTCTTGAGGACCGTCGGATCGTCAACAATCTGTTTGACGGCCAGCACTGCCAGGAAAGGAATGGTGAATTCCGCAATTACCAGTATCGATGACACCGTCCGGAACTTGCTGTAAAGCGGCATATGGTCGATGAACAGGTTGGTGAGCCACATAAAGTTATGTCCCCAGCTGAGAAGTATGGACAGCACAGTAGCGGCAAACAGCGCCCATTTGACAGGACCTTTCACAATGAAGAGACCAAGCACGAACAGGAACAGCACGAAAGCCCCGACATAGACGGGACCCGAAGTGCCTGGCTGCTCTCCCCAGTACGAACCGAACTGGCCGACATACTGCCTGTTGTTCGCAGCCACCTTCCTTATGGCAGCCTTGTGGCTGCTCAGGGGGATGCTCGACGATCCGCCCTTTACATCAGGCACAAGAAGGGAGAAGGTCTCGCCGATGCCGTAGCTCCATTGGGTTATGTAATCCCTGTCAAGACCGTCGGCAGTCTGGTTTTCGCTGTCAGCTTTCACAAGCTCGCTTCCACCCCTCATCGTCTCCTTGCTGTATTCGTATGTATGGTAGAGATTGGATATGTTCATTCCAATGGCCAGCACGGCAGCTATGACCAGCACGCCGGTAGCCTTCAGGAAGCGCGGAATCTGCTTTTCCCGCACTGCGATCACCGCCTCCGCAATGACCAGCAGGGCAATGACGAAGAGGAAGTAATATGACATCTGGAGGTGGTTGCCGTATATCTGCATGGCGGCGAAAAATGCCGCCATCAATCCTCCGGCAATATATTTTCCCCTATATGTGAGCAGTATTCCCGCGATGGTGGGAGGAGCATACGCCAGAACGTACACCTTCCAAATGTGGCCGGCGCCGATAATGATCAGAAAATATGATGAAAAGGCCCACACGACCGCTCCGAGGAAAGACAGCAGCACCGGAATGCCTAGCACCCTGAGCATTATGTAGAAGCCCAGCAGCAGCACGAACAGATACCATACATATTTCGGCAGGAACAGGTGATAGACCTTTCCAAGAATCCATAGCGGAGTCAGAGAGTCATAGCTCGGAGACATCTGATAGTTTGGCATTCCACCGAATATGGAATTGGTCCATCTGGAAGTGATTCCCGTCTCGGCTTTGTATTCCACTGCATCCTGGTTAGCACCTATGACTCCGACGTGGTCGTCACCGGCCGGAACGCGACCCTGGAGGACTGCAGGAGTAAAATAAGCAAATGAGATGATGACAAAAGCCGCTATGGCTATGACATCGGGTAGTATTTTTTTCAGCATGACTGCAATTTTACACAATTAATGGCAGATTTAGAGCTGTTCGCTCACCTCATCGTAATATTTTTTGCTGATAGGGATCGCGGTATGTGCCAGATCGTCGATCTCAGCGTAAATGTAGTTGTCCTTATCCTTGCGCAAAGCGTGGATATGGCTCGGGTTGATGAAATAGGAACGGTGGCACCTGACAAGTCCGTTGGTCGTAAGGCTCTCCTCCAGCTTCTTCATCGTAGCCCTGAGCTGATAGCTCTTGACCTGGTCCGCATCCATATAATAGATCCGAACGTAATTCTCCTGCGCTTCGATATACAGGATCGCAGAGGCTGCCACGACGAACTTGAGGGTGTGCTTGTCGTCATAGAAACGCACGCGGCTGCTGGTGTCATCCACAATGGCAGCCTTCGACACCGCAGCCGATTTGAGCAGCTGCGAGAGGGTGATCAGCGCATAGGGAAAAATCAGGACGGCAAGCAGGTAGATAAAGGAATACAGCAATGCGTTGAAATAGGTAAGCGCGCCTTTGGTAATGAGCGTCACATACAGCGCAGTGAAAAGCGTCATTGCCAGGAACTCGCCGGAAATCCATATGAAATAGTTGCCTCCGTCCTTGCTCAGACTCCTTCTCAATATATAGAGCAGGGTTCTTGAGAGCACCAGCACCATCAGTATGATACACATTATTATCACGATGTTGAACTGGTAGCGGCCATTCGCGTCAGCCCAGACCGCGGGGTAGTTGCACAAGACGCTGTCCTCGATATCGAATGGCTTGTAGGCTATCACGAAGACCAGGAAGAACAGGGGAATCAGTATGATATACCATAGCTGACTGCTGTATTTGCCAAGCAGGCGATCGTTAGTTTTCATATCCTGAATGCCGAAAATCCAAATTTGCATGCGGTGTGACGAAAATCCGTCTCCTCCAATTTTGTCACAAATATAGCCTTTTTGTCACATATTGGATCGATTTGGTCAAATATAGAAAGCGTTGGTCACAATTGTTTTAAATAAAGTGCCCCAGCCGATACTTTTGCTGGCGCAGTTATAGTTTTTTTTAATTATGGCATATCCTCACTATCTACAAAGACTCCAGGATGCCACGCGCAAGTACTGGGACAAGGTCGCTCTCAACACGATAGGCGGCGAATCTTTCACTTATGGCCAGATGGCCACTCAAATCGAGAAGTTCCACCTCGCTTTCGAGGCTCTCAGGTTTGAGAAAGGTGAGAAAATCGCCCTCTATTCAGGAAACGGTGCCCGCTGGGGCATGGTCTATATGGCCGTCAACACCTACGAGACCGTCATTGTCCCCCTACTTGCCGACTTTACTCCCGAAAGTGCATCTTTCCTTGTCGACCACTCAGAGAGCATAGCCATCTTCACCAACGAGGCCAAATGGAAGAAGATGGACCTCGGCAAGATGCCGCAGTTGCGCATCGCCATCGACGTTGACAACTGGAGCTGCCTCTGGGCAAAAGACGACAAAACAAGAAAGACATACGAGACTATGGACGCCCTCTTCGACGCCAAATGGAAAGGCGGCTACGGTCCCGACAATGTAGTATTCCCCACCGACAACTGGGACAACCTGTCTACCATAAGCTACACCTCAGGCTCTACCGGAGCCCCCAAGGGAGTAATGCTGACCTACCGCAACTTCAGCGCAAACGTAGACTACAGCCAGAGACACGTACCCGCCGGAGACAAGATGGTGTCGATGCTTCCGATGGCCCATATGTACGGCCTCGTCATCGAGTTCATCTATCCCCTCTGCAACGGTACAGGCATCTACTGGCTCGGCAAGGCTCCGACCCCCGCAACCCTGATGAAGGCATTCGCCGAGGTCAAGCCCTACCTGCTCATTACCGTTCCCCTCGTAATGGAGAAAATCTACAAGAGCAAGGTGAAACCCACTCTCGACAAACCTGTCGTCAAGGTTCTCACCAAGATTCCCGGCCTGAACAACATCATTTACAAGAAAGTCAAGGACGGCCTTGTATCTGCATTCGGCGGCAACGTACTGGAGTTCATAATGGGTGGCGCCGCCCTCAACCCCGAGGTCGAGAAACTCTTCAAACGCATCAAGTTCCCTTATCTCGTAGGATACGGCATGACGGAGGCCTGCCCTCTGCTGGCCTATGAGCACTGGACCAAATATGTAGCGGGTTCCTGCGGCAAGGCGGTAGACTGCGCGACAGTCCGCATCGACTCAGAAGACCCCCAGCACATTGCCGGTGAAATCCAGGCAAAGGGCGAGAACATCTGCATCGGATACTTCAAGAATCCCGAGGCATCTGCAAACGCCTTCACCGAGGACGGCTTCCTGCGCACAGGAGACCTCGGCATAATGGACAAGGACGGCAACATCTTCATCAAGGGACGCAGCAAGAGTATGATCCTCAGTGCAAACGGCCAGAACATCTATCCCGAGGAGCTGGAGGCCATCATCAACAACCAGCCTTTCGTTGCCGAGAGCGTCGTGGTTGACCGCGACGGCAAGATAGTAGCGCTGGTTTATCTCGATCCAGAAGCAATCAGGAAGGAAGGCCTCGGCGCAGAAGCCGTTGCCGAGATTCCCGAAAAGATCAGGGCCGCCGCCAACCGCGTACTGCCGGGCTACAGCCAGATCGCCAAGGTCGAGCTCGTCGGCGAGCCTTTCGAAAAGACCCCGAAGATGAGCATCAAGAGATTCCTATACAAATAGATTATATCTCTTTGCGCAGGCGCGCTATAGGAATGTTCAGCTGCTCCCTGTATTTCGCCACGGTCCGTCGGGCAACCTTGTAACCCTTGTCCGTGAGGACGGTCACCAGCTCCTCGTCGGTCAGCGGCTTGGACTTGTCCTCCGCCTCTATGCTCTCAGTGAGGATCTTCTTGATTTCACGGGTCGAAACCTCCTCTCCACTCTCGGTCATAAGGCCTTCAGAGAAGAAATACTTCAAGGGATAGATGCCGAAATGGGTCTGGATGTACTTGCTGCTGACAACACGGGAAATGGTCGATATATCCAGTCCGGTGCGCTCTGCGATATTCTTGAGAACCATCGGCTTGAGCTTGGTCTCATCGCCGTCGATGAAGAAATCGTACTGGAACTCTATGATGGCGTTCATAGTGTTCTGCAGGGTGCGCTGCCTCTGCTTGATGGCCTCGATGAACCATTTGGCGGAATCGAGCTTCTGCTTGACGAAGGTCACGGCTTCCTTGCCCTCTTTGGTCGACTTGGATGCCGAATCCATAAGGATCTCAGCGTAGCGCTTGTTGATTTTCAACTCGGGAACGTTGAAGCGCGGCATCGACATCACCGGCTTTCCGTCTTTAAGCTCAAGCACGAAGTCGGGGACCACCTGCTGGGCCTGCTCAGTGTATGAGTCATCGATCTGACCGCCCGGACGGGGATTCAGATGCACGATTTCGTCGATGGCGGCCTTGAGTTGCTCCTCGCTTATCTTCATCTTGGAGAGAAGCTTCGAATAATGCTTCTTCGTGAACTCCTCGAAGTGGTTCTCAAGTATTTCCTGGGCATCGTCACGGGCCTGGCTCTGCGGTTTAGCCTTGATCTGCAGCAGCAGGCATTCGCGAAGGTCCCTTGCCCCCACTCCGACGGGATCGAACTCCTGGATTATGGAAAGGAGGTCTTCCAGTTCCTTCTCGTCGGTCTCTATGTTGAGACGGAACGAAATGTCGTCTGCCAGGGACTGCAGGTCGCGGCGCAGATAGCCGTCGTCGTCGATCATTCCGATGATGAACAGGGCTATCTGGCGGGCTCTCGGAGTCAGATGGCAATATCCGAGCTGGGATTCAAGGTTCTGGTGGAAACTCTCCTTGACGGAGAAAGTATTGTACTGGGGCTTGAGGTCCTTGCCCTGGTTGTTTACATAAGTCTTGTATGAAGGTGTCTGGTCGTCGGCGGGATAATCGCTCAGGGAAACCTTCTTGGGAAGCCCTTCGTCATCCTCGGGATTGTCGTCGGTGACTTCGTCCAGCACAGGATTCTCTTCGAGCTCTTTCTGGATCTTCTGCTCCAGCTCGATAGTGGGCAGCTCAAGAAGCTTTATCGTCTGTATCTGTAGAGGCGAAAGCTTCTGGATCTGCTTCTGCTGCAAAGACTGTTTGATCATTTCCATATCTGTCAGAAGCTAGGATATGTGATTCTCTCCCTTACTATGAAACCTGACGGGAACTGTCCTTTTATCGTTTGCAGGAACCGGGTGGCATCAGCCTTTGTGCGGAAGTTGCCTACCGTCACCTTGAAATAGGGATTCTCATATTCACGATAGACGGCAACCGAAGGGTATATGGCTGAGAAAGAGCCTGCCACCTGCTCGGAAACCGCCCTTGCGTTACGGCTGTTGTCGAAGAAAATCCTGACGCGGTAACCATTCATCTGCTTTGAAGCGTTGCGGGTCTTGTGGGTGGCCATCGCCGATACGAGCGAACTGGGCTGGTCTATGGTTATGGTGCCCTGACCGGTCCTTCCCTGTCCTATAACCGTAAACACATTCTTGCCGTATAGAGTCGAGTCAAGCGCTGCTTCTTTAACGACGGTAAGGTCATCCTGGGCAGCCGCCCCGAAGAGCGACATACAGGCCAGGACTGCTATTATGATCAGTTTTTTCATTCTTCAGTTTTTATGAACGAATCCAGAGGGATATTCTTTTTGTTGATCTTGTGGAACTTGCCGCCCCTGGAGGCAGCCAGGCTGTAGTTCACCACATAGCCTTCCTCGCCCAGCTCTCTGACTGCGTCCACCCCTAGTGCGAGCAGGCGCATCGGATTGCTGACGTGCACCCGCAGGGGAGCCTGCAGTTCGGTCTTGGACTTGGCGTTTATGTCCAGGACCACACCGTCTTCCACCTTCACGTCGGCTATGGCTTTGCCTTCAGGATCCACCACTTCGGCGGTGAAATCCTTGATCTTCATCGCGAAATAGGGATTGTCGACGGTCAGGGACGAGTTGACAACGGCACGCAGATCCGTCAGGCTGTACTTCAGCGAATCTACCGAAGACACGCGGAAATCGCTGAAGACGATCTTGCTGTAGTCCGTGCAGCTGCACAGCACGACTGCAGTGCAGACAAGCATCAGGAGTCTCTTCAGGGATGTTCTCATTGTCATATCTTTATGCAAAGATAAAAAAACTATCTTTGCAGTTGCAATTATAGCATCCAGGTAATGCAAAACGGATACCAGTCAGTCAGGGCAATCTTTGACCCGGAGCGCCTGCAGGTCTACATCGAGACCTACGGCTGCCAGATGAACGTCAACGACAGCGAGGTGGTGCTGTCCATCCTGCAGAAGGCCGGATACGCCCTTTGCGAGAAGATCGAGGATGCATCGCTCGTGCTCATCAACACCTGCGCCATCCGGGACAACGCCGAGCAGAGAATACTCGGCAGGCTCGAAGTGTTCCGTCTTGAGAAAAAGAAAAATCCCGCACTTGTGGTGGGAGTCCTGGGATGTATGGCAGAGAGGCTCAAGGAGAAACTCCTCGCACACCCTGTTGTGGACCTCGTGGCCGGTCCCGACTCATACCGCGACCTGCCGAGGCTGATCGCAGCCGTCACTGCCGACAGCAAGCAGATCAACACCATCCTGTCGCACGAAGAGACCTATGCCGACATTTCCCCCGTACGTATGGACAAGAATGCCGTCAGCGCATATATCTCGATAATGCGAGGCTGCAATAATGTCTGCTCGTACTGCGTCGTGCCCTACACCAGGGGCGCCGAGCGCAGCCGCGACCCTCAGACCATCCTTCACGAAGCGCGGGAGCTGTTTGCCAACGGCTACAGGGAGATCAGCCTTCTCGGCCAGAACGTGGATTCCTACAACTGGAAAGGCGCTCCAGGCTCCGAACAGCCTATGAACTTCGCCGCACTGCTGGAACAGGTAGCCCTGATAGACCCTTCGCTCAGGGTCCGCTTCTCGACCTCGCACCCCAAGGATATGAGCGACGAAGTCCTCTACGCCATGGCTGCACACAGGAACATCTGCCGCCACATCCATCTGCCCGTGCAGTCGGGCAGCAATGCAATGCTGGAGAAGATGAACCGCAAGCATACCCGCGAATGGTATCTGGAGCGCATAGCCGCCATCCGCCGCATCATTCCTGACTGCTCTGTCACCACCGATGTCATCGCCGGTTTCTGCGGCGAGACCGAAGCCGACCATCAGGACACCCTGAGCCTGTTCAGGGAGGTAGGGTTCGACGCAGCCTTCATGTTCCAGTATTCCGAAAGGCCCGGGACCAAGGCGGCACGCCATTTCATCGACGACGTTCCGCCCGAAGTAAAGACAGCCCGGCTCAACGAGATCATCGCCCTTCAGAACCGTCTCTCGCTCGAGAGCAACCGCCGGGATGTCGGGAAAGAGTTTGAAGTGCTCATAGAAGGTCCTTCGAAACGTTCCGACCAGGATATGGTGGGACGCACCTCACAGAACAAGGCCTGCGTGTTCAAAGCCTCGGGATTCAAGGCAGGCGACTATGTCAATGTGAAAGTCGTCGACTGCACCAGCGCCACTCTGCTTTGCGAACTGGTCTGAGCAGGTCGTCTCAAGCCCCGAAAAATCCGGAATCGGTTTGCTTTTTCAGCAATCGTAAAAATCGCCTCCTGCGGTGTAGGAAAGTACCCTGCTATGGGATAGCTTTGCCTGTGAGTGAGTAGAACTGCAAGCAAGATGGAGAAGATGGAGAAAAAGTGTCTGGAATGCGGGAATGCCTTCAATGGGCGCAGCGACAAGAAATTCTGCAGCGATATGTGCCGCAACGCATACCACAACAGGATTTACCGACAGGAGAAAAGCCTGATCACCCAGGTCAACAGCAAGCTGGCCGCCAACCGCAGAATTTTGGAAAATCTATACTCTGCAGGGGTGAGGAAGGTGCCGAAAAATCTGCTGGAAGAAGAAAAGTTCGATTTCGGGCATTACACTTCGCTCAGCCGCAATAAACTGGGCAAGGTGACCTACCGCTGCTATGAATTCACCTACTATTCAGACCTGCACAGAAACGTGACGATACGGAAGGACTGAAACCGCTTTTTTCGTATTTTTGATTGACTGAAACAACATCTGTAATGAACGAGAATCCGTTGCTGGTAGAGTCCGGGAACCCTTTCGGGGCTCCGGCTTTCGACAAAATTGAAAACAGACATTACGTTCCCGCATTTGAACAGGCCCTGGCCGAAGCAAAGGCCGAAGTGGATGCGATAATCGCAAATCCGCAGGAGCCCACTTTCGATAATACGGTGCTTGCACTGGAACGCTGCGGGAAGAAGCTCAACACCGTGGAGGAGATATTCTTCAACCTCAACGAAGCCTGCACCGATGACGAAATGCAGCAGATTGCCGAACAGATGGCTCCCAAGCTGACAGAATTCAGTATGTATGTCTCCCTCAGCGAGGAACTCTTCTCCCGCGTCAAGTCCGTTTATGATCGCAGGGACAGCCTCGCCCTGAACAAGGAGGACAGCAGGCTGCTCTCAGAAACATACAAGTCATACGCCCGTAACGGAGCGAATCTTCCGAAAGAGGACAAGGCTGTCTTCAGCAAACTTTCGGAGGAACTGTCCGTAGCATCTCTGAAGTTCGGCAACAACACCCTTGGAGCCACGAATGCATACACGCTCGAACTGACGGAAGAGGAGCAACTGGAAGGGCTGCCGGATTTCGTAAGGGAAGCCGCCGCAGAAGAAGCCGCCTCCCGCGGCAAGGATGGATGGGTATTCACCCTGGATCATCCGTCATTCGTGCCCTTTATGCAGTACAGCTCGCGCCGCGACCTGCGTGAACGGCTGTGGAAGGCATACAACACGCGTTGCATCGGCGACAAGTTCGACAATGAGGCCAACATACGCAAGATCGTCGACCTCAGCACCCGCAGGGCGAGAATGCTGGGCTATGACACCTATGCCGATTATGCCACCGAAGAGCGGATGGCGAAGAACAAGGAGACAGTCATCGCATTCGTAGGCGATATGATGGACAAATGCCTGCCCTACGCCCGCAAGGACGTGGCCGACCTGCAGGACTATGCCCGCGCCAACGGTTTCGAAGGGCGGCTGATGCCCTGGGATTTCGCTTTCTGGAGCGAAAAACTGCGCACTGAGAAATATTCTGTCAATGACGAGCTTCTCAAACCCTATTTCGAACTCGACGCAGTACGCGAGGCCATCTTCGGCCTGGCCGGGACACTCTACGGGCTGACGTTCGAACGTCGGAATGACATACCGGTATACCATCCTGACGTGCAGGTGTACGAGGTCCGTGACGGCGCCCGTTTCCTCGGGCTGCTCTATATGGATTTCTTCCCCCGGGAAAGCAAGCGCGGAGGTGCGTGGATGACATCGTTCCGCGACCTCAGCATAGAAGACGGAGTGGAGACCAGACCGCTCATCCAGCTCGTGACCAACTTCTCGAAACCCACTGCGGACACTCCGTCGCTGCTCACACACGACGAAGTGACGACCTTCCTGCACGAATTCGGGCACTGTCTGCACGGACTGCTTGCAGAAGGTTCCTATGCTTCGCTGACCGGCACTTCGGTAGCAAGGGATTTCGTCGAGCTGCCTTCGCAGTTTATGGAGAACTGGGCCTTCGAACCCGAATGGCTCAACACCTTCGCGAAACACTACAAGACCGGCGAGTCCATTCCCCAGGAACTCATCGACAGGCTGGTCGCCGCAAAGAACTACCACGCGGGATATGCATTCGTACGCCAGCTTCAGTTCTGCGCCATAGACCTTGCCTGGTATACTTCCACTGATGTCCCTGCTGCAAATGCCGTGGATTTCGAGCACGAAGTGATCGCCCCTACGGCCGTAATGCCTGTGATAGAAAGCACTGCGATGTCGCCCCAATTCACACACATATTCTCGGGCGGCTATGCCGCCGGGTACTATTCCTACAAGTGGGCGGAGGTGCTTGAAGCCGATGCATTCGCCCTCTTCAAGGAGAAAGGCATCTTCAACAGGGAAGTTGCCGCTTCTTTCCGGAACAACATCCTTTCGAAAGGCAATCTGGAAGACGCCGACGTGCTTTACCGCAATTTCAGGGGCCGCGACCCGCGTCCGGAGGCCCTTCTCGAGCAGAACGGTCTGAGCGAAAGGACAAAATAATTTTGCGTATTACAGTTTTTTATCTACTTTTGTTGCCCGCTTCGGCGGAAATATGATGGCGGGATAGCTCAGCTGGTTAGAGCGCATGATTCATAATCATGAGGTCCCCAGTTCAATCCTGGGTCCCGCTACCCCAACAAAAAGAAGCAACCGGATTTGCCGGTTGCTTTTTTGTTGGGGTAAATCTTCGTTTTCATGGGAGGATTTTGTTATATTTGTAAGAATCGATTACCAATACGACACAAATACTTTCCAAAATGAAAACTCCGAAATACATTTTCCCTTCTGATTACATGGCAGACCCGTCGGTACACGTTTTCGACGGCCGTCTTTACGTCTATCCTTCTCACGACTGGGATTCAGGCGTGCCCGAGGATGACCTTGGCAACCATTTCAATATGAAAGACTACCACGTCCTGAGCACCGACGACGTGGAGAACGGCGAGTTCAAGGACCACGGCGTCATCCTCAAGCTGGAAGACATTCCCTGGGCAAAATGCCACCTGTGGGACTGCGACATCGCAAAGAAGGGAGACAAATACTACCTCTATTTCCCGGCAAAGGACAAGACCCATATCTTCCGCTGCGGCGTTGCCGTTGCAGACAGCCCGACCGGTCCGTTCATTCCCCAGCCCGACCCGATCCGTGGCTCATACAGTATCGACTACTGCATCCTGGAGGATAAGGGAGAGTATTATTTCTATTTCGGAGGCATCTGGGGAGGCCAGTTGCAACGCTACCGCAACAACGACGCCATCGAGCCCATCAAGCTCCCTGCCGACGACGAGCCTGCACTCTGCCCCAAGATCGCAAAGCTGTCGGACGATATGCTGCAGTTCGCAGAGGCTCCGCGCGACGTGCAGATCCTGGACGCTGACGGCAACCCTCTCAAGCACGGCGACCCTCACCGCTTCTTCGAGGCCACGTGGGTTCACAAATACAACGGCAAGTATTATTTCTCATACTCTACCGGTGACACCCACTTCCTCTGCTACGCCATAGGCGACAACCCTTACGGTCCGTTCACATACCAGGGTGTCATCCTCACTCCGGTCGTAGGCTGGACTACACACCACTGCATCGTGGAATACAAGGGCAAATGGTATCTCTTCCACCACGACTGCGTGCCCAGCAACGGCGTCACCTGGCTCCGCAGCCTCAAGGTCGTGGAACTCGAGTACGAACCCGACGGCCGCATCAAGACTATCAAGGGAACTGCTGACAAATAATATGGGCACTTTCAGAGTTGGCAACGGATATGATGTCCACGTCCTGGCCCCGGGCTACCGCCTTGTGCTTGGCGGCGTGGAGATAGACAATTCCAAAGGATGCGTGGCGCATTCCGACGGTGACGTGATCCTACACGCCCTGTGCGACGCTATGCTGGGAGCGCTGGCGCTGGGTGACATCGGGCATCATTTTCCTGATACCGACGCTCAATATTCGAATATCGACAGTTGCCTATTGCTTTCACGGGTTGCAGACCTTGTTGCACAGAGAGGATGGCGGCTTGTCAATGCCGACATAACACTGTTGCTCCAGAGGCCGAAAATCGCTCCTTACATCCTGCAGATGCGGGAAAAGATCGCCTCCGTGCTGAAAGTCGACAAGGACTGCATTTCTGTGAAAGCGACAACTACCGAGAAGCTTGGTTATGTGGGCAGAGAAGAAGGAGTTGCATCTTATGCAACAGTTTTGTTGGAGAAATAATAATTTTTTATACCTTTGCCACACTTTTGACCAGTAGAGGTCTACCATTGAGGTATGGTGTAATGGCAGCACAAGAGATTCTGGTCCTCTTAGTGGCGGTTCGAGCCCGTCTACCTCAACAAAAAAACCGGTGTGAAACCGGTTTTTTTGTTATCAGGCTGTCAAGCTATATGTTTCAGATAAACGGCAGTCACGGCTGTGAGCGCCGCAGTCTCGATGCGGAGCCTCGAGGTTCCCAGCGAGACGGGCTGCCAACCCCTGTCCACGGCCAGACGCATCTCGTCGCGGCTGAAATCGCCTTCAGGGCCTATCATTATCACATACCTGTCACCGCCTGCCTTTGACATCGCCTCCCGGATCGAAATCTTTTCCACACCCAGGAAGTCCGTATCATCGCAGTAGCATATGAACTTCGCAGTTCCGTCTTCGAACGGCTGCTGCAGGAAATTCCTGACAGTCACGGCATCGTCCACCACAGGTACCGCACCCTTGTGGGACTGTTTGGCTGCCGCCACCACAATCCTCTCGCAACGCTCCTTCTTGAAAACTTTCCTTTCGGAATAGTCGCCGAACAAAGGGGTTATGCGGTCCACGGCTATTTCGGTGGCCTTTTCCGCGAACCATTCGAAACGGTCGATGTTTTTTGGAGGCGCTACTGCCATCTGCAGAGTGTAGGGATGGGAGCCGTAGCCTTCCTCCACCTTCAGCACGGTGAAACCGACAGCCTTCGGAGAGGCGTCATCTATCCTGCATTCGTAGATACCGCCACGACCGTCCACCACGTGGATGACGTCTCCGGCAGCGTGACGCAGCACTCTGATGCAGTGGTTGCTTTCCTCCTGGTCGAGAGTGCGGCCGCCGTCCGCGATATCCCTTGAATAGAAAAGTTCCATTCCGTTATTCCCTGATGACTTTTATTTCGCCGTCGAGTCCGACTTTGATTATCTGCGAAGAAACGCCGGTCGCACCCTCCTCGTAGAAAGGATCCACGATGTGGTCCACCGCG
The DNA here is from genome assembly GCA_017429475.1 of Bacteroidales bacterium. Lineage (GTDB taxonomy): Bacteria > Bacteroidota > Bacteroidia > Bacteroidales > UBA932 > Equibacterium. Next base: position 112,873 of record JAFROX010000002.1, read on the forward strand.
TCGAGAATCGCCGCATTTATGTCTTCGAAAGAAGCGGGAGCCTCCTCACCGGAAATGTTGGCTGAAGTAGAAACGATCGCTCCGCCGAAGCGACGGCAGAGCTGCCTGCAGAATTCAGTCTGGGGAATCCTTATGCCGACGCTTCCGTCCTCGGCAAAGACGTTCCCGGCCAGGCCCATAGCCCCGGGATAGATGATGGTCATCGGCTTGTCGTTGACTTCTATAAGCTCTATCGCCATCTGGGGGATGACCTTCACGTAGCGGCCGATCATATCGGCATCCGCCACCAGGGTTATCAGGCTTTTGGCGTCTTCGCGCTCCTTGATTTCAAAAACCCTTGCGACTGCATCCTTGTCAGAGGCATCGCAGCCTATTCCCCATACGGTGTCGGTGGGATAAAGTATCACGCCACCTTCCTTGAGAACTTTGACGGCAGCTTCTATTTCCTGTTTGAGGTCTTCTTCCATAGTCTATCTGTATATGTAAGTGCTGACCGGATAGTGGTCAGAATATTTTTCTCTTTTAATTTCGTTCTGGAACGCAGTGAATTCCTTGGGGAAAAGGATATAGTCTATCCTCAGCAACGGCCAGAGATAGGAATAGCTGGCCCCGAATCCGTTCCCGGCCTCTGCGAAACTGTCCTTGCGGCCTTTGCGGAGTTTGTAATATGTGTGAGAAACGGGCGTGTCGTTGAAGTCGCCGCAAATCACTACAGGGTATTCGCACTGGCTGCAGTGGGCAAGGATGTCCTCGACCTGCTGGGCACGCAGCCTGTTGGAGTTGCGCAGCTTCTCGTGGACCTCGCGGATCTCGTTTGTCAGCTCCCCTTTGGTCGCAATACGCTGGATCAGGCTGGTGAACGAGATGGTGGAAGACTGCAGATGGCAGTTGTATACCCTTATCTTGTCTCCGTCCAGGTCAATGTCGACCCAGACGCACATATTGTGGCTGTCCTCAAACTTGATGACCCCGCTGCCGGTGATAGGATAGCGGCTGAGTATCACATTGCCGCAGAGCTCGTTGTTGCCGAAGACGAATTCCCGGCGGAAGGGCAGTCCGGGCACGAACTGCTGGTATTCGTCCCTGTTGCGCATCATGAATTCCTGCATACATACTATGTCGGGGCGCTCAAGCTCTATGAATTTCTCGATCCTGTCAGTATTGGCCGCATACTCGAGGCCATCCCTCGACAGGCGCATCCTTCCCACGTTGTAGGTGATCATCTTTATCGGCTCGCCTTCGGGCACAACCTCGTTCTTGTTGAACTTGACGAACAGGTCGGCATAGAACAGCGTCGGCAGCATCGCAATCAGGGTCAGAAAAGCCACTGCCTTCAGCCTGAAGAGAGCTATCAGGAATATTATGACGTTGAAGAATAGGATCGGAAGGAAATACAGCCCGAAAAACATCAGCACCGAAGAGAGTTCGGAAGGCTGGAGGTATACGGAGACATATGACAGCACGAGGGCCACCGCTCCGGCCAGCGCAAATAGTTTAAGCAGGAAATCCTTGAGGGAGAACCGGCTGAAGAGCATCTCCTTCTTTCCTGCCTTGCCCCACTGGGACTCGGTCTTGTTCTGATATTTGCGTACCCTCGGCATACTAATAGTACATTCTGTTTTTCTTCTTCCAGTACAGTATCAGCAGCAGGCCGAAGAGCATACCGCCCAGATGGGCGAAGTGCGCGATGTTGCCGCCCATCCCGGTTATGCCGGTCAGCAGCTCGATTGCTCCGAATATGATCACGAACCATTTGGCCTTCATCGCCACAGGCGGAAAGATGAGCTGAAGCACGTGATTGGGGAACAGCATTGCGTAACCCAACAGCACTCCGTATATGGCGCCTGAGGCACCCACGGTGGGAGTCGCCATCGCAACCGCAGCCTTTGCGGTTTCACCGATAGCAGTGAAATGCTCGATCTGGAGATGCAGCACGAGGTTGTGGCACAGTGCGGCTCCAAGTCCCGTCACGAAGTAGAACAGCAGGAACTTCTTGCCACCCCACATCCGTTCCAGCGCAGTGCCGAAGATCATCAGGGTGTACATATTGAAGAACAGATGCCAGAAGCCTCCGTGCATGAACATATGGGTGACCATCTGATAACCCTTGAAATAGTGGGATTCGAAGGGGAACAGAGCCAGATACTCATAAGCTTTGTCGCCGATGAGCATCGTGCCCAGCAGGATGACGGTGTTTATTATTATCAGGTTCTTGACCACAGGGGTCACCATTCTCCAGAAATTGCTCATAATCTCTTCTCTATATCTTCGTCAGTAATGATGGTGTAGGTCCTGCCACCCGAAGGGGCCGTCTCGGGCTGATTGCAGTCCAGCAGCTGTCTTACCAACAATTGTGCCCCGGCCTGGCCGACGCTGCTGTGGTCGGCAAAAGCCACGGAATGTGCCAAAGTGGCAGCGTCACGGGCCGCATCATCGCCCAGCTTACCCTGTCTTATGTCATCTATGATCATCTCAATCGCATCTTCGATGCCTCCGCCATCGGCGTTCATACCTGCAGGAAGTCCGTAGAGCACTATCGAGTTCTGCCCTAGATCGCGCAGGTCGAAACCCAGCTTTGCGAACAGGTCGGAGTTATCCAGGGCAAGGTCGTGGTCTTCGGGCGAGAGGTCCAGGCTAAGAGGATACAGCGACTGCTCCGTCACGGGATGTCTTTCCGCCAGCAGGGGGAAATATTCTTCGTAGAGGATCCTCTCCCTCGCCCTTTGTATGTCAACCACCATCAGGCCTTCATCCACCGGCACTGCCACAAAACGGGAACCGAATGTCACAACCGGCCTTTCAGATGCAGCAGGGCCGGCCTGGGGAACGTGCACCGGAATGTCTGCGGGCATGCGGCGCTCCTGCTCGAAAGGATCGAAAAGCGGATTGTAGTCGATTTTAGGGGGAGCGGTATATCTCGGAGCGTCCTTCGACATCGAAGGAAACTCTATGGAAGGCACCTGGTCGAAATCAAGGCTGGGCGTGAAGGCATTCTGGCCGAGGGCCTTGCGGACGGTGACACTCAATATTTCGAAAATCATCGGTTCGTCCTCGAACTTCACTTCCGTCTTGGCGGGGTGGATATTCACGTCGATGGCCGACGGATCTACTTCGAAGAATATGAAATAGGACGGCGAGCTGCCCTCCTTAAGCAGATTCTCGTAGGGTTTGCATACTGCCTTGTGCAGATAGGGACTGCGGAAATAACGGCCGTTCACGAAGAAATACTGGTTACCCTGCACCTTGCGTGCCTCGGCAGGTGCTCCGACGAAGCCTTTGATCTTCACCATTGACGTCTCAACCTCGATGTCCACCAGTTCCTTTGTGAGACCGACACCTCCGAAATCCACTATACGCTGCTTCTCGTTGCCTGCCGGACGCAGATTGTAGAGAGTCTTGCCGTTGTGTATGAAAGTGAAGGCGATGGAAGGATTGACTATGACCACCCTGGAGAACTCCTGCACAAGATGTCTGAGTTCAGCGGCGTCGGATTTGAGGAACTTGCGGCGGGCAGGCGTGTTGTAGAACAGGTCCCTTATCTCGATGCTGCAGCCCTTGGGCGTCGATGCCGGCTCGGCCGACGTAATCTTCGATTCGGAGCAATGCACTTCGATGCCGACTTCATCTTCCTCCCTGCGGGTTCGCAAAGTAACCCTCGACACTGCGGCTATGGAGGCGAGAGCCTCGCCCCTGAAACCGTATGTCACGATGCTCTCCAGATCTTCAGCCGTGGAAATCTTGGAAGTGGCGTGGCGCTCGAAGCAAAGACGCGCATCTTCAGGACTCATTCCGCTGCCGTTGTCAATCACTCGGATGCAGGTGCGGCCCGCATCCTCAACCACCACGGAAATGTCGTCGGCACCTGCGTCGATGCTGTTTTCCAACAATTCCTTGAGAGCTGATGCCGGACGGTTGACTACCTCTCCCGCTGCTATCAAATTGGCTATGTTGCCCGGCAGTACGTTGATCATTTCCTACTGCAGAAGAAGGTTGACTCCGATGGTGAAGTAATATACGGCCACAACGGCCAGCAGAAGCGACACGATGATGATGATCGTCCTCAGCTTGGTATTGGTGGTCTTGCGGCGGTTGCTGTCGATGCCGTTGCGGTATGCGTCACGGATAAGGATGCCCGGAACATATCCGTCCCTGAGATGGTTCTTCGGTTCATCGTCCTTGGCCTGGGCATCATCTGAGCCCTTACCCTCCCACGGTGTGTTGGGATTGTATTCCTTGCCGTATTTGGCATAGCGTTCTTTCATCTTCTCTTCCTTCTCGTTCCAGTAGCGGGGTTCGTAGTGGAAGACTCTGTGCTTGGGTGTAGGTAAAAAACTGATGCCCATAATGTCTTGTTTTTATTCGTTGTCTATCTCTATTGTCCTGCTGTCGTCAGCGGCGACGGTTATGCGCACGTTCAGCGTCTGTTCGGGCAGCAGCGGCTCAACCTTTTCAGGCCACTCTATCAGGCAGAGACTGCCGGAATAGAGGTATTCCTCGAATCCGATGTCCACCGCCTCCCTGAGGGAGTCGATGCGGTAGAAATCGAAATGGAAGATGCTCTCGCCGTCGGCTGCGCGATATTCGTTGACTATGGTAAAAGTCGGGCTGCAGACATCGTCTGCAACCCCGTAATACCTGCACAGTGCGCTGATGAAGGTGGTTTTTCCAGCCCCCATGCTGCCATAGAAAGCCACGATCCGGTTCTCCCCAAGCACCGCGGCAAATTCCCTGGCCGCAGCATCAATGCTTTCGAGGCTGTCTATGACTATCGTTTTCATTTCCCTTTGTTAAAATCATCCAGAGCCTTGTAGAAGGCATCGATGTTGGCTGGCGCAACGCCGGGAGGCGTATCGCAGCCGGATGACAGTACAAAGTTAGGATATTTTGCCGTTGCCTGAAGAAGTTCGCTGGTGACTTTGTACATTTCTTCGGGACTAGCCTGCTTGAAGACAGAAACAGGGTCCACATTGCCGAATGCAAGTGCATCGGCAGGACAGCCCTCAAGTGCCTCGACCATCTTGATCTTGTTGCCGAAATGGAATCCCCAGGCACCTGTGGCAACCATAGCCTCGGTGCAGTGGCCGGTGTTTCCGCAGTTGTGGAGAACCACGGCGAAATTCTCATCCTGCACTGCATCGATGATCTTCTTCACATACGGAGTGCACCACATCAGGTTATCTTCGTTCGAGAGCAGGCCGGAGGCGGGTTCGGCCATAAGCACGGCGGGACAGCCCGTCTCCTTGATGGCCTTCACATATTTGAGAAGGAATTCGGTGCATTTTTCAAGCAGCATCTGCATGGCATCCGGCTCGATGTAGATTCCCATCATTATCTCTGTCATGCCATAGAGACGGCCTGCCAGAGAGAACGGTCCGATGCAGCCTGCCAGAACAGGTTTTGGCAATGTTGCCGCCAGTTTGTCGGCTTTGAGATATTCAGGAATCCTGCCGGCATCCAGAGACGGTACCTGCAGGGCTTCAATCGCGGCTGCATCTTCCACCAGGCGGCCTTCTATCGAAGGTATTGCTTCATAACTGAACGATACGTTGGCGCCGAAAGCCTGGGCCTCGACACTGAGGTCCATAATGGTGGTGAGGGCCGCTGACTGAGAATACTTTTCGCACAAAGCCTTGACGGCTTCATAATGTACCTGGCCGGAACTTACGGCCTCTTTCACATTGTAGCCGAGCATTTCAATACCCGGGTGGGTCATTACGGGAACGGCCGCCCTCCTGGTGGACGACAGTATCTCTTTCTTCCAGTCGTTGACGTTCATTTCTTTATGTTTTTTAAACGGTTCTTATAACAATCCTTGCGGCCGCAGATGGCGCAGCCGTATTCTCTTTTCTCGACTTTCGCTCCCACCGAAACGATGCCGCTGACCGATTTGATAGGATACATCAGGCAGGAGTCGTTCAGGCTCACTCCGCAGGTGTCGCCGCCGAAGCGTGAGAAAATCTCCCGCTGGTCGGAAAGCACCCAGCCGCAGTAGCCCGGGCTGTAGGAATTGCTGACCCCGACTCCCGGATAGTCAGCCTCCATTTCTTTCACGCACTCCCTGACGGTTGCCTCTGCTATTTCGCTCCCGATCAGATCGGCAGCATAGACCTTCACTATGTCGCCTTCTTCGGAGATCCTGTTAATCTCCTCCTGGAATTCCATTCCGGCCGTAGCGACGAACAGCAGATACTTCTCGGCCCCCGAAAGGCCTTTCATTATGATGCCTTTCGGAGAAAGGCCTTCGACGGTAGACTCAATGTAGTGGAACCTGGGATGACAAACCTGGCTGAACCGTTCCAGCAACCCGTCCACAATGGCTTTCATATCCTCGGGAGGGGCTTCCGGGTCCGGATAACCCATCGAACGGTAAATTTCGCTGATGTCAAGCGAAATATCCGCCATTGTCATCCTGCGGGAATCCATAACTTAGATAAGTGACTTCGCAAGCGCTACCGCTTCGTTGGCATTGGCACTGTAACCGTCTGCTCCTATTTCCTTGGCAAAAGCCTCGCTGATGGGTGCACCACCGACCATAATCTTCACGCTGTCGCGAAGACCGGCTGACGTAAGGGCGTCTATGACCACTTTCATATTGCCCATCGTCGTGGTAAGGAGAGCGGATAGCGCCAGGATATCGGGATGATGCTGGTTGACTGCGTCGACGATCTTCTGGTCGGACTGGTCCACGCCAAGGTTGATGACTTCGAAGCCACAACCTTCGAGCATTGAGGCGACCAGGTTCTTGCCGATATCGTGAAGGTCACCTTTGACGGTAGCTATCACTATCTTGCCCATAGAGGTCACTCCGGAGCCCTGCATCATAGGTTTGAGTATTTCAAGGGAGCCCTTCATGGCTCGGGCGGCCATAAGAAGGTTGGGAACATAGGCCTGGCCGGCTTCGAATTTGGCTCCGATGTCTTCCATCGCCTTGATCATATAGTTGTTGACCAGGTCGCCCGGCTCGGCGCCTGCCTCTACGGCCTCCTTGGTGACGGCAACAGCTGCATTCAAATTGCCGGCAAGGATCGCATCGTGTAATTGGGGAAATTCTGCCATTGTATAGATATTATTGTTGTTGGACCTCTAAATTACAAAAATTATCAAGAAAAAGAGTACCTTTGGAGAGAATGCACCATTCCAAAACGTCTAACCTTAACATTATCCACAATAATGAATGCCGATCAAATAAAGCTGATTGAAGAGACACTGGACCACAAGAACTCCAAGATTCCCGTAGCCCTCATCGCCGACAGTCCCTGGATTCCGGGCTATTGCGGCCATACCTTCATCGATTATTATGCAAATACAAAGTTGTTCATAGAAGACAACCAGAAGATTATCAGGGACTTTCCCGAGGCAATCTTCATCCCCGGATGGTGGGTTGAATACGGTATGACAGCCGAGCCGTCCGGATTCGGATGCTCGTTGTGCTTTTATGACGACAACCTGCCCCACCTGCGTCCTTTGACAGAAGATCTCGACAAGGCCCGTGAAGTGTTCGGCAACATCCATACACCTGACCCCCGTGTCGACGGCGTGATGCCTCTGTTGCTCAACCAGCAGAGAATATACCAGCCGATAATGGAGGCCCAGGGCGAAGAAGTGTATATGGTATGCGCCCGCGGTCCTTTCACCGTGGCGTCCCATATGTTCACCGTCACCCAGCTCCTGATGCTTATGATGATGGATCCCGATACCGCAGCAGTACTTCTCGAGAAGAGCACTCAGATGGTGATCGACTGGCTGAACGCCCAGCTGGAGAACGTCAAGACCGCAAAGGCGATAATGGTTCTCGACGACGTGTGCGGCTACTTCAGCCCCGAAGACTTCCAGACTCTCTGCCAGCCCTATATGCAGAGGGTGTTCGACGCCTTCCCCGGCTACCGTCACTTCTTCCACAATGACTTCACTTCGAACTCTTGCTATTCTCACCTTGAGGAGATGGGAGTTCACGCCTTCAACTTCACCCATATGGAGGATATCGTCGCCAGCCGCAAACTTGCAGGAGACAAGGTTGTCCTGATGGGTAACGTTCCGCCGATGCTGCTCGTAAACGACACTCCCGAGAACGTTTACAAGGCAACCAAAGAAATAGTAGAGAAATACATCGCCGGCAACGGAAGCCATCACGGACTGCTCCTCAGCACCGGAGGCGGACTGCCCATGGGTGCCAAGAAGGAAAACATCGACGCCCTGATCGCTGCCGTAGCTGACATCAATAAAACTCTGTAAAGATGAAAAGACTTCTCACATTGCTCGTTGCCGCTGTTTTTTGCAGTAGCATTGTAGCCACAGCCCAGGATATGAGCGACGTGATCAAGGCCGGGAAGAAAGCCCCTGCCTTCAAGCTCCCCACTCCCGAAGGGAAGATGGTTTCACTATCCGATTTCAAAGGGAAATTCGTTGTAATAGATTTCTGGGCTTCCTGGTGCCCGGACTGCCGCAAAGAAAATCCCGGTCTGGTGAAAATCCACAGCAAATATGCCCCCAAAGGCGTCGCCTTCATCGGAGTGTCGTTCGACACCGAACGCGAAGCCTGGCTCAAGGGTATCGAGAGTGACAACCTCAAATGGACCCAGGTCAGCTCTCTCGTCAAATGGAAGGAAACTCAGATTTCCAAGGATTACGGCATCAACTGGATTCCCACGTTCTACCTCATCAACAAGCAAGGACGTGTGATAGGTGCATACATCACCGCCGAATCACTGGCCGCAGCCCTCGAGAAACTGGCTTTATAGACAAGACTCACATACTGCACAAATAAAAAGACCGCAAACCCCGGGGTTTGCGGTCTTCCTTTTTATGGAACATCGATCAGAAGATGCTGAAGGCAACAACCAAGCCTGCAACTACGATCGAAACCATGGACATCAATTTAATGAGGATATCAAGAGAGGGGCCGGTTGTATCCTTGAACGGATCGCCTACCGTATCTCCTACTACGGAAGCTTTATGGGCGTCAGAGCCCTTGCCGCCGTGATTTCCTTCCTCGATATATTTCTTGGCGTTGTCCCAGGCGCCTCCGGCATTAGCCATAAACACTGCAAGGACGATTGCCGTGCTCAGACCTCCGACAAGAAGACCGACGACTCCGGCCACGCCGAAGATGATGCCAATTACGATAGGGATGATGATGGCCAGCAATGCGGGCATCGTCATTTCCTTCTGCGCGCCTTTGGTAGAAATCTGGACGCAGCGCTGATAATCCGGAACCGCCTCTCCTGTGAGGATGCCTTTGATCTCACGGAACTGACGGCGGACCTCAGTCACCATATTCTCGGCTGCACGGCCCACTGCGTTGATGGTCATTCCACTGAAGAAGAATGCAACCATAGCACCGAGGAAGATACATACGAGGACGATGGGATTCATCAGGCTTATATCGTAATATTTGACTATATCCATTATGGATGCGTCGCTCACTGCCACTGAAGAGCCATCAGCGAACTGAAGCACATTCTGCCCGATGTGGCTGAAAGCAATCTTGATTTCCTCAAGGTATGAAGCGACCAGCGCAAGAGCAGTCATAGATGCGGAACCGATTGCGAAGCCCTTTCCGGTAGCGGCAGTGGTGTTGCCCAGAGCGTCGAGGCTGTCTGTGCGGTGGCGTACTTCCTCAGGAAGGCCGGCCATCTCGGCAATACCTCCGGCATTGTCGGCAACAGGGCCGTAAGCGTCGGTTGCGAGGGTTATGCCAAGGGTAGAGAGCATACCTACGGATGCGATTGCGATTCCATAGAGACCGTGCTGCACATTGGTTGCAGTAAGCAGGTTATGGATATCGAAGTTGATGGCGCAGAGGTATGACATTATGATTGAGATACCGATGACGGTGACAGGAATGGCAGTAGAAATCATGCCGGTTCCGATACCGTTGATGATGACAGTTGCCGAACCGCCGGTGTCGGCACTCTTGGCGATAGCCCTGGTAGGCTTATATGAGTGGGATGTAAAGTACTCAGTGACTTTTCCAATAATCACACCTGCCAGAAGACCGATGATGACGGCAGTTGCAAGCAAGTACCAGTTGGGAATACCGAGCAGATAGAGGATTGCGAAAGAGCAGATGGCGATCAGGACTGCACTGAAGTTCACGCCGCGGCTGATAGAGCCGAGCAGATCCTTCATAGTAGCATCCTCTTTGGTCTTTACCATAAAGATTCCGATGATTGAGAGGAATACTCCAATCGCGGCGATGAGCATAGGCGCCATCACGGCCTTGACCTGCATTGCCTCGCCTTGAGGTGCAAACGCTGCGGCGCCGAGAGATACGGCGGCAAGGACGGAACCGACATAGCTTTCATAGAGGTCCGCTCCCAGTCCGGCGACGTCACCTACGTTGTCACCGACATTGTCGGCAATGGTTGCGGGGTTGCGGGGGTCGTCTTCCGGGATTCCAGCCTCGACTTTTCCTACGAGGTCGGCTCCCACGTCAGCGGCTTTAGTGTAGATACCTCCGCCGACACGTGCGAACAACGCCTGGGTAGAAGCACCCATACCGAACGTCAGCATCGTAGTGGTGATGACGATCAGTTTCTGGGTTCCGTCGATATCGACGAAACGGTTGAGGATCAGATACCACAAAGCGATATCCAGCATACCGAGGCCTACAACTGTGAGACCCATCACGGCGCCGCTTCTGAATGCGACTGTCAGGGCCTTGTTAAGCGACTTGGTTGCAGCGTGCGCGGTACGTGACGACGCATAGGTTGCAGATTTCATTCCGAAGAAACCGGCAAGACCGGAGAATATACCTCCGGTGAGGAAAGCGAAAGGAACCCAGTTGTTCTGAACGTGGAGTCCATAAGCCAGGAAGGCAAAGAATACGGCAAGACATATGAACACGATGATAACGACTTTATACTGCTGGCGCAGGTAAGCCATCGCACCTTGTCTTATGTACATTGCAACTTGTTTGATGCGGTCAGTACCTTCATCTTCACGCTTCATCGTCTTGTAGAAGAAGAAAGCAAAACAAAGAGCTATGATAGATGCTGCGGGCACAAACCAGAAAATGGCTGGTACGTGTTGCATATAAATATTGGTTGATAAAGGGTTTTAAAAAAACAAAAAATTCACATTGCAATTTAACCAAAAAAATCGGGATTTCCTATAGTTCGGGGCATAAAAAAATCGGCTCAGGGCCGATTTTTTTTAAATATGTCAAAAACTACTGTTCTGCTTTGGGCGGTTCAGGAATTGTCAACACGGCATCGAGCGCCTTGTGGGGAGTGAGGTCCCTGTTGAAAAGCAGAGGATAGTTTGTCCTTCTGGGTATAGGAGAACCGTTTTTCCAGGAAGCCCCGTCGTGCAGGCCCCAGAAAGTCACGCGGTCTATCTGGTCACGATGGTTGTAGAAAATCCTGAAGAGTTCCTCATATCTTGCAGCCAGTTGGTCTTCAACCTCGGCGGGGAGACCTTCCTTGTAAGGATCAAGGAACTCTTCGAACTCCTCCAACTGGTACTGGGGATCCTGAAGCGAGCGGCCGATGACCTGTCCTTCTTTCGAAATGGGAAGCACATCCACGTCAAGCTCGGTAATCATTACCTTTACACCGAGTTCGGCAAGCTGGTCGATAGCCTCTTCGATATACTCGTTCTTGGGATAGTTGAGTCCCCAATGGGCCTGGATGCCGACGCCGTCTACCTTGAGACCGTCAGCGCGCAGCCTGCGGACAAGATTCACGACTCCTTCGAGCTTGGACGGACGCCATACATTGAATTCATTATAGTAGAACTCTGTTCCTTCAGGTGCATATTCATTGGCGAACTGGAAGGCAAGCTTTGCAACCTCGTAGCCGTCACCTCCGAATGCGTGCACCCAGCCAAGGTCGCGGAAACCGCCGTCCTCGGCAACTATTTCATTAACTACGTCCCATGCGTCCACCCTTCCAGCGAAGTGCGTAACAACAGTCTCAATGTAACTGCGCAGTGTTTCAACAAGCTCCTCCCGGCTCTTGGGAGTGCCGTCTGGCCTTGTCCAGAAGAAATCCGGGGTCTGGTTGTGCCAGCAAAGAGTGTGGCCAAGCACGAACATTCCGTGCGCCTTTCCATAATCTACATAGGCGTCGGCAGGGCCGAAGTTCCACACATCGGGACCGGGATGCAGACTCTCGGGTTTCATCGCATTGTCAGGGGAGATTGCGTTGAAATGCTTTTCGAGAAGTTCCTGAGCCTCAGGATTACGGCCGCTTATCGTCATCGGGCTGATTGCGCAGCCCATCTTGAAGCTGTCCGCATATGCTTCCTTCAGGGATGTGGGTTTATTTCCGACCTGGTCGCACGAAACTGCAACAATGCATACGAATGCAAGGAAAAGAATGGATTTTGCCTTCATATCAAATTCGATTTTGGGCAAAGATAGTCAGATTTCCGGCTGTTTGGCAAATAATTCTAGTGCTCAAGCCTGTCGAGGTTGCGGTACTGGACTGCCTCGGATATTGCTTCGAGGGAAATGTCTTTATCGCCCGCAAGGTCGGCTATGGTCCTCGCCAGTTTCAGCACCCTTCCGTAGGCCCTTGCAGACAGGCCCAGTTTGTCAATCAACTTGCATAGGAACTCCTTTTCGCCGCTTCCCGTCGCACAGTGCCTTGTTATCATCTCGGCGTTCATCCGGGCGTTGGTGAAAACCCCGTTTTCGCCCCTGAACCGTTCGGACTGGATCTTCCTGGCCCGCCTCACCCGTTCTGCAATGGCTGCACTGGGTTCCGCGCCGTCATCTGCGGTCAGGTCTTCCGCCGGAACCCTCTCTACGTATATGTGCATATCTATCCTGTCCATCAACGGGCCCGAAATCCGCGCCTTGTAATTGTCTACCATTGTCTGGGTGCAGCGGCAGCGGCCAGACGGGTCGCCATAGTAACCGCAGGGACAAGGGTTCATAGAGGCCACCAGCATATAGGAGCAGGGGTATTCAATCCTGTAGCGGGCACGGCTGATCACGATTCTGCCATCCTCCATCGGCTGACGCAGCAGGTCGAGAGTAACCTTGCTGAACTGGGCTATCTCATCCAAAAACAAGACTCCATTATGTGCAAGCGAAATTTCACCGGGAAGTGCGTCGGGCCCGCCACCGAGCAGAGACACCCTGCTGGCACTGTTGTGAGGCGTTCGGAACGGTCTGGTCCTTAGAAGGCCATAGCTGCCTATGGACTTTCCTGCCACTGAATAGATCTTGCTGGTCTCTATGGATTCCTCCGTCTCCATCGGCGGCAGGATGGAAGGCAGGCAACTTGCCATCAGTGTCTTGCCGCAGCCGGGGCTTCCTATGAGAATGATATTGTGTCCTCCGGCAGCCGCGATCTCAAATCCGCGCCGGGCGTGCCGCTGTCCTTTCACCACCCTGAAATCGGGACAGGAAACGGCATTGCCGGGCATAGTTCCTTCATCATCACGCCTGCGCATCAGCAATTCGCCGTCATCTTCTTCCTTCAGTATCCGCAGGACATCTGCAAGGCTCTTCACCCCATAGATTCTGACGCCTTCGATATCAACGGCTTCCTTGGCTGATTCATAGGGCAGCACGCAGCCCTCGAAGCCGTTGTCCCTGGCATATACGGTGACAGGCAAAGCCCCGGGCACGTCCCTGATGGAGCCGTCAAGGGCCAGTTCGCCCAGAAACATATGGTTCTTCAGCCGCGCCGGTTCCGTTTCGGTTATCGCGCATATCAGCGTAACCGCAATGGCAAGGTCGAAAGAAGAACCTTGCTTCTTGATGTCCGCAGGAGCGAGATTGATGATGATTCTCTTGCCTGGAATGCGATAGCCGTAGCTCCGGATGGCCGTCAGCACCCTGGTAAGGCTTTCCCTCACCGCACTGTCGGGCAGGCCTACCAGCTGGATGCCGATGCCTGCGGAGATGTCGGTTTCAACTGTGATTGCAACCACTGTCAGACCGAGACAGGTCGCACAATAAGTCTTGCAAAGCATTTCGTTTTTGCCGCCAAGTTAGCCCCACGGCAAAAGAAAAGGCACGGACAGAAACGACGCCTGACGCTTATTTTCCGATTACGGAAAGAGAAATGCGATTCCGGATTCTCTATGCCACGTCATAATCGGGCATCGCACCGCTCCTGGAGCAGACGAAAGCCGAAATACGGTTGGCAATGTTGTGGCAGTTCTCAATGGAATCTCCCCTGAGATATGCCTGCACAAACGCTGCAGTGAACGAATCCCCAGCCCCCACAGTATCCGCAATCTTGACTTTGGGACATTCGACACTGTATTTCGCATCGGGAGTGATCACTTCGCTGCCGTCGGCACCCTTGGTGAGAATCACCAGGCGGAGGCCATACATACTTATGAGAGAACGGCAGGCCTGCTCGGGAGACGCGTCCAGTCCAAGAAGATCCGACACCACTGCTATCTCCTCGTCGTTGATCTTGAGGATATCCGCCACGCGCAGCGAATCTTCTATTATCACACGGCTGTAGAAATGCTGCCGCAGATTAATGTCATACACCTTGAGGCTGTCCGCCGGCATATCGGCAATGAAATTCATAACGGTGGCCCTTGAGACAGGATTCCTCTGGGCCAGGGTACCGAAGCACACGGCCGCGGCATTGCGGGCAAGCTCCTTCATTTCCTGAGTATACGGCACGTTGTCCCAGGCCACGTCTTCGACGATGGTGTACTGAGGGACCCCGCGTCCGTCAAGGTCGACGTGCACCACGCCAGTGGGATAGTCCACCTCAGGGAGCACCGCCTCCAGTTTCTTTGAAGCCAGGATAGTCTTCACTTCCTCGCCCAGCTTGTCTTTTCCTATGGCGCTTACAGCGACTCCCCTGCCGCCAAGGCAGCACACGTGATAAGCGAAGTTGGCAGGTGCGCCGCCGAGCTGGGCTCCTGAAGGGAGCAGATCGAATAATATCTCCCCTATTCCGACTATAGGTCTATCCATATTGCTTATGCCTTTTCTTGTTTAAGGAATCTGTACGCGAGGAAAATCATATAGATGACTCCAAGACTGATGACGGCTACCGAGCCGACCTGCGAGCCGATCGCATCGGAGAGGGCACCCATAAGGATGGGGAAAATGGTGCCGCCTATGAGGCCCATTATCATCAGGCCGGACATTTCGTTCTTGCGCTCCGGCATAAACAGAAGGGCCTTGGAGAATATCATAGAGAACATATTGGAGTTTCCGTATCCTACCAGGGCGATGGCCGCATATATGCCGGCCTTGGTATGGCAGACGAACAGGCCTGTCATAGAAAGGATCATCAGCACCACGCTCAGCGCAAAGAACTTGCGAAGATCCCACTTGGCAAGAATGAGCGAGCCCGTCAGGCAGCCTATGGTCCTGAACAGGAAATAGACGCTTGTCGCTATGGCCGCCTCGGTCAGAGGAAGGCCAAGCCTTTCCATCAGTATCTTGGGAGCGCAGGTATTCACTCCCACGTCAATGCCCACGTGAGCCACTATGCCGAAGAACAGCATCAGCACGGTCGGGATGCCAAGCAGTTTCAGCACGTCCTTGAACTTGGAGGTTTTCTCTGCCGGAGCGTCTTCTTCGACCTTCGTGAGCCAAACATACACTGTGGCTATGACTCCTATAACCAGGAAGGTGCCGTAGAGTATCCTCCAGTTGCCGAAACGGACTGCCGCCCAGCTGGCAATCAGCGGAGCGCTGAATGAAGCTATGGCCTTGACGAACTGGCCAAAGGTGAGGGAACTGGCCAGCCTGTCACCTTTCACAACGCAGGAAATAAGGGGGTTGAGCGACACCTGCATCAAAGTGTTACCGATGCCGAGCAGGCAGAATGAAGCCAGCATCACGGGGTAGTTGTAGCCACACAGTGGCAGCACAAGTGCCGCAGCAGTCACGATTAGGCTGAGCACCACGGTCTTGCGTTTGCCGATGCGGTTCATCAAAAGACTCGTGGGCACAGACAGGAAGAAGAACCAGAGGAACACCATCGACGGCAGGAAATTGGCCATCGTGTCGCTCAGGTTGAAGTCCGCTTTCACATAGTTGGTGGCAGTGCCCACCATATCCACGAAGCCCATTGCGAAAAAGGCGAACATTATGGGGACAAGCTTGCTTATGTTGCTTTTCTGTTTTTCCATATCGTAATATTATTTCATTTCATAAGTCATTGCGTTGCTGACTGCGGCAGGGCCGAAGACTTCTATGTGGTCATAGTATGCCTCTGGATATACGCAGTTGGTAACAACTGCATCTCCGTCGTTCACGAACATTTCCGACACCATACGGTCGTAGAAGAGCTGAACCTTGTAGGTGTCGCGCACGGGAATAACTGACACGGGCTGAACTGCCACTCCGTCGGGGAAAGCCTGCAGGCCGCTCTGCGAACGGTCGGTGACAAGTATGCCCTCCGTCGGCTTGAAGGTATAGACCACCTTCTCTCCGCTGTCGTTGCTCAGCGTGAATCCGAAAGGTTCTGAACCCGCAGGAGTGAAAGTAAGGTCGACTTCATATGCACCGTTGGCGGAATTGGAGATAAGGGTTCTGCCCGAATCTAACGAAAGTGAGGAGGAAGCACCTCTGGCGGCATAGACTTCAGGTGCCGGCACGCTGGCGAGGATGGGATGCTCACCGTTGCTCTTTAGCGATAGCTCGTGCGGCAGCGTCATTCCGCCCGTAAAGTATTTGGTTGCAGGAACGACCTGCGAGAATGCGGAGCTTGTGAGCCAGGCAATGAAAACAGTCCTGTCGTCAGGTGCATTGAAATATGTGCATCCGGCATATTGGTTGACGCCCTGGTCAACCCAGAGAGGATAAGGCAGGGGGTCGGCAGTGAAGCGCTCACCGTCGAAATCGCCAATGAAATACTGGGTATTGTTGGCTCCGTTGGGGTCGCGGGCTATGGTGACGAAAAGAACCCATTTCTCCTTGCCGTCAAACTCGAACCTGCGGAGGTCGGGGCACTCCCACACGCTCCTGTGGGAACCTATGCCTTCGCCAAAGCGGCTCAGAAGATGCCAGTTCTTGAGATCGGGCGAGCCGTAGAACTCCACAACCTGACTGACGGAAATCGCCATCACCCACTGCCCGCCGATCCAGTAGACCTTAGGGTCGCGGAAATCGCGTGATGCAGGGTGGTCAGGAAGGACGGGATTGCCTTCATATTTGGTGAATGTAAATCCGTTGTCCGTGGAATAGGCTATGCTCTGGCGCTCTCCCCTGCGGTCGGAAGTGTAGATTGCCACTACGGCGTCCTTTCCGAAACCGGCTGTATTGTCGGTATCGATCACCGCGCTGCCGGAGAAGATGGCTCCGAGTTTGTCCGGCCTCAGCACATTGTCGTGCTGCGTCCAGTGCATCAGATCCTTTGAAGTCGCGTGCCCCCAGGTCATATTGCCCCAGAAAACCGAGTAGGGATTGTGCTGGAAATACATATGCCAGAGACCGTCCTTGTAGAAAAGACCGTTGGGGTCGTTGTTCCAGCCGAAGTGCGGGGTGAAGTGGTAGACCGGCCTCAGCGGCTCGTCGTAGTCCATATCGATCTCGTCAGAGATCTTTATTCCGCCGTGCACTATGTCATCTTCAGCCACGCCGCTCAAACGAAGGGTTACCTCGCGGCCACGGTACTTCGACACGTCCACGGGAATCCAGTAATCCACTTTGTCCTTGGCGAGAGTCACATCCTGCACGAATTCGAAAACGCTGGCTCCGTCGACGTCAAGGTCCATCCGGGAAGCTTTTCCGGAATATGAGGAAGGAATCAGGACATATGCCTTGCGGGCTTTGAAAGTCACGGCATAATTGCCGTCGTCATCGAGGACTTCCTGCATCGCCGGACGGCAAGACACCACCGCAAGCGCACAGAAAAGCAGCGACAGAATGTATTTGTTCATGGGTTCAGGTTTGAATTCAACCTCTGAAGGTACTGATTATATGGTCATTTTGCAAAAGCAGCGGCTTTGATTATTTATAGTGACCAAAAGCAGACAAGACAAGAACCTCTACTACGTTATCGATTATTCTATAAACAAGTCTGTGCTCTTTCGTGATTCTTTTGGAATATACATTGCCATCATATCCTTTGAGTGCCTCTACTTGTCCGGATCCAGTCCTGGGATGCTCACGGATTTCGTCCAGTAGTTTGGCCAACTTAGATATGGCTTGAGGTGCTTTTTTATGGAGTTCCTTCAGGTCTTTCTTGGCATCTTCAGAGAATATGATAGTGTACATGCCTCAGTCCTCCTTGAGGATTCTTTCGAGGAAGTCTTCAGATGATTCTTCCTCCCTCATCCTATATGCCTTCCCCTGTTCGTATTCTTCAATACCGCGACGGATTTTAGCATCAAGTTCCGCACTGTCAAAGAGGAAATCGTCTTCCTTTACGGGAACAAGACGATAACTGCCATGAGACCGCGAGGTTATCACGACGTCATTTGTTTGTGCCAAATCAAAGTACTTTCGCTGATTGGCTCTGAATTCTCTGCTGCTTACTACGACCATAATGTTTATTCTTAATGATGCAAATATATGATTTTTCGAAACGAGTACCAAATTGGTACACATTTATTGCAAAAAAAAGATCATCTATCTCAGCCAGCTTTCGGGGTTCTGCTTGTCCGTGCCTTTCCAGATCTGGAAATGCAGCACTGATGCATCTTCGGTCACGTCGAGGGTGCCGAGAGTGTCTCCGGCCTTGATTTTCTGACCTGCTTTCACGGAAACTCTGCCCAGACGGCAGTAGAAGGTGTAGTAGGTTCCGTGCTGGACCAGGACGCACTGGCTGTATCCTGGCATTACCAGAACCTGCTTCACAGTGCCGTCGAAGACACACTTGACGGCTGCGTTGCGTGAGGCGGTTATGTCGATGCCGTTATTGGTGGGCAGCTGGATGTTTTTGTATACAGGATGGGTGTGATTGCCGAAGCGGCCGGTGACGACACCCTGTACCGGCCAGGGCAGCTTGCCCTTGTTGTCTTCGAAACGGCCTGCAAGGGTATAGTCGATGGTCTCGGCTTTCTGGGAGCTTACCTCTTTCTTGAGGATGCGCTCTATCTCCTTGTTCAGGGCGTCAACCTGTTTCTTCTTGGCCTGAAGGTCTTTTGTGTATTGGTTCTTGCTCTTGTTGAGACTGTTCACGAGCGAACGGGACTTCTGCTCGTCCGCCTTCATATTGTCGTATTCGCGCTGTCTCTGCTGTCTGGTAGCAGTGGCGACAGCCACCAGCGAGTCAAGCCTGGCCTTCTCTTTCTTCAGCTGAGCCTGTGTGAGCAGGATGTTGTCGGCCTGGGCGTTGGCCGATTCCGAGAGGTTGCCGAGGTAAGCGAAACGACGGTATCCCTGGCCTATGTTCTCGCTGCCGAGGATATACATGAACCAAACTTTGTTGTCGCGGTTCTTGTAGGCATTGTAGATAAGGTCGTTGTAGTAATACTGGAGGGTGTCGAGGTTGGCCTGCAGAGCGTTGATCTCGGCTGTGGCGCTGTTGATCTGGGTGCGGAGTACGCGGATTTCCGCATCTGCCTCGTCGACCAGCTTCTTGCGGTTGCTGACCTGGCGCTGCACGATGGTTAACTGCTGGGTGCTTGCCTTCTGCCGGTTGATGATGTTCTTGAGCTGGTTGTCGATGAAGGCGATCTCCTCCTCGAGTTTGCGCTTGGCTTCCCGCTGTGCCGATACATCCTGCGCACCCGCCTCGAAGACGGTCGCTGTAACTATCAGGATGATGGCCAGGAGTCTTTTCACGCTATTCGTCGGGTAATGCTTCTGCCTGCTTGAAATATACGTTCGCCAAGTCGTTCTCGCCCAGGGTCGACAGGACGGTGGCGTAATGTTCCAGGATAGTCTTGCTTTCCTTGCCGCCGTAGAGCATAGCGTGCTTGAACATCGCCTTCGCTTCTACATCCCTGCCGACAAGGTGGAGGAGCCACGCATAGGTGTCGACATAAGTGGGGTTGTCCGGCTCCTGCTGGATGGTCTTGAGACTCATTGACATTGCCTTGCGCAAGGTAGCGTCGGGCCTCTTCAACGGCTGGTTGTAGCCGTTTGTCAGGTAATATGCGTAGTTGTTGAGCACCGGAGCGTAGTCGGGATTGATCCGCAGTGCCTTGTCATAATACTTATAGGCCTGTTTCGCGTCGCCTGCCTGATGCGAGAGGTCTCCCAGTGCGGAATAGCAGCTGAGCGAGACGGCACTGTCCTTCGGAGCCATCGCCAGCAGCGTCTGGTAGTCTTCCGCCGAACTGTCGAACTGCGACAGCCTCCAGAAGGCTATGCCGCGCAGCTGCAGGAAGTCCAGCGGTTCGTCGAATTGCTGGATCGCGGCCGTGGCGTACTTGACGACGTTGTCCCAGTCCTCCGCATAATAATAGATGAGGCAGTGTGTGAAGGCTGCGCTCATATCCTCGGGAGACTCCTCCATTATGGTTTCATAGACGGTAAGAGCCTTGTCGACCTGGCCTGTCTGGTAGTAATAGGCCGCTGCCAGTCCCGTTATGGTGCTGTCGGTGGGGCTTGAGAGGTACATCTCGGTCATCAGTGAGTCGATCTGGGGAGCGAATACCTGTGCGAACTGTCCGCTGCCGAGAAGCTCCTGCATATACTGCACCTTGTCTTCAGCGGGGACATACCCGCTCTTGATGAAGTCGCCGATGTTGCTGAAGTACATATCGTACTGTCCTTTCGAACGGTAGACGTGAGCGGCTCCGTAGGATGCCTCCACGCAGTCGGGATCCATCGCAAGGGCTTCCTCATAATACCTGAGTGCTTCCTCCTCCTGGAAGAGCCCGGCGTAATAGTCCGCAAGGATGCAGGCAAGACGTGGAGAGCGGTATTCCTTATAGTATTCGTGCAGGAAATCGAAGGCCTGCTTCTGCTCGCCCTTCTGCATATACACCTGCATACGGGCCATTGCCAGGGGTTCGCTCTTGCCGGTCTGGCCTTCGATGACGTCCAGGGCCTCCATAGCCTTGTCGCTGTAGCCTTTGGCCATATATATGTTCACTACGTCATAGTAGAGCGATGTCCTCTGGGGATATTCCTTTATGAGTTCCTCGAAAATCTCGAGGGCCTTGTCGGCGTCGCGGTTGCCCATATAGTCGGATGCAAGTCCGTACTTATACCAGAAATTGCCCGGGTCGAGAGCTATGGCTTTCTTGAAATTGGCTTCCCGTTCCAGGGAGTCTTCCGAAAGGATGGCCAGATAGTAGTATGCGGCATCGTTTTCGGGCTCGGCCTGTACGAGGTCCCTGAACTGGCTGTAGGCAGCTTCCCTGTCGCCGGAATTATACGCTTCAAGGGCGCTGAAATAGGCCTGGGACTGGGCGTTGGCGAAGATTCCCGAGAACAGGAACAAAGAAGCAAGAAATATCTTTCTGATGAATTTCATTTTCATGAACTCTGTGCGCAAAATTAATTAATCCGACAAAAATTTACTATTGAATGCAGCATTTTGGAGTAAATTTGCATCATTAATCCAGTAGCCTTGTGAAGAACAACCTCGAGTCGCTCATAGAAGGATGCAGGAGGCATGATCCTCGGGCCCAGCGGGGCCTGTATGATTTGCTGGCTCCCTATATGCTATCTTTGTGCCAAAGGTATATGAAAGACAGGGAAGTGGCGAAAGATGTTCTGCAGGACGGATTTGTTACGTTGTTTGAAAAGATTTCGACTTACAAGAACGAAGGTTCGTTCGAGGGATGGGCGCGCAAGATATTCGTGAACACCGCGCTGATGCAGCTGCGCCGCAACGACGCCCTGAAATTCTCCGACAACATCGAGGATTCCCAGGCGATGCAGATGGTGCAGAGCAATACTCTCGAGAAGATAGGTGCAGACGAGATATACAGGCTTGTAAGTTCGATGCCGGACGGTTTCCGGACGGTTTTCAACCTTTACGTAATAGAGGGCTATTCGCACGATGAGATTGCGGATATGCTCTCGATAACGGTAGGAGGGTCTCGCTCGCAGCTCAGCAGGGCTCGCGCGTGGCTCCAGAGCAAGATAAAGACTAATGAAAAATATGACTGATTCACAGTTCGACCAGATCATCAGGGAAAAGCTTCAGGGCTTTGAGTGCGAAGTGGATGATTCGCTGTGGGACGGCATTGCGGCCAGACTGGCCAGGATGGACCGTCGCAGGGTCGTACTGCGTTATGTTTACGGAGCCGTGGCCGCAGCAGCCTGCGTCGCCCTCGGCCTCTTCCTTTTCAACGGCAATGACGCTCCCTCACAGCTCCAGTCTGCTCCGGCAGTCACTGTGGCCGAGGCCGCCGTTCCCGAAGAACTTGAAACTCCTGCCGACGTGCAGGACATCCCTTCGATAGCAGACCAGATCAAGGCTCTCCGTTCCGGAGCTGCCGTCGCCGAGGTTCTGCCCTCAGAGGTGGCCAAAGTAGTCGAGGCAATGACGGAGAATGCATCTGAGCCCGTCCCGGCACTTGAAGAAAATGCCGCTCCTGTCGCCCCTCAAGAGCCCCGGGAGTCCGCTAAGCCCGCAAGTCAGCCTTCAAGGAATACTACTGCCGGCCGCACTCCTTCCGGCACTGGCCTGATGGATGATTTCTATCTTTTCGAAGACGATGAAGTTTCAAAACCCGGCACACACGCAAGCCTCACCATATCATCAAATGTTTCAGGGGTAGCAAGTCCTGAAGGTTTCGTATACCAGATGGCTCCTTCGCACAGCGCTTCCGCATCGGGCAAGTCCGGCGGCAACGTGATTGAAGAGCTGTCGGAATCCTCATATTCGATTCCCCTGTCATTCGGCGTCCAGATGCGTTTTCCCATTGCGGAAAAGGTGTCTCTCGGAGCCGGCGTCAACTACACCTATCTGCAGCGTGAATTCAGTTCAATGGTGAACAAGGTGAAATACCCCACCACGATTTCACGTCTGCACTATATGGGTGTAACCGCTTCAATTTACTATGATTTCATCCGCGAAGGAAGGCTTACGGTCTATGGACGTGCCGGCGGTGCCGTTGACAAGGCCATTTCCGCCAAGTTTATCTTCGGCGACTATTCGATGAACCAGGACGCTGCGGGACTTCAGTGGTCAGCAAATGCAGGCGTGGGCCTGGAGTACCGGATCGCAAAGCCGATATCGCTCTTCATCGACCCGTCCGCATCATACTACTTCGACTGCGGACAGCCCAAGAGCATACGCACCGAGCAGCCTCTTATGTTCAGCCTTGAGGCCGGCTTGAGGTTCAACCTGTAGAAACTATTTATCCCAGCATCTCCTTCAGATACTGTCCCGTATAGGATGCGGGACTGGCAGCGACTTGTTCCGGTGTACCTTCTGCTACGATGTGACCTCCTTCCCGGCCGCCTTCGGGTCCCATATCGATCAGCCAGTCGACGCTCTTGAGCACATCCAGGTTATGTTCTATGATAAGGACTGTGTTGCCCTGGTCTACGAGCTTCTGAAGCACTTCCAGCAGATTCTTGATGTCATCGAAGTGCAGGCCCGTAGTGGGTTCGTCCAGCAGGTAGAGAGTGTTGCCGGTGCTCTTGCGGGCAAGTTCGGCGGCCAGTTTCACTCTTTGGCTTTCCCCGCCGCTGAGGGTGGTCGAAGGCTGACCGAGACGCACATAGCCCAGGCCCACGTCAACCATAGCCTTGAGTTTGGGATAGATGAAAGGATTGGACTGGAAGAATTCCGCCGCTTCAGAAATGGTCATATCCAGCACGTCGCTGATGTTCTTTCCTTTGTAATGGACGGCAAGAGTGTCGGGCTTGTAGCGTTTGCCGCCGCATTCCTTGCAGGTGACGTGTGCGGGCGGGAGAAAATGCATCTCTATCTCCTGGATTCCGGCGCCCTTGCAGACCTCGCAGCGGCCCGACTTGACGTTGAATGAGAAGCGGTTGGCCTTGAAGCCCCTGATCTTGGCATCGGGAGTCTGGCCGAAGAGTTCGCGGATGGCGCCGAACACATTGGTATAGGTGGCAGGATTGCTGCGCGGAGAACGACCTATCGGAGACTGGTCCACTTCAATCACCTTGTCGATATTCTCTATACCTTCTATCGAATCGTAGGCAAGCGGTCTGGCAAGCGAGCGGTAGAGCCTTGACGAAAGGATAGGCATCAGGGTTTCGTTGATGAGCGAAGACTTTCCGCTGCCGCTCACTCCGCTGACCCCTATGAAACAGCCCAGTGGCAGCGTAAGATCCACATCCTGGAGGTTATTGCCACGGGCGCCGTGGAGTTTCAGCGTGAGTCCGTTTCCTGTGCGGCGGACATTGGGCACGGCTATGCTCTTGCGCCCGAGCAGATAGTCTATCGTCATGCTGTCTCCTTCCGGCACAGACTTTATCTTCGACGGCTCTCCGTTGTAGAGCAGTTCGCCGCCCATCTCTCCGGCTCCGGGACCGAGATCCACCAGCCAGTCGGCATTCTCCATCATCTCGCTGTCGTGCTCTACAACCATAACGGAATTGCCTTCGTCGCGCAGCTTCTTGAGAGAATCTATAAGCTTGCGGTTGTCCCTTTGGTGCAGGCCGATGGAAGGCTCATCGAGGATGTAAAGTACATTCACGAGCTTGGACCCTATCTGTGTGGCAAGCCTTATGCGCTGGCTTTCACCGCCGCTGAGGGTAGATGTCGCGCGGTCGAGCGACAGGTAGCCCAGCCCCACTTCTTTCAGGAACCCGACCCTGTCGGTCAGTTCCTTCAGAATGTCGTTGGCAATGAGCATCTGTGTCGGAGTCAGTTTGCCGGGCAGGTCCGCTATCCAGTCGTAGAGCTCCGAGATGTCCATCGCAGATACCTGCGCTATGTCGAGCCCTGCGATCTTGAAGTTCAGGGCCTCTTTTTTCAGCCTTGTGCCGTTGCAGACAGGACACACGGTCATATTCATAAAGCTGTCCTTCTTCTCAAGCGACTCTTCGCTCTCGTCTCCGGTTATACGGGTACGAGCCAGGACTCCGTCGAAGGTCACCATCTGGTCGGTGGGACCGCTGCCGACCCTGAACAACTCCTGCGAGCCGTAGAGTATGGTGGAAAGGGCCTGTGTCGGAATATCTTTGATGGGGTCGTGGAGAGAGAAACCATATTTGCGGGCTATGGACTCCAGCACTTCGAAGGTAGAGTTGCTCCTCATGCTGCCGAGGGAGACAATTCCTCCGTCAGCTATCGAAACCCTGTCATCGGGGATGACCTTGTCCATATCGATCTGGGCAACGACTCCGAGGCCGTTGCAGTGGGGACAGGCTCCCTGCGGGGAATTGAACGAGAAGGTATAGGGAGCGGGAAGCGCGAAGGAAATGCCGGTGTCCGCGCAGATGAGGTTCTTGCTGAGGAACCTGAGGCCGCCTTCACCGTCCATCCTCAGAAGAGCGATCGAACCCTTGCCCTGAGAGAGAGCGGTGACGACCGAGGAGCGGATGCGCTTGCGGTCCTCGCCGTTCGGAACCAGCTTGTCAACCACAAGTTCGATGAAGTGGGTCTTGTATCGGTCGAGCGGTTCCACGTCGCGCAGGTAGCATATCTCGCCGTCGATGCGCACCTGCGAATATCCACGCTTGACAAGCTGCTCAAAGAGGTCCTTGTAGTGTCCCTTGCGACCCTTGACTATCGGAGCGAGCAGAAGCAGTTTCTGCCCTTCATACTCGTTGATGATCAGGTCGACTATCATATCGTCGGTATACTTGACCATCTCCTTTCCGGTGGCCGGGGAATATGCCGTCGATGCGCGGGCATATAGCAGACGGAAGAAATCGTAGATTTCGGTCATCGTGCCGACGGTGGAACGGGGATTGCGGCCGGTAGTTTTCTGCTCGATGGCGATGATGGGACTCAGTCCGCGTACGTCATCGACCTGCGGACGTTCCATAATGCCCATAAACTGCCTGGCATAGGGAGACAGGGTGTCCATATATCTTCTCTGGCCTTCGGCATATATCGTGTCGAAGGCGAGCGACGACTTGCCGCTGCCGGACAGGCCGGTGACAACGACGAGCCTGTCTCTCGGAATCTTGAGAGATATGTTCTTAAGATTGTGCGACCTGGCGCCCGTGATCTCTATGAAATCCATATTATCGCAGGTATGGATTGAACTTCAGTTCGTTCCCTATCGTAGTGGAATAGCCGTGGCCGGGATAGACCGCAATGTCCTTGTCCATTCTCTTGAACTTCTCGAGGGACAAGAGCATATCCTCCTCGCCGCTTTCCTCGAAATCCGTACGGCCGATGCTGCCCTCGAAGAGGGTGTCGCCGGTGAATATCAACTTCTCTTCCTTCTCCAGATAGCACACCCCGCCGTTTGTATGGCCGGGAGTGGCCACCACGGTGAAGGTGAAGCCGGCATAGGAAAGCACATCACCGTCACAGACATAACGGAAGGGCACTTTGTCTGTCGGCAGATATTCCAGCCCGAAGAGGTTGGTGTACTGTCTGAGTTTCGACAGAAGGTCGATGTCGCCGGCGTTCATGACAGCCCCGATGCCATATTTGTCGGCAAAATAGGCAAGCGAAAGCACGTGGTCGAAATGGCCGTGCGTGAGCAGGATGCAGACCGGCCTGAGGCCTTCGTCGGCGATGTATTCGTCAACCCGCGCCCTCTCCCGGTCGTTCTGGCAGCCGGGATCCACGATCACGCATTCACCGCTTTGCGATGAAAGGACGTAAAGACATTCCCTCAGGGAGTTGACGTAAAAAGTTTTTATCTCGCGCATTTTAGCCTCCGGGTTTTTCACAAAATTACGAAAAGAGTTTGTAAATTTGTGTTTAACCTTATACAAACATACCCCGCCATGCACATTGCGATAGCCGGTAACATAGGCAGCGGAAAGACCACCCTGACCCAGCTTCTTTCAAAGCATTATCATTGGACTGCCAGGTTCGAACCTGTGGATTTCAACCCCTATCTGGCAGATTTCTACGAGGATATGGAAAGGTGGTCGTTCAACCTGCAGATATATTTCCTCAACAAGCGTTTCCGCGACATAGTGGAGATCAGCCAGAGCAAGGACGTCATCATCCAGGACCGCACCATCTACGAGGATGCCTGTATCTTCGCGCCGAACCTCCACGACATGGGGCTGATGTCGAGCCGCGACTTCGACAACTATCAGGAGCTGTTCGAACTTATGATCTCGCTGGTGAGGCCACCCGACCTGCTGATCTATCTGCGCAGCAGCATCCCCAACATCGTCAACAACATCCACAAGCGCGGCCGCGAGTATGAGAACAGCATCCGCATCGACTATCTCACCGGCCTTCACGAGCGCTACGAGAAGTGGATCAGCGAATACAATGACGGCAAGCTGCTAATCGTGGATGTCGACCGTTTCCGCTTCGGGGAGAACGTCGACGACTTCAATACAGTAACAGACATGATCGACGCCCAGTTGCACGGGCTTTTCTGATCGTTTCACTTTATCTGGCATAAATGGTATCAAAAATCATCCTGATCCTGATCTTCTGCCTCGCACCGGCCTTCGTTCTTTGGCTGTGCAAGAAAGTTCCCTTCTTCGGCAAGATCGGGCCCATCCTCATCCTTTACATCCTTGGCGTGATCATCGGCAACCTGCCGTGGATCAACGAAGGCAACTATCCGCTCAAGGACACCCTGACCTCAGTGCTCATCCCGCTGGCCCTTCCTATGATGCTTTTTGCGTGCGCTATCACGCGCGACAGCCTGAGGGGCATCTTCCGCTCACTGATTGCCGGCCTGATAGCCATAATCGTATCGATATTCCTAGGATACTGGCTCTTCGGAAGGCATATCGGAGCACAGGGGCCTGAGATCGCAGCACTCATCACAGGCTGCGAGACAGGAGGCACCATCAATATGGCATCGCTTCAAGCAATGCTTGGCGTGTCCAGCGAGACGTTCGTGCTGCTCAACAGCTATGACATGATCGTCTGCTTCCTGTATTTCATTTTCCTGCTGAGCATCGGCATCCGCCTGTTCCGCAAGTTCCTCAAGATCGATCCGAAAGACAGAAAGGGACATCTTACCGAAGCACAGGTAGAAGTCAACGAACAGATCATCGAGAGTCACCAGAACCCTTACAGCATCCTGAAGACTGCAAAGGGCTGGGGCCAGGTATGGAGAATCCTTCTTGCCGTGGCAATCTGCGTCGGTCTGGCATTCGGCCTCACGAAACTCTTCCCGAAGGGCTGGTTCATGCCTATCTTCATCCTGGGCATCAGCACCTTCGCACTCATAGCCGCAAACCTCAAGCCCGTCAAGAAGCTTACCTTCAGCTACGACCTGGGTCTTTACCTGATATACATCTTTTCCATCGCCATCGCCTCGATGGCCGACGTCACCAAGCTGAACATCCGCGAAGGCCTCTATGCCTTCCTCTTCCTGTTCTTCGTCATCTTCGTGTCGCTGTTTCTGCAGGTGATTCTGTCGAAACTGTTCAAGGTAGATCCCGATATGATGATTGCGACTTCGGTGGCACTGATCAACTCGCCGCCCTTCGTCCCGATTGTCGTGAGCGCGATGAACAACAAGAAAGTGCTTGTCCCGGGCATCACCGTGGGCATCATAGGCTTCGCGTTGGGCAACTATCTGGGGTTCTTCATTTATAACCTGTTGATTTAATTTCAGTTCAATGAAATCTTTTTCCGCAAGACTATTCGCTGTACTATTACTTATAACTTCACTGACAATCAGCAGCAATGCTGCGGAAAGGCTTGATTCTCTCCTTGCCAACGCCACCACAAGGCCGAAAGTGGGCCTCGTGCTGAGCGGCGGCGGAGCCAAGGGTTCTGCGCATATCGGCGTGCTCAAGGTGCTCGAAGACCTGGGCATCCACGTGGACTACGTAACGGGAACCAGCATGGGCTCCATTATGGGCGGAATGTATTCTCTTGGCTACCGTGCCGATGAGATGGACACCATCATCCGGAGCATGGACTGGTCCATCTATATGAGCAACACCGTAAGGCGCAGCGAACTGTCGACCCAGAGGAAACTCAACAATATGAGATATCTTCTGGACATTCCTTTCAGCACCGGCCTCGGCCTGCTCGACGACCTTGACAGCCATAAAGAGAACAACGGCACCGGCATAGCAGACTTCACCACGAGCCTTCCGGCAGGAGTCATAAACGGCCAGAACGTGCTCAACCTGTTCAATGGCCTGAGCGTGGGATACCAGGACTCCATCGATTTCTCAACCCTCCCCATTCCCTTCGCCTGCGTGGCGGTCGACCTGATCACCAACAACGAGATTGTGTTCCACAGCGGACATCTGCCCACTGCAATCAGGGCCTCGATGGCCATCCCCGGAGTATTCGCTCCGGTGAAGATGGGAAATATGATCTTGATTGACGGCGGTTTCCGGAACAACTTCCCGACAGACGTATGCAGGGAAATGGGCGCGGACATCATCATTGGCGTGGATGTCAGCGACAAAGGCAATTTCGACGCAGACAACACCCGCTCCCTGCCGCAGATCATGCAGCAGTTCCTCAACATATCTACTAACGAAGCCCACGTGGAGCATTCTGAGCTATGCGATGTGCTGATTGTCCCTGACATCAGCGGATACGGCTCACTGAGCTTCGACAGCGCGGCGATAGACACGCTCATCGAAAGAGGATACAACGAAGCGCTTGCCCATATGCCGGAACTGCTCAAGATTAAGCAGGCTCTTGACAAGTTCGACCGCGACAGATCGCGCGAGGGCATTCCGAGGGCCGTGAATATGTACAAGACGTCATTCGACGTATCTTCTATTGAAATCAACGGAGTAAAGGACCGCGACGAGCGATGGCTTCTGAACAAGGCCCGCCTGAAAGGCAAGACCAGCGTTACCGGAGAGGATATTGACAAGGCACTTTCGGTTTTCACCGGAACAGGCGTCTATGAGAAAATGTCACACCACTTCGAGCCGGACGGCGACCGCTACAGGCTTGTCTTCGACCTTGAGAAGCAGCAGCCGCACGAGCTCGGGCTGGGTCTGCGCTATGACAGCGACGAGGCCGCCAACATCCTTCTGGAAGTGGGGCTGAACGCCCACAGGATGAACGCATTCAGGCTCAACCTGAACGGCCGGCTTGGCTTCTATCCCCAGATTGAAGGCCAGCTCCTCTATGTACCCTATTACTTTCCCAGCATAGGTCTCAGCTACTCCTTCAAGAAGATGGGCCTCGACTATACCATCCCCGGCACAAACCATTTCCCGAGCTTCGACGGCTACAACAGGATGCAGTCCGAACTGTTCATCAAGGAGACATATTCGAAATATTTCGTGGCACATCTCGGCCTGCGTTACAGCCGCTACAAGATGTATCAGAGCTCGAACGAAGTGATGACTGACGTGCTGATGGAGCCGATGAGCCACATACTTGAAGTCCGCGGCAAGCTGGACTATGACGTCCTCGACAATGCCTACTATCCCACCAGGGGCATCAAGGCCAGCCTGACAGGAAAGTATGTAATCAACCACGACCTGTACATAACCGGCAACGACGGCAATCCTGCCACCTTCACATACGATTTCCTCGGCGCCATTCCCATCGGTAAAAGAGTTGCCGTCGAGACCTCGCTATATCTGCGTTCGATACTGAATGACAAGAACAAGTTGTACGGAATGGTCATCGGCAATACCGTCGGAGGAGACTTTTCCGGCAGGTACTGGGAAAACCAGGCGCCTTTCGTGGGCCTCGTCAATGCGAATCTGGCATACAGCTGGCTCGGCGTGGCGAGAATTGACGCAAGGGTGATGATTGCGCCCAAATTCTACGCCTACGCTATGTACAACTACGGGTTCACAGCTTCCGACATCGACCGATACAGCCCCGACCACGTGCAATACGACCTTCACGGAGCCGGCGTCAAGCTGTCGTACGACTCGTTCATCGGACCCATCAGCGCCCAGGTTCACTGGTCAAACCTGTGGAACCGCGTAGGATTCTATATTAACGCAGGTTACATTTTCTGATAAAATTATTATATTCGTAAAGACCTAAACTAAATTATACAGTATGCTGATACTGCAAATTCTGACACTTCTCGGCTCATTGGGAATGTTCCTCTATGGTATGTCCCTTATGAGCGGAGGTCTGCAGAAGATGGCCGGTGACCGAATGCGTCACTTTATGGCCAAAATGACCTCCAACACTTTCAAAGGAATTCTCACCGGTATAGGCGTCACTGCATTGGTGCAGAGTTCGACTGCCACCACGCTGATGCTGGTCAGCTTCGTCAATGCCGGACTTCTGAGTCTCGCCACGGCCATCTCCGTGATAATGGGTGCCAACATAGGCACAACCATCACTGCGTGGATCTTCGCCCTCAGTTTTGGAGGCGGCAGCTTCAGCCTCGGCACCATCGCCGTGCCGCTGATGTTCTTCGCATACCTGCTGTTCGTATCGAAGAGCAAGAAACGCACGGATATGGGCGAATTCATAATGGGTTTCGCCCTGCTGTTCCTGGGTCTGTCTACATTGAGGGAAACTTCCACCGTCCTTTTGGACAATGAGCCGGTGCGGCAATTCCTCGGCAACCTCACAGGATGGGGCTTCGGCAGCGTGCTTCTGTTTATGGTGGCCGGTGCCTGCATGACACTTATGCTCCAGTCTTCAGCCGCGACCATGGCCATCACTATGGTTCTCGTAGCACAGGGATACATCCCGTTCACGATGGCTGCCGCAATGGTGCTTGGAGAAAATATTGGAACTACCATTACTTCGAACATAGCTGCTTCGGTAGCCAACGTCAGCGCCCGGCGTACAGCACGTGCACACCTGCTGTTCAATATGTTCGGTGTGATCTGGGTCATCTGCCTCTTCCATCCATTCCTTGGATTCATCGGCAAGATCGTCACCCTTTTCGGCTTCCCCAACCCTTATGTCACTGACTTCACCACTGCAAGCGAAGCGACCCGCGAAGCTCTCGTGGCTTCACTTCCTTACAGCGTCGCCACCCTTCACTCCCTGTTCAATGTAATCAACACCCTCATTCTCGTATGGTTCATCCCGGTTATCGAGAAAATCGTCACCTGGATGGTTCCCAGCAAAGAATCTGAAGAAGAGACGTTCCGCCTCAAGTATATCGGTGCAAATGCCATAATGCAGACCGGTGACCTGGCTCTCAACTCCGCCAAGTTGGAACTGGTCCGCTATGGTGACCTCTGCCGTCGGGTTGTCGGCTTCATCAAGAACGCCGCCGATGCCAAGAGTGAAAACGATTTCAACCAGTGGAACGAAAAGCTCATCAAATATGAGGAAATCACCGACCAGGTGGAGAAGGAAATAGCCACATACCTCGGCCAGGTGACAAAGGGCGAGACCAGTTACGAAGGTATCGTGCGCGTACGCAGTTTCTATCGCATTATAGGCGAGATGGAGTCCCTTGGCGACAGCGGAGAGAGCATCGGACGTTCTATAGCCCGTGCCTGGGCCCACAACAAGCCTTTCACTCCCGATATGGTCAAGAAGATAGACCATATGGCGGACCTGGTCGACGAGGCATTCACTGAAATGCACACGAACCTGGAAACACCTCTCGTAAAATTGCAGGACATTTCCAATGCCGAGCACGCGGAGGAACGCATCAACGCATACCGCGACATACTGAGGGAAGAGCATCTTGCAAACCTCGAAGACCGCAGTTATCCCTACGAGACCGGCTCGTTCTATATGGATGTGGTGAACGGTCTCGAGAAAATGGGAGACTTCATCATCAACATATCGCAGAGCACCATCGCTGCCAAGGATGTCTAATGAGAGTATTCCTAAACTAAATAACTATGTCACAGAATCAGCAAGCTATCTATGATGCCCGCGCACTCGGCCGCGGCAAGATGTTTACCCTGGGCCTCCAGCATATGTTCGCCATGTTCGGCGCAACGGTCCTGGTGCCCGTGCTCACCGGTCTTTCAATGTCCGCCACCCTGCTCTTCGCAGGTCTCGGCACGTTAATCTTCCATCTTATGACCAGGATGAAGGTTCCTGCATTCCTCGGTTCTTCATTCGCATTCCTCGGCGGATACGCCTCCGTGGTTGCGATGGGCTCAGAGCAGGGATTGGACGCAGCCGCATCCTTGCCCTATGCCTGCATCGGCGTTTTCTGCGCAGGCCTCATCTATTTCATCCTTGCTGCGCTCATCGCCGCTTTCGGAGCCAAGAAGGTTATGCGCTTCTTCCCTCCGATAGTCACCGGCCCCATCATCATAGCCATCGGACTCTCCCTCTCGGGCTCAGCCATCAACAACTGCCAGACCAACTGGTGGATCGCCCTGCTCGCCATCGTCATCATCATCGTCTGCAACATCTGGGGCAAGGGAATGATCAAGATACTCCCCATCCTGCTCGGAGTGCTCGGCTCATACATCGTGGCAGCCTGCTTCGGTCTGTGTGACTTCTCTGCAGTGAAGGAAGCAGCCTGGATCGGCGTTCCGTTCAAGATGCAGAACACAGCTTTCGCCGTATTCCGGAATCCCAACTGGGGCCTTCTTGTTTCTGCCATCATCACCATAGTTCCCATTTCTCTCGCAACTATGATGGAGCATATCGGCGACATCTGCGCCATCTCTTCTACCGTCGGCAAGAACTTCCTCGGCGACCCCGGCCTGCACCGCACCCTGATGGGAGACGGCCTTGCCACTATGCTGGCTTCGCTGTTCGGCGCTCCTGCCAACACCACCTACGGTGAGAACACAGGCGTACTCAACCTCACCAAGGTGTTCGACCCGAGAGTCATCCGCCTTGCGGCCGTATTCGCCATCATACTGTCGTTCTGCCCCAAGTTCTCAGCACTCATCGGAGCAATGCCCGCCTCAACCATCGGCGGCGTATCTCTCGTGCTCTACGGTATGATCTCAGCCGTCGGCGTACGCAACATGGTTGAGAACCACGTGGACTTCACATCTTCACGCAATGTGATCGTGGCAGCCCTTATCCTCGTGCTTGCCATCGGCATCAAGTACGGAGCAAACGACGCTCTCTCAATCGGTTTCACCACACTCTCAGGACTTGCAGTTGCAGCCCTCGTGGGCGTCATCCTCAATGCCATCCTTCCCGGCAAGGACTATGTCTTCAACGAGGACACCACTGACGTGGAGTCTCCCGAACTGCCGAAGTTGGATTAAACCTGCCCCAAACCGCATTTTAAGCGCGACGGTTGTTGAATTCTAGCAAATAATCCCTAATTTTGACGCTGCTTTACACAATTTGCAGCCAATGTCAGAAAAGAGATTGTTGCTAGGCGACGAAGCCGTCGCGCTTGGTGCATTATATGCCGGCATCTCAGGTGTTTATGCCTATCCCGGCACCCCTTCGACCGAAATTACCGAATTCATACAGCTTAGCCCCCAGGGACGCAGCGGCGAGGTACGCAGCCGTTGGTGCACCAACGAAAAAACTGCGATGGAGACTGCCCTGGGAATGTCTTTTGCCGGCAAGCGTGCGCTTGTGTGTATGAAGCACGTGGGAATGAACGTCTGCGCCGACCCCTTCGTCAATTCGGCATCTACCGGAGTTCGCGGCGGAGTCGTGGTTCTGGCAGCTGACGATCCTTCTATGCATTCTTCACAGAACGAGCAGGATTCCAGATTTTACGGCAAGTTTGCCCTCATTCCCTTCTTCGAGCCTTCGAACCAGCAGGAAGCCTTCGATATGATGGCTGCAGCATTCGACCTTTCAGAGGAACTTGAACTTCCGGTGCTGATGCGCACCGTCACACGCCTTGCCCACTCCCGTGCGGCTGTGGTCGCCTCCGGGCAGATGCGCGCCCAGAACAAACTGGACCCCGAGACTGAGACTGCAAACTGGAACCTTCTGCCGATCAATGCCCGCAGACGCTATCAGGTGCTCATCTCGAAACAGGGCGAAATTGCAGCCCGCGCTGAGGCTTCGCCCTTCAACGCCCTGGAGCTCGGCCCCAAGGGCGGTCTCGGAGTGATTGCCTGCGGCAACGCCTACAACTATGTGAAAGAAGCTGCACCTCAGGGTATCTCCCTGCTCAAGATATCCCAGTACCCAATACCTGCAGCTCTCGTGCACAAACTTGCGGATCACTGCAGCAGCATTCTGGTGGTGGAGGATGGACAGCCTTTCGTGGAAGAACAAATTCCTGCACTTCTCGGTGCCGGATATAAGGTGGAAGGCCGCCTGACAGGACGCCTCCCCCGCACAGGCGAACTCAGTCCCGACAATGTCGCGGCTGCATTCGGCCTCGAAGCCAAAACTTCCTTCGCCCCTGCCGAGCACATCGCCCCCAGGCCTCCTCAGTTCTGCCAGGGTTGCGGACACAGGGATGTATTCACTGTGCTGAAGCAAATCTATTCTGAATATCCTCAGGGCCGCATCTTCGGAGACGTCGGTTGCTATACTCTCGGCGCGCTGCCTCCCTTCAAGGCTCTTGACAGCTGCCTTGATATGGGTTCTGCCATAACCCTGGCCAAAGGTGCCGCTGATGCAGGCCTTTACCCCGTGCTGACAGTTATAGGTGACTCTACCTTCACCCACTCCGGAATGACCGGTCTGCTGGACGCCGCCAACGAAAACTCCGACATCACCGTAATCATCAGTGACAACCTTGCCACAGGAATGACCGGAGGACAGGAGTCTGCAGGAACTCATAAATACGAGGCCATCTGCCTTGGCCTTGGTGTGGAACGCGAGCATCTGCACGTAGTCGTCCCTCTGCCTAAGAACATCGAGGCGATTGCAGAACTCATCCGCAAGGAGATTGCCTACCACGGCTTGTCAGTGATCATCGCCCAGCGCGAATGCATGCAGACCCTCGCCCGCAAGCAGAGGGCTAAAAAAGCGACAGAAAAATGAAACTCGACATAAAACTCTCAGGCGTTGGAGGACAGGGTATCCTCTCGATCGCTACCGTCATCGGCCAGGCGGCCCTCACCGACGGGATCAATCTCAAGCAGGCTGAAGTGCACGGAATGAGCCAGCGTGGCGGTGACGTGCAGAGCGACCTGCGTCTCAGCACGGAACCCATCTACAGCGACCTCATCGCCAAGGGCGGTGTCGACCTGCTCATCTCGATGGAACCTATGGAAGCCCTGCGCTACCGCAACTGGCTCACCCCCGACGGAGTGATCGTCACCTCGTCGAAGCCTTTCGTCAACATACCGAACTACCCTGACGAAAGCGCAGTGCTCGCCGAGCTGGCTGCCATTCCGGGAGTCATCAGCGTCGACATCGAACAGATGGCCCGCGACGCTGAAGTGCCCCGCAGCGCCAATATGATCCTGCTGGGCCTCGCAGCCCCGCACATTCCCATCCTCTCGGCCGACAGCCTGAGAGAAGCCATAGCAAGCATATTCGCCCGCAAGGGAGAAGCAATAATAGAAGCCAATCTGCGGGCCTTCAACCTCGGCCTGCAATATTCAACCAGCCTATGATTTGGAATCAGACCAAAGAATGCATGAGCCGCGACCAGATGCGCGAGCTCCAGGGGAAACGCCTTCACAAGATTGTGAAATACGTATACCACAACGTTCCGTTCTACCGCAACCGTCTGCAGGAGATGGACATAACCCCGGATGACATCCGTACCATTGACGACATCGTCAAACTTCCTTTCACTACCAAGAAGGACCTGCGCGACAACTACCCGTTCGGTCTGCAGGCCGCCCATCAGAATGAAATCATCCGTATCCACGCATCTTCCGGCACCACGGGCAACCCCACTATCGTGGGTTACACGCGCAAGGACATCGGCGTCTGGAGTGAATGTATGGCCCGCTGCCTCACAGCTTTTGGCGTAAGCAGGGAAGATATTTTCTCTGTTGCCTACGGCTATGGCCTGTTCACAGGAGGCCTTGGCGCTCACAACGGCGTGGAGATGGTCGGAGCAGCTGTTGTCCCTGCATCGACAGGCAACACCGAGAAGCACGTGCGCCTGATCCGCGACCTTGGCATAACTGGCATAGCCTGTACGCCTTCCTATGCTCTCCATTTGGCCGAGACTATGGACAAGATGGGCATCACCCGCGACCAGATCAAGCTGCGCGTAGGAGCTTTCGGAGCAGAACCCTGGACTGAGAACATGCGTACCGAGATCCAGGACCGCCTTGGCCTGAAAGGTTTCAACATCTACGGCCTGAGCGAGATAATGGGCCCGAGCGTCAGCTACGAATGTGACGAGCAGAACGGCTCCCACATCAACGAAGATCACTTCTTCCCCGAGATAATCGACCCGAATACCCTCGAGCCTCTGCCTGCAGGGCAGACCGGCGAACTGGTGTTCACTACACTCACCAAGGAGGGAATGCCGCTGCTCCGCTACCGCACCCGCGACCTCTGTTCGCTGATGCCAGGAGAGTGCCCCTGCGGACGCACAAACGTGCGTATGACAGCCATCCACGGCCGCAGCGACGATATGCTCATCATCCGAGGCATCAACGTCTTCCCGTCACAGGTCGAGAGCGTCGTGCTGTCGATGGAAGAGTTCGCACCGCACTACCTGCTCGTGGTTGACCGCGTGAAGAATCTCGACACCCTCCAGGTGCAGGTGGAACTGCGCCAGGAGTACTTCACAGCTACGCTCGACACTCCCGCTGCCATCGAAGAACTCAGCAAGAAACTCGAGGCCAAACTGCGCAGCGTGCTGAGCATCGGCGCGAAAGTCCTGCTCAAGGCCCCCGGCACTCTCGAGCGCAGCCATGGCAAGAGCGCACACGTCATCGACAACCGCAAACTGAAATAAAATCTCCGTACTATGACTATTCCGCAACTTACCATTTTCATAGAGAACAGCTCCGGAACTCTCTCTATGGTGCTTGAGCAGATGAAGCGTTCCCACATCCAGATGATCGCCTGCACGATTGCAGATACCGCCGAGTACGGCATCTTCCGCATCATCTGCACCGAACCGCGCCGCGCCTGCGACTGCCTCAAGGATGCAGGCATAGCAGTGGCTCTCTCGAACGTGTTCGCCCTCGAGCTTGACAACCATCCCGGCGGAGCCGCCGATGTAGTGAAAGTCCTCAGCGACGCCGGCATCGACATCGCCTATATGTATGCCTTCCTGCTTGACGGCAAGGGCATCCTCGTATTCCGCACGGACGACGAGATGAAGGCCCGCGAAGTCATCGCCGACCGCAAGCTCGGCCACCTCACAGAGAAGGATCTGGGATAAAGTCTTGACCTTATCCTAAAAATAATCCCCGGCCGGATGGTCGGGGATTATTTGTTATAATATAGCTTTAGATATTATTCTGCAGCGACAGGACGAATTGACAGGCCTTCACAACGTTCTTTAGCAAGAGTGCTGCTCGGATTAAAATCGTATCCAAAGTGGTAATAAGAAGCCTTTGCTGTGGTATTACTTAACTGAGGAGTCCAATAATCGCCTGTTGAATTGTTGGATGCGGTAAACGGAATAAAAATGCAATTACCTACATACCCCTCTATCTTGCTGGTAACAAGGAAGCCATTGCCATACTTTTCATAGAGTTCATCATTTATATTAATACTCGTCCAAGTAAAGTTCGTTGAGTTTTTAAGCGCACTCCATTCTGCAGCAGTGGGCATACGCCAAGTAGATTCAAGGTTTGCACTTGCAGCATCATCAGCAGGCTGAAGCATTGACAGACCATCACCGACAAACTTCCAAGGAGCCTGTCCCTGTCCAGTCTGCTCAACATACCAAATAGCGTCATGATTATCGTCTTCGATTTGATATTTATTGATGTGGTTAGCGTCAGCAGAACCAGCTTCCATCATTGAATATGTATCCCATGTGAATTCATTCTTTGATGTTGTCTCACCCCAGGCAAAGAAAGAACCTTTATCTTTGAATGTCTGTGCACCCAAGTTGTTGGTAGCCCATTTCAGGCCGTCACCCATCTCAACATAAGGTTGACCTTTGAGTGTTCCTGAAGGGTTCTCAGGGGTATAAGGGCCTTCTTCTGTTGAGGGAACATCATCATCGCCAGGAGTGGGAACAGGAGGAGTTACGCCACCTTCCATAGCTTCTTCGATAGCCTTGAGGGCTGCTGCGATAGCTTCGAGGGCATCTTTGATACCATCCTCATCGTCTGTGCCTGCAAGTTCGTCGAGAATTGCCTCGAGAACGCCCTTGATTCCGTTGTTGGTGTCATCTTCAGGATCGCCGGCAAGAGCCTCTACGATAGCTGCAAGAACTTCATTGGTGCCGCCTTCTCCACTGAGAGCGTTGTTGAGAGATGCGAGCTGGAATACGATGGCGCCGTCTGCACCTAGATTGTCGTTGATGTTGTTAAGAGCGTTCTTGATCTTTCGGAAGATTTTGGTGTAGTCAGGAAGGTCTTTGATGGCTTCCTCAATTGCTGCAAGAGCTTCTTTTTCGCTTGCAAAACCATCCACAAGAGCTTGCTTGATTGCATCAAGTTTAGACTTCAGGGTTCCGTCTACTGACTTAACTGCGTCCTTTACAAGACCGAGGGCTTTCACTTCGTCAGCAAAGCCTGCCTTGACTGCTGCCTCGATAGCTGCGAGTTTGGCGGCGAGGGTAGTGGTCTGGGCCTTGATGGCTTTCTCCAGAGCGTCCATCTTGTCCTGAAGGGTGCCGTCGATTGCCTCGAGGGCTGCCACGATAAGATCCTGGCCTTCCTTGATGCTTGCGAAGCCTTCCTCAACGGTTGTGTTGATGAGGTCAAACTTGGTCTCAAGGCTGAGGGTCTGGTCCTTGACGGCTTTTTCAACTGCTTCGAGTTTCTCGGCTACCGTGCCTTCGAGTGACTCGAGAGCCTGCTTCATCAGGTCCTGGCCTTCTGCCACATCGGCGAAGCCTTCATTGAGGGCTGTCTCGATGAGGGCCATCTTGGTCTCGAATGAAGTGGTCTGATCCTTGACTGCAGACTCGATAGCTGCGAGTTTCTGTGCTACGGTTCCTTCCATTGATGCAACGGCTGCCTTGATGGCTTCAAGGGCCTGTGTATTCTTGAGGGTTCCTTCCTTGATTGATGACTCGATGTTAGCAAGTTTCTCAGCAAGAGACGTGTTGGTCTTGTTGATGGCGTCGATGATGCCGCTGTAGTCAGATTTGAATTCGAGGTTGATCTCCGGGTGCGAGTTCTCGCAAGATGTGAAGGTCAGAGGGGCGACGAGGCCAAGAAGCAGGAATGCTCCCAGCACGCCGCATTTGATTGTTCTAAAGAACTGTTTCATAATTTTATTATAATAATTTGATTATATGCTGAGTCACAATAGAAGAAA
>JAFROX010000015.1 GCA_017429475.1 Bacteroidales bacterium
GAAAGTTGACTTTTTGTTGAAGCTGTTTTCCATAAGTAATGCTTTAGTTAATGATTGGTTGTTTTGTTAATTGTTTAATAATTAGGTAAGTATTTTAGTAATTCGATTTTGTCGTTTCGATTATTCTATCTATCTTACAGGTATATGGACTCCAAATCATATGCAAGATAGCAATTTTTGGAACAACCACAAAATAATTTGGGTTTTATTCGTTGCAGAATGCAGCGATATTGGCAGCGATACCGCTCACCAGACGCCGTCTTGCCTCAATGCTTGCCCAGGCAATGTGAGGGGTCAGGCTCAGCCTCTCCGGATGAGCCATATGGAGGAACGGATGGTCTGAAGGCAGAGGTTCGGTTCCGAAGACGTCAAGACCCGCCCCGGCGAGCAACCCCTCGTCAAGGGCCCTGGCCAGATCAGCCTCCACGACAATGCCTCCCCTGCCCATATTGAGAATGTATGCCGAACGCTTCATCAGAGAAAGTTCACGGTAGCCCACCAGGCCGTCCGTGCGGGCATTGAGAGGAGCGTGGACAGATATGACGTCGCTTTGCGACATCAGCTCAGCCAAAGACAGCGAAGGATACTCTGAAGAATGGCTGGTACCTGATGTGGAATAATAGCACACCTTCATCCCGAAGGCCGCAGCCACCCTTGCCACACGGCTGCCTATGGTGCCGAGTCCTATAATACCCATATTCTTACCGTCAAGTTCGCCGAAAGCTATGTCCATACAGGTAAAACTGCCTGAGCGCGAATAGCGGCCATCCTTGACGAAACGGTCAAAATAGCCGTGTCCCTGGACAAGCGTAAGAAGATGCATGAAAGTTGTCTGGACCACGCTTTCCGTGGAATATGCAGCAACATTTCGGACAGGTATTCCCCGGGATTCTGCATATGAGACGTCGATGTTGTTGACGCCGGTGGCAGCCTCGCAGATCAACCGCAGCTTCGGAGCCGCATCGATCTGAGGCTTTCCAATCTTGATTTTATTGATGATGAGAACCTCGCAGTCGGCAATACGCTCAAACACATCTTCCGGCCGCGTTCTTTCATAGCAGACCAGCTCGCCGAGAGATGCGATTGGTTCCAATGAAACATCCTGCCCAAGAGTGGCAGAATCAAGAAAAACTATTTTCATCAATAGTGGCTGCTATTTTTCTTTCCTGAGAAGTTCGTCAAAATAGGCGATTGTACGAACAAGTCCTTCACGCAGTGGAATCGTAGGTTCCCATCCCAGCACGTCGCGGGCCTTGTCGATCACCGGCTTGCGCTGTGTGGGATCATCTGAAGGCAGCGGCTCGTAGACCAGTTTCGATTTGGAGCCGGTCAGTTCTATAACCAGCTCGGCAAGCTGCTTTATGGTGAATTCGCCGGGGTTACCTATATTGATAGGACCGGTCACCTCGTCGCAGGTTGCCATCATCGCGATGAAGCCCCTGATGAGGTCGTCGCAGTAGCAGAAACTGCGGGTCTGGCTGCCGTCGCCGTAAATCGTGATATCCTTGCCCTTGAGAGCCTGGACTATGAAATTGGACACCACGCGACCGTCGTTGGGATGCATGTTGGGACCGTATGTGTTGAATATCCTTACGACCTTGATACGTACGCCGTTCTGGCGGTGATAGTCGAAAAACAGGGTCTCCGCGCAGCGCTTGCCCTCGTCATAGCACGAACGTATGCCGATGGGATTCACGTTGCCCCAGTATGACTCAGGCTGAGGATGCACGGAAGGATCGCCGTAAACTTCGCTGGTGGAAGCCTGGAGCACCTTCGCCCCTGTCCTCTTTGCCAGTCCGAGCATATTGATGGCTCCCATAACTGAAGTCTGCACGGTCTTGATTGGGTCGTACTGATAGTGGATAGGCGATGCTGGGCAGGCCAGGTTGTATATTTCGTCCACCTCGAGATTGGCCGGTTCCGTGATGTCGTGACGGAACAGTTCGAAATACGGATTGTCAAGGAGTTTGATGACATTGCGCTTGCTTCCGGTGAAGAAGTTGTCCATGCAGATGACTTCATTGCCTTCCTGAAGAAGCTTTTCACAAAGATGGGAGCCAAGAAATCCGGCTCCGCCCGTAACCAGAATTTTTTTCATCATTCAAATATGCGGTACACGAAGGTACAAATTTTATTTATTATTTTTGTGGTATATCAAAACAATTCAATGTCCTATTTCTCGATTATCGTTCCGGTT
Organism: Bacteroidales bacterium; assembly: GCA_017429475.1. Taxonomy (GTDB): domain Bacteria; phylum Bacteroidota; class Bacteroidia; order Bacteroidales; family UBA932; genus Equibacterium. Next base: position 2,198 of record JAFROX010000015.1, read on the forward strand.
TACAACAGGCCCGAAGAAGTCCGCGGCCTGCTTGAAAGCCTCGCCGCCCAGAGCTGCAAGGATTTCGAGCTGGTACTTGTCGAAGACGGATCCGACATCCCCTGCGAGCAAGTCGCCGAAATCTACGATGGCAAGATCGACATCAAATACTACTATAAGAACAATGAAGGCCGCAGCGCCGCCCGCAATTATGGCCTCGAAAGAGCAACTGGCGATTATTTCGTATTCTTCGACTCGGACTGCGTAATTCCTGCGGACTATTTCAAATCCTTGAAGGAAGCCCTCGGCAAGGAATTCGTGCCCTGCTTCGGAGGCCCCGACGCCGCCAGCGAAGATTTCACCGACCTGCAGAAGGCCATCAACTTCTCGATGACATCCTTCCTTACCACCGGAGGCATCAGGGGCGGCAAGGTGCAGATGGAGAAGTTCGTACCGCGCAGCTTCAATATGGGATTCGCCCGCGAGGTATGGGAGAAGGTCGGAGGTTTCCGCGAGATGCTTGCCGAAGACCTCGACCTGAGCATCCGCATCCGCAAGGCCGGTTTTGCATCAAGGCTTATCCGCGAAGCCTTCGTCTATCATAAACGCCGCGTCAGCCTCAGGCGCTACGCCAAGCAGATGTATATGTTCGGCACCGGACGCATCGGGCTCAAGCAGATTTATCCTGAGTCCCTGAAGGCAGTACACTGCCTGCCGGCATTGTTCGTGCTTGGCTGCATTTTCCTTATTATTTGCTCTTTCTGGCGGTGGTGGGCCATCCTCCCGATCGTGGTCTACGCCCTGGCCATCTGGCTCAGCGCGCTCGTTTCCACCAAGAGCCTGAAAATAGCCTGCCTGTCGGTTGTGACATCTTTCATCCAGCTGTTCTGCTACGGCTACGGTTTCATCCGGGCTTACATCTGGGAGATACTGCTCAGGCACGGACGCAATGTGAAAAATGAATTGAAAATGAGGAGGGAATCCTAGCCTATGCTGCTGCAACTTCAAGACGAGACCGTACTGGTACCCCTTGCTTTCGGGGAGCCTGACATAATCACAGGATACACGATGGATGACCCGGAGCGGAAAGAGCGTTCTGTCAGATGGCAGGATGTCACTGCATTTATGGGATCCTGCAATTTCGCGGAGGATGGAGAGTTCGAAGTCCTGTGCAAGGACGGAATGAGGCTTGTCCCACTGCAGTTCGGCCGTCCGTGCGACGCCGCCACGGAAGAAGGAGGTCCCTCAGACAAGATTTACGGCTACCGTGCCGACCAGATCGAGACCGACATCGTCGGCAAACGCCTGATACAGCATCTCAGCGTATCCGACATAGCCGGCATACGCGGCAGCTATAGGCTGTCGCCCTTCATCAAAGATATATTGTAGTCATTATGGAACGCGTCACCATCATTCCGGCGGACAAAGCCTATGACAGCTGGATCGACCGGAAGTTCATCCCGGAAGGGAAAGACAAATACTATATCCGCAACACCCAGGCTGAAGAGCCGGAAGGCGGATGGCGCCATCTCACGCAGAACGAGATGGCCATACTCATCCGTAATGACAACACCGCCAACGACTGGAACTCCATCCTTGTGGGCGCCGATTTCAATCCCGAAGTCATCCGCGACAACAGGTTCGCGGGCTTCGTGAGGATAGGCAACATGACCGACGGCATTCTGCAGTATCACGACCTTCAGCTGCCCATCGGCATAACTGACAGTTACATATGTTCCTGCGACATAGGCAGCAACGTAGCCATCCACAACGTCAGATATCTGAGCCATTACATCATCGGCGACAACTGTATGCTTTTCAACATTGACGAGATGTCCTGCACCGACCACTCGAAGTTCGGCAACGGTATCGTGAAGGACGGTGAGCCCGAAGACGTAAGGATATACCTTGAGATAATGAATGAAACCGGCTGCCGCAAGGTCTGTCCCTTCGACGGAATGATAGCCGCAGACGCGTACCTCTGGGGCAAGTACATCGACGACACACCGCTCCAGGAACGGCTCAAGGAACTCACCCAGAAACGGTATGACAGCCGCCGCGGGTACTACGGCACCATAGGGAGCAAATGCGTCATCAAGAATTCGTCCATCATCAAGGATGTCAAGATAGGCGAATGCTGCTACATCAAGGGTGCCAGCAAGATCAAGAACGTCACCATCAACTCGTCAGACAAGGAGCCGACCCAGATCGGCGAAAACGTGATAATGGTCAACGGAATCGTCGGCTACGGATGCAACATCTTCTATTCGACGACCTCTGTACGCTTCATTCTTGGCAGCAACAGCAAGCTCAAATACGGCGCTAGGCTCATCAACTCGTTTATGGGCGACAACTCCACCATATCTTGCTGCGAGGTGCTCAACAACCTCATCTTCCCAGCCCACGAGCAGCACCACAACAACTCGTTCCTGATCGCTTCGCTCATAATGGGCCAGAGCAACATCGCCGCCGGAGCCACCCTGGGATCGAACCACAACAGCCGCGCCAACGACGGAGAGATCGTAGCCGGAAGAGGATTCTGGCCCGGCCTGTGCTGCAGCATCAAGCATTCCTGCAAGTTCGCGTCGTTCACCCTGCTTGCCAAGGCCGACTACAACCACGAGATGAACATCCCGTTCCCGTTCGCACTCGTCAGCAACAATACGAATCTCGACACACTGGACATAATTCCCGCCTTCTGGTGGCAATATGACATGTATGCCCTGCAGCGCAACAGCTGGAAGTTCAACAACCGCGACAGCCGCGTGCGCAAGCTGCAGAACATCGAGTTCGACGCCTTTGCTCCGGATTCCATGGAAGAAGCCATCGCCGCGATGAAGCTGCTTGAAATCCTGGTTGCCAGAGCCTGGCTTAGAAAGGAAGGCGACGACGCGCCGAGGACGGAGCGGGAACTCAGGGGAAAAGGCCACGGACTGCTTGAGGGTCCGAGAGAGGAAGTGGATTCCCTGGAAGTGACCGCTGAAGGCATCGAGAACAGCCACCGGAAAGTGCGCATCCTCAAAGTCTACGATTCTTATCACGCATACAGCGACATGCTGGTCAACTACGCCATAGTCAATGTCCTGAATTATCTCAAGAACAACCCCGGAACGACACTGGCCTTGATTACAGAAAAGTTCGAAGGCGAACGCCGGCGCGTATGGATCAATTTCGGAGGCCAGCTGATGGTCCGCGAGGACGTGGACAATCTCCGCAAGGATATCGTGGACGGCACCCTTGACAGCTGGGATGCAATACACGCCCGCTACAACGAAATCTGGCAGCGCTACCCGGAGGACAAGCTCCGCCACGCCTATCTTTCGCTCCGCTTCGTCCTCGGCGCAAAACGCATCGGCCCTGATGAATGGGAGAAAGCCCTGATTCGCGAAACAGGAATCATCCGCTATATCGAGAAGCAAGTGACAGTGTCAAGGGCGAAGGACTATGAAAACCCGTTCCGCAAGGCCACGTTCACAAGCAACGAAGAGATGGTCGCAGCATACGGTTCCCTCGACGACAATTCCTTCATCAGGAAAGTCGCCTCGGAGGCTCCGTCAAATATCAGGATGATCGAGTCGCTACTCGCAGGCAATTGAGTAATCGTCGAGATAGACGATGTTCTTGGTGGCCTTGTTCACGTATCCGCCCCAGGGTGAGGGCTTCTCGTAGTGCATGTTGGACTGGAGAAGCTTCATGTCGAAATCACCGAGGGAACGGTTGAAATGTTTTCCATACTTGCGCAGGGCCTCGGTGAAATAGTTGGTCAGGTCATATCCCTGGAAAGCGTAGGCACCGGGTTCGGTGTTGAACAGAGCCCTGTACTTGAACACGAAATCCCTGACTTCGGGTCGTGAATAATCCACAAAATAGCCCAGGCTGAAATGCATGCTGACGTTCTGGTAGGCTTCGAGTTCTATGGTCTCGAAGTTCCTCAGGCGGTTGCTGCCGTATCCCACTATGTCATAGCGCGATGACAGCAGGCTGATGTTGCGCACAGCGTCGCTGGCGAATGATTCCTTCTCGGAAGCTATGATGATATGGTTGGTCTTGCTGCTTGAGAGATATGAACTGCTGAGGGTAGCGTCTATCCTGCGGCCTTCGAGAATGCCGTAGCTGAATGTCTTGAAAGGAATGTCGGCGCGGACGAGAGCCGCCTCTATCTGTTTGTAGTAGAGAGAGTCGTTGCCTTTTTCCCTAATCACAATGACATTGTCCTTTGCAGTCGAGGTGAAATCCATCGACTCTATCAGTTTGGCTATCTGGTTGTCAGCCGATACGGGAGCCTGGATCAGGCTGGGATTGTCCGACACAAGCCTCTCGGCCTGCTGGTCCATCGGAGAAATGAGCGGAATGCCGTGCATGTTGCAGTAGTCGACGATCTTTGAGATGTCGGCGCTCATCACCGGCCCTATCACGAAATCGCGGTCTCCAAGGAACTGGTCCGAAGCAAGGGCACCGATATTGTTGGCGTATTCCGTGATATCAATAACCTTCAGGTCGGCACTGACGCCCTGGGCCTTTATGCGTTCGAGGGCGAGAAGCACTCCTGAATAGAAATCAAGGTAATTTGACGAGGGTGAACTGCTCTTTGAATTGAAAGGCAGCAGCAGAGCTATTCTGGCCTTGCCTGAGAAAGGCTCGTTGAAGAAGATGTCGTCGTAAGGCTGTGCCGGTTCTTCTTCGGCAGGCTGTATTTCTTCTACAACGGTTATCTCATTCTGGTCGACCTCCTCTGCATAGTCGCCGTTGACCTGTCTTTCCACAGCGTCCTGATAGTTGGAGGTGGGAATCCTCAGTATCTGTCCGGTGCGAAGATCCACCCTGGTGAGGTGGTTCGCCCTGATGATGGCTTCCGGGGAAATCTCATATTTCCTGGCAATGGAATAAAGAGTTTCGTACCATTTGACACGATGGGTGGTATAGCCATCCCCATTCTGCTGGTCGGGCTGGGGCTGAGTCTGCTGTTCGACGGCATTTTCGGCCTGTGCCTGGGGCTGGGCCGCGTTTTCGGCTTCGATATCGCCGTGGAACGGAATATACAGATCCATACCGGCCTTGAGGCCTGTTTCCAGGGCAGCCCTGTTCGCCTCATACACTTCCTGCTGGGTCACTTCGTACGCCCTGCAGATGGAATACAGCGTCTGCTTGGGCTGGACTTTGTGCACATAGAACCAGGAATTGTCCCTCTGCGCCCTTATGCTCGAAATCTCGACAGGGACTATTTCGTATGAGGGATTCACCTGCGCCGAAGAAAGCGCAGGAAAAGCAAGCATCAATGCCAGTAAGATTGTAAGCCGTTTCATAACAACTGTTGTTAGATGACAAGACGTGAGAGCATATTCCTTACGTTGCCTTCAATCCTGTCCACCACGTCGTCGTAGGGCTCTTTGTCAAATTTCTTGCCAGTTATGTTTTCGTACAGTTCGATATATCGGTCTGATATGATTTGCACCCTTTCAGGGGTCATCTCGGGAACCTTCTGGCCCTCCTTGCCCTGGAAGCCGTTCTCCATAAGCCATTCGCGCACGAACTCCTTGGAGAGCTGACGCTGCGGAAGCCCCTTGTCGAAGAGTTCCTGATATGTATCAGCGTAGAAATAGCGTGACGAATCGGGAGTGTGGATCTCGTCGATGAGATACAGTTCTCCGTCCTTCATACCGAATTCATACTTGGTGTCCACAAGGATGAGTCCCCTTGACGCAGCGACCTCACAGCCTCTCTGGTAGAGGGCCAGCGTGATTTCCTCCAGCTTTTCGTAGTCACGGCGCGACATTATGCCACGGGCGATGATCTCTTCGCGGCTGATATCTTCGTCGTGCTCGCCGATTTCGGCCTTGGTGGTCGGCGTGATGATGGGTTTCTCGAACTTCTGGTGTTCTCTCATTCCGTCGGGAATCGGAACCCCGCAGATCTGTCTTGCGCCTGCCTTGTAGCTGCGCCACGAACTGCCGGTGAGGTAGCCCCTGACAATCATTTCCACAGGCAGACCCTGGCATTTGTAGCCTACGGTCACCATAGGGTCGGGTGAAGCGATCTTCCAGTTCTGCACGATGTCCTGGGTAAGATCCAGGAAGGATGATGCTATCTGGTTGAGGACCTGCCCCTTATAAGGAATTCCTTCGGGAAGGATGACATCGAATGCGGAGATGCGGTCGGTAGCGACCATCACCATATATTTGTCGGCAATCGAATACACGTCCCTCACCTTGCCGACATACTTGGATGTCTGCTTCGGGAAAGCGAATTCAGTACGGGTCAGAGCTTTCATTATTTGTTCCTGTTGCGTATGTATTCTTCGTTCAGGCCGCGGGTAACTTCTTCGGTGATGTCAAGGACCTTGCTGCCTTCGATCACTGCATTGGTAGAAGCGTTGGTGGTGAGGATCAGTGCGAACTGATGCTCCTGGTTGTATTTCTCCAGGAAGGTCTTGACTGCGTCATACACCTGATTGTTCAGCACGAACTGTTCTTCCTGAAGCTCCAGCTGCTTGTTGTTGGCTTCGTTCTGGAGATTCTCCTGACGCTTGAGCAGATTCTGCTGCTGCTGTTCGGCGGCGCTTCTGGTCAGCAGACCTTTGTTGATCTGGTTCTCAAAAGATTTGGCGTCATTTTCAAGCTGACGGCTCTTCTTCTGGAGTTCATTCTGGCTTGCCTCGTATTTGCTCTGGAATGCAGACATAAGGTCGTTGTACATATCGTAGTTCATCAGCAGAGAGTCGATCTGGATGTATACGATGTCACCTGCAACGGCGGTCTGTCCGTCGGTGGGCTCTGTTTCAACCGGCTTTTTCTCCCTGGAAAGGAGTGTGAAGATAAGAGTCGCTACAGAGACCAGAAGTGCCAGGCACGCAAGAATAAGGGATGTCTTTTTCATAAAATTATCTGTTTCTTATTATTAATATAATCGTTTGGTTATTCAAGTTGCTTGAGATAGGCCTTCACGGATGCTTCGAGGCCCATATAAAGCGCGTCGCATATCAAGGCGTGACCTATCGACACCTCGTCCAGCCACGGGATGCATTCGCGGAAGAACTTCAGGTTCACAAGGCTCAGGTCGTGGCCGGCATTGAGGCCCAGACCGCAGTCGCGGGCGGCTTCTGCTGCGGCGACATAGGGCTCGACGGCTTTATGCGGATCTGCCGGATAATCCTCGGCATAGCCGAAAGTGTAGAGCTCCACGCGGTCGCATCCGCAGTCGGCGGCATGTTTCACCATCTCGGGATCAGGGTCCACAAATATCGAGCAACGGATACCTTCTGAGTGGAACTGCTCGCAGACAGCCCTCAGGAAGCCCTTGTGGGCAACGGTATTCCAGCCGGCATTGGATGTGAGGGCATCGGGAGCGTCGGGAACCATCGTCACCTGAGCCGGCCTTGCCTTCATCACAAGGTCTATGAACTCAGGGGTCGGATTGCCCTCGATGTTGAATTCAGTGGTCAGAACCTGCTTGAGCTCGAAAACGTCAGCGTGACGGATATGGCGGCCGTCAGGTCTCGGATGGACGGTAATGCCCTGTGCTCCGCACTTTTCGATGAAAAGAGCAGCAGACACCACGTTGGGGTTGTCTCCCCCACGCGCATTGCGGATAGTCGCAATTTTGTTGATGTTTACGCTTAAGTTTGTCATTGTAAACTGCAAATGTAAAATTTTTTAGCAAATTACTCTTTATTTGGTACATTTGAAGCCCCGAATTATATAATAATTATTGTGTTCCGATGAAAATCGCGCTGTTCCGCAGGGAAGGCTCCCACATAGACGAAACCAAACTCAATTATCTTGCCGGCAGGCTGAGCGCCCTGGGTGCTGACATATACAACTGCACGTCGGCAGACGTCGATGCCATAGCCGACGACACTGACCTGCTGCTGTCCCTCGGCGGTGACGGCACGTTCCTGGCCGCGGTAGACTGTCTCAAAGGAAGGCAGGTCCCGGTGGCAGGCATCAATTTCGGACGACTGGGATTCCTCACGACCGCAAAGGTCGACGACGGTGCCAACGGCTGGATAGAAGACCTGGTCAACGGCAGGTTCGACATAGAGCCGAGACTGCTGCTCCAGGCGTCCGGAGTAGAGCTGCCCGAAGGCGTACACCCCTATTGCCTCAACGAATTCTCACTGATGAGGCTTGGCCCTTCGATGCTTAAGATTAGCGTATCCATTGACGGGAAGGCTCTGCCCGCCTATTGGGCCGACGGTGTGTTGGTCGCCACCCCCACAGGCAGCACCGCATACTCGCTGAGTGTCGGCGGCCCCATAGTGGCCCCAACCACAAACTGCCTGATAATTTGCCCTATAGCCCCTCACAACCTGAATGTCAGACCTATAGTAGCAAACGCCAGTTCCACCATCGAAATCAGTTTTTCAAGCAAGGACAACACCGCCAGCATGTCGGTCGACAACCACAGTTTCAAAGTCGGATCCGGCGCCGGCGTCACACTGTCACAAGCCCCGCACAAGGCCCTTTACGTCACGCTGAGGGATATGAGTTTCGTCGATGCCCTGCGCGACAAGCTGATGTGGGGTGATGATATCAGAAACACCAAATAGAATGGTACCCGCACACGTATCTATAATAATGGACGGCAACGGCCGCTGGGCCCAGCAGAGGCACCGCGAGCGCTCCTACGGCCACAGGGAAGGCGCAGAGAGCATCCGTGCCTGCATCGAGGCCGCAATGGAAGCAGGCGTAAGATATCTGAGCCTGTATACTTTTTCAGAAGAGAACTGGAACAGGCCCGCAGAGGAAGTCCGAGGCATAATGAATCTTTTTATGTCATTCCTTGGCAAGGAGAAGGAGAACCTCAGGAAAAACGGTATCAGGTTCCTGACGGTCGGCAACCGCAGCCGCCTCTCAAAAGACATCCGGGACGGAATCGCCGAGGTCGAGAGATACACCGCTGACTGCGACAGGCTGACCCTTGTGGTCATGTTCAGCTACAGCGGAAAGTGGGATATGGTGCAGGCCGTCAACAGATACAGGGAAGACATTGCCACCGGCAAAGCCAATCCCTCGCAGGCCCTTGACATTGCCGGATTCGAGAAATACATATCTACCGCAGGGATTCCGGATCCCGACCTGCTGATACGCACCGGCGGAGAGTTGCGCATAAGCAATTATATGCTGTGGCAGTGCGCCTACAGCGAATTCTACTTCACCGACATTCTTTGGCCTGATTTTCGCAAAACCGAGTTCCGTAAAGCTCTGGACTCGTTTGAAAACAGACAGAGAAGATATGGGGAAATCAATTAATAATTGTAAATTTGCGCCAATTATTCCGCTGATGAAATCTCTCAGGTCACTGTTCGTATTATTCGCATTAATCCCGTTTGCTGCGTTTGCCCAAAATGTCAATGACATACAGGTAGACTACAACAATCCTCAGACATACATCGTGGGCGGGGTGAAGGTCGAAGGCACGAACTACCTCAACCCTGACCAGATCATCTCCCTGACCGGCCTGATGCCCGGACAGACAATCACCGTTCCCAGCGACGACGTTTCCTCAATCGTGAAACGTCTCTGGCAGCAGCGCTACTTCGAAGACGTAGGTTTCTACGTAGATTCCCTTTCCGCTTCTCAGGACACGGCATTCTTCAAGATCAAGATCATTGAAAGGCCCCGCGTTTCGCAGTGGACTTTCTCAGGCATCAAGAAGAGCGAGCAGGACGAGCTCAAGGAAGACCTCAGCCTCCGCAGGGGTACCGAACTTTCAGACTACGTCATCACCAGTTCCGTAGGAGTCATCAAGGATTACCTCAAGGAGAAAGGCTTCATCAACGCCAAGGTCGATGTCGAGCAGACCAGGGATACCGTCATCAACAATGCAGTAAGGGTGAACTTCGCAATCACCAAAGGCCCCAAGATCCGCATCAAGGAGATCAACTACGACGGCGTCACCGGCATCAATACCTACACGCTTGACAAGTCGATGAAGAAGACCAAGTCCGCAAAGTGGTACAACTTCTTCAGCAGCAAGAAATTCAACGAAAAAGAATACGTCAACGACAAGGTGTCCCTCATCGAAGCCTTCAACGAGAAAGGCTATCGTGACGCCAAGATCGTCAAGGATTCGATATATGTGATGCCTGACGACAGCTCAAGGCTTGGCATCCGTTTCCAGATCGACCAGGGACAGCAGTACTATTTCCGCAACATCACCTGGACAGGAAACTCAGTCTACAGTGCAGAGGACCTGACAGAAGTGCTCAAGATCAAGAAGGGTGACGTCTATGACATCGTGACGCTGAACGAAAGGCTTTACGGCGGCGGCAAGGACCAGACGGCCATCTCTGTATCAAGCCTGTTCAGGGACAACGGTTACCTCTTCTTCAACGTAAGCCCGGTGGAGACCAACATCGTAGGCGACTCAGTCGACGTGGAGATCAGGATAGTCGAAGGCAAGCAGGCTCGCTTCAACAATGTGATTATCAGCGGCAACAACGTGACCAACGAAAGGGTCATCCGCCGTGCCGTCTACACCCGTCCGGGATATCTCTTCAGCCAGACTAGTTTTGAACGTTCCATCAGGGAACTCGGTTCGATGACCAACTTCGACCAGGAGAAGATCGTGCAGCAGGGTGTGGGCTGGAACCTGGCGCCCAACTCTCTCAACAACACCGTCGACATCACCTACAACGTCGAGGAGAAGCCCAACAGCCAGCTGGAACTTTCTGGAGGCTGGGGAGCAGGAATGTTCGTCGGCACCGTCGGTATCAGCTTCAGCAACTTCTCGACCCGCAACTTCCTGAATCTCGACGCCTGGAAGCCCGTTCCCCTTGGAGACAACCAGACCCTGGCATTCCGCTTCCAGACCAACGGTTCATATTACAGGGCCATCTCGGCACAGTTCCTTGAGCCCTGGCTGTTCGGAAAGAAGCCGACTTCGCTCAGCCTGTCGACCTATTTCACCAGGCAGACCAACTCATATCTGTCAGCCTACTACCAGATCCTGAACAACGACCAGTTCATGGAAGTTTACGGAGCTTCCATAGCGCTTGGAAGCCGTCTGAAATGGCCTGACAACTATTTCGTACTGTATCATACTTTGAGCTGGCAGACCTACCACCTGCAAGACTGGAACTACTATTTCATCTTCAAGGACGGTCTGTCACACAACTTCAACTATACAATCACCCTGGCCCGAAACTCAACCGACCAGACCATCTACCCCCGTCAGGGTTCTGACTTGAGTTTCGCCATCCAGGTCACTCCCCCCTATTCACTGCTCCGCAAGGACAAGCCTGCAGACTTCGACTACAGCAAGCTTACCGATGCAGATCACTACAAGTGGATAGAGTACAACAAATGGACTCTGAAGGCAAGCAACTACATCACGCTTGCCGGAAATTTGGTGCTGATGACACGTGCCAATTTCGGATACCTCGGATACTACAACCGCAACTGGGGATACTCTCCTTTCGAGGGCTTCCTCGTAGGCGGTGACGGAATGTCGGGCTACAACACCTACGGTCAGGACATCGTATCCCTCCGCGGATACGCAAACTACTCACTCACTCCGTATTCGGACGGTGCATATCACGGAAACGTATATGACAGGTTCACGGTTGAACTCAGATACCCGCTCCTGCTGCAGCCCCAATCGACCATCTTCGCGCTGGCCTTCCTCGAAGGCGGTAACTGCTGGTCTGACATCAAGGATTTCAATCCGTTCCAGATCAAGCGTTCTGCCGGAGTCGGCCTGAGGATATTCCTCCCGATGATCGGTCTGCTTGGTATCGACTGGGGTTATGGATTCGACACTGAAGACCCCAAAGAAAGGAGTCAATTCCATTTTATGATAGGTCAACAATTCTAAGGAAAAATGAACATGAAAAAGATTGCTTTAACTCTATGTTTGGCTTTTGCTGCCTTCATAGGTACGCAGGCCCAGAACGTATGCTACATTGACACCGAAGAAATCCTCGCTACCGTTCCGGATTATCAGAAGGTGCAGGATCAGCTCAACAAGCTGGCTGACACTTACCGCACAACCATTGAGACAGATCTCGAAGCAGTTGACAAACTCTATAAGGACTATCAGAGCAAGAAGGCTAACCTCTCTGCATCAGAGCGCCAGAGACTCGAAGAAGAAATCATATCTAAGGAAAAGGCCGTCAAGACCAAACAGAGCACTTACTTCGGCGAAGACGGAGTAATGGCCACTAAGTCTGAAGAGCTGCTGGCCCCGATCAAGGAAAAACTTCAGAAAGCCATCGACGCGGTTGCCTACCAGTACAACTGCTCTATGATCATCGATCTGGCCATCACCACCGGCATCGTCTATCGTGACGACCGTTATGACCTCACTGATGAAGTAATTCAATATCTTAAGAAATAAAGAAATGAAAAAAATCATCCTCATCTTGTTTGTTGCAGCATCTGCAACCATCGCAGCCAATGCCCAGAAATTCGGACACATCAACACCGGCGAACTTGTAAGCCTGATGTCTGAGACCGATTCGGCAATGGTACAACTCCAGGCTTATCAGAATGAGCTTCTCGAGGAGATGGACGCTATGCAGACAGAATACAACACCAAACTCAACACCTATCAGCAGAAGAGTTCCACCTGGACAGCCGCTATCAGAGAATCCAAGGAAAATGAGCTCAGCGAGATCGTTCAGAGGCTCAACCAGTTCCAGCAGACGGCCCAGCAGGATTTGGCCAACATGCAGCAGACTCTGATGACACCGATTTACCAGAAAGCACAGGAAGCTATCAACAAGATAGGCAAAGACAACAACCTTCTCTACATATTCGACACGTCTGCCGGCGCCATCATCTATATGGACGAGACCCAGAGCATGAATCTTCTGCCTCAGGCAAAAGCAGCCCTCGGAATACCCGCAGAGAAAGTAGCTCCTTCACAATTGCCACAGTAATCAAACAGACATATGCAACACAAAGTAATCGACATTAAAGATGTCGTTATCCGTTTTGCAGGCGATTCCGGCGACGGAATGCAATTGACGGGTACCTTGTTTGCAGACACTTCGGCCCTTTATGGGAATGAAATCTCGACATTCCCGGACTACCCCGCTGAAATCCGCGCCCCGCACGGCACGATTTCCGGGGTTTCCGGTTTTCAGGTCCATATAGGAAGCGAAGGCGTCAACACCCCCGGAGACTTCTGTGACGTGCTCGTCGCAATGAATCCGGCCGCACTCAAGGCCAACGTCAAATGGGCCAAGCCCACTGCAACCATCATCATCGACACTGACACATTCGACGAGCAGGGCCTCAAGAAGGCTGGTTTCGCAACAGAAGACCCCATCAGTGAACTCCACATCGAAGACCGCAACATCATCTGCGCCCAGATCACATCTCTGACCAAGGAGAGCCTGAAAGACTCGGGACTGGACGCCAAGAGCATCGTGAGGTCCAAGAATATGTTCACGCTCGGAATGTGCTTCTTTATGTTCAACAGGCCTCTTGAATACATCAACGCCTACCTCGAGAAGAAATTCGCAAAGAAGCCCCACCTCATCGAGCCCAACAAGAAAGTGCTGTTCGACGGCTACAACTACGCAAGTAACATCCACGCCATCGCCAACACCTACGAAGTGGCTCCGGCAAAGCAGGAGAAAGGCATCTACCGCAACATCAACGGAAACCAGGCGACAGCCTGGGGTCTGATAGCAGCCGCTGAAAAGAGCGGACTGCAGTTGTTCTGCGGTTCATACCCTATCACTCCCGCCACTGCCATCCTGGAGGAACTTGCCATCCATAAGAACCTCAACGTCAAGACTATGCAGGCTGAAGACGAAATCGCAGGCATCTGCACCGCCATCGGCGCGGCCTATGCAGGCGACTTCGCCGTGACCTCAACTTCAGGCCCCGGCCTCAGCCTCAAGTCAGAAGCTCTCGGACTCGCAATGATCACCGAGCTTCCGCTGGTAGTCATCGACGTGCAGCGCAGCGGCCCCTCTACAGGCATCCCCACCAAGACCGAGCAGACCGACCTCAACCAGGCTCTGTACGGCCGCAACGGTGAATGCCCTGTCTGCATCGTAGCCGCCCACTCGCCTTCGAACTGCTTCGACGCAGCGTTCAACGCAGGCAAGCTGGCTCTCGAGCATATGATGCCCGTGATACTGATGTCTGAAGGTTTCATAGCCAACGGCAGCGAGCCTTGGAAGATTCCTTCAATGTCCGATTACCCCGCAATCAAACCGCCGTTCATCGAGGAATGCGAAGGAGGCTTCAAGCCTTTCGAGCGCGACCCCGAGACATTTGTCCGCAAATGGGCTGTTCCCGGCAAAAAAGGCCTGAACCACCGTGTAGGCGGTCTGGAAAAGAACCCTGCCGGCGTCATCTCTTCAGATCCCGAGAACCACGCAATGATGGTCGCCGCACGCGCCGAGAAGATCGCCCGCGTCGCAGAATCCATCCCCGAGCAGAAGGTTATCGGAGCCGCTGAAGGCGACGTACTCGTAGTAGGATGGGGCGGCACCTTCGGTCACCTCTACACCGCAGTCAACGAACTGTCCGCAGAGGGCCACAAGGTCAGCCTCGCTCACTTCGACTATATCAACCCCCTGCCGAAGAACACCGCAGAGATCTTCGCCAAATTCAAGAAGATCATCGTATGCGAGCTCAACAGCGGCCATTTCGCCGACTACCTGAGGGCAAAGCTGCCTCAGTTCAGCTACCTGCAGTACAACAAAGTGCAGGGCCAGCCGTTCATCGTCAAGGAAGTCGTCGATGCAATCAAGGAAATACTTTAGGAGGAGCACGATATGAAATATACAGCACAAGATTTCAAAAGCAACCAGGAAGTGAGATGGTGCCCGGGATGCGGCGACCACGCAGTTCTTGCAGCGCTTCAGAGAGCTCTTCCCCAGGTCAGCGAAGACCTCGGATATGAACTTGAGAAATTCGTAGTCGTTTCCGGCATCGGATGCTCTTCAAGGCTCCCCTACTACATGAACACCTATGGCTTCCACAGCATCCACGGCCGTGCGACAGCCATTTCCACCGGTATAAAGGTGGCCAATCCTGACCTCTGCGTATGGCAGGCCTGCGGCGACGGCGACGCTCTCGCCATCGGCGGCAACCACTTCATCCACGCCATCCGCCGCAACGTCGACCTCAACATAGTTCTGTTCAACAACCAGATCTACGGTCTGACCAAGGGTCAATACAGCCCCACTTCGAAGTTCGGCACAATCACCAAGACTTCTCCTTACGGCACTGTGGAGAATCCGTTCACCCCGGGCATGCTTGTCTTGGGCGCACACGGCACATTCTTCGCCCGCGGCATCGACAACGACCTGGCTCTGAACCAGTCGATTTTCATCACCGCAGCAAAGCACAGGGGAACTTCAGTATGCGAGATGCTCACCAACTGCGTGATCTTCAACGACGGAGCCCATGCAGCCTTCGCAGCCCGCGAGAACAGGGCCGAGCACACCATCACCCTGCGTGACGGCCAGAAGATGCTCTTCGGCGCCAACAACGACAAGGGTCTCATCCTCAAGGACGGCCAGCTGGCTGTTGCGAAGATAGGCGAAGACGGCATCACCCTCGACGACATCCTCACCCACCACACCGACAGCAATGACGTCGGCCTGCAGAGCATGCTCATCGACATGAAATATCCTGACATGCCCGTAGCTCTCGGTGTCATCCGTGACGTCAAGGACAAGACCTACGACATCAACGTACAGGACCAGGTGAACGACGTAACTGCCAAGTCAAAGATCCATTGCGTAGACGACCTGCTGCGCAGCGGCTCTACCTGGGAGGTGAAGTAACGAGATATCACAAAGCAAAAAGAGGATGGCTCATTGCCATCCTCTTTTTTTTTCTATCTGCCCGAATTCACATAATCTATGACAGCGCGGTTGGCTGCATCAATCTTGTCGGTACTGTATCTTATGTAAATCCCCGTAATGTGGGCCCCGTGCCGGTGTCCCAGGGATTCGCTAATCGTATCTTTGGGAATATCCAAGTCTACTGCATAGTTGGCCCAGGAGTAGCGGGCCCAATATAGCGTAACCCCCTTATATACAGAAGAAAGAAACTTATTGCAGTTTTGCTCGAAAGTACTGAATTTCTCCCAGAAATCGAGAAGGCTCTTCCGACCTGGGTAACGGTCGATTATGACCTGAGCTTCAGGCTCAATCTTGATTGAGTAATTCTTCCCTGTCTTCGACCTTCTATACTGCAGTCGGCCGTCCACGATGCTTTTCCTTGTCAGCTTCTTCATATCAACCGGATTAATACCCACGAGCAGGAAAGACAATATGAAAGCATCTCTATAGACTGCCTTGGCCCCTTCTAGCCGCATATCCATCAGAAGCCGCATCTTTACGACTGGCAATGAACGAAGCGGCGTGTCATCATCAGCTCTGCTATCTACCTTGAGATATGCTGGGTTGACTTCGATGCCGTTTTCGTAGGCATAGCGAATTACAGCTTTGAGATCTTTTATCCTCCTGCAGATGGTATTGCGCTTATACTTGTCAAGTTCGCGCTGCCATCCTTCGAAAAAGCTGTAGTCCAGATCTGAAAACTTCAACTTGCAGAGATCGCCGCAATACTCAGTAAGCCGCCTACGTGTCTGATCGTAACTGATTCGCGTGTTACCAGTCTTCAAAGCTATCACCTTCGTGAAATATTCGCCAAGCGAAGGCTCTTCAGCTACAGGTGAATTCAGATCCATATTGGTAAGCATCTGCCTCAGTTGAGGAGAGGTAAGAGTAGAGAACATATCTCTCTCCATCAGTTCAAATATGCGGTTGTCGATTCTGACAAGACGCATTTCCAAGACTTTATTGATAATTCTTGCTCCTGGTCCGATACATACCTGGAGCTGCGCGTTCCAATCAGATGGAGCGAGGTAAATGCCTGTCGACAGGTAAAGATTGGTGCCATAACCCACTTTGATCTGGACAGGGTAGGTCCCATCCTTCAAGGCCCTGCGTGTATCGAGGCGTAAGGCTGTTTTTCCCATAATTAATGCTGATTGTTTCAGAGTAAAGTTCCTCAAAAAACAACGCATATGGCCACAATACTTATAGATACCTGTAAGACATAAATGCACACTAAAACTAATACTTAATATTCAATCATTTAACAAAACAACTTAATCATTAACTTAAAGCATTACTTATGGAAAACAGCTTCAACAAAAAGTCAACTTTCTTTAAGTTACTGTCAGTTGCTTTTGTGCTTTGCGCCTTCACCTGGAGCGCGCTCGCACAGAACGTGATAGTTAAAGGAGTTGTGAAGGACACCGA
>JAFROX010000003.1 GCA_017429475.1 Bacteroidales bacterium
CTGCAGAGAGGAGTGGAATCCTCTCTGTGGACGAATAAGGCGGTTATAGCGGTGAGGATCCACCTCAAACCATTCCGAACTGAGAAGTTAAGCTCACTTGCGCCGATGATACTGCGATACCATGTGGGAAAGTAGGAAGCCGCCGTCTTCAAACGAGCCCTGTCAGGAGAGCCTGACAGGGCTTTTTCGTTTGAAGACGCCATTGCTGCCCGCCTTGTTCGCAGAAAGCAAGGCCTTCGGGGGGTTCCGTGAGCCTTCGGCTCACTTCAATCCCTCCCAACACCATCATCGTCATCGCTGCGCGATAACTCGCTGTCGTCGGGTCCCTCCCGCTCTGCGTGCCGCGGGTGGCCAGCCCCCGCTCAGGCCTTCTTTCTGCTGTGGCGGGCAGCTGCCAGAACAGATTCAAAGGTAGATTCCGGTTCAAGTGTACAAGGTCTGCAAAAATGAGACATACCTTGTACACTTTCATTTTGCAAGATGTTAAGTATCAGGGCTTTGCAAATTCGTTCTGTGCAAGGTCTGCCTTGTTTTTGCAGACCTTGTACACCTAGGAAGAAGTTATCCTCGGCAGGTAAAAGGGAGACTGTCCAAATCTCCTTGCCTGCCGGGAGATAACTTCATTCTCTTTCTGCTGCCTGTGCGGGCAAGGTGTGCCAAAGTGCGCCCCACCTTGCCCACTCTAAATCCCTATATCTTTGATTTGTAGTAGCTTGCGAAATAATGTTGGGCAAGGTGTGCGCCAAAATATCCCACCTTGCCCGTGATAACCAGATAATTACTACCTTTAACAAGAATCTAAAGAGTAATTGCTATGAGCATTGCTGATGCATTTGAAAAGGCTTTTCAGCGCAAGAAGGAGAAAGGCTGGGAGAAGATATATGTTGTGGTAGATATTCACGACACGATCCTGCGAGCCTGCTATGACAAGGCCGAGGCATATGACTATTTCCCTTATGCCAAAGAGGCCCTGCAGATAATGTCCTATCGTGACGATATATGCCTTATTCTCTGGAGCGGCAGTCCCATCGAAGTCCTGGAAACATACCGCAACCGCTTCGCCGTCGACGGCATCCGTTTCGAGTATATCAATGAAAACCCCGAAGTCTCTAACAGCGCCTTCCAGAACTTCGACAAGAAACTCTACTTCAACGTCGGCATCGACGACCGCTTCGGTTTCGATCCCGATTCCGACTGGGAGAAAGTGATAGAGGCCTTAATCGAATATACTGACGGAATCTTTTAGGTCAATAGCAGATTTGTCAGCTATAGTATCTTGATTATGAGATTATTATCTTTAGACCTGCCTTCTTGAAAATGGTCCTCTAATAAATAATTAATTAATTGGTAGGGATTATTATTACTTGTCCAGTTTTAAGGTCTACAGATGTAAGATGGTTTGCTCTTAATATGAGAGCCGGATCAACACCATATTTCTTTGCAATAGAATACAAGTTCTCGTTCCACTTAACCTTGTGTGTTAATAGTTCATCTGTATCTCTTAAAACATGAGAATCAGAGTTATCGCTACTAATAATTGGGGCGTTCTCTTCATCTTTCTGATACACAGGCTCAGCGTTCATGGGCTCCGCTCCTTTATGGTATGGGATTAGCAGATACATGCCCACTATCAAACCGCTTTCCAAAGCGTCCTTGTTTGTATCGTACAATTCCTGCTGAGTCACGTCGTAATATCGGCAGATAGAATGTATGGTCTCACTGGAGAGAACTTTGTGCAAGTAGTACGATACTCCGTCCCTCTGAATTATGACTTCGGAAGTATCGATGGGGATTGCCTTCTTTTGCCCCGACATAGATTCGATATCTGTATCTAGATAATTGTTTTTTAACTCTTCTTCATATAGGAAATTACTATTCTTCAATTCTATTTCAGATAGCATTGTCGAGACATCCTCATATTGTGGATGGTACCATTGTTTTAATGAAAAATAGTCACTTAGCTCCGGATCTTTAAATATTCTGCCATGACGAGCAAAAATAGTGTTGCGTAATAATCTAAGTTCGCTTGTTGACAATCCTTGAATATCCTTCTCAGTCAAAACTCTCTCAGATACAGGATAATCATCCAAGGATTCAATAACTATAGATTCAATGGAGTTTGTATCTGATTGATCATTTTGAATAATCTCTTCAATTTCTTTATTGTTGGTTTCTATACCGTCAAACATTGAGTTGTTTATATATCTTCTATTTATTTGTTCCTCTAACTCAATGCGGCGTCCTCTTGGTAGTTTTTTTATCGCATTGGAGATAATATTATGAAACTCCCGAGGTGAATCTATTTTATATTGAACTGTAACATTGGATTCGTCGTGATGTAAAAAAAATTCAACATACCAGTCAGTATGAGTTACAGGGTTGGCGCTACATGTTATTTCTAGAATACGAGCATTGTTCCAGCGTGCGGTAATAAGTATAGGATAATAGTCTTCGTATTTACAAATTCCAAAAGAAAAATCATCCAATTTTCCGGTTCTATTTCTAACATAATACTTTCCGGATCTATGATAATATGGATTGGCTTCGAATGACAATGACTGGTTCTCGGCATCATGAGTCATTTTAGCATCACCAATCATTTTTTCATGAACATAGGAAGGCGCATCTGAGAAATAAACAAGCTCTTCATAACTACTCCATCTAATATCCTTGCCTTCTATATAATGCACAAGTGCTTCATAGGCTTTATAAGCGACATCGGCCTCCGTGTCTAAAGTGGATTCAAGCGTATATAATTCCTTATCAGATGAACCTCTCTTGCATGAAGCTACACTAACAGCAAGAATAATTATGAAAAATGTAATTAAAACGTTAGTCGTAATAGTCTTTTGCAGTTTCATGAGACAACGGGATTATAATTCTTTATGCATCTATTAGAAATGATATAGTCTTGCATTCGTGAAAGAAATGTAGTGCTATCCGTCTTTTTATTTATATCAGATCGTCCATTTTGTAACTGGGACGTGCAGTTATGGGATTAAGTATTAATATCATCTTTCTGTACATTCCAAGAAATAGGAAAACAGACGTGCACTACCTTTCATTATGTTTCTCGATAATTGAGATTCTAAAAACGAGAACATACCTACATCTTTGTGTAATAACCAGAATATGAGGTGAATTTCTCAGAAAGATGAACAGTAATCATACTTCCATCACGTCGGCTTTTTATCTTTCCTACGCGTTCGCCAGATAAGTTAACAAGTTTATTGTCTGATAGTTGATAAGAACCCGCAGACATTGTGACTCCACTATCAGTATCGTATTTCATAACGTGAACAGTCGAGCCAGTCCTCTGTAACTTGCAAGTATAAGTACCTTGGCTACTTTTATATGTGGCTCCTTCAATTAAACGTCCGTTAATATCCGAATAATAATGATGGCATACTATAAATGGAAATATCAACACAATGATTAATAGAGATATTGTTTTAATAGCTGCTTTTTGTTGATTGCCCAAGTAATTCATAATTAGCTAATATTTATAGAGTTGGATTTTTGTTTTAATTCTGATACTATTTTTTTTGCATCTTTTCTAAGGATAAAGAGGCTTTTACTCCTTCTTAATATAAAATAAACAAGAACTGAACATATCAAAGCAGGTGCAAAAGACCATATAGTAGAATATACAATTAGAATTGCCAAACAGATTAAGAGCAGTCTTGAAGGATTATGAATGGCTCTATCAATCTTCTCATTTTTTTCGATTTGAGATACAATGGAATCAACATTATAATGAGATGGAATTGATTGAATAAAGTCACATATCGGCGTTAAATGAGGATTTTTTATATTGTCTTTAATTGATTGTATTTGAGGGATTTTATCTGGATCGGTAATCAATCATTTAAGGTTCTTAATATCAGTAAAATCAATTAAATCAAATGCTAACTTTCGTTTGGCTTCAGTTTGAGACTCAGCCAAGTGAGTTGGAGAAGCCTGCCCCCAAATTATGGGAATAAAATCCTCGTCTGTATATTTATATTGAACTCCATTTTTATCTATTATTGTCCTGTGGTAAGGCACCTTTTGATAATTAGATATACCTGCATATTCGTAATAATCTTCATTATCTCTCTTTTCATAATAGAATAAGATAAGTGCCATAGAGTCATCGGAATTTCTACCTAAATTATTAACGGATATCCATCGGCTAATACCATCTGAATAAATAGAACCATTTTTATAATAACATATATCTACCGGTAATACCTGATCCCCGTCGTTAAACAAATTGCCAATACGAACGAATTGTGCAGAACTATCTTTGTATTCACCACACAAAACCCCAAATCGAAACCCTCCATCTTGATGGCGGATTATATTAAATACTGTTTTTTGTTTTTCCATATAGATGTTGAATTATTATAGAAGTAAAGAAATTGTTATGAGTAAGGTATGCCAGACAAATTGAGGTAAGGAAATAATTTATTATTAGAAGTATTATGATTTGATAAAAAACGTAACATAACTATCTCTCCCAAATCCGGAATTCCCATAGCATTGGACAAAGATTGTTTTTATGGCTGACAGAACGAAGGCGATTTTGATAATCTATGTACTCCTTTTCATCCATTCTGCTCCACCTGATATCTGGTCTTTTTAAGTGGAAACCGTCAGATGCGATATCTATGACGATGGAATCTATTGGCGCATGTAAGAATTTGAAATACTCTGAAGTGAATGCCCTATTAATTACGGAAAGATATTTAAAAGTCATATTTACCCATTTCTGTGCTTGCCCATAATAGATTTTAATACCCTTATCCGAATAAATCTTTATGATTGCGCGGCATAAATCCCTATGCCAATTATCAAAAACAACTTGATTGATAGCATCTTTACTTTTGATGTCTTTTATAGAGGCAATGATTGTGTCAACAACCCTTTGACGCAGTTCTTTTTTTTGTTTTACCGAAATGGTTTTACTCTTTTTGAATTCTATTGTTCTATTTAGGTCCAAGTATGCTGTATTTGCTGCAGTGTGGACAGGGCTATCAACTTTGCCAAAATACGCATTCAGTAAAAAAGAGGTAACATCCCTTTCCCTCAATAGATTCTTCATATAATCAGACTTATATTTTTAACAAAATAAAGCAACCAATACGCTTCAGTCAAGTTCACAATGGTCCAAATGCATACAAAAGAAAACCAGAGGTGAATGTCTCTGGTTGAGATGATTATAGCTGACTTGGAGTATTAGGATGGAGGCTTACTCAAACAACTCCGTGGCCTGGCGGAAGAGTTCGTCGATGAGGGTGGTGTCGGTTGTTTGAGAAGCGGATTTTTGCGGCTGGGTTTTCTTGGCAGCAGGCGTTGCAGAGGGCTTGGCCGCCGGAGCTTCTTTATTCGCCGAGGAGACAGAATCTGTGGCTGGAGTGGCGATGGAGTCTATGACTGCAGAGCTATCAGGTGTAGAAGAAGTGCGGGGATTAAAAGCTGAATCCGGAGCAGGAGAGGCCGGGGTTTTGCTATCCTGCCTGCTGAATAGCAGGGCTAATCCCACTAATGCAATAACCAATGCAACAATTGCCAAAGGCCAGAAAATGTTGCGGCCTTTCAGGACTTTCTCCACTTCAGTGACTGATGTGTAGCGGTCTTCTGGCTTTGCCGAGCAGAGTTTTCCGGCTACTTTGGAATACTTGCGAAAATGGAACAGCGACAGCACCATCCCAAGGGAATAGAGATCGCTGGTTATGCTGGCTTTGCCTCCAGAACGGACCTCAGGTGCTGCGTACATAGCCGTACCGGCAGGGTTCTTTAGGATTGAAGAAGAATCAGTGTCGGAAAGGCCGAAATCGATAAGCTTTACGTTGTTCCCGCTGAAAGTTATCAGTATGTTAGAAGGCTTGAGGTCGCGGTGCAGTACCTGCTTGGCATGCATATACTGAAGTGCTGAGCATATTTCACTGACAATCTTGTCGCAGACTGTTCTGTCTCGTTTTTCGCTCGAGAGGAACGATTCAAGGTCGCATCCATCTACCCATTCCATTTCTATGCAATTGCCCAGTTCAGCATCGTTGATGAATGCGTAGTATTCACAGATGTTTCTATGATTCAGGGAGTAACCAATCTCGAATTCTTTGAGAATGAGTCTCTCATACAAGGGGTTGTCGCGGTACTCCTTCTTGAGGCATTTCAGAACACGGAATCTTCCTCCACGGTCGACGCGCCATATCTCGCAGTACCCTGAACGGGTGCGGCTGAGGAGTGCCATCGCCTGTGATCCCGAGGCCTGGTTGGCAGAAGGAGTGTCGAAAAACTCTGAGGAATATTCCATGCCCAAATATCCACGTTTTTGGCTACATTTGCAAAACTTATGCGTAACCTCCTGTCATACATAACGTTGGCCTGCTGTCTTCTTTCGGGGCAGATCGCATTTGCTCAAAATACTCGAATAGACAGTGCTCTCGACCGCTACGAGCAGATTTGCGACAGGTGTATTCTGCTCAGGGACCGTTCGCTTCGCGGAGATCAGATTGCACCAGAGGAGTTGAGGTCGCTTCTGGAGCAGGTGTCAAGTCTTAGGGCAACACTGCAGGAAGGCGAAGTGAATATGTCTGCAGCCCAACGGCTGAGGTTCGAGAAAATTCGCAGCAAGTATACTGCGGCGTTCCATCCTGCTGCCGGTTCGCAGGTTGCGCCGGCAAGGGAGGTGATGGATTTGCCGACGATAGGATGGAGGCCTTCGGCGGTGGCAGATTATCCTTCGGTGCCGACCTTGGCGGGGGAGATTCTTCGCTTCGCCCAGAATGGCACATACGCTCAGGAAACACAAGGTATTACCAGTGTCAGTTTGCAGAAGTATGAACGGCAGCGACTGCAGGTCGGAGCTTTGGCCTTGGCTGGCTGGAGGCCTGAGGCAGTGTCATACGGCGCAATGGTAACCTGCGCTGCAGGAATGTTCGGGGCTTATCTTAAAGGCAGTTCGAACTTTGTGACCGGGACAGCGGATTACAGCTGCCTCAGCAACGGCACGTCGGGTGGTAGTATTATCTGGACTACAGGTGATGAAAGACATTCGGCTTGGGCTGTAGGCGGCGGAGCGATAATCCGTCTTGCAGGCCCGCTGAGCATATATGCCGGTTCCGGTTATGGCAGCGCTCTGTTTTTATGGGAAGATGCCGACGGCAAATGGGCGAGGGTAGAGGATATCTCAGTGGAAGGTGTAAGTGTCGATGCCGGCCTTATTCTTTCTGCTGGAATCATCACTGCCTCGGCAGGAGTCAGCACCATAAGGATTAAAAAACCGACCATAGAGGTCGGTGTCGGAGTCAGATTCTAATCGTTATTTTGTAAGTACCTCAAGGACGTTCAATCCTTCGGCTTTGGCCGCCACGTATGGTGGCGTGACTGTTCCGTCGGGTCGACGGACAGAACTGATGAAAAGAGGTACCCCAAGGATGAATTCCGATGCTTCAAACTTGTCTCCCGGACGCAATTTGGCATTGTCTGCAGCAATAACCTCGAAGGAGTCACCACCTAAAAACTGCAGTTTTACGAGGCGGTTCGGAGCCCATCCAAGCATCAGATGGTCACCTTTTTTCAAAGAAGAGACCTCGACTGTCTTGGATGTAAAGAAGGTTGAGACTATCGCACCGGAATCTTTCAGTTTCTTGCAGAATTCCTTGAAATCTTTTTGTCCAAGATAGCGGCAAAGGGTGTCCATCGTAGCAATTCTTGGGGTGGAAGAGTAGGATACGTATCCCCAAAGCCGTTTCAGTGTAGAGGCTGAAATCATTTCGTTGATTTCGCGCTCTACCACAAATGAAAGCAATTCGTAATCGGTGGTTGTTGACAGACGTCGGCCGAATTTCTCTTCTACCTGACGGAGAAGTTCTCCAAGCTCCGGTATGAAAGGTGTTCCCATAAGTAATGCTAAGGTATTCTTTCAAAGAAGTTCAGTCAAGTCCAAGTTGGTCCAAATGTGTCATTCGGCGTTGACAACAACAGTCCCTTTGCTTTTTCTGATTTTCAGTTTGCTGATGTCAATGTCTTTGTGGACTATAACCTTCTCTGGTGTGTGTCCTGTCCAGCTGCCACAGTACAATTCTCCAAGTTTCGGCATTCCGGACAGATCGAGAACTTTGAGGTTTGACATATTCCAGCACCATACCGCATCAACTTCAGTGTTTTTGCTGAGGTCCAGCGTTTCTCCTTCATAGTTGCTGATGTTGAAACTTATCAGGTTCGGAAAATTAGTCAGAAAGTCTGGATTCATATGTTTAATCATCTCCAGCCCCGACATATGCAGATATTTCAGCGGAAGGTTGCTGATATCGGTGATTTCAGTCAGCTGATTACCTTGTAGACATAGAGACGAAATATTGGGATTGTGAGACAAGTCGACAGATTTCAATCTGTTGTTATCGGCAATAAGTTCCAACAATTTCGTGTTGGCCGATAGGTCCAGCACCTCAATCTGGTTCCATTGGCATCCAAGCTCAGTCAGCTTCGGAAAGTTTGTAAGATCGAGTTCCGTAAGCAGTCCCTTGCGGATTTCGTGTGTGTCACCGTAATCGTCAGTCTCGTAATCGACGATGCCGCCGGGACAAAATAGTTTCTCCAGATTCGAGCATCTTTCAATGCCCTTCAGCGAGGTAATATTTTCGGTAGTTACCTCGATTGTCGTCACTCTCAGCGCCTCGGCATTTGAAATCTCACCGTCGCCGTTCCTGTCGAAATTGCTCAGCAGATAGGCTTTGAACACAGGGTCTTT
Organism: Bacteroidales bacterium; assembly: GCA_017429475.1. Taxonomy (GTDB): domain Bacteria; phylum Bacteroidota; class Bacteroidia; order Bacteroidales; family UBA932; genus Equibacterium. The sequence goes on from JAFROX010000003.1 coordinate 8,741, forward strand.
TACATCGACTCTGCCTTCTGGCGCTCCGGTATAACGGACCACTATCTCTGTCCTTGCAGGGAGATTCTCTTCGGAACGGTTGTGGGTGACTCCTTCTATATGCTGAACGTCCGAAACGTACAGTGTAGTCAACGAATTCATGGGAGCGCAGTCGACTATCTCAAGATTCGGCAGCATGCTTATGTCGAGTTCCTTGATGATGCAGTCGTAGCACCTTAATTCATATAGAGATAGGCAGGGTGTCAGGTCCAGAGACGGTATGGCCGATTCGTAGCAGCACAGATAGTGCAGATTTGTGCAGGCACTCAAGTCGACTGAAGTGATGCCGGTACGGAATACTCCCAGCCAATAAAGATTGGGGCATTTTGAAAGGTCGACTTCCTTGACTTTGTTATTTCCGATATTGAGGCAGTCTACAAGAGGGCAGTTGGTGACATCTATGCTTTCAATGAAATTGTTGTGTAGTTCTATAGTTCTCAAGAAAGGATTGTAGCTTACATCAATGGCTGTCAATTGATTGTTGAACGCTTTAAGAACTTCAAGGCCTGACAGTTTCGATAGGTCGAGTTCTGTCAGATAATTGTGTGAGCAGCGCAGGAAAACCATCCATGGATTGTCGGGGAGGATCAGTGACTTGAGATGATTGCCGTCGCATTCCAGGTGGCTTAGGAAAATATTCTTGCTTAGGTCAAGGGATGTCAGCCGCCCTGGCGTTCCTATCTCAGCGTGCTCATCCATATCAAGATCGACTCCCCGGCAGATCAATGAGTCAAGGTTGGTAAAATATTCGATTCCTTCAAGGGAGAGGATATTGTCGGTCTTGACTGCAATCTTTCTCACTTTCAAGGCCTCGGATTCGGAAATCTCCCCGTCGCCGTCAGTGTCATAATGTGCTATCAGGTATTCCTTGAACACTTTGTCGGGGATATCTATCATCACTTCGGGAGGAGTGGGTGGCGGAGGAATTTCCATCGTACTGAACATTCCGGTGTCGGAACGAACTTCGCTTGCTCCGGTTTTGGCGAAAGCATACCAATGGTAAATCCTTTCCGAAGAAAGACCAGAAACTGATGCCTCGAATGATGCTCCCTGCAGTTCACAAAGTATTGTTTTCTCTGAATCCTTCTCAGACCAATAAACGAAGCCGCACTCCTGTGCCCTCGGAGCTGATAAAGTACACGAAAAAGTGACTGAAGCTATCCCCGCATTGGCATTTGCAGATACGATTGTAGGAGCCAGGAAAGCCTCGCTTCCGGTCTTTTCCTCACAAGAGGTTGCAATGGCAATGATTGCCATCAAGATCAACAATGCTCGTAGCTTTGCCATAATCACGCTGCATTTTTCGCAAAGTAAATTTCGCAATATGAATCCATTCTTCAAATTATTCATCAAAAATTCCTACATTTCACCCCGAAAACCAAATAAACTATACAGATGAAAAAGATATTTTCGATTTTACTCGTTGCTGCGTTATGCGTGTTTGTGGCAAATGCGGCTGATGAGAAGGTGCAAGTAACAGCCGAGAAGGCTGCGGCTGCGCTTGATTCGCTGGCAATGCTGCCGGATCTTCCGATGCAGACCCAGATTGTTCCGTCCAATGTCGACAAGCATCCGCTGTCGATGGCTATTGTGAAACCGGTGGGCCAGCCCAAGGCTATCGTGGTTTTCTCTCACGGTATGGCTGAGCACAAAGAGCGTTACTATCCCTTTATGCAGTATCTTGCAAAGCACGGTTATGTGTGCGAGATGCACGACCATCGCGGTCACGGTGGCAGCATCACCAAGAAAGCCGGCCTCGGCGACTTCGGCACCAACAAGGTGCGCGCTATCAGCGATGACCTTCAGCAGATGGTGCTCTATATGAAGGAGCAGTATCCCGGCCTTCCGGTCTATCTGTTCTGCCACAGTATGGGAACGATGGTGGGTCGTATGTACCTTCAGGACTATGACTCATCAATCGACAAGATCGTTCTCTGCGGACCTCCGTCAGGCGGTAACCGCAAGGTTGACTTCAAGACCAGGTGGAGAAATTTCTGGGCCCCCCACAAGACCCGCAGCAGCCGCTCTTTTGCAAATATGGACGATGGCGGCCTGCAGAACAGCTGGCTCTCTGTAAACGAGGATAACGTAAGGGCATATAACGCTGACCCTCTGTGTGGCTATGCCTTCACCAACAACGGTAATTACAACCTGGCTCGGATGTCGCAGGAGATTGCAAAGCCCGACTGGGGCATCGACAATCCCAACCTCAAGCTGATGCTCATCGGCGGCGAGAACGACCGCGCCATCGGCAGCCCCGAGAGGTTTGCGCAGCTGGTAGAGTTTGTGAAGTCACAGGGCTACAAGAGCGTAGACAGCAAGCTTTATCTGGGCCTCAAGCACGAACTGCTTCTCGAAATCAACAAAGAGGCCATCTGGGCCGACGTGATGGGATTCTACGACAGATAAACCGTCAAGATGAAAAGATTCCTTTTCCTTCTGGCTGTAATACTGACATCTTGCGCCCAGAATGAAGAATATTATTACGACTTGAGTGCCCGCCCTGGTGCGGGTACTCTGGTTATTGAAGATATACCCGACGGGAACTGGAAAGTGACTGCAGTCATCGGTTCCCCGACCGAGCCGGGAGTGACGACGATATTGGCAGAGACCAGAAGACTGTTTGTCGAGAATCTTGAGACGAAGCCCGGTGAGTTTGTGACTTGCACCTTCGTCGTCAATAAACGCGACAGCGTGATATCTCCCGGAAACATCGTCAGACTCAGTGAGAGGGAACGTGATAAGCTTGACTGGGACACCAATCTCTCGTTCGAATTCACCGGCGCGCATCCCCAGGTCCAATCAATCAAAGTGGAACCTGCAGACAAGGATGTCATTACCCTTTTCCTCTGTGGCGATTCGACTACCGTCGACCAGGATGACGACCCGTGGGCAAGCTGGGGACAGATGATTACCCGATTCTTCGACGATAAGGTAGCCGTGGCCAATTACGCAGAAAGCGGCCGCAGTTCAAACACTTTCATATTCGAGAAGCGTCTGGAGAAGATAATGTCACTGGCTCGCAAAGGTGATTATATTTTTTCCGGTTTCGGACACAATGATGAAAAGCAGAAGGATCCGGACAGCGGAGCATACGGACATTTCACCAAGTATATGCAGATGTATGTCGACAGCGCAGCCAAGGCTGGCTGCACGGCAATCCTGCTGACTCCGACTGCGCGAAGGAGTTTCGACGGCGAAGGTAAGAGCGTCAACACTCACGGAGATTTCCCGCAGGCGACAAGAGACCTGGCGGAAAAGGACGGAGTTGCGATGATCGACTTGACTGAAATGGTGACTGCCCTGTATGATGCATTGGGCGTAGATGATTCCAGGAAACTGCTGGTACACTATCCAGCAAACAGCTTTATCGGTCAGGATGCCGAACTTGCAGACAATACGCACTTTAATCCCTTCGGTGCATATGAGGTGGCGAAATGTGTCCTTCAAGGCATCAGGGACCTGCAACTTCCGCTGGCAGTGCATATAAAGGATTTCGTAAGTTTCGATCCTGCTCATCCAGATGAACCGGATTCTTTTGTCTGGACTTTTGCAGGAATAAACGCCAACAAGCCCGAAGGAAACTGATATTAGATCACTCTCCATTTTGTAAATTCAAAATTATTATCGTCCTTTGCAGAAAATAACAAGAATGATCCGCGGACTTCATATGCACCACCATCACCATATCGACTGATAAGGGTAGGTGTTTGCACATATCTCCGCCAACATATACGCAAAAGCCTGCTCTTCCATTGAGTAGGCTTTTTTGTATTAAAAACAATTATACGTACCATGAACGACATGCGCATTGCCATCCAGGCCAAAGGAAGATTAAGCGAAGACAGCCTGGAATTTCTCAAAGATTCAGGAATAAGGATCGATGAACTTAAACGCAAGTTCCTTGCGAAAGCAGCCAATTTCCCTATGGAGGTGCTCTACCTCAGGGATGACGACATCCCCGGAGTAGTGGCAGACGGATCTGCCGATATCGGCATTGTGGGCCTCAACGAGGTTCTGGAGTCCGAAGCCGACGTGGAAATCGTCCGCAAGATGGACTTCGGCGACTGCCGCATTTCCCTGGCCATTCCCAAGGCCCAGGAATATACCGGTCCTTCGTTCTTCAACGGCAAGAAGATAGCAACCTCGTATCCGAAGATACTGAGCAAATGGCTGGACGAGAACAATGTAGATGCCGAAATCAGGGTCATCCTCGGTTCGGTGGAGATATCTCCGGCAGCCGGAATAGCCGATGCCATCTTCGACATCGTGTCGTCCGGCGGCACTCTGATCTCCAATGGTTTGAAGGAAGTCCACACTGTCGTAGAATCCCAGGCCGTGCTTATTGCCAACAAAAAAATGAGCGCTCCCAAGCGCAGGCTCCTCGACTCGATGCTCTTCCGCTTCGACGCAGTGATCGACAGCCGCGGCAAGAAATATATCCTGATGAACATTCCCACCGACAAGGTGTCGGAAGCAGTCAAGATACTGCCGGCAATGCGAAGCCCTACCGTGATGCCTCTCGCAGCGGAAGGCTGGTGCTCATTGCATTCAGTGGTCGAAGAAGTGGGTATGTGGGACAAGATAGAGAAACTCAAGGCACTCGGAGCCGAAGGCATCCTTGTGCTGCACCTCGATAAAGTTATTGCCTAATGGAAATATTCATAAATCCTCCGAAGGAACAATGGAGTGAGCTGATGGCTCGTGTCTCCACCAATGATGACGACATTGCCGCCATCGTGAGTGACATATTGCGTAAGGTAAAGGAAGGCGGTGACGCGGCGATCAGGCAGATTGCCACCGAAGTGGAAGGCTTCTGCCCCAATGCCCTGCAAGTGAGCGAAGAGGAAATAGCTGCAGCAGAAGAATTCGTAAGCGCAAAGCTGCAGAGGGCCATCAATGCCGCTGCCCGCAATATCCGCGAGTTCCATCAGGCCCAGCGCCCCGTTCCGGTCGAAATAGAGACTATGAGCGGAGTGATGTGCCGCCGCAGGGCTATGCCCATCGAGAAAGTTGGCCTGTATATTCCGGGAGGAAGCGCGCCTCTGTTCTCCACTTTGCTGATGCTTGCCATTCCGGCCAAGCTCGCAGGCTGCAAGGAGATAGTTCTCTGCACGCCTTGCGGCAAGGACGGACAGGTGAATCCTGCCGTGCTCTATGCCGCCTCCGTCTGCGGTGTTAACAGGATATACAAGATTGGTGGAGCCCAGGCTATCGCAGCTATGGCATATGGCACCGAGAGCGTTCCGAAGGTGATGAAAATCTTCGGCCCGGGCAACCGTTTCGTGACCAAGGCGAAACAGATGGTCAGCGCCGCCGGAGTGGCAATCGATATGCCTGCAGGACCTTCAGAGGTTATGGTGATGGCCGACGAGAACGCGAGGGTTTCGTTCGTGGCGTCTGACCTGCTCTCACAGGCTGAACACGGCCCGGACAGCCAGGCCATCCTGGTCTGCAACGACGAGATTCTGGCAAATGAAGTATATATGGAAGTCGAGGCCCAGGCCGAAGAGCTTCCCCGCAGGGAGATTGTGGAGAAGGCTCTGGAGAACAGCCGCATCGTGGTCTTCGACGATGTGGACACTATGGTGGAGTTTGCCAACGGATATGCTTCCGAGCACCTTATCATTAATATGGATGATCCTTGGAGCGTGGCCGACCGCATCACCGCAGCCGGCAGTGTGTTCATCGGACCCTATTCTCCCGAAAGTGCCGGAGACTATGCGTCCGGTACGAACCATACCCTGCCCACGATGGGCTGGGCGTCTTCGTACAGCGGAGTCGGGCTAGACAGTTTCCTGCATTATATAACTTACCAGGAACTTTCCAAGAAAGGCCTGCTGTCGCTCAGCAACGTCATCATAAGCATGGCTGATGCAGAGGGACTGACGGCTCACGGAAATGCAGTGAAGGTAAGGCTGTACAACAACAAAATAGAAAAGAGATATGATGACTGACATATCAGGTCTGCTCAGAGCCAATATCGCGGGCCTGAAACCATATTCTACGGCAAGGGACGAATACAAGGGCTCTCTCGGCATCTTTCTGGACGCCAATGAGAATCCCTATCAGAACGGCTACAACCGCTATCCTTCGCCTTCGCAGAAAGAAAAGGTGCGCGCCCGCATTGCAGCTATCAAAGGCGTGAAGCCCGAAAATCTCTTTATGGGCAACGGCAGCGACGAGGCCATCGACCTCTGCTACCGCGTGTTCTGCGAGCCTCGCATTGACAATGCCATCTCTATAGCGCCGAGCTACGGAATGTATGGAGTGTGTGCCGATATCAATGATGTGGAGTTCCGCACCGTGCCCCTGGGCAAGGATTTCTCACTGCCGGTGGAGGAACTGCTGAAGTCTGCCGACGAGCATTCCAAGCTGATGTTCCTCTGCTCTCCCAACAACCCTAGTGCCAATGCATATGACCCGCAGCAACTGCTGCAGCTTGTAGAGCGTTTCAACGGTATGGTGATTGTCGATGAAGCCTATGTGGATTTCTCGTCCAAAGGCAGCCTCAAGACATATGTCAACCGATATCCCAACCTGATAGTGCTTCAAACCCTTTCGAAGGCCTACGCAATGGCCGGACTCCGCGTGGGACTTGCCATCGCGGACGAGAAGGTCGTCTCGATTTTCAAGCAGGTGAAATATCCATACAACATCGGTATCGATACGCTCTCAATTGCAGGGAAGATCCTGGAGAAGGATGTCAGGGATCAGATCGAGGAGATAATCGCGCAGCGCGGGATGCTCTCTCGAATTCTTCCTGAGTTCCGCTGTGTTGAGAAAGTCTATCCCAGCGACGCCAACTTCCTGCTGGTGAAGGTGACTGATGCCCGTGAGCTCTACAACCGCCTGATTGCTGCCGAACTGATTGTCCGCGACCGCTCGACAACTCCGGGATGCGAAGGCTGTCTGCGCATCACCGTGGGCACTCCCGAAGAAAACAAGAAACTGTTAGACATCATAAGCGATTATGACAAACGATAGCAAGAAAGTCCTTTTCATCGACCGTGACGGCACCATACTCGTCGAGCCTATGCCCAGCGAGCAGGTGGATTCGTTCGACAAGATGGATTTCGTGGAAGGTGCGATCAGCGCCCTCAAGAGCATTGCGGGACTGGACTACGAACTGGTGCTGGCCAGCAACCAGGACGGGCTCGGAACGGCAAGTTTCCCCTATGAAGATTACATCGGCCCGCACAGCCTGATGGAGAGGGTGCTTGCAAGTGAAGGGATACGCTTCTCCGACGAACTGATAGACCCCACGTTTCCTGCGGACAATGCGCCTACGCGCAAGCCCGGCACAGGAATGTTCACCAAATATCTGGAAGGTGGCTATAACCTTGCTGACAGCTATGTGATAGGGGACCGTGCAACGGATGTGCAGCTGGCAAAGAATCTTGGCTGCAAGTCCATACTTCTGGATGTGGAAGGAACCGCTGCAGATTCTGACGCTACATTCGTCGCCCGCAGCTGGGCCGATGTGGCGGAATACCTGCGCAGAGACTGCCGTGTGGCGAGCATTGTAAGGAACACCCGTGAGACTCAGATCTCTGTCACCGTTGATCTTGACGGCCGTATTCCGAGCAGCGTTTCCACAGGCCTGAAGTTCTTCGACCATATGCTGGAGCAGATAGTGCACCACGGAGGCGTAAGCCTGCAGATCGCTGCGAAAGGCGACCTGGAGGTGGACGAACACCACACTATGGAAGACGTGGCAATCGCTCTTGGAACAGCAATAAGCAAGGCCCTCGGCAACAAGGCAGGCATTGCCCGCTACGGCTTCGCCCTGCCTATGGACGAGTGTGACGCCATCGTCGTGATGGATCTCGGTGGAAGGATAGACTTCGCCTGGGACGTGACCTTCACAAGAGAATTTGTCGGCGACACTCCCACGGAGATGTTCAAGCATTTCTTCTCATCGCTGGCTTCGGCTATGCAGTGCAACCTGCACATCCAGGCACGCGGGGAAAACAACCACCATCTGGCCGAAGCTGTCTTCAAGGCTTTCGCACGCTGCCTTAGAAGTGCCGTGGCCCACATTCCTTTCAATTTCAAACTTCCCAGCAGCAAAGGTCTGTTATGATAGCTATCGTAGATTACGGCGTAGGGAACATCCGTTCTGTCGTCAATGCCTTAAACAGGGCAGGGGTGGCGGAGCCTGTGCTTACTGCCGACCGGGGGGTGCTCTCCAAAGCCGAAAAGGTAGTGCTGCCTGGAGTCGGTGACGCTTCCTGCGCAATGGATGCGCTCAGGGAATGCGGCCTTGCCGAGTTCATCCCGACCCTGACCCAGCCGGTACTGGGAATCTGCGTTGGCCTTCAGCTGATGTGCCGGCGCTCGGAAGAGGGTGATGTGAAGTGTATGGGCATATTCGACACCGACGTGGTTCGTTTCCAGCCTGCCGAAGGGCTCAAGATTCCCCATATGGGCTGGAATTCGATAAGCGACCTGAAGACCGGGCTGTTCAAAGGCTTGAAGGAGAACAGCTATGTGTATTATGTACATTCCTATTATCCGCAGCTTTGCGGTGACACTATAGCCACCACCCGGCACGGAGTGGACTTCAGCGGAGCATTGGCAAAGGGCAATTTTTACGGCACACAGTTCCATCCCGAGAAGAGCGGTGAGGTCGGTGCACTGATAATCAAGAATTTTCTGGAACTATGATACAGATCATTCCGGCAATAGATATAATCGACGGACGCTGCGTCAGACTGAGCCAGGGCGACTACGGCCGCAAGAAGGTTTATGACGCCAGTCCCCTGGATATGGCTCTTGCATATCAGGATGCAGGCGTCAGCAGACTTCATCTGGTTGATCTAGACGGGGCCAAGCAGAGCAAGCCGGCAAACCTCAAGGTGCTGGAAAAGCTCGCTTCCCGCACTTCCCTGAAGATAGAGTGGGGTGGGGGAATCAAGACGCTTGATGCACTCAAGTCTGTGTTCGACAGCGGTGCGGCCTATGGCATCTGCGGAAGCGTGGCGGCCCTCAAGCCAGAGCTGTTCCGGGAATGGCTGGTTGCGTTCGGGGCCAAGGTAATTCTGGGGGCCGACATAAGGGACGGCAAGGTGGCTGTGAACGGCTGGCTGGAGGACACAAGGCTCGGTATCGAAGATCTGATCGACCTCTTTGCCGCCGACGGCCTGGGCAATGTGATCTGCACAGACATCAGCAAGGACGGTATGCTGCAGGGACCTTCCTTCGAACTTTACAAAGACCTGCAGCAACGCTATGACGCCATCGACATCACGGTGAGCGGCGGCATCAGCGGGATGTCAGACATAGAAAGACTTGAAGAACTCGGACTTCGTAAAGTGATTGTCGGAAAGGCGATCTACGAAGGCCGCATAACATTGAAAGATATCGAAAGATGGTCGCTAAGAGGATAATACCCTGTCTGGACGTCAAGGACGGAAGGACCGTCAAGGGCATCAACTTCGTCTCGCTGAGAGATGTGGGAGATGCCGTGGAACTCGGCCGCCGCTACAGCGACGAAGGGGCCGACGAGCTGGTATACCTTGACATCAGCGCCACCTTCGAAGGCCGCCGCACTTTCTGCTCCCTGGTGGAAAAGATTGCCCTGGCCATAAACATACCCTTCACCGTAGGCGGAGGCATAAGCAGCGTGGACGATGCTGCAAGGCTGCTGGATGCCGGTGCCGACAAGATCAGCGTCAACACCGCAGCCATTAAGAATCCTCGGCTGATAAGCGACATCGCATCTAAATACGGCAGCCAGTTCGTCGTAATTGCCATTGACGCTCGTCAGGTAGACGGCCTCTGGATGGCGACCACCCACGGAGGCAAGTACCCCACCGACAAGGAACTCTTCAGCTGGGCCCACGAGGCGCAGGAAAGAGGGGCGGGAGAACTGCTCTTCACCTCAATGGATCACGACGGGACCAAGGCCGGATACCCTCTCGCCACATATCGCGAGCTGAACCAGCTGCTGAGCATTCCGGTGATTGCTTCGGGCGGCGCCGGAAGCATCCGGGACATCGCCGACGTGCTTGGTGATGGCTGTGCCGACGCGGCTCTTGCCGCAAGCATCTTCCATCTTGGGGAAATCCGCATCCCCGATCTCAAACGTGAATTGAAAAAACTTAACATACCCGTACGAATATGACCTTTGATGATTTTAAACTCGATAAATGCGCCGACGGCCTGCTGCCTGTCATAGTTCAGGACGACAACACCCTCAAGGTGCTGATGCTCGGTTATATGAACCGCGAAGCTTTCGACAAGACCGTGGCGGAAGGGAAAGTCACCTTCTTCAGCCGCAGCCGCAACTGTCTCTGGACAAAGGGTGAGACCAGCGGCAACTTCCTCAATGTCGTGTCGATGTATCCCGACTGCGATATGGACACCCTGCTTGTCAGGGCAAATCCCGACGGGCCGACCTGCCACCGCGGTACGACCGCCTGCTTCGACACCCGTGAGAACGAACGCTTTATGGGTACCCTGCAGGCCTGCATCCGTCAGCGTCACAAGGATATGCCCGAAGGTTCATACACTACCCATCTCTTCACCAAAGGCGTCAACAAGATAGCCCAGAAAGTGGGGGAGGAAGCGGTTGAAACCGTGATCGAAGCTGTCGACGGCAACAAGGAACGCTTCCTTTATGAGGCTGGAGACCTTGTCTATCACCTCCTCGTTCTCTGCGAACAGATGGGATTCGGCATCGAAGACCTCGAAGAAGAACTCGCAAAAAGGCACAAAACAAATTAAGTTTAGTATCTTTGCGCGATTATCGCCGATTACACTATGGGGCTTTTTTTCAGAAGAAACAAACAGGAAGAACCTGAGCAGAAAAAATCGCTGGACGAAGGTCTGGGCAAGACCAGAAGGTCGTTCTTCGACAAGGTGTCTCACGCGCTTATGGGCAAGTCGGTGGTTGACGCCGACGTGCTCGATTCCATAGAGGAGGCCTTGATTGCATCCGACGTCGGGGCCGACACCACTATGAAGATCATCGAGCGCCTTGAGGAAAGGGTTGCCCGCGACAAGTTCCTCGGCAGCGACGAGCTCAACCGGATCCTCTGCGAAGAGATATCGGATATGCTCTGCGCCGACGGCAACGACTCCGACGATATATTTGATTTCTCGAAGAAACCCTATGTGATAATGGTGGTCGGCGTCAACGGAGTGGGCAAGACCACGACTATAGGCAAACTCGCCGCACAGCTCAAGAACGAAGGCAAGAAAGTCATCCTCGGTGCTGCGGATACGTTCCGTGCCGCCGCTGTCGACCAGCTTACCATCTGGGCTGAGCGTGCCGGTGTCGAGATAGTGAAGCAGCAGATGGGCAGCGATCCTGCCAGCGTTGCGTTCGACACCGTCAAGAGTGCGGTGGCCAAGGATGCCGATGTAGTCATCATCGACACCGCCGGCCGTCTGCACAACAAGATCAACCTGATGAACGAGCTCACCAAGATCCGCAACGTGATGCGCAAGGTGATTCCTGACGCTCCTCACGATGTTATGCTCGTGATTGACGGCTCCACCGGACAGAACGGCTTCGTCCAGGCCAAAGAGTTCACTAAGGCCACCGATGTCACCTGTCTTGCCGTCACCAAACTTGACGGTACGGCAAAGGGCGGCGTCGTGATCGGTATCAGCGACCAGTTCCAGATACCCATCAAGCTTATCGGTGTAGGTGAGAAGATAGAAGACCTGCGCCCCTTCGACAAGAAAGAATTTATAGAATCACTTTTTAAATAAGATATGACCGTTTCGTATAATTGGTTGAAAGACTATCTGAAGTTCGATCTTCAACCCGAGAAAGTAGCAGAAATCCTGACATCAACCGGCCTTGAGGTCGAGCACATAGAAACCGTAGAACAGATTCCCGGAGGACTTGAGGGCGTAGTAGTGGCCCACGTGCTGGAGTGCACCGAGCATCCGGATTCTGACCACCTGCACGTGACAAAGCTGGACGTAGGTGCCGGCGAACCTCTTCAGGTAGTATGCGGCGCTCCCAACGTGGCTGCAGGTCAGAAGGTTCTTCTGGCTACCGTAGGAACGAAACTGGTCAATCTCCAGGGAGAAGAACTCAAGCTCAAGAAGTCCAAGATCCGCGGAGTGGAGAGCTTCGGAATGATATGTGCCGAGGATGAACTCGGCATCGGAGAAGACCATTCAGGCATTATGGTTCTTGACGACTCTGCGGTTCCCGGCACTCCTGCCCGCGTGGCTCTGAATCTCAAGAGCGACACTGTATACGAGATTGGTCTCACTCCCAACCGTATCGACGGCGCTTCCCACATCGGAGCTGCCCGTGACCTCTATGCATATTGCAAGCTCAACGGCATTCCTGTAGAATGGACCCTTCCTTCAGTGGACGGATTCGCGACAGAAGCAGGTGACGCCGTTCCGGTCGAGGTGGTAGATCCCGACGGAGCTCCCAGATACATCGGCATCACTATCAAGGACGTAAAGGTGGGCCCGTCACCCGACTGGCTGCGTGAACGTCTGAATGCCATCGGCCAGCATCCCATCAACAACGTTGTGGATGTGACCAACTTCATCCTCAACGAGATGTGCCAGCCCCTGCACGTCTTCGACATCTCGAAGATCAACGGCGGCAAGGTCATCGTACGCAAGGCCGCCCAAGGAGAGAAGATCGTGACTCTCGACGGCATCGAAAGGACTCTGACGGCCGACGATATGGTCATCGCGGACGCCAAAGGCCCGATGTGCATTGCAGGTGTGTTCGGCGGCGAGGATTCAGGCGTGACCGAGGCTACCCGCGACGTGTTCCTGGAGTGCGCATATTTCAATCCGGTATATATCCGCAAGACTTCCAAGAGGCACGCCCTGCAGACCGACGCTTCTTTCCGCTACGAGCGCGGCATCGACATCGACAATGCAATGTTCGCTGCCAAGAGGGCTGCAATGCTCATTGCCGAACTCGGCGGCGGCCACATAGTCGGCAAGGTCCAGGAGTTCTATCCGCAGAGGAGAGAAAGGGCCGTAGTTGACCTCAATTTTGCAAGGATGGAGTCGCTCATCGGCAAGAAGATCGGCTCTGACAAGATAGTGGAGATCCTTACATATCTGGATTTCGAGATCCTCGGCAGATATGAAGAGGGGTGCCGCGTGGCTGTTCCCGCCTACAGGGTGGATGTCACACGCGAATGCGACGTGGTTGAGGAAGTGCTCCGCATCTACGGCTACAACAACATCGAATTCCCCGAGGGAATGAGGGTTTCAGTGAGCCCCACAAGCCATCCCGACAACGAAGTCATCCGCAAGGAAGTGTCTGATTTCTTCACCCACAACGGCTTCCTCGAGATAATGAACAACTCCCTGACCAAGAGTTCGTACTATGACAGTCTTGAGACATATCCCGCTTCAAGGCTTGTCAGGCTGCTCAATCCGCTCAGCGCCGACCTCGACAGTATGCGTCAGACTCTGCTGTTCGGCGGCCTTGAAGTCGTTTCATACAATATCAAACGCCAGTGCGGCAGCCTCAGGCTCTATGAAATAGGCAACGTGTACAACTACCGTGCTCGTGAGGACGATCCTCTGAGCGGCAACAACCTGGCCAACTACAGTGAGCATACCAGTATGGTGCTGCTGATGAGTTCTCCTGCCGACAAGGCTTGGCGCAACGAGGTCCCCGCCGGAAACTTCTTCCTGCTGAAGGGTTATCTCGAAACTCTTGTGAAGCGCCTGGGTATGGATCTCTACGCTATGGAAGCAGTTCCCGCTCCTGAAGACATCTTCGCCGAAGGAATGGTGTACAAGCTTCAGGGCAAGACCTTCGCCACCCTCGGCACCGTTTCAAAGAAACTGCTCAAGGCATTCGACATCAAGCAGCAGGTATTCGCCGCTGAGATATCGTGGCCTGTCCTCTTCGAAATCGTACGTCGCAACAAAGTCAAATACAAAGAGATGCCCAGATATCCGGAAGTACGCCGTGACCTGGCCCTTCTGCTCGACGAGAACGTTTCGTTCAGCGACCTGCGCAAGACTGCTTTCCAGACCGAAAAGCAGATGCTCAAGAACGTGTCATTGTTCGATGTATACCGTGGTGACAAGATTCCTGCCGGCAAGAAGCAGTATGCCTTGAACTTCGTGATCCAGAATCCTGACCAGACCCTCACAGACAATGATGTCGAAAGGATTATGGGCAAGATTCTCGGAGCTTTCGAGAACAAGCACAGGGCTGCTCTCAGGTAACTAGAGCTCTTCCAGCCAGATATTCTTGAACAGGATAGGGTAGCCTTCGCTCTGAAGGCAGATATAGCCGCTGTCGTAAGTGAAGCCGGTGCACTCGTTCTGCAGTACGCCGTTTATATATGTGGTTATATGGTTGCCTTCACAGTTGATGTCTACCATATTCCACATTCCTACGATGAACTCTTTAGGGCCTTCTTTCTTTTCAATCCTGGGGCTGCGGCCGTGCTCCGCTGCCAACGCGCGCATTTCATCGGTGATTTCGTTGCAGTCGGTGCCGTTTATCATCAGGAAGTCTCCTGCACTGTTCGCTGACAGCTGGTTCTCGAGGCAGGGGGGCCACTTGCGGTCGGGCGGCACCTGTGCATTGATGAAAATGCCGCTGTTGCCGGGCGCTTCAGGATATAGATATTCTAAGTGCAGATGGTAGTTGGAATAGGGCTCCTTGGTCCTCATATAGCCAAACGGTTCACCAAGGATTACAATCTCTTTCCCCTCAGTGATTCCGAACACCTGGTCGAAGGGGACCTGGTTGCCGTCCTTGTCTTCAACAAGGAAGAATTCCCAGTTGTCGAGGTTCCTGCCGTTGAAGAGGACAGTCTTTTTGCACGAAGTGAATGACAGTATCGCAGCCACTGCGATGACTATTGTCATAAAACGTTTCATAGCAGTTATCTTCTTGCGATTCCTATATAATAGAGGAGTGTTGCCAGAGAACTTATGGCAGCGATGAAATAGGTGTATGCGGCCCATTTCAGGGCATCGATCGCCATCGGCCTCGTGTCGTAATCGACAACGCCTGACTGAGTGAGCCAGGATATGGCACGGCTGCTGGCGTTGACCTCCACGGGAAGGGTTATCAGGCTGAAGAGGGTGGTCATCGCAAACAGCGCGATTCCGATCCAAAGAAGGTCGGGAAAGACGTTGATGAGAATCATTCCTGCAAGAATCACCCACTGGACTGTCATCGAAGCGAACTTGACCACGGGAACGAGTGCGCTCCTCATACGCAGCGGAGCGTATGACGTAGCATCCTGCACGGCATGGCCTGTTTCGTGTGCTGCTACGGCTGCGGCTGCTATGCTGCAGCTGTTGTACACGTCCTCGCTCAGGGCGATGGTTTTCTTCGTGGGATCGTAATGGTCGGTAAGAGAACCGCTGGTGGGAATTACGCTTACGTCATAGATGCCATTGTCATACAGCATTTTCTGGGCAACCTGCGCCCCGGTCAGCCCGGTGGTTAGAGGCACCTGCGAGTACTTGGCGAACCTGCTCTTGAGCGTGCCCTGAACGAGCATGCTCAGAATTGTCAGAACGATGAATATTAACCAAATCATAATACACAAATATAATAAAAAAAGAGCACTTGAATCAAGTGCTCTCTTTTAAGTCTCTGAAGTTCACTCAGGCTTCCTGAGCGGGGAGTACAGATACATATGATTTGTTTTCCCTGGTCTTCCTGAATGATACGACACCGTCAGTTAAAGCGTAAAGAGTATGATCTTTGCCCATTCCGACGTTCTGGCCCGGATTGTGGACCGTACCTCTCTGACGCACGAGGATATTGCCAGCCTTGGCAACCTGTCCGCCGAACAATTTCACGCCTAAGCGTTTGCTTTCCGATTCGCGGCCGTTCTTTGAACTACCGACACCTTTTTTGTGAGCCATAATCTAAACGTTTTAATTATGCGATTTCTTCAATTTGAATTTTGGTAAGGTACTGGCGATGACCGTTCTTCTTGCTCATGCCTTTGCGGCGGATCTTGTGGAAAACGATAACTTTGTCAGCCTTGCAGTGCTCCATTACGGTAGCCTTTACACTTGCACCCTCTACATAGGGAGCTCCGACCTGGACGTTGCCGTCATTGTCGGTAAGGAGAACCTTGTCAAAGTCGATTGAGGAACCTTCCTCAGCTGCCAGACGGTTTACGAAGATCTGTTTGCCTTTCTCAACCTTGAACTGTTGTCCAGCAATGTCAACGATTGCGTACATAAAAATAAATTTTAAAAATTTATAGCTGCAAGCGGATATTGTCTAATTACTAAATATCTCTTTTTCAAAAGCTTAACAGCTGTCGTCCTACTTTGGGAGTGCAAATATACAGTTTTTATTTGTACCAGCAAATTTTTTTACTACTTTTGTAACGCAAGTGTTATTTTCGTTTCGCGCAGACGAAACTCGTGTAAGCTACTAAACCTAAATGGAAATACTTTTCGCTTATGAAAAACCGGCGGAGGGTGCGCAGTTCATAGCACGCAAGGATGAATCCGCCAAGTTGATCAGATGCGTCAAAAATAAAAAGAAGACCGTCATCTACGGCTCGCCCAAGACAGGCAAGACTTCCCTTGTTCGGAATGTCCTTCAGACCCTGAAAAGAAGCGGCTTCAGAGACCTCGTCCTTACTTTCGACCTGTTCAACATCCGTTCAAGGGCCCAGTTCATCGAGATGCTCTCCAGAGAGCTTCTTCCTGTATTCGAGCGCTACAATGTCCAGTCGCCCCTGCCCTTGGACATCAATCCTTCGAACATTTCCGAAAAGCTTCTGATGGACCTTCCGGATATGATGGCCCAGCACTTCGGACTCAACATCGTCATCTATTTCGTGGAATTCCAGAACGTGCTGAGTTTCGACCAGGGCGACAAGTTCCTCGAGGATTATTCCGGCGTGGTGCGCAAGCATCATTCGGTATCCTATATATTCTCCGGATCCTGCATCAACCGTATGAAATATATCTTCAACGAACTCGGCTGCTTCGGCAATGACATCGAGAAGATATATCTCGGTGCAATCGACCGCAAGCCGTTCACAGATTATATAGTGTCGACTTTCCAGCGTACCGGCAGAGTCATCGAGCAGGATATGGCCGAAGAGATTTATGATTTCTGCAAAGGACATCCCTGGTATACCCAGCATTTCGCTTCGATATGCTACGACAGCACCATAGGCTACATCAACCAGAACATCATCACACACGCCCGCGAGTCGCTCATTTATGTGCACGATTCCAATTTCAGGGAGATAATGAGGGAACTGACCACCAACCAGGTCAACTTCCTTATGGCTGTCAACGAGAAGGTGTCCCGTTTCTGCTCTGCCGATGTACTGGAACAGTACAACCTGATCAGTTCCGCCCACGTGGCCAGGGTCAAGGATTCCCTGCTCAAGAAAGAGATAATTACGGTGGACGACGAGGGCAACGTCTCTCTCATCGATCCGCTCTTCGAATACTGGCTCAAATATTATTATTTTATCGAATAGAAAATGAAAAAGTTACTTTTGATCGTTGCAGCACTCGCAATGTCTTTCGGAGCCTTCGCTCAGGCTCCCGCAGCTCCTGCAAAAACCTATGAATTCAAGGTTGTAAAGCAGCTGCCCATCACTTCAGTCAAGAACCAGGCAAGTTCAGGTACCTGCTGGTGCTTTTCTACCATCTCGTTCCTCGAGAGCGAACTGATCAGGAAAGGCGTCAAGGATCCGGATCTCGACCTCAGCGAAATGTTCGTCGTAAGCAAGGCTTATCAGGACAAGGCTGAGAAATACATCCGTCTTGACGGTGCTTTGAACTATGGCCAGGGAAGTGACTTCGGCGACGTGCTTGATGTCATCAATGCCTACGGCATAGTTCCCAATACCGTAATGGACGGTCTCAACTACGGTGAAACCCGCCATATGCACAGCGAATTGGCCGGAGCCCTCACAGGTTATCTGCAGGCCATTGTCAAAGTTCCCAACCGTCATCTCTCAACTGCTTGGAAAGACGGCCTTCGCGGTATTCTCGACGCATATCTCGGAGCCTGCCCCGAGACTTTCCAGTACAAGGGCAAGACCTACACTCCCCAGCAGTACAGGGATGAGCTTGGCCTTAACCACCTCGACGAGTATGTTTCTCTGACCTCTTTCACACATCATCCTTTCTACACCCAGTTTGCCATTGAAGTTCCCGACAACTGGCGCTGGACTCCTTCTTACAACCTTCCGATCGACGAACTGATGGAAGTTATGTACAATGCCATCGACAAAGGCTACACCATCGCGTGGGGCTCTGATGTCAGTGAGACCGGTTTCGACCGTCAGGGTATCGGTGTGATGCCTGACGTCGCAGCAGTAGAGGAAGTCGGCAGCGACCAGGCCCGCTGGGTGGGCGTTTCAGCCGAGGACAAGGCCAAGGAACTCGCAGTAATGCGCGAGAACGCTCCCGAGATGACCATCACTCAGGAGATGCGCCAGAAAGCCTTCGACAACAAAGAGACTACCGATGACCACGGTATGCACATCTTCGGCACAGCCGTCGACCAGCGTGGCACCAAATACTTCATGGTGAAGAATTCCTGGGGCGTAACTGGCAAATATGACGGAATCTGGTACTGCTCAGATTCTTTCGTAAGGTACAAGACCCTCAACATCCTGGTTCACAAGGATGCTATCCCCAGTGCAATCAAAGCTAAACTCGGCATCAAATAACTGAACCGTGAGACGGCACATCCCGAACATCATCACCTGCCTCAATCTCGTATGCGGCTCGGCGGCGGTCATCCTGACGCTGTGGGGCTACTGGTGGCCGGCCTTCTGCTTTATGCTGGCCGGGGCGGTGTTTGATTTCTGCGACGGTGCCGCAGCGCGTCTTCTCGACGCATATTCGGACATCGGCAAGGAGCTGGACTCGCTGAGTGACATGGTCACCTTCGGGCTGGCTCCTGCGCTGATGCTCTTTTCGTGGTATTACAAGGTGAATACGGATTACCCTACCTGGGTGGCATTCATCGCCTTGATAATAGCTCCTCTGTCTGCAGTCCGTCTGGCGCGTTTCAACCTGGATGACAGGCAGAAAACCGGATTCATAGGGCTTCCGACACCCGCCCTTGCGATGATTGCTGGAAGCGCCGTGGCATTCAGCCATCTCTGCAAACAGCAGGGGGCCGACGCCCTGCTGCCCGCCCTTCTCTGCAGCAGCTGGTTCATCCCCGTGATTTCCGTCCTGCTTGCCTTGCTGCTCGTAAGCCGTGTCCCTATGTTTTCCCTCAAGGGCGGCGATGACTCCAGGGCAGTTGCCGTATCCAAGAAAATATTCTTTATCGTTGCGCTCCTGATTGTTGTCCTCTGTCTCGTTTTCAGGCCTCAGGGCGTTCCGTTCCTCGCCGCAGTATTCCAGGCAATCTTTTTCGTCTTCGTCTGGTATCTGCTGCTTCAATTCATTATTCTTCTGTTCCCCGAGAAAGCAGAATAGCCTTTTCGTCGGCAATTTCACCCCTTTCGTCTATTTCCCTTTAACTGGCTCGAAACTTGTGTAATTTTGCACCCAACAAAACAAGTTTCCCATGAGAAGGTTTTTTATTCTCTCGTCGTGCCTCCTTTTCTGCTTCTGTCTTGAATCCAATGCAAGACAGTGGACGCTCAGGGAATGCATCGATTATGCCCGGACCAACAATCTTCAGGTCAAGAACGCTCAGTTGAACCAGGCCATTGCCGAAGAGTCGTTGCTTCAGGCCCAGGCCTCAAGATTCCCGACTCTGAATGCATCGTCTTCCCAGAACGTTGCATTCGCCATTGACGCCGATCCGCGCTACAACGGCAGTTATGCCATCCAGTCCGGAGTGACGCTGTTCAACGGCGGCCGTATATCCAACAGCATCCGCCAGGCTGAGATCAACGCACAGGCCGGCGAGTATGACATCGACGCCGCACGCAACGACATCGAGGTGGCGGTGACCCAGGCATATCTGAACATCCTCTACGCGAAGGAGAATGTCACCACTGCCCAGAACAACGTCGAGTCGGCGAAGGCTCAGTGGGAGAGGGCCAGGGCTATGTATGACGAAGGGTCCATAAGTCTCAGCGAATATGCCCAGATGGAGAGCCAGTACAGCAGCGACGTCTACCAGCTCACGTCCAGCGAATCGTCGCTCGCTCAGTATACCCTCAACCTCAAGCAGCTTCTCGAGCTTGGGCTGGAAGAGGACTTTGCGGTTTTCTATCCAGAGATCGGCGATGAGAACGTGGTGGCTCCACTGCCTTCAGTGGCCGAGGTTTACCGTGTGGCCGAGGAGATACTTCCTGATATGAAGAGCGGCCGTCTCGGCATCGAGTCTGCGAAACTTACAGAAGACATTGCAGCATCTGCCGGCATTCCTTCCATTTCAGCTTCTGCGTCGATGAACACTGCCAACATATATGGTCTCGACCTGCCTTTCCCCGAACAGATAAAGGAGAATCTCGGCGCCGGCGCCGGCTTTACGCTTTCCATCCCAATTATCAACAACCGTTCGGCGAAGACGCAGAAGGCCAAGGCAAAGATAGGCACCCAGCAGGCCGAACTCAGATATGCCAATTCGCAGAAAAACCTGCTTTCCACCCTTGAAGGGCTATACCAGGATGTGGTGTCGGCCCAGAGCCGCTATCAAGCAGCGCAGAAGAAGCTGCAGAGCGCCGAGCTGAGCTACAACCTCGTCAACGAGAAATACAACGAAGGTATGATCAACCCCGTCGAACTGTTAACCGAAAAGAATACATACATTGCAGCCCAGCAGGAGCTTCTGCAGGCCAAGTACCAGGCAATCCTCTGCCGTCAGCTCCTCAACTTCTACCAGGGCATCCCCATCGAACTATAATATCGTCAATATGAAAAGAATCATCAGAACGGCATTAGGCGCATCCGCTCTCTGCGCAGCCCTCGTCATCGTATCGTCTTGTTTCGGCGGCGGCAAGAAGACAGCATTCGACACCGTCACCATCTCCAGGGGAAGCATCACCAAGAGTGTCACTGCAACGGGAACCATCGAGCCCATCAACCAGGTGGAAGTCGGCACGCAGGTTTCAGGCATCGTTGACAAGCTCTATGCGGACTACAATTCAGAGGTCAAGAAAGGCCAGTTGCTTGCGGAAATGGACCGTACGAATCTCATAGCAGACCTCAATTCTGTGACTGCTATGCTCAACCAGGCAGAAGTCGAATACAATTACCAGCTGAAGAACTACGAGCGCAGCAAGCGCCTTCACGAGAAAGGCCTCATCAGCGACACTGACTACGAGAGTTCGGAATACCAGTATTCTACATCGAAGTTGCAACTCGAGCGCCAGCGTTCAGAGATCAGCAAGGCACGACGCAACCTCGAGTATGCCACCATCACTTCTCCGATAGACGGAGTAGTACTCAGCCGTGAGGTGGATGAGGGCCAGACAGTGGCAGCTGGACTGAATACTCCTACGCTCTTCAAGCTGGCAGCCGACCTGACCCAGATGCAGGTGGTGGCATCGGTCGACGAGGCTGACATCGGAGTCGTTTCAGAAGGACAAAGGGTGACATTTACCGTGGATGCCTTCCCCGATGACGTGTTCGAAGGCAGCGTTTCTCAGGTCAGGCTGAATCCCCAGACGGAATCCAATGTGACTACATATCAGATAATCGTGAATGCTCCCAACGAGGACCTCAAGCTGAAGCCGGGACTCACTGCCAACATCACCATCTACACTGTGGAGCAGGACGATGTTTTCACCGTGCCTATGAAGGCCCTGCGTTTCGCTCCCAATGAAAGCCTTGACGTTAACGACGGCAGCACCCTCTGGCTGCTGAAAGACGGCGCACCCACGCCAGTGAAGGTTACCGTAGGTATCAACGACGGTATCAACACTGTCGTTGAAAGTGCCGATATCAAGGCTGGAGACGAGGTTATCACTGAATACCTCTCACTCGATGCCCTTATAGCCAGGAAGAAAGAAGGAGCTGAGGGTTCACTTGTCATCGGCAGATAAAGTTATGGAAGCCAACAATATCATACGGGTCGAGGACGTGCACCGCAATTTCGTCGTAGGTGATGAAACCGTGCGCGCCCTACGCGGCGTCTCCTTCACCATCAAGGAAGGGGAGTTCGTCACCATAATGGGCAGCAGCGGTTCAGGAAAGTCAACTTTGCTGAACTTGCTCGGCTGTCTGGATACCCCGACTTCCGGAGAATACTATCTTGACGAAATCTCAGTCAGGACGATGGACGTGAACCGCCGTGCTACGCTGCGCAACCGCAAGATCGGCTTCGTGTTCCAATCCTACAATCTGCTTCCCAAGACTACGGCTCTGGAAAACGTAGAACTTCCTCTGTTCTACAACCCCGATGTCTCGTCATCTGAAAGCAAGAAAAGGGCGAAGGCTGCCCTTGAGGCAGTTGGGCTTGCAGACAGGATCAACCACCGCTCCAACCAGATGTCGGGCGGACAGCAGCAGCGAGTAGCCATCGCCAGGGCTCTGGTCAACGACCCCGTGCTTATCCTTGCCGACGAGGCTACCGGAAACCTGGACACGAGGACTTCGTATGAGATACTTGCTCTGTTCCAGAAGCTGCACCGGGAAGGCCGTACCATCGTATTCGTTACTCACAATCCCGAGATCGCCTCGTTCAGCAGCAGGAATATCGTGCTCAAGGACGGCCGTATCATCGAAGACAGGAACAATGACAACATAATGTCGGCTGCCGAGGCTCTTGCAGCGATGCCGCCTGAAGAAGATTAGGAGGACAGCAGATGAATTATGCAAATCTTTTCAAGATAGCCCTCAAGGCCATTCGCAACAACAAGATCCGTTCGTTGCTCACAATGCTCGGTATCATCATCGGCATCACGGCGGTAATAATAATGATTTCCCTCGGTCAGGGGGCCAAGTCTTCCATCAAGGGAGAGATTTCATCCATAGGTTCCAATTTGATCAATATATGGCCCGCTAGTGCTGATGAGAGCGGTGTGCGCAGGAGTGCTGCTGATATGCAGTCGATGAAGATGAGCGATTACGAGGCCTTGAAGCGGGAGGCCCGCTATCTGCGTTATATCTCACCGTCTTTCTCGATAAGCGGACAGGCCATCGTCGGCAACAGCAACACGCCTACGACAATCTATGGCGTGAACACCGACTATCTCAAGATCCAGGGCTTCGAGGTCCTTGCCGGCGAGATGTTCACCGATGAACATATCCGCGAGATAGCTAAGGTGTGTCTTCTCGGCCAGACCGTGGTGGAAGAACTGTTCGACGGTGACAACGACGCCGCACTCGGCAGTGTGATAAGGTTCAACAGCCTGCCGATAAGGGTCATCGGAGTGCTGGGGTCAAAGGGTTCCAGCGCAATGGGCTCAGACCAGGACGATATCATCATCGCTCCCTATTCCACTGTCCAGAAGAGAGTGATGGCCATAGATTATGTGCCCTCGATAGTCGCCTCCGGCCTCAGTGAAGAATATTCCGGCCAGGCTATCGACGAGATTACCGCCATACTGCGTCAGCAGCACGGCATCAAGGGTGACGCAAAGAACAATTTCAGGGTGATGTCTATGGACGAGATTCTCGACACCATCGAGCAGGTGATGAACACACTGACCCTGTTCCTTGCTGCCATAGCCTTCATTTCTCTCATCGTGGGCGGTGTCGGCATCATGAATATAATGTACGTGTCAGTGACTGAGCGCACGAGGGAAATCGGACTGCGTATGTCCATCGGCGCCAAACCAAACCAGATACTGATGCAGTTCCTCATCGAAGCTGTAATGATAAGCGTGACAGGAGGAATAATAGGCATTTTGTCCGGCGTCACGCTGAACGGGCTCATAAGCCTGATACTGAAAATGACAGGAGCGTCGATGACTATGCTGATATCTGTCAAGTCGATAATCGTTTCCTTCCTTGTATGTACGGTGACAGGTATTTTCTTCGGCTGGTATCCTGCCCGCAAGGCAGCCCGCCTCGACCCTATAGACGCTTTGAGATATGAGTAGGAAACTTCCCCGTTGGGCGATACATCTTTCAGTCTGGCTGCTTATATGCGGTTTCAATGTGCTTGTCGGCTCGCTTGTCGCCTCCGAAATCAAAGCGTGGGCATATATAGGCATTCCACCTGTAATTTGCTCGTGTGCGCTGTTCTATCTCAATTACTGTTTCCTGATCGGGAAGTATTGGGCAAAGAGGCGGTTCGGAGCCTTTGTACTGCTGAATCTGGCCGCATTGCTGCTGTCGATGCTCTTCCTGTACGAAAGCTACATCTTTCTGTTCAACCGCCTGGGAACCCTTGAGGAACTCCCGGATACCGTTGACGTAAGGATATTGGCAGGACTTACTTCTCTGACGTATATTCCTTCCGGACTGTTCTTCATATTGATCAGTTCACTCATAAAGACATCCTGGTTCTGGAACCAGTCCCAGGCCAGGCTGAAGGAGTTGGAGAACGAAAGGATCAAAGCGGAACTCGACGGTCTCAAGAGCCAGATCAATCCCCATTTCCTCTTCAACAGCCTCAATGCAATCTATGCCCTGATAGATATGGACAGTGACAAGGCGCAGGAGGCGACGCACGCGCTGTCGAACCTTTTGCGCTATGTGCTGAACGAGAAGAACGAGGAGATGGTGCCGCTTGACGACGAACTGAAGTTCACGCAGGACTACATCGACCTGATGTCACTCCGTTTCTCGAGCGAGATGCTGAGCCTGAAGGTGGAGATGCCCGATGACACCGAAGGCTGGATGATAGCGCCGATGCTCATAATGACTCTGATTGAGAACGCCTTCAAACACGGCATCAGCAACACTGCGCCGTCCTTCATACTCATACTGGTCCATATCTCCGAAGGCAGGCTCTTTGCGACCGTGTCGAACTCCCTTTTCCCCAAGAAGGAGAATGATCCGCGCTCCGGAGGCATAGGACTCGACAACCTGAGCCGCCGGCTTGAACTGATCTATGGCGACGATGCTTCGATGCGGGTGACGCAGGAAGAAGGGGCATATACGACCAAACTTGAAATACCCTTGAGAAAATGAACAAGATAAGAACTCTGGTAGTAGATGACGAGCCGCTTGCCGGCAGGCTGATAGCCTCATATGTGGAGAAAACTCCATTCCTGGAGCTCGCAAGCCTATGCCTGGACGGCGTCAGTGCGCTTGGCCTGATAGAAGAGGGAAGGGTGGACCTGGTGTTCTGCGACATACAGATGCCCGACCTGACCGGAATGGAACTTTCCAGGATGGTGTCGTCGCCGCAGGTGAAGTTCATATTCACTACGGCGTATGCGCAGTATGCCATCGACGGCTATAAGGTTTCCGCTTTGGACTATCTGCTGAAGCCGGTCAGCTACAAGGATTTCCTGGAATCTGCGAACCGTGCCAAAGCCTATTTCGATGCACTGCGGGAAACTCCGGCAAAGGAAGCCGGAAAGGAATCCCTGTTCCTCAAGGTCGACGGCCAGATGGTCAAGGTGAGCATCGACGACATCCTCTATGTGGAAAGCGTAAAGGATTATGTGAAGGTGCATTGTGCGGACGGCAGCGTCCTGATGTCTCTGGTCAGCCTGAAGAAGATGGAGGAACTGCTTCCTCAAGACAGGTTCTTCCGAGTCCAGCGTTCGTATCTGGTGGCTTTGGACAAGGTGACTGCGATGGAGCGGGGGAGGATTATTTTCGGCAAGGAGAGGATTGCCGTGTCCGACCAGGTCAAGGATGACTTTTACAAGGCTTTGTCAGAAAAAAATATTATATTTGTTTGATAACAAATACTAATTGAAATGGAAGCAGGATATATTGTAAATGCGAAAAAATGGATGAGTAGCGCTTTTGACGAGGCTACCCGCAAAGAGGTTGAACAGGTTTTCAATACCGATCAGAAGGAACTTGAAGACCGCTTTTACCGCAATCTTGAATTTGGAACCGGAGGCCTTCGCGGCGTGATGGGCGCAGGTACCAACCGCATGAACAAGTATACTGTGGGAATGGCCACCCAGGGACTTGCCAACTATGTCGTCAAGAACTTCGGAGAAGGCGTAAGCGTGGCCATCTCTTACGATTCCCGCAACAATTCGCGTTATTTCGCAGATATCACCGCAGGCGTGCTGATGCAGAACGGCCTCAAGGTATATCTCTTTGACGATATCCGTCCTACGCCTGAACTCAGCTTCACCATCCGCCATCTCGGCTGCAAGGCAGGCGTTATGATTACCGCCTCTCACAACCCCAAGGAGTACAACGGCTACAAGGTGTTCTGGGAAGACGGCGCCCAGGTTACCATACCTCATGACAAGAACATCATCGACGAGGTCAACAAGATAGATGATCCTTCTAAGGTGAAGTTCGCACCCGAAGGAGCTCCCAAGCCGATAATGATAGGCAAGGAAGTCGATGAGGCGTTCTTCAAGTCAGTCCTTTCGTTGATGGTGGCCCCGGAGTCTGTGGCCCGCCACAACGACCTCAAGATAGTCTATACGCCGCTTCACGGCACCGGTATCAAGACTGTTCCGGTAGTGCTCGAAAGAATGGGCTTCAACAAGATCTTTATCGTCGAGGAGCAGGCCATCGGCGACGGTAACTTCCCGACAGTAGTTTCGCCTAACCCCGAGGAGCCTACAGCTATGAAGATGGCTATGGACAAGGCAGGTGTGGTAGGTGCAGACATCGTCCTCGGTACCGATCCCGATGCGGACCGCATAGGTCTTGCGGTCAGGGATGAGAAAGACGAGCTCAAGCTCCTGACCGGCAACCAGATTGTCGCAATCCTCACCAAATACCTCCTCGAGAGATGGAAAGCCCTCGGCAAACTGACAGGCAAGGAGTATATGGTGACCACCATCGTAACTACCGAACTCATCTCAGCCATCTGCGAGGATTATGGCGTCGAACTCTACCGGGTTCTCACCGGTTTCAAGAATATCGCCGAGATAGTCCGCAACAACGAAGGCAAACGTACCTTCATCGGCGGCGGAGAGGAAAGCAACGGCTACAATGCCGGTGAATTCGTACGCGACAAGGACTCAGCCGTCAGCTGCGGACTCGTATGCGAATGCGCAGCCTGGCTTGCCGACCGCGGCCAGACTCTCTATGGCTTCCTCCAGGAGATATATGCACAGTACGGTCTCTATACCGACAAGCTCGTCTCTGTCGTACGCAAGGGCATCGAGGGCCTCGACCAGATCCGCCAGATGATGGTGGACTACCGCGAGCATCCTGTGAAGGAGCTTGCCGGTTCACCGGTTGTCAAGGTTATTGACTATCTTGACACAGAGAAGACCGGTCTGGCCAAATCCAATGTACTGCAGTTCTTCAGCGCAGACGGCAGCAAGGTTTCTGTAAGGCCTTCAGGCACCGAGCCCAAGATCAAGTTCTATTTCGGTGTCAAGGGTGACGATTCTGCAGCCAAGATCGATGCGCTTGTCAAGCAGTTCGCAGTCTAGACCAGGTCTGCGAAGTCGGCGCTTACGTATTCCTTCAGGATCTGCGGGCCGATCTCAATCTGATGCCCCACCTGGCCGGCGCTGACGAATATGCTGTCATAGAGAGTCGCCGACTCTTCTATGAAAGTCTTGAAGGGCTTCTTCATTCCGATGGGAGAACATCCTCCGTGGATGTATCCGGTAAGAGGGAGAAGCTCTTTCTGCTTTATCATCTGGATGCTTTTCACCCCGGCGGCCTTCGCGGCCTTCTTGAGGTCGAGTGTGCAGTTTACGGGTACGACGAAGACGAAATGCACACTGCCGTGGCCGCCGGTGCCTGCACCGCCGTCGGCTTCAGTAACGAGAGTCTTGAATACTTGTTCGGGATTTTCCCCGAGAGCCTCTGCCACCAGCGTTCCGTCGGTTATCGACGGGTCGTAGCTGCGGGTGCCGAAGGGGAGGCTGGCCGCCGTCAGCAGTCGCATTACATTGGTGGTCTGTGCCATAGGTCAGGCTATCGGCTTAACGTATGAACGGCGCCTCTTTACCTGCTCGTGGTCAAAGGATTTCCAAAGTGCCTGCACGCTGGCATTGGATTCCAGGTTGGCATTTGTCTCGCACCATTTGAAGCCTTTCTCCCTGGCGTAGGGAAAGACGCTGCTGACGATAAGGGCATTGAGGCCCTTGCCCCTGAATTCAGGGCTTACCCCGACCAGCAGGAATTCAATCGTATCGTCGTACTTGAACTTGAGCGCCTTGAGCAGGTGCCACCATCCGAACGGGAACAGATGTCCGCCGGTCTTCTGCATGGCTTTCGCCAGCGAGGGTATCATAATCGCACATCCTACCAGATTGCCATCCTTGTCGTAGATGGTAGGCAGCATATTGACGTCGACGAACGGAATGTAATTGTTGATGAGATTCTGGACCTGGTCGTCATCAAGATGAGAGAAGCCGTACAGTTTGGCATAGCAGTCGTTGAGCAGTTTGAATATGTCCTTGGCTCCATTCTCCTTGAGGTCCTTGTTGTTCTTGAAGATCTTAAGATGGAGGTCGTATCTTCTTGTAATGATGTCAGCCATTCTGGTGAAACGCTCGGTTTCCTGCGGCATCTTGATTCTGTACTCCACCCAGTCCACATCTTTCTCAAGACCATAACGGTCGAGAAACTGGGAATAGTAAGGATATGAGTAGGCAAGGGACATCGTGCTCATCTTGTCAAATCCTTCGACCAGGCATCCCTCACGGTCATAATCTATGAAGCCGATGGGGCCTTCGATGCGGTTCATCCCGCGCTCCTTTCCCCACGCCGCTACAGCATCCAGCAATGCCTTGCAGACATCGTAGTCTTCAATGAAGTCTATCCAGTTGAAACGGACGTCTTTGGTGTTCCAGGCCTGGTTGGCACGAGGATTGATCAGGGCGACGATGCGTCCGGCTACCTTTCCGTCCTTGATGGCCAGGAAGGGCTGGCATTCGCAAAACTTGAGAGCGGGATTTGTCGTCAGCGTGGCTCTAGTGTCAGATGCCAGCTCGGGCACATAATAAGGATTGCCCTTGTAGAGTTTCAACGAAAAGTTTATGAATTGTCTCAGTTGCTTCTTTGTCTTGACGGGGACTATCTGAACACTTGAAGATGAGGTCATATGTTTAGGATTTAGTCCTGCAAAGTTAATAAATCGAGAAAAAAAACTAAATTTGCCTTGATAAACTAGCAAGTATAAGCCCTAAGCCTAACCTAAACTATTATATATGAGTCTCTTATCTGATAAGCTGGCCCAGTTTACATTACCGCAGGATCTTAAAGAGAAAGGTATATACCCTTATTTCAGACCCATTTCAAGTGAGCAGGATTGCGAAGTGATCATCAACGGCCGCAAGGTGTTGATGTATGGTTCCAACAGTTATCTGGGTCTTACCAATCATCCCAAGGTAAAGGAAGCTGCCATCGAAGCGGTGAAAAAATACGGTACCGGATGTGCCGGATCCCGTTTTCTTAACGGTTCGCTCGACATACACGAAGAACTTGAAGCGCGTCTTGCCAAATTCGTCGGCAAGGAGGAGGCGATAATCTTCTCCACCGGCTTCCAGGTAAACCTGGGAGTCGTGTCTTGCCTTACCGGCAGGGAAGACTATCTTCTCATCGATGAGAGGGACCACGCATCCATCATCGAAGGCCGTCGCCTTAGTATGTCGAATATCTTGAAGTTCAGGCACAACGATATGGAACACCTCGAGAAGATGCTCCGCCGCTGCCGCCCTAGCAAACTGAAACTCATCGTCGTCGACGGCGTCTTCAGTATGGAAGGCGACGTGGCTCCGCTCAAGAAGATGGTCGAGCTTGCCAAGAAATACAAGGCATCCATTATGGTGGACGAGGCGCACGGTATGGGCGTTTTCGGACCCAACGGTCAGGGCGTATGCTATGCCGAAGGTGTAACAGACGACATCGAGCTGATTATGGCTACCTTCAGCAAGTCCTTCGCTTCGCTCGGCGGTTTCATAGCCTGCAACCACGACGTCGCCAACTTCATACGTCATAACGCACGTTCATATATCTTCAGCGCAAGCGCCACTCCCGCTGCCATCGGAGCAGCCAATGCGGCTCTTGACATAATGCTTTCAGAACCCGAACGCATCCAGCATCTCTGGGACCTGACACATTATGCCATCGACGGTTTCCGCCAGATGGGCTGCGAGATAGGTAATACGTCGACACCTATCATCCCGCTGTTCATCCGTGACAACGAGAAGACTTTCAAGATCACCCAGGAGCTGCTGGCAGAAGAACCGGTAGGTCTCTTCGTGAATCCTGTGGTTTCTCCCGCGGTTCCTCCGCAGGATACGCTCATCCGATTCTCCCTGATGGCCACGCATACCAAGGAACACGTGGACTATGCACTGGAGAAAATCGAAAAAGTATTCAAGAAATACGAAGTAATCTGATATGGCTGCACCTAAGGTCAGCGTCGTACTGGTGACCGGAGGCAGCTCCGGCATCGGTGCATCTATTGTAAGTCTGCTCAGCGAGGCAGGAATGCACGTGTGGGCCGGCTCCCGCCGCGGCACGCTTGAAGACGGAACCCTGGACAACGTGACTCCGCTTGTGATGGATGTCAACGATGAAGACAGCGTCAGGGCAGCCGTCGACAGGATCATTGCAGCGGAAGGACACATCGACGCAGTCGTATGCAACGCAGGCAACGGCATAGCCGGAGCCATAGAGCAGACGACGGTGGAGGAGGGGAAGTACCAGTTCGAGACCTGCTTCTGGGGTGCCCATCGCACCATCAGGGCCGTCCTGGAACCTATGCGCAGACAGGGCTTTGGCCGCATCGTCACCATCTCGTCCGTGGCCGCCGTTGTTCCGATTCCTTTCCAGGCTTTCTACAGCGCCGTAAAGGCATCGGTGCTTATTTATACCAAGGCTCTACGGCTCGAGCTGAAACCTTTCGGCATTCAGTGCAGCAGCATCCTGCCCGGAGACACCAAGACAGGCTTCACTGCCGCCCGCAAGTTCGTCAAGGCTTCTGCTGACGAGACTTCAGTCTATTACCAGAAGACAAAGGAGTCTGTAGGCCGTATGGAGCATGACGAGCAGAACGGTATGAATCCCGACAAGATTGCCAAGGCCGTCCTCAGGCAGCTCCAGCGCCGCAGGATGGCACCTACATCAACACCGCGCATCGACTACAAGGCCATCGGCCTGCTGGTGCGCCTGCTTCCTACAAGACTGATGCTTTGGATCGTCGGAAAGATCTATTAGAATACTTCTCTGATTTAAAAAAGACCGGCTCTGAATAACCGGTCTTTTTTATTTGAGTATTGGATGTATCTGTTAGAATCCACCGCGGAATCCGCCGCCGCCGAAGCCGCCCATTCCGCCGCCGCGACCGCCACGTCCGCCACGTCCGCCGCCCCAGCCGCCGCCGAAGCCGCCACCACGCTGTCCACCGAAGGTGCCGAAGCGGTAGGTGAAGCTTACGAGGAAGTAACGACCGAGAGTGTTGGTCCTGCTTGTGAGGTCGTAGTTGTCAGTGATCTGCTTGCTGATGCTCTTCTGCTGGTTGAGGATATCGTTGACAGAGAGGGAAACTGTTGCCCTTCCGCCGAGGATAGTCTGGAGGATTGATGCGTTCCAGATGAGTTTCGGCTCATTGTATCCTTCAGCATAACCATTGTAGAAGTTGTAGCTTGCATCGGTTACAAAGTTGGTCAGACCGTTGAACATCGTTGCATTGAAACTTGCTGTAACTGCATTGTCCCATGTCGGCTTCACGTTGGCAGTAGTGATTGAGTAGAATGACTTGCGATAGTTTGTGCTTCCACCGATGATTGCCTCGATGTAGTCGTTGCGGTAGGTGAAGCGGAGTGTCTCGCTGATGTTGAGAGTGTTGTAGATGTTCTCGTCGTAGTTGTCCTTGTTGAGGTATGACGCTTCTGAGTTAGGATCCAGTTTGTCGGGTATGCCCACATATGAAACAGAGCTTGAGAACATTGCATTGGTGAAGGTAGATACTGAGAAGTTGCTTCTCATGATCGGAGAGTTGAAAGTGAAGTTACCGTTGACTGAGTAGCTTCCGCGACCTGCGTTCATAGGAACTGAGTAGGTCACACCGGTCTGGGGCACAGTCCAGCTTCCGTTCACGATACCGTCCTTTGTGTAGTTACCGCCGATACGTGCATTGAATGAAGAGAACTTGGCGGGATTGCTCTTGAAGAGTTCGGCGCTTGCATTGTGGGTGAATGAAGGAGTCAGACCGGGGTTACCTCGATTGATGCTAAGAGGGTTCGTGTTGTCTTCAACAGGGTTCAACTGGTTTACGCTGGGCTGTGAAGTACGACCCTGATAGTTGATCCTCAGGTCGCTGTAGTCGCTGATTTCGTACTGGATACGGGCGTTAGGCGACCAGTTGAGCACGTTCTGGGGAATTGTGGTAGTCTTGCCGTTATATGTGGTCTTGCTTTCACTCTTGCTCGGGATGACTGAAGCACCGATTGAAAGTGTCAGCTGGTCGGTCTGTCTCATGAGGTTTGCGCCGATGGTCTGTTCCAGGCTGTTGTTGACAACCTCGTTGGAATACATGATGTCCTTGACAGTGTAGTTGCCGGCTGCATCCTTGTTCCAAGTGTCCTTGGTGGATACGCTGTTACGGTAATTGATGTTGTAGTTGGCCTGCAGGAAGAAGTCGCTTCCGAGATACTCGGTGAAGGTGAGCCTGCTGCCTATGCTCTGGGAATTGCTCAGCTGGTTGTAGAACTGGTCAACTGCAGAGATGCTGTCGAGAACGTTGTTCTTGTAGATATTGGTGATTGACTGGTTGAAACCGTCGGTGTTGTTCTTTGACAGGCTGTAGTTGACATTCAGGGTGAGAGAACGTCCTGCCTTGCCTAGCCTCTGGCGGAAGAGGAAGCTGCCGCTGGTTGAGAGTGAGTTGTTGTCTCCGAAGTTCTTGGTGAAACCGTCGTTGACCTTGGCAGTGGATGCTGAACCGTCCTTGTTTCCGTTGTCAGTTATGAAGTCTGACTCCTGGAGGAAGTCTCCGTAGCTGTAGCTGATCTGCGGCTCGAACACGATAGAAGTGTTTTCTGTGATGTCCCATTCGAGACGGACGCTGCCGCCGTGTGAGTTCTGGTTGTTCCTGTTGGTCTCAGCTTCGTCGCTTATGATCGATGTTCCGTTCTTCAGGAAAGTGATTTTGTGCGACTGGGTTTCAACCAGGTTGTTGTTTCCGCTGAAGCGGTAGTTGCCGGCGAGCTCGTTGTCTTCGCCCCAGGTGTGGCTGGCATTGACACCACCCATATAAGTGGTCCTGATGCCGCCGCCCATTCCGCCTCGTCCGCCGCCGCGGCCCATTCCGCCTCCCATCATTCCGCCACCGCCGAAGCCCATGTTGTTGGCGTTGTTGCCGTTACCGATCAGGGCTATCTGGTCGCTGGAACCGAAGCGTGCAATCATTGCATTGCCGTTGAAACGCAGGTCGTTCGCATCGCTGAATGTCTGGCCGTCAGGGATTTCATCGCCGAGACGAAGGTCGCTACCGATACCGGCGGAGAGGTTGCCGATCCAACCGTTCATCATACCCTGCTTCACTCCGACGTCGATGACATATTCTTCGCGGCCGTCATTGATGCCTGTGAATTCTGACTCCTCAGAGGCCTTCTCAAGCACTTTCACCTTCTCGATGATCTTTGCGGGAATGTTCTTGACTGCCAGCTGAGGGTCATCCATGAAGAAGGTCTTGCCGTCAACGGTAATCTTGTCGATCGTCTTTCCGTTGGCAGTGATGGTACCGTCGCTGCTGACCTCCACTCCTGGAAGTTTCTTCAGCAACTCGTACAACATGTCGCTGTCGGTCGTCTTGAAGGCAGACGCGTTATACTCGATAGTATCTTTCTTTATTATAATGGGGTTTCCGACATCGGTGACTGTCGCTCCTTCAAGGAAGTTGACTGCAACTTTCATCTTGAGGGTGCCCAGGTCAATGTCCTTGTCGGTTATCTCAATCTCGGTAGTGTAGGGATCATAACCAAGAAGTTCGCCTTTGAAAGTATATTTACCGGCTTTAACTTTTTTCATCTCAACCATACCCTTGCTGTCGGTAAGAGCATAGGTGACTGTCTCTTCTTTTTCTTCGTCATAGAGACTTACGGTTGCGAATTCTACTGGATTGCCGTTTTCTTCATCTACCAACACGGCTTTGATGTTGTGCCTTTGGGCATTTGCAAGACCTGTGGAGAAGAATAATACACAGAGGGTTGCAATTAGAAATCTGAATTTCTTAGACATAATTTGTGATTGCTGTAATTTTCTTTTGCCTATTTAGACTATCTACAAGGCCAAAAGTAAAATGCAGACTAAGATTTTTTTACTCTTTCGGAGTGCATTTCTACGAATTGCTTCCAGTTGGTAGGAGCGCCGTCATCCTTGAGGGGATTGGTGAGCTGGTAGAAATGACACATTGCGATGGCCACTGCGTCCGATGCGTCGAGATGTTTGATGTCCAGTTTGACATCCATGGTGTGCTCGACCATAGCCTTGACCTGTTCCTTGGAGGCGGCTCCCTTGCCGGTTATGGCCATCTTGATTTTTCTCGGGGCATATTCGTATACGGGAATCTGTCGTGCCAGGGCGGCTGATATCGCAGCTCCCTGAGCCCTTCCGAGCTTTAGCATCACCTGGGGGTTCTTGCCGTAGAACGGTGCCTCGATGGCGATGTCGTCGGGAGCGTATTTGTCCATCAGCTCGCCGGTCTCTCGGAGAATATGCTCCAGTTTGGTGAAGTGGTCCTTGACCTTGCGCAGGTCAACCACTCCCATATCGACGAGATGGACGCTGTTGGCATCAACGAGAATGACCCCGAAGCCCAAGAGGTTGGTTCCGGGGTCAATACCCATTATTATTCTTTGAGAGGCATTCATCAGTCGATGATGGAGAAGCCTGTGTATGGTCTGAGTGTCTCGGGGATTACGATGCCATTCTCTGTCTGGTTGTTTTCCAGAAGGGCGGCAACGATGCGGGGAAGTGCGAGCGAACTGCCGTTGAGAGTGTGGGCAAGAGTCATCTTGCCGTTGGCGTCCTTATATCTCAGTTTGAGCCTGTTGGCCTGATATGATTCGAAGTTCGAAACGGAACTTACCTCCAACCAGCGTTTCTGGGCCTCTGAATATACTTCGAAGTCGTAGGTGATAGCAGATGTGAAGCTCATATCGCCTCCGCAGAGCCTGAGAATGCGGAACGGCAGTTCAAGGCTGCGGACGAGTTTTTCCACGTGTGCGACCATACCGTCCAGAGCCTCGTATGATTTCTCCGGAAGGCTCAACTGGACGATCTCGACCTTGTCGAACTGATGGAGCCTGTTCAGGCCTCGTACGTCTTTTCCGTATGAACCGGCCTCACGCCTGAAGCAGGGAGTGTAGGCAGTCATCTTTACGGGGAAGTCTTTCTCCTGAAGGATGACGTCGCGATAGATGTTGGTCACGGGAACCTCGGCCGTGGGCACGAGATAGAAATTGTCGACGGTAGCGTGGTACATCTGGCCCTCCTTGTCGGGAAGCTGGCCGGTACCGAAGCCTGAAGCTTCGTTGACCATCACCGGTGGCTCGATCTCGAGATATCCGGCGGCTGTGTTGAAGTCGAGGAAATAGGAGATGAGGGCTCTCTGCAGCCTTGCTCCCTTGCCTTTGTATACGGGGAATCCGGCTCCGGTGAGCTTCACTCCCAGGTCGAAATCTATGATGTCGTATTTTCTTGCAAGCTCCCAGTGGGGCAGTGCGTCAGGACCGAGGTCAGGAATGTCGCCGACCTGTTTCACTACCACGTTGTCTTCGGCTGTCCTTCCTTCGGGCACTTCGGCACAGGGAAGGTTGGGCAGGAGCACCAGCAGGTCGTTCTGCTGCTTGCTGCAGCTGTCCATATCGGCCTCGAGGGCTTTTGAGCGTTCCTTGAGCTGTGCTACTTCAGCCTTGACTTTTTCTGCGGATTCCTTGTCACCGGACTTCATAAATGAACCTATCTGGGATGCAAGTGTCTTCTGTGAGGCCAGGCAGGCGTCAAGTTCGGTCTGGAGGGCACGCCTGCTGCGGTCGGCTTCCAATATCTTGTCTACAATCTCGCGTGCGTCAAAATGCTTGACGGCAAGCCTTTCGACTACGAAGTCGGGCTGTTCGCGAAGAAGTTTGAGTGTTAGCATCGTATATTGTTTTTATTACAAGCGGCAAATATAGTAAAATTGGCGGGTTTTAGAGCGGCTGGGTGAAGCAGCTTGCGTGGAAGGTCAGTTCCACACCGTCTTCGTCCTTCAGCTCGTTCTTCTGGAAGTACCCCTCTGCAGTGGCGTCGCAGTCCACCGGTATGATGAGGTCCTGCGTGAAGCAGTCTATCACCTGGATGCAGCTTTCACGGATGAAGCCGCAGGCCCAGAAGGCATCTACCTGGTCGGGAACGTCAATGTTGTCCAGTTCGCCGTATAACGGATCGCCCCCGAGGCAGATCACAGCCGGCAGACGGAACGTGGAGTTGAGCAGGTCGTCCTTCAGCCTTCCCTGCACCTTGATGGCCAGGGTGTCCTTGCCGATCACCCGCAGGCTGGCACCAGCCATCCTGTACAGCCCTTTCAGGGGCTCCTTCCATATAATGGCGACGCTTCCGAAACTTTCTACGCCGGTCTGGCTGAAATCGACGTTGTACTTGACGGAATGATGGCAGAGGGGCTGCTTCTTGATCTGCTTCACCTTGTAATCGTTTCCAAGGGTGTCAGCTATATATTGCCTGATGCGGCTGTCCGATTCCTGAATGAAAGATTCTAACGCTTTACTGTTCATTGTTCTCGAGAATGTCACACAGAGTCTTTACGGTAATGTCTTTTGCTATCACTTTCTTGTCCTTGTCGAGCAGATAGATCCTGGGAACGACGGCAAGGTCATAATCCTCTCTCAGCTGGCTGGCTGGACCCTGATCAGTAAGGTGCCTCCAGCATTTGTTCTCCCGGATGCTGTCGAGCCAATAGTCTTTGTCAGCACTGAGATACACCGATACGACTTTTGCCTTCCTGGCTTTAAGGAGCGGGGCGGCTTCGCGCAGGTCTTCTGAATATTGCCTGCAGTCGTTGCAGTGGGCTATGTTGAAGAAAAGCACGGTATAGGGCTTGTGTCCGGCGAGCATCCTTTTTCTCGCACCCCGTCTGTTAAGCAGTATCTCATCCTTTGCCGTGTCTCCGACGTCGTTCTGCCGCATCTTCTCCAGGTTCCAGCGTACCTCCTCGAGAGTTTCGTCGGCCCAGCCGCCGTCAACTCCGAGAATGAAGCTTTCAGCGACACTGGCGGCTGCTTTCTGGGCATCCCTGAGGGGAATGTTGCGGAAATATCTGAATATCTCGTACAAGGTTGTCTTGAAAGTCTCCACATCACCGTTCGAACGCTGAAACAAGGCGGCGGTAAGCTGCATCGCGCTCTCTTCGTTGGCTCCGAGTTCGTCCGTGACTGTGTCCAGCAATCTGATGAGGGAAGTCCTGAAGTCGTCCTTTACGTCAATCAGCTGGCCCAGGGCGTCGCTGTCGAGTTTGCGGCCTACGATGTTGTTCTCGCTGTCCAGCAGGAACAGTGCGGGGGTGGTGAGCACTCCGTATTTCATCTGGAAGTCACTCTCAAGATCAGGATCCCACAGGTTGTAGACAGTGACTTTGGGGTTGACGATCTTGTCGAAATTCTGTGAGACATAACTTTCCCATTGCGAACGTTCGCTCTGGGTATAGATAGCGAAAAAGGCTATCTGCCCTTCGCCGTCATAGGCGTTCAGCAGGGAAACAAGCAGCGGAGTCTGGCGTATGCAGGTGGCACAGCCGTCCTCGTAGAAGTACAGCACTTTATGGGGGCTGCGCACTGCGCGCACATCGACAATAGAACTGTCGATCGCATTCAGCACGAGTGACGGTGCGCTGCGTCCTATGAGGGATGCACGGTTGAACTCTGCAAATGCAAAAAGTTCGGGATAGCTGCTCTCGTCAGGCCACTTGAGTCTGCCGTTCAGGAAATAGTTGTCTGCGATATGGACGGCAACCGCTTCCGTGCCCATCACGGGACAGTCCATAAAATAGTCGAAGAAGAGCCCGGCCATATCGGTCGAGTCCTCCTTGCTGTCCATCATCGAAATGATCCTGTCGGTGATGTTGATGATGGAGTCGACAGGCAGCATGCTCAATGCGGGGAGGTCTTTCTCTATTTCGCTGAAAAAGACTTTCCGTGTGGAATCTGCAACACTCTGAGGAGATTGCGCGACGCTGGTCAGTGCAATCCCAAGCAAAAACATCAGAGTGCAGAGACGTTTCATTTGTCGAGGTAGTCGAGATATTTGGTGATGTCCACGTTCTTGGGAAGGAAGCATCTGGCATCGCCTCCGTTGATAAGCACGTCCCTTACGACAGTTGAAGAAATGAAAGAGTATTCGTGGCTGGAAGGGATGAAAATGCTGGAGATTTCGGGGGCCATTTTCTTGTTGGCCTGTGCGACTACGCTCTCTAGCTCGAAGTCCGTGGTGGTGCGGATTCCCCTGATTATGCAGTTCGCACCGACCTTCCTGCAGAAATCTATCGTAAGGCCTTCAAAGGTGCAAACCTCCACGTTATCGAGGCCCTTGATGGCATCTTTGATGATTTCCACCCTTTTGTCTAGGGGGAAGAACCCCTTTTTAGTATAGTTGTAACCTACTGCAACTATGACTTTGTCGAATAATCTGAGTGCTGACTGGAGCACGTCGAGGTGTCCCAGTGTAAAAGGGTCGAATGAACCAGGGAATAACGCTGTCTTCATCGTCTTGTCCAATCTATAGGCTCTTGGCCGTTGTCAGTTAGTATTTGGTTGGTTTTTGAAAAATGTCTGCATCCGAAGAAAGCCCCTCTGGCAAGGGGAGAAGGGTGCGCGGCCTCCAGCACATAATGGCGGCTGGTGTCGATGAGCTCCTTCTTGCTTCTTGCGAAATTGCCCCAGAGAAGGAATACGATGCCTTCACGGCGGTCACTCAGGGCCTTGATCACGGCGTCGGTGAATGTCTGCCAGCCTATGCCGCTGTGGGAGGCGGCCTGTCCGGCCCTCACTGTCAGAATGGCATTCAGCAGGAATACTCCCTGCTCAGCCCAGCCTTTGAGTGAACCGTTTCTCTTGTCGAGAGTCACACCGAGGTCATCCTCTATTTCCTTATATATATTAAGAAGGGAGGGGGGAGGCTGGATTCCTTCGGGAACGGAAAAACTCAGCCCTTCGGCCTGTCCGGGATTGTGGTATGGATCTTGTCCGAGGATGACCACTTTCACTTTGTCGAAAGGAGTGAGGTTGAATGCATTGAAAATCTTACTGCCGGGAGGATATATTTTCCTTCCGGCAGCTTTCTCTGCGTGCAGGGTGTCGGCCAGGTCCTTGAAATAAGACTTGTCGAATTCACTCTGGAGTACTTCTTTCCAGCTCTGCTCGATACGGACTTCCATCTGGAGACTATTTGTCGAAAACAAATTTAAGAACTTCTTCGATTCGTTCAACATAGAAGAAGTCCAGTCCCTTGATATAAATCTCGTTTATGTCCTTGATGTCCCTTTCGTTCTCTTTTGAAAGCACTATGGTCTTGACTCCGGCCCTCTTGGCAGCGAGGATTTTCTCCTTGATGCCGCCTACCGGAAGCACCTTGCCGCGCAGGGTTATCTCTCCTGTCATAGCCACGCCTTTGCGCACGCTCTTGTTCATAATCATCGACGCGATAGCCGTAGCCATCGTGATGCCCGCTGAAGGACCGTCCTTGGGAATGGCTCCTTCGGGAACGTGGATGTGGAAGTCTTTCTCGTAGAAGACGGCAGGATCGACACCGAGCAGCGAAGCATGTGCCTTAAGATACTGGAACGCTATGGTTGCAGATTCCTTCATCACTTCGCCCAGATTGCCGGTGGTCGACAGCATGCCTTTGCCACGGTCATTGATGCTGCACTCGATGAAGAGGATTTCGCCTCCCACCTGGGTCCAGGCAAGGCCGGTGACGATTCCAGGCATCTGGTTGCCTTTGAGCGAATCGTGGTGGTTGGTCGGAAGGCCGAGGTATTTGCTGACGTCCTCTTTGGTAAG
This sequence comes from Bacteroidales bacterium, assembly GCA_017429475.1. Classification (GTDB taxonomy): domain Bacteria; phylum Bacteroidota; class Bacteroidia; order Bacteroidales; family UBA932; genus Equibacterium. The sequence goes on from JAFROX010000003.1 coordinate 48,730, forward strand.
GGTTACGTTATGCTCTTCGCCGAGCGCAATCTTCTTGGCCGTGATGCGGGCGATCTTGGCGATCTGCTTGTCAAGTCCGCGGACGCCGCTCTCGCTGGTGTAGTCGCTGATGATGAGGGAGATGTCCTGTTTCGTCAGCCTCAGGTCCTTGCTGGTCAGGCCGTGGTCACGGAGCTGTTTCGGCAGCAGGTGCCTGCGCGCGATCTCCACTTTCTCCTCGGCGAGATATCCGGACACGTTGATCATTTCCATACGGTCCTTTAAGGCCGGGTGGATGGTCGAAATGTTGTTCGCGGTGGTTATGAACAGGACCTTTGACAGGTCGTAGTCGATGTCGAGATAGTTGTCGTGAAAAGCGGTGTTCTGCTCGGGATCGAGAGCCTCCAGAAGGGCGGAAGCGGGATCTCCGTGGAAGTCTTCGGTCACCTTGTCGATCTCGTCGAGCACTATCACGGGATTTGAAGCGCCGCAGCGCTTTATGGTCTGTATGATCCTGCCAGGCATGGCACCTATATAGGTGCGCCTGTGGCCACGGATTTCAGACTCGTCGTGCAGGCCGCCCAGTGAGATCCTGCCATACTTGCGGCCGAGTGCCGAAGCGATCGATTTGCCAAGGGAGGTCTTGCCTACGCCGGGAGGGCCCCAGAGACAGAGTATCGGGGATTTCATATTGCCCTTCAGCTTGAGAACGGCCAGATACTCGATTATGCGCTCCTTGACGGTTTCGAGGCCGAAATGGTCGTCGTCAAGGACTTTCTGGGCATTGGCCAGGTCGAGGTTGTCTTCGGTGGTCTCGTCCCAGGGCAGCTCCAGCATAGTCGTGATATAACCATATTCCACATTGTAGTCGGGAGATGAAGGATTCAGTTTTTCAAGCTTCTTGAGCTCCTTCTCGAACGCTTCCGCAACCTGCTCCGGCCATTTCTTGTCTTTGGCGGCTTCCCTCAGTTCTGCTATATCCTCGTCGTCGGAGTTCATTCCTAGTTCTTCCTGTATGGTCTTGAGTTGGTTGTTGAGGTAGTATTCGCGCTGCTGCTGGTCGATTTCGCTCTTAACCTTCTTCTGGATGTCTTCACGTATCTTCAGAAGTTCAATCTGCTTGTCAAGCAGTTCGAGCAGCTTCACGGCCCTCTTCTTGAGATCGTTCTCCCTAAGCAGGTCGATTTTTTCGAGCTGGTTCTCGATGTCGATGGTAGTGGCCACGAAGTTGATCAGGAAGGTCTGGTCCTCGATTCCCTTGATGGCGAATCCTGCTTCCTGGGTGATGTGCTGGTTGAGCTTGATGATGTGCATCGCGGCATTCTTGATGCCCTTGGCGAGTGCGTCGAGCTCAGTGTCGTCCTTGTCTGCGGGAATGTCGGTCAGATAGTTGACCCTTGCCATCATATACGGCTCGGTAATGTCCACGGACACAAGATTGAAGCGGCGGACACCCTGGATTATGGCGGTCACGGGACCGTTGGGCATCTCGATGATCTTGACCACGCGGCCAAGCGTACCTATTTCGAACAGGTCGCCCTGCACGGGATCTTCGATTTTTGCATCCTTCTGGGTGACGGTGCCTATAAGCTTGTTTGACTTGTAGGCTTCGTTCAGCAGCTGTATGGATTTCTCCCTCCTGACAGGTATGGGAATGACAGTGTCAGGGAAGAGCACTATGTTTCTAAGTGGCAGTATTGGCAGTACGGATGGAAGTTCCTGCTCATTCAGGTCTTGAATGGCCTCAATGCTGATTACAGGGGCTATTTCCATGCCTTGTCCGTCTCCAAAAAATAAATTATCGCTCATATTAATGCCAATTTGTCAGTATATATTCAGTAGGGGATATATTGTCAATGATTGTGCCAAGCTTTCAGGTAACCCCGGTGGCACAATTTCTCGAAAAAAAACACATAAATTTTTGAATATTATAAAATTAAGCATAATTTAGCAGCCCAATTTCAGAGGACATACTTTTATTATATTATATACAATCATAAATTATTGAAACAATGACTAAAGCTGAAATCGTAAATGAAGTAGCCAAAGCAACAGGCCTTGAGAAGATCGCTGTTCAGAATGTGGTAGAATCTTTCATGGAGAGTGTTAAGGACTCGCTTGAGAAAGGCAATAATGTATATCTCCGTGGCTTCGGCAGCTTCGTTGTAAAGCAGCGCGCTCAGAAGACTGCCCGTAATATTTCAAAGAACCAGACCATTACCATCGCAGCTCACAAGATTCCTGCTTTCAAGCCTGCTAAAGTCTTCGTCGATCAAGTTAAAAAGCTCAAATAATTATTAAAAACTCAAGATTATGCCTAGCGGTAAAAAAAGAAAGAGACATAAAATGTCGACGCACAAACGTAAGAAACGTTTGCGCAAGAACAGACACAAAAAGAAATAGACCTTTAGGGCAATGAATAATTGCCCTTTATTTTTCTAATTGAATGGAGAAAGAACTGATAGTAGACGTCAGAGAGGATGTGATAAACATGGCACTGCTCGAAAACCATCGACTGATGGAGTACAGCAGCGAGACTCTCAAGGGCAAGAAATATTCTGTGGGCGACGTCTACATCGGAAGGGTAAAGAAGCTTCTGCCGTCCCTCAATGCTGCATTCGTCGATATAGGGGACAGCAAGGATGCGTTCATCCACTATCTTGACCTGGGCTTGAACTTCAAGGCCTTCGACCGTTTCGTGCAGCAGATCGACAAGCGGGTTTCTGACACGAAGGCTTTCTACCGGAAATTCCGCAACGACGAAGTCCTGCCCAAGGACGGCAAGATAGACGAATACCTGACGGTCGGAATGCCGATTATGGTGCAGATCGTCAAGGAACCTATTTCAACCAAGGGATCCCGACTGACCTCCGAGATCTCGATAGCGGGAAGGAACATGGTGCTCCTGCCTTTCAACGATAAGGTCAGCATCTCCCAGAAAATCACTTCCAAGACAGAGAAAAAACGTCTCGAGCGTCTGGTTTACAGCATCCTGCCCGACAATTACGGTGTGATTATCCGCACCGCTGCCGAAGGCAAGAGGGCTGCCGTGCTGGATGCCGAACTGCGCAGCCTGGTCGAGAAGTGGGAAAGCTCCTGGGAGAAGATGAAGGCTTCGAAGGCCGTAAGCCGGCTGTTCACGGAGAACAACCGCGTCACCACGATTCTCCGCGACCTTCTCAACGACTCGTTCAACAACATCTATGCGAATGACGAGTCGATCTGCAACGAGATACACGACTACATTTCCCTGATCTCTCCCGAGCAGGAGAAGATAGTCCATTACTACGATTCCAAGACTCCGATTTTCGACCATTTCGACATCACCAGGCAGATCAAAGGGTCTTTCGGCAAGGTCGTGTCGATGAAGAAAGGCACCTATCTTGTCATCGAGCACACCGAGGCCCTGCACGTGATCGACGTCAACAGCGGCATCCGCCACACACAGGTCAACCAGGAGGAGAATGCCCTCGAAGTCAACCTTTTCGCTGCCGAGGAAATAGCCAGGCAGATGCGGCTTCGCGATATGGGTGGAATCGTGATCGTCGATTTCATCGATATGAATTCGGCCGAACACCGCAATGAACTCTATCTGAAGATGCAGGAGTTCATGGCTTCCGACCGTGCCAAGCATACCGTGCTTCCTCTCACCAAGTTCGGCTTGATGCAGATCACCAGGATGAGGGTGCGTCCCGTCACCGAGATCGACACCAGCGAAGTCTGCCCGGCCTGCCACGGAACAGGCCACGTGGCTTCAACCCTGGTGTTCGACCAACAGCTTGAGAACCAGCTTGAGATGCTGGTGAGGGACCGCGGCTACAGGCAGCTTCAGCTCACGGTAAGCCCCGTGATGCACGCCTATCTTACAAAAGGCATAAACAGCATCCGCCGCCGCTGGTCAAGGAAATACGGATGCTCTCTCAAGGTCTTGGCGGACAGTGAGATGCATCTTATCGACCAAAACTGGGCTGACGGCAAGGGCTTGGATATCACCCTCTAGCCGCCTTTTCCATCTTTTCCTTTATTTCTTCAGTGCAAAGATTTCCCATACTGCCTTCGTGGGTATGGGCAAGTTCTGATGCTGAGGCGGGCTTGTCGAAAGAGAAGCGGCCTTCCTGGACGGCTATTCCGACCTCCCTGTAGGCGTCCCTGAACGGAACTCCCGAAACGACCTTGTTGTTGACCACTTCCACGGTGAACATCGGGTCGTACTTGCTGTCCTGGTCGAGGATGTGCTCGTTAACGCTGATATGCTCAAGCATATATGAAGTCATCCTGAGGCAGGAGTGCATCAGTTCGAATGCGGGGAAGAGGATGTCCTTCAGCAACTGGTAGTCCCTGTGGTAGCCGTGGGGCTGATTTGTGGTAAGCAGGGCTATCTCGTTCTGCACGCTCTGCAGCCGGTTGGTCTTGGCACGAACCATCTCCCATACGTCAGGATTCTTCTTGTGAGGCATAATGCTGCTTCCTGTTGTCAGCGAATCCGGGAAAGAGATGAACTTGAAATTGGTGCACATATACATACAGCAGTCTGCAGCGAACTTGTTGAGAGTGCTGCTGACGGCGGCCAGTGCGGCTGCAACGGCTTTTTCTGCCTTTGACCGGCTCATCTGTGCCGCTATGGAATTATAGTGCAGGTCGCCGAAATGCAGCAGACGGGTCGTCATCTTCCTGTCGAGAGGAAATGAACTGCCATAGCCAGCGGCAGAGCCGAGAGGGTTCTGGTCCACTATCTTGCGTGCGGCGCGGATCATAACCATATCGTCGGCGAGGGTTTCGGCATAAGCACCGAACCACAGACCGAATGACGAAGGCATTGCCACTTGAGCGTGGGTGTACCCGGGAAGCAGAACTTCCTTGTGGCGCTCGCTAAGCTCCTGATACTGTGCGAAGAGAGTCTTGACTTCCTCTGCCAGGCTGTCGAGCTCGTCGCGCATATAGAGTTTCAGGTCCACCAGGACCTGATCGTTGCGGCTGCGGCCGGAATGGATCTTCTTGCCAATGTCTCCGAGCTTGCGGGTCAGCAGTATCTCTATCTGGGAATGAATGTCCTCAGCCTCGTCTTCCATCACGAAACGTCCTGCTTCTATCTGCCCAAGTATGTTGTCGAGCTCCTTCTGAAGGATCTGCTCTTCGTCCTTCTTGAGAAGGCCGACCTCTGCCAGCATTGCAATATGAGCCTTGGAGCCAAGCACATCGTATTTGGCAAGCTTGAGGTCAAGTTCGCGGTCGTTTCCGACAGTGAAATCTTCTACTATCTGTGTGGCTGAAACACCTTTATTCCAAAGAGTCTGCATTATAACTGTATGTTAGATATGAATTCGATATAATTCTTCAGGCCTTCGGCAATTTCGTCGCGGTAGACGAACTCGTCGGCCTTGTGGGAGCGGTTGCTGTCTCCCGGACCCATCTTGACTGCGGGGATTGACAGCCTCATCCAGTCAGAGGTAGTGGGGGATACGTAGGTCTCCACTCCAAGTTTTTCCGCAGTCTTGAGGAGAGGATGACCCTGAGGAGTCGCAGAAGCGTGGTTAAGCATATTGCGCGCTTTCAGACTGCACTGTGGAGCAGCATCTCCGAGAAGTTTCATCACCTCTTCGTTGGTATAGCTGTCGGTGGTGCGGATGTCGATGACGAAGCTGCACGAGTCGGGGATGACGTTATGCGCGGTTCCTGCATTGATTTGTGTCACATTCAGCCTGGTGTGGCCCATTGAGGGCGATATCCTGCTGAATTCCAGGCTCTGCAGTGCGTTTATGGCTTCGACAGCCTTGTAAATGGCATTGACTCCGAGAGCTGCGTGCGCACAATGTGCGCTGACGCCTTCGCAAACGGCATCTACTACGAGCAGGCCTTTCTCAGCAATGGCGGCTTTCATTTCCGTCGGTTCGCCTACGATGGCGAAATCGGCTTCTCTCTCTACGATGCGCCTCAGCATCCGCATTCCGTTTTCTCCGGAACGCTCTTCTTCACAGCTCAGGGCCAGCATCAGGTTGACTGGCAGATCCAGGCGCTCGCGCAAGGCGCGGATGAAGGTGAAAAGCAGGCAGACCACGCTCGCCCCGTCGTCGTTGCTGCCGAGCCCCAGGATCCTGTCCTTGTCGGCAGGAGGATTGACTGGGTCGAAGCTGTATCCAGCGGCTGCCGCAACAGTGTCTATATGGGCGTTGAGCATCAGCGTAGGTTTGCCGGGGTCTGCGGCAGGCTGTCTTGCCACAATGTTGTTGCCGTATCTTGTATGGTCGATGCCTTCGTTTCTCAGGAATGCGCACAGGAAATCAGCCCGCTTGCTCTCGTGGAAGCTTTCGGAAGGAATCGCTACCATTTCAGAGAGAAGCTTGCAGGCAGCTTCGCAATATTTGCCCATATCACTCATCCTATTACGGTACCTATGGATTTGCCGAGATTGGCAGAGTTCTTAATTATGACCTTATGTACGCCGGCGCTTATGGCTGAGAATGCATTTTCCAGTTTGGGAATCATTCCGGCTGAGATGGCGCCGGTGGCTTTCATCTCTTCGAATCCAGCCCTGTCTATCTGGGGAATTACGCTGTCTTCGTCTGCAGGGTCGGCAAGGACTCCGTTCTTTTCGAAGCAGAAGGTGAGGTTGACCTTGCGCACGGACGCCATTGCCTTTGCCACGCTTGAAGCGATCGTGTCTGCATTGGTGTTGAGAAGCGTGCCTTTACGGTCGTGGGTCACTGCACACAACACCGGAGTGATGCCCTGGTCAAGCAGCATCTCGAGGAACTTGACGTCCACGGATCTCACATCGCCGACGAAACCGTAATCGACAGGTTCCTTGGGACGGATGACTGATTCTATCACCCCTCCATCAGCGCCTGAAAGGCCGACAGCGTTGCATCCTCTGGCCTGGAGCTTTGCCACGATGGACTTGTTGAGCCATCCTGCATATACTGACACTGCAACCTTGAGGGTTTCCGCGTCGGTAATCCTGCGGCCGTCTATCATTTTCGGCTCGATACCAAGCCGGCGCAGTGTCTGGCTGGCCATCACGCCGCCGCCGTGCACCAGTATCTTCTCCTTGGGCAATGACACGAAGTCGTCGAGGAAAGATTCCAGGGCCTGGGGGTCATCCACGACGTTGCCTCCGATCTTTATGACTGAAAGCGAATTCATTATAACGATTTAAGTACTTCCTTGATAACTGTCTGGGCGCTGATCTCCCTGTTGGCCGCTTCCGGAATCACAAGGCTCTGGGGCGACTCGATGACATCGTCGCTGACTATCATTCCCCTGCGCACGGGAAGGCAGTGCATAAAGAATGCATTGTCCGTGAGGGCCATCTTTTCGGTCGTCACCGTCCAGCTGCGGTCGGTCGAGAGTATCTCACCGTAGTGAGGTTCCTTGCAGGCTGACCAGTTCTTCGCGTATACGAAATCCGCTCCCTTGAAGGCTTTGTCCTGGTCATACTCCACAACTGCGTTGCCGACGAATTCGGGCTCCAGTTCATATCCTTCCGGATGGGTTATTACGAGCTCGTATCCCGCAGCGTTCATCCATTGCGCGAATGAATTCGGAACGGCCTGAGGAAGAGCCCTGGGGTGGGGAGCCCAGGTGAGCACGACTTTAGGCCTTGCTTTTTTCTTATGTTCCTCGATGGTGATGAGGTCGGCGAAGGCCTGCATCGGATGCACCGTGGCGCTTTCCATGCTTATCACAGGTTTCCCGGAGTAGTCCATGAACTGCCGCAGAATGGTCTCGCTGTAGTCGTATGCCTTGTCCTTGAGCCCGGCGAAGGAGCGTACTCCGATCACGTCGCAGTAGTTGCCCATCACGGGGATTGCTTCGAGGATGTGCTCGCTCTTGTCTCCGTCCATAATCACGCCGCGCTCTGTCTCTAGCTTCCACGCGCCCTGGTTGATGTCGAGCACGATGGTGTTCATCCCGAGGTTCATCGCGGCCTTCTGGGTGCTCAGCCTTGTTCTGAGGCTGGAGTTGAAGAACACCAGCAGCATTGTCCTGTTCTTGCCGAGCGCCTGGTCGGCGAAACGGTTCTGCTTTATGTATTTTGCCTGCTCAAGGGCGTATTCGATGCCCGGCAGGTCCTTGGGGCCCATAAATTGTCTCATAACGTAAGAGTGTTGAATGCTTCGAGGAAACTGTCGGCATCCTCGCGGGTTATCATCAGGGGCGGAAGAAGTCTTATGACGTTCTTTCCGGCGCCTCCTGTAAAAATGTGTTTTTCAAATAGCAGACGGTCGCGGAGGTCGAGCCATTCCTCACCGAGTTCTATGCCTATCATCAGGCCCTTTCCTCTCAGTTCCTTGATGGCCTTGTTGCCTTTGAGTCCATCCAGAAGATATTGTCCTACGGTCGCCGCATTATCCACAAGCTTTTCCTGCTGCATCACCTTCAGAACTGCGATGGCTGCAGTGCAGGCCAGATGGTTGCCGCCGAAGGTAGTGCCGAGCATACCGTAGCGCGCCTCGATCTTGTCGGAAAGAAGGACCGCTCCGATAGGGAAGCCGTTGCCCATGCCTTTGGCGACAGTTATGATGTCGGCTTCGATACCTGCATACTGATGGGCGAAGAAGCGGCCGCTGCGTCCGTAGCCGCTCTGGATCTCGTCGGCAATAAGCAGGGTTCCGGTCTTGTCGCAGGCTTCGCGCGCTGCTCTCCAGAATTCAAATGAAGGCTCGTAGATGCCGGCTACACCCTGTATGCCTTCCATTATCAGGGCGGCATATTCACCGCTTGCAAGATGGATTTTCAACGAATCGATGTCGTTCAGTGGAGTGAAGGTGACATTGTCGGTTTTGTTGAATGCAGACTGGATGGCAGGGTTGTCGGTGGCTGCCACTGCACCGCTGGTGCGGCCGTGGAATGCCTTGCCTATGGCCAGGATTTTCTTGCGTCCGGTGTGGAACGATGCAGCCTTGAATGCATTCTCGTTAGCTTCGGCTCCGCTGTTGCAGAGGAAGAGAGAATGTCTTGCGTAACCGCACTGTTCTCCGAGATTGCGGGCCAGCTCCACCTGAAGCGAGTTTTCCACGGCATTTGAGTAGAAACCCAGCTGTGTCAACTGTTTCTCCATCATCTCTACATAGACTGGATGGCAGTGTCCGATGGAAATGACTGCGTGGCCTCCGTAAAGGTCCAGATACTGCGTGCCTTCCTTGTCCCATACATAGCATCCTCTGCCACGCACAGGCTCGATGGGCCACAGCTTATATGTCTTGAAAAGTTCCATTAGTAGTAATTCGCTTTGAACTTGAGTCCGGCCGTCCTTTCCAGACCGAACATAAGGTTCATGTTTTCAACTGCCTGGCCGCTGGCTCCCTTGGTGAGGTTGTCGATTATCGACGTCACGTGAGCATAGCCGTTGTGGCTATCGACGTGAAGCAGGCACTTGTTCGTTCCCACCACTTCTTTCAGGTTGACGGGTTCGTCGCTGACGAAGACGAAGGGGGAGTCGCTGTAATAGTTCTTGTATAATTCGGCAAGTCCTTCAACATCCATCCCGCATTTTGTATATACGCTGGCGAAGATGCCGCGGGTGAAGTCACCCCTCATAGGCACGAAGTTCACCTGGGGGCAGTCGCCGCCAAGGATTCCGAGGGTCTGGAGGATTTCTGCCAGATGCTGGTGGGTGAAGGGCTTATAGACCGAGATGTTGTCGTTGCGGTAGCTGAAATGGGTGGTTTCGGAAAGTTTCCTTCCGGCTCCGGTGGAGCCTGTTATTGCCGTCACGTGCACTTCGTCCTTCAGCAGATGCATCGCAGCCAGGGGCACTGTGGCCAGCTGTATGCAGGTGGCGAAGCAGCCGGGGTTGGCAACGCAGTCGCAGCCGCTGATCTGGTCCTTGAAGACGTCGGTCAGGCCATAAACGAAATGCAGACCCTTGTAGTCCGGCTCTGTGCGGAAATCATTTCCGAGGTCGATGATCCTGCAGCCTTCCGGAAGTTCGTGGGTGTCGAGGAATTCTCGTGAAAGACCGTGTCCGAGGCAGAGGAAAATGACATCTTCATTGCCGCTCAGCTTGTCGGTGAAGGCCAGGTCGGTCTCGCCAAGCAGATCGCGATGGAAACTGGTGACAGGCTTGCCTGCACTCGTGGTGCTGAGCACATCCGTCACTTCCACCTCGGGATGGCGTATCAGTATCCTGAGCAGCTCGCCTGCAGTATAGCCGGTGCCGCCTGCTATGGCTGCCCTTATCATATCATTTCGTCTTTATGGTTGCCGTAGTATACGCGGAGAGGGGTGGAGGTCACCTTGATGAAACCCTTGGCATCCTCTGCAGTCCATCCTTTCTGGGTTTCTCCGTATTCTCCGAGTTTTGACTTCACGAGGTCGTCGGGCGAATCGACACCGACGGTCGAGAATCCGTAAGGCCTCAGCTCGAGGGTTACGGTTCCGTTGACGTTGCGCTGGCTGCTCTCGAGCATCGCCTCGATGTCCCTCATCACAGGCTCCAGATATTGGCTCTCGTGCAGGAACATTCCATACCAGTTGGCAACCTGGTCTTTCCAGTACTGCTGCCATTTGCTGAGGGTGAACTTCTCGAGGAACTTGTGGGCTCCGATTATCAGCATAGGGGCTGCGGCTTCGAAACCTACGCGGCCTTTGATGCCGATGATGGTGTCGCCGACGTGCATGTCGCGGCCGATGCCGTATGCCGCACCGATCTCTTCGACGGCCTGGATTGCGGCTATCTTGTCGTCAAAATGCTTTCCGTTGACACCGCACAGCTCTCCGTGCTTGAATTCCAGGCTCAGGATTTCGCTTCCCTTCTTGCTAACCTGTTTGAGATATGCCGATTCGGGAAGGCCCTGCTTGCTGTCGAGGATTTCGCCGCCGCAGATCGACGTTCCCCAGATGCCTACGTTGTAGGAATATTTAAGTTTCGCAAAGTCTGCATTGAAGCCGTTTGCGTTCAGATAGTCAACCTCGTCCTTGCGGGAGAGGTTGCCGTCGCGGGTGAGGGTTATGATCTCCATGCCAGGACACATAACCAGGAAGGTCATGTCGAAACGCACCTGGTCGTTGCCGGCACCGGTCGATCCGTGGGCTATGGCATCAGCTCCAATCTCACGGGCATATTTAGCAATGGCCATTCCCTGGAAGATTCGCTCGGATGATACGCTTATAGGATATGTGCCGTTGCGCAGCACATTGCCCCATACCATATACTTCAGGCTCTTGTCATAATATTCTTTGGTAACATCAAGCGTCACATATTTAGTGGCGCCGAGCTTGTAGGCGTTCTCTTCGTTTGTCCTGAGCTGCTGCTCGCTGAATCCGCCGGTGTTGGCGCAAGCCGCATGCACCTCGAATCCTTTTTCCTTGGCGAGGTACATCACCGTGTAAGATGTATCCAGTCCGCCGCTGAACGCTACTACTACTTTTTTCTTCTTTTCCATATCTGGCTATGCTATTTGATGTCTATCTTGATGTGTTCCATAGGGTCATAGAGAAGGCCCGTGCAGAGGCATCTCTCGTAATTGTTGCGGGTGAGGATGTCGAAGTTCTTGCATCCTTCGCAGCCTTTCCAGAATTCTTCGTCGTCAGTCAGTTCGGAGAAGGTGACGGGCTTGAAGCCGAGTGCGGTGTTGATCTTCATCACGGCGAGGCCTGTGGTGATGCTGAAGATCTTGGCATCGGGATAGAGTTCCCTCGACAGGCGGAAGATGCGCTCCTTGATTTTGGAAGCAAGGCCTATCTTGCGGTACTTGTGGTTGACGATGAGGCCTGAGTTGGCTACGAACTGCTTGTGGCCCCAGGTCTCGATGTATGAAAAGCCTGCGAATTCGCCTTCGTCAGTAAGGGCGATTACGGCCTTGCCGGCGTTCATTTTCTCAATGATGTATTCGGGAGTACGGCGGGCGATGCCGGTGCCTCTTTCCTGGGCGGAAAGATATATCTCATCGCAAATCGCCTGTGCGTATTTTGCGTGGCTGCTGTCAGCCACAAATATTGATATATTCATCTGATGTGAATAAATTGATAGTTATCGGAAATAGGGGGTGGGATTCTGCTGTCCCGGGAGAATTGAAAAAAGCCTGTGCGAAACGCGAGCTGAAATCACGCCGCCGGCTTAACGTCGGACACGTCGTATCGCAATCGAAGGATATGTGCATACTTTTTTCATAGACTGCCACAAAGGTACAATAAATATTTATCATTCGCCAAAATTTGATTTATCATTAAAAAAATGTATATTTACAATGAGAAATATCCCGCAATTTTGGCTAAGAAGAGAACATCCAGAAAGAAAAAGGATTCCGTTTCGGTCGACGCTCTGCGCGAACGGAAGGCCAAACTGCGCCGTACCTATCGCAAGACCATCCTTTTCAATGACAAGGAGAAGGCCGCGATAGACGGATATTGCAAGAAATACGGCATCAAGTCGAAGTCCGCATTCATCCGCAATGCGGTCATCAGCCATATCCTCGTCGATATGGATGAGAACTATCCGAGTCTTTTCTAAATTCTTCTTCAAAAAATCGAAATATTTTTTTGGAGAAAAGAAAAGAAGGGCTATATTTGCAGCCCGTTTCGGAAGAAGCGTGGTTAAAAGTTGATTGAAAAGATGGAAGACTAAGTACTTTGAAAAGTACAAGGCAATTGTAGCATAACAATTGAAAGAGCAAGCGTGAATTTCTTTAGAGAAGAGTAGAGCGGGGTCGGACTGAAATTTATAAAAGATTATACAATGGAGAGTTTGATCCTGGCTCAGGA
>JAFROX010000008.1 GCA_017429475.1 Bacteroidales bacterium
CAAGTCAGGAGTTCCGGCCACTTCAAGCCAGTACCTGAGAACTTCCGACAAGTGGGGAGACTATATCGACAAGGTCCTGGAGAAGATTCTCACCGAGGAGCAATGGGCCAAGTATCTCAAGGGCGACGGAGGCAGAGCCAAGAGAGCCAGGGACAAGAGGATAGAGACAGACAAATACTAGCAGAGAGCGTATATCTCATCCGCATTGCTGACGCGATATTTCGCGGGCACACCTTTAGCGACATCAGTACCGTTCCAGGCGACAAGTGCGAAATCGACCCCCGCTCCGCGGGCGCATTCGCTGTCAAACTGGGTATCCCCTACATACAGACATTCTTCAGCAGTGACTCCGGCTTTCGCAAGGTAGGCGAAAGTAGGTGCCGGGTCCGGTTTGTGCTTGTCCGAGTCTGCTGAAGTGATCACCACGTCGAAGAAATGCATCACCGGCGCCATAATAGGATCCTGATGCAGCTCATACAACGCACGGGAGGTGACGATGCCGAGCATCTTGCCGTCAGCCTTGAGCTTTTCCAGCAATTCCACAGCCCCTTCGAAGAAATGGGAATAGTGGCGCATCGCACCATAGTGCTCCTCCCAAACATCCAGGAAATGCTGAGGATCCTGGGGATATATCATCCCGGCAGCCTGGAAACTGGGTATGCCGAAATACTTCTCCAGTGACTTGAGCGTCACATCCAGATTCAGGAACTCCTTGATGGTAACTTGCAGAGACCCCAGACCAGTCTGGTAGGTATCTACAAGCGTTCCGTCGATGTCGAATATGATATGTTTGTATTTACCCAATCCCGATCAGAGAGTTTTGTTTTTGAACTCGAGGACCTTCATTGTCACTTGGGATCCCCAGGTCATAAATACCAGAACCCTTGTGGTCTCGCCGGATAATGTAGCAGGTGTCTTGAAAGAAATGCTGCCTGTAATCGTATTGTCAGCAGAACTTCTTGTAATACCAGTCACAGTAGCACCATCCATACCGATGGCATCCAGTTGCAGACGGCTCGGAGCATAATTAATAGTGAACTCAATCGTATAGCTTGTGTTTGCCTCGACTCCGGTATAGAGAAATGTCTGATTGTTGTATTCCATACCGGAAGGAGTCCTGAACACGATGAGAGGCTTGTTCTCATAATAGAACGGAAGATAGATAGTCTTTCCGTCTGCCAGAGTGAGAGCCACACTTTCCGTTCCGACGGAGACTGACTTGAAGAATGCCAGATTGGTTGAAGAACCAGCTGCAACAAGATTCCCGTTAGCATCTCTCAGCCACTGATATGCATTTATGTCGGGATAGAAACTGTATACGAAATATAACCCATCAAGCGTATCGCGTACGCTGAGTCTCGGTGTGCCTGACATCGAGGAAGCAAGAGCCCTTTCGCCGTTGGGCTTGATCACCCACTGATAGTCACCATCGCCTATCTTCACTGTCCAGTAATCCATCCAGTCGCTGTGGTCCCTCTTGATGGCAAAGGTGAACGGCTGCTCGTCCTTTCCGGAGCGTATTGTATATTCCTTGCCGTTGTTGAGCAGGATCTTATATCCTACCGGCTGGTTGTTCTCCATTATCTGGGTGATATCCTTTACGGCCATAGTAGTATCAACCTTAGCCAGAAGGGTGGTCGCAAGCGACAGCTCAGAAGAGAATGTACTGCAGGCCGAAATGACGCGGTTGAAGTATGCCTCGGTCGGTATCTGGAATACTTGGTTGGATGAGAGCGTAAACGCTACGAAATAATCGCTGATGCTGATATTCTTGAATACTGACTTACCGGGCTCGCCGGAAGCTTCACAGAGCCTTATATAGGATGCGCCTCCATCATATGAATACTGCCACCAGCCGTCCTCGATCTTCATCAGGGGAGCCATTGCAGAAGCCCTGATTTTGAGGCCGAGGTTGGAGAGCAGCCACTGAGGTTCTTCCGAACCATACTGAACGGTCCAGTAGAAGATACCGTCGTCGTATTTTCTGATTCCGAGATTCGGAGATATACCGTCGATGCCCTGGAGGAGCGTCAGAGTATGTCCGCTTACGAATGTCACAAGATATGCGTCGCTTTCTCCCGTCTTCACTGGGGTGATGCTCCTGATCATATCGTGTTCTTCGAGAGCTGCGACAACCTTGCTGGTGTTGCTGTAATATTCGTTTATGCTTATCATCACCGTTTCAAGGTCGGAGATGCGCTTTATCAGTGTATTGATGCCCTCCTGTATCTCCTTGGTGCAGGAAACTGCTGACAGCATCAGAACAGCAGAAAGAATTATACTTAATATCTTTTTCATCTTCATTCCTCCTGCATTAGCCTTTGACGACATTTATATTATAAGTCTGCATATGACCCTCTCCATCAGAAACCATTATCAAGACTGTTGAACTAGCCGCAGCATCTGCGTCAGCGGTTATAGTAATAATTCCTGAAAGAGTAAGCGATGTGAAATCATAGGCCTTAGTCATCGTAGCGTGATAGCCTTTATCGGCTATTGCCGTGATTGCCACAGAAACAAGAACATCACTTACCATATAGAAGATTTCGGCTGGACTCGTACTTGAAACCGTCACTGAGGTCTTGTTCAGGTTTAATTTGAAAGGCGAGTATCGCGGTATGGAAATAGCGGCTCCTCCAATAGGAGTCAATGTGACATAGCTGTCGTTGACCTCAATGCTTGCGAATACCTGTACACCTCCGCTTGATGCAGCCACTTTTTTCCCTTCTGCATCGTAGAGATAAAACATGTGACCTGTTTCGCCATATTGGTATGCCCAGTAATAGTTGCCGTCTCCCATAGAGTTGTCTAGCATGAAAATGGGAGCAAGACCTTCTGTAGGCGAGGCCTTCACCATCTCCCCCAAATCATTATAGAGCCATTTTGTCTTGCCGTTCTCCACGACTGCCCAGTAATACAGGCCATCGGTATACTGAGCAAGACCTATATTCTGCCCCTCGCTCTTCTTTCCGTTATACACCTCGATGCTTCTGGAGTCACTGAAGACGATGGTATAACCGATTGTCTCGCCGTCTTCGACGATGGGCATCACGGTTTTTACGAAAACGTTCTTTGCCTTTGCTTCATATACAGCCCGCAGAGCCGTCACGCTCGCATTCAGAGTATTGAGGTTATCTAAATAATACTCATATGCGGCATAGGTAGGGAAACTTACCGTCTGCCCGCTGACCAGCGTTATGTAAACGTAATTGCCACGGGTCTCGATATTGTCTATGTATGAATAGCCGCTTTCTCCCTGAGCCCTGTCGAAGGTCTTCCATATATAACCGTTGTCGAAAGACACTTTCCACACTCCGTCGACTATCTTCATTATCGGGCTGGCTACTGACGCAGCCACCTTCTGTCCCGTCTCGTCATAAAAGAAATCAGTCACTCCGTTTACAGTGACAACCCAATAATAGAGACCGTCATCACCAAGAGTCAGGCCTACGATAGGATCATCCTTGCTGACACCGTTGTTGAGCGTAATTGATGTTCCGTCAGAAAGGTTGATGATATAACCTTTGATCTCTTTGCCCACCTGGATCGGACGGTAGCCGATGACATATATGTATGACTTGTACTTGTTGACGAGTGTCTGGAACGCAGCTATATTGTCATTTGCTGCAGCCGCCCTCTGGTTCAGTGTATTAACCCTTCTTTCAAGGGCTTCAAGCTGGTTCTCAATGTCAGTATAGCACGAAACCGCAAGCATCGTGGTGAGCGCAATCATTGTAAAGAATCTGAATTTTTTCATCTGCTATTCCCCCCACGTTACGCTAAAACCTTTAACCATAGTCTTGACAGAACCGTTTCCGGCAGTAACCACCAGAATAACCTTGCCATTATCAGAAACGGAAAAATCAGGGTCTGTCTTTACGGTGACTGATCCAACCCCTGGCTCGGAAGTGCTTATCGCTACAGATACGGTAAGTTTACCTTGTGTGAGTGCTTTGTATTTCATATTGCTGTCTGCTCCATAGATTCTGAATGACACTGACTTCGTCTCACTTTCTTTCATCTTAAGGGCTGATGGATTGAAAGAAATCGAATATGCCTTGGGAAGCCGGATAACAGAACCATCAGAAAGAGTAAGCGCAATATATTCCGGATTGGAGTTGTCTACTGCCTTGAAAATGGACGGTACGCCAGCAGCGCTGGATGCCGGCACCTTCTTGCCGTCTGTGCCGAGGAGCAAGGTTGTGTCGCCGGCAGCGACCACATTCCAATAATACATATTGTCTGTCTTGTCAAGCACCGGAACTACGATGGGTATCTCAACGTTCTTCCCGGTAGCCGCAACGCGGTTGCCATAACTGTCACGGATCCACTCATATGACCCGTCAGAAAAAACTTTCGCCCAATAATACAATGTATCTCCATCGCCCTTCTTCGGCGCGATTGCCGGGCATTCAGTGCTGACCCAGTCATTGATGACGATGGTATTTCCATCCGACATCGTAATTTCCGTGCCGACGACCCTCCCTTCTGATGTGATATCCTTGACCGAAGACACATAGATTGCGGATCCCAACAGGCCGTTAATGAGACCGCTTAAAGAAGCCAGGTTCTGATTTGAAGTCGTGGCGTTCTGGTAGAGATTCTGAACCAGTTTGTTGGTCGGAATCTTGAACTGCTCTCCAGACGTGACGAAAGTGACATAATCGTCAGTCACGACAATCTGCTCGAAAATGCTGTCGCCGTTCACACCGTCGGCATCTCCAAGATACTGCCAGGTCTTGCGGCTGTCATATGAGATATAGAACTTGCCCTTTTCAATCTTGAGCAGAGGG
This sequence comes from Bacteroidales bacterium, assembly GCA_017429475.1. Taxonomy (GTDB): domain Bacteria; phylum Bacteroidota; class Bacteroidia; order Bacteroidales; family UBA932; genus Equibacterium. The sequence continues at coordinate 4,794 of JAFROX010000008.1, forward strand.
ACAAGGCCGACAGCGGGAATCATATTGCCAGTGTCGTTGATGATGTATTCAGCTTCACCGTTGCCATACTGGATTGTCCAGTAGTAGTTGCCGTCAGAAGGATTGCGCTTGATTCCAACCCGGGGAACGTGGGCGTCGGTACCGTGATAAATAACAATGTCACCCAGATTGTTGAAATGGACGGCATATCCCCCATTGTCCGGCAGTTGTGTTATACCTGTGATGAAATCACGGCTGTTATAGGCGAGCAGCACAGTATACAGACCGGCTATGGTCTCATTCTGCTTCTTCAGCTGCTCTTCCAGCTCAGTCACCTGTGCATCCAGATTGTCCAGGCGTTCAATATACTCGCCCGTACAGCCTGTCAGCACTGCCGTCACAAGGACTGATAATAATATTTTTTTACTCATATTCTGCTTTAAGAAACGCAATAATACTTAATATAGATGCAAAATACAAAGAAAACGCTGCGTTTTTATTTATATTTGTAGTAATAAGAACTCTTGCCCTATGGTCTGTTCCATAATGTTTTATAATCTTGAAAATCTTTACGATACAAAAAATGATCCAAACAAGGAGGACGATGATTTCACTCCTTCCGGGAACAGACGATGGACCCAGATAAAATACCAGCGCAAGCTTGAGAACCTAGGCGAGGTCTTCCAGGCGGTCAGCAGCCTTCCGGGAGGGTTTCCCGCCCTCGTTGGAGTGTCGGAAATCGAGAACGACAGCGTGCTCGAAGATATGGTGAGCCAGAAAAGGCTCAGCGGTGCAGGCTACCGCTATGTCCATTACGAATCCGGCGACGTGCGCGGCGTCGACGTGGCGCTGCTCTACCGTTCCAGCCGTTTCAAACTGCTTGACAGTCAGCCCGTGAAGCCAATCCTGCGCAGCGGCAGGGAATATCACGGAAGGGAGATCCTTATGGTGCGCGGACTGCTCGACGGCGAGATGTTCGCCATCTACGTATGCCACTTCCTCTCGAGGCGTGCAGGCCGCGACGCATCAGCCGGATTCCGCCGTGCCGGAGCCGAGACCATCTACTACCACGCCCTTCAGATGAGAGACGAATATCCCGGCATCAAGATCATCGTGATGGGCGATATGAACGACACTCCCGCGGACTTCTCCCTGAGCCACCTGCTCCACGCGGTGGCTGATATGGAAGACGTGGAGGAAGGCGGCTTCTTCAACCCTATGTGGACCCTTATGGAAGAGGGACAGGGCACCAGTATGCACAACCACCGCTGGACACTTTTCGACAACATCCTGGTGTGCAGGCAGCTGCTCGAAGACAGCGGTTCGGAAGGTTTCCACATCGCACGCTTCAGCAAGATGCACTACGCCCAGATCTTCAAGCGCAACTTTATGATGGAGCACGGCGTGCCCAAACGCAGCTACACCGGAAAGCATTTTTCCGGTGGCTACAGTGACCATCTGCCTGTACTGGTCAGGCTCGAGAAGTAATCCTTACTTAGTTTCCGGCAGTCCAAGATCCTTGAAGGTGCGCGGTGCGGGCACTTTCGGGAGAGGCTTGCGGTCCTTGATCTGCTCGAGGGCGACCTCAACGGCCTTGATGAGCTGCTCATCCTCGCCTGCCCACTCCTTGATGGGATCGTTCTCAAGGAGTATGTCAGGATCCACGCCGTGGTTCTCCACAATCCATTCACCGGTCTTGGCGTCATAGTTTGTGAAGAACGGCACGCGCACGTCAGTACCGTCGAGGTAGGGCAGCGAACCGCTGATGCCGATGATGCCGCCCCAGGTGCGGGTACCGATGACGGTTCCCATATTGTTGGCCTTGAAACTCCACGGGAAGAGGTCTCCGTCGCTGGCGCTGTACTTGTTGATCAGCATCACCTTCGGACCAGTGTGGGTGCCTTCGGGCTCGGTGCCGATCATATCGCTGCCACGGCGCATCGTCAGACGGTAAGCCTCCCTCTGGAGACGCTCGATGAGCATCGGAGAGACGTTTCCGCCGCCGTTGCCGCGGTCATCCACGATGAGGGCTTCCTTGTCGAGCTGGGGATAGTAGTAGCGGGCGAACTCCTTGAGGCCTTCGGCACTCATATCGGGGATGTAGATGTATCCCACCTTGCCGCCGGACAGTTCGTTCACCTTCTTGATGTTGTTCTGCACCCACTCGTAGTGTACCAGAGGATATTCGTCGGCTATCGGACGGACTACAACCTTCTTTCCGCCTGCTGCGGGTGAAGAGTTGACCGTCAGTTCGGTGAGCACGCCGGCCTTGCCCACGAGCATAGAGTATATGTTGGGCACATCCTTCACTGAAACACCGTCGATGGCTGTGATGAACTGGCCCTCAGATACTCCGATGCCGGGCTCTGTGAGAGGAGAGCGGAGGCTTTCCTGATAGGGAGCGCCCTGCATTATCCTGTCGATGCGGAAGAAGCCTGAAGAATGCTTCGAGAGTTCTGCTCCGAGCAGGCCCATATCTACCCTTGCGGGTTTGGGATATTCACCGGGAGTGATGTAGGCGTGGCCGCAGGCCAGTTCGGAGATCATCTCGCCGATGACATAATTGAGGTCGAGACGGGTCTTTACATAGGGCAGCAGCACTGAATATTTCTCCTTCAGGGCTTTCCAGTCGCGACCGTGCATATTTGTCAGATAGAAGCCGTCGCGGAATGCGCGCCATACTTCATCGAATATCTGCGGCCACTCCTGTGAATAGTCGATGTCCACCACGATGTCGGCGGTAGAAACCGCCTCTCCGGACATCTTGTCACGCAGGTCGGCAAGAGAGATTCCACCGCGCTCCTGCAGGACGGCTTTCTTGTTGCCATAGCGGTATGTGAACCGGCCGCTGCCGGCGTCTTCAGTCTTGCCTTTCGCGAAGTCGAAGACCTTGATGCCGTCACGTCCGTTGAACCATATCTTCTTTCCGTCGCAGTAGTATCCGCTTGCACCCTGCACGGGAACCTTGAGGCTGCGTGATGTCAGGCCGTCAGGATCCACTACCACTTTCACCTCTGCATCGGCCTTGTCGGCAGAAGGGCCCTTCGGAGCCTCCGCGCCTACTCCGTCGGTAGGCAGCAGCGGTGAAGGAGTGTCCTTGGAGAGGATGCACATATAGAGCGCCCTCATATCGGTCATCGCGAAGTCCCACTCAATGTTGCTGTAGGTGGGGTTCATCTCAGTCGATGAAGTGTAGAGCAGATACTTGCCGTCAGCGCTGAAAGAGGGGCTGCCGGAGTCGTACCAGCCGTCGGTCACTGCATATTCCTTATTCGCAGCAATGTCATACACGTATACTATGCCGTACTGGTTGTCGGCAGGTTTTGAATATGCCAGCCACTTGCTGTCGGGTGAATAAACCACGTCGCGGAATTCAGCGCGGGGGTTCTCCATCACGGTGCGTTTCTTGCCGTCCAGACTCAGTTCCACGAGACGGTTCTTGCGGTCGGTATAGAGGATATGCTTGCTGTCGGGAGACCATTGCAGCGAGCGGATGTATGTGTCGTTGTTCTTTGTAAGCTGCTTCGCATCGCCGCCGGCAGCCACGTCATAGAGATAGACTTCAGTCTCTCCGGTGGCGTCGCCGATCCAGGCAATGTACTTGCCGTCAGGGCTCCAGTTCACGCTGCGGTCGTTTGAATTGGAGCTGCGCGACAGGTTGCGGGTAACGCCTTTGGCTGCGGGCACGTCGAACACTTCTCCACGGGCGGTCACGGCCACGCGGGTGCCGTCAGGAGATACTGACACCGAGCTGAGAGAAGGCCTGGCGCGGCGTTCAGTACGGCTGTATATATTGTCCGAAGACAGATTGACGCTGATCTTGGACGCCTTCTTGGTGGCAGGGTCGAGACGGTAGATGAAGCCGCCGTTCTCGAACACTACGCTCTTGCCGTCGGTGGTCGGGAACTTCACGTCGAAGTCTGTGAAATTCGTAACCTTGGTGGTGCTGCCGGTCTTGGTATTGTAGCAGAAGATGTTCATCGTCATATCGCGGTCAGATGCGAAATAGATCTCATCGCCGATCCACATCGGGAAGATGTCCTGTGCGTCGTTGTCGGTGACAGGCTTCACCGACTTGCCGTCATAGATCCATATCTCGTCGGCCATTCCGCCGCGGTAGTACTTCCAGGTGCGGAATTCGCGCATCACACGGTTGTATGCCAGCTGCTTTCCGTCAGGAGAATATGAGCAGAAACCTCCCTGAGGCAGGGGAATCGCCTCGGGCATCGCACCATCCGGGGTCACTTTCCAAAGCTGCCCCTCGAAGCCGTCGCCGATGCGGTTGCGGTAGATGATGTACTTTCCGTCAGGAGTCCAACCCATCACCATATTGTTGGGGCCCATACGGTCGCCCATATCGTCGCGGGGATTGGTGGATGTATAGGTCACACGCTTCGGCTCGCCACCGGTGGCGGGAATCACATAGACCTCGCGGTTGCCGTCATATTCGGCGGTGAAGGCGATGGTCTTGCCGTCAGGAGAATAGTGGGCGAAGCCCTCATAGCCGATGTGCGAAGTGAGCCTGGTGGCATCGCCTCCGGTCACGGGCACCGTGTAGAGGTCGCCGGCATAAGTGAAAACAATGGAAGTCCCGTTTGTGGCAGGGAAGCGCAGCAGTCTTGCCTCTTCAGCCCTTGAAGAAAGGGTAAACACGAGGGCAAGGGAAAGAACGGTGATTATTTTTTTCATTTTCGATGAATTTTCGAACTATCGTTGTAAAGGTAAGAATTCTTTTATAGCTTTGCACCCAGAATGAAGCAGATGATTTCAAATATGTGTTGTTGTGCTTGCTACGGGGTTGGCAGGCTTTGTCGCGCATATTGATCCGCATCTGTACAGTACATTCTCCATCATATATCGCAACCTGTCAATCCAACGATTGAACAGGTTTTTTTATTTCCCGATCATCAACAATCTTTCATAATTTAGTACCATGATTTACAACAAACTCACCGACCTTATCGGCAACACTCCCCTGCTGGAGATTTCAGGATTCCAGGGACAGAAAGCACGCATCATCGTCAAACTCGAATACTTCAATCCGGGCGGCAGCGTCAAGGACCGCATCGCCCTGGCAATGATTGAAGACGCAGAGAGCAAAGGACTCCTGAAGCCCGGCGCCACCATCATTGAACCCACCAGCGGCAATACCGGCGTAGGCCTCGCATGGGTAGGAGCCGCCAAAGGATACAAGACCATACTCACGATGCCCGAAACGATGAGCCAGGAGCGCAGAAGCCTTCTGAAGGCCCTCGGAGCAAGACTCGAACTCACTCCCGGAGCTGAAGGAATGAAAGGCGCCATCGCAAAGGCCGAGCAGCTCAACAAGGAAATCCCCGGCAGCATCATCCTCGGTCAGTTCACCAACCCCGCCAACCCGCAGATGCACGAACGCACCACCGGTGAAGAAATCTGGAAGGAAACCGAAGGCAAGGTCGACATTTTCGTGGCCGGAGTAGGCACTGGCGGAACAGTGTCCGGCGTGGCCAAGGCACTCAAGAAGCACAATCCCGCCGTGAAGGCATACGCAGTCGAGCCCGCAAGCTCCGCCGTCCTCTCGACCGGAGTCGCCGGCAAGCACAAGATCCAGGGCATCGGAGCAGGTTTCGTACCCGCAACCTATGATGCCAAAGTCATCGACAAGGTGATTCCCGTGGCCGACGACGACGCAATATCAGCATCTCGCCAGCTCGCAGCCCGCGAAGGCCTGCTTGTCGGCATCTCTTCAGGTGCATCCTTCGCAGCCGCCCTGCAGCTCGCCCGTGACGAAGCCAATGCCGGCAAGGTCATCGTAGCCCTGCTGCCCGACACCGGAGAGAGATACCTCTCGACCGTACTCTACGCATTCGAAGACTATCCCATAAAATAAATGGACGAAATACTCAGAAACGTTACCGCAGCGATGACCGCCGTCTCTCCCCAGGAGGAGAAGATGGGCCTTAGAACCTGCGAACCCCTGCCCTCCCCGAAAGCGCTGGAAGACATAATCGAGCTTGTCAAGGCCGTCATCTTCCCCCGCTATTTCGGAGGAGCGGCCGGAATTGCCAAAGACATCTCCAACCTCTACGGACTGTTGCTGCCCCAGACGGGCGCCGCGACGGCCGAAGCATTCATCCGCAAGCTCCCCGAGATCAAGCGGCTGCTGCTCACCGACGTCGAGGCCGTGACCCACAACGACCCGGCCGTCAAGAGTTTCAGCGAGGTGGTGTTCTGCTACCCGGCCATACAGGTGATGGTGCACTACCGCACCGCCCACGCCCTGCTTGAGCTCGGCACTCCCGTCATTCCCCGCATCATCACCGAGCTGGCCCACTCCGCCACCGGAATCGACATCCATCCGGCCGCCAGGATAGGCGCCTGGTTCGGCATCGACCACGGCACTGGAATAGTCATCGGCGAGACCGCCGTCATAGGTGACCACGTGATGCTCTATCAGGGAGTGACCCTGGGCGCGAAGAATTTCAAGTACGACGCCGAAGGCAAGCCCCTGCAGATTCCCAGGCACCCCATCATCGAAGACAACGTGACCATTTATTCCAACACTTCAATCCTGGGACGCGTGACCATAGGCCACGATTCGGTCATCGGCGGTAACATCTGGCTGACCCACGACGTGCCGCCCCACACCAGACTGCTGCAAAGCAAAGCCATTATCGTTCCTGAATTCACTGACGGGGAAGGTATCTGATGCAAAAAGTTTTTTTATAACTTTACATCATATAAAACAAAGGCACTATGACCATCTTCTGTCCGAACTGCGGAAAATCTGTTTCCAGCGACTATCAGTACTGCCCCTATTGCGGCGGCAAGATATCTTTGAACACTGGCAGCACCGGCAACACCGGTAGCCAGACCAACACCGGCAACACCGGTTTTCCGCCCCCGCCCTTCCAGAATCAGCAACAGCAACAGCAACAGCCCCAGAACCAGCAGAGCGGCTGGCCCTTCCCCTTCCCCAACGGCAACGGAGGCGGCAGCACCGGCACTGGTGGAGGCATAGCGACAAACAAGACCCTCGGCTGCCTGGCATCCGTAGGCTCGTTCATCATTCCGCTGATCGGCATCGTAATCTGGCTTATGTACCGCCGCAGGGACCAGGCCATGGCCAAGAGATATCTGATGATCGCCCTGGCCGGCGTAGCCTTCAACCTGCTTGTGAACGTAGTCGGAGCCAAGTACAACTTCAGCTATTTCCACGGCCTGATGGGTTACTAGAGCACAGCATCAACGGAAACAAAAAAGCCCCGTCATTTCTGACGAGGCTTTTTGTTTTGACCCGATGGAGATTATTTCATCATTGTGAGAATACCTACCACGGGGCCTGCCATTGTCTGCAGCGTAGCTTGCTGGGGTTCTCCCGAGCCGCTGAATGCAGACGTCAGATCCTGCTTCTGAGCCAACTGTGTAAGGACGTTGGTGATTGAATTGGCAGTTTCCAGAGAGATGGCGTTGTCGGCACCAGAAACGAGTCCCTGTGCGAACTTGGTCATATAGTCCTCTGCAGTGTTGTTCTTGAGGCCCTGGATGCTCTTTGCGATCTGGGTGAGGTTGGCTACCGTAGCGGCGTCGCTCAGGTCGAGAGTTTTGCCGAGGTTGCCAAGATTTCCAAGATTTCCGAGATTTCCGAGATTTCCGAGGTTGCCAAGACTGCCGAGGCTGCCGAGATATTTGTCGAGCAGAGCCTTGAGGGCCTTTCCTGCAGCGGCGCCGGCTGTTGTGGCGTTGCCGATGAGTGAACCAAGGTTACCGCAAGCCGTAGCGACAGAAACTGTCATTATGGCTGCAGCAATGTAAGTAAGAACCTTTTTCATTTATTACAGTGTTTGTGGTTATTGTACGTTTTCGTGGATGACCTTGCGGATGGCACCCTTGCCTGCGCACAGCTGCTCGAAGAACTTCTCGACCTTGCCTGCGAGCGGGGTCTCATAGAGGTTCACGCCGAAGATGCCGGCCTTTGAAAGGATAGGCTCTACGGTTGCGTGAACGTCGAACTTCTCACCAAGTTTCACACCGGCGACTACAGGGGTAACCTGAGGCAGCAGCGGATCGGGGCTGAGTTCGAATTTCTCACCGTTGTCATCGACACCCATCAGGTAGCGGAGCCAGAGTGCGAACACGAGCGGAATGACCTTGAGGTCTGCTACATTGAGGTCAGGGCGTTTTTCGTATGCCTTGATGGTCTCGCCGAAGCGGATTGCAAGTTTCTGTGAAGTATCGGTGGCGATACGCTGGGGTGTATCGGGCATGAAGGGGTTCGGGATACGGATGTTCACAACCTGGTCGATGAAATCCTTCGGCTTGATGATGCCGGGATCCACAACTACGGGCAGACCCTCTTTATAACCTACGATCTCTACCATCTTCTTCAAGTCGGCATCCTTCATCTCCTCGGAGATCTTCTCGAAGCCGAGCAGGCAGCCTGAAACTGCAAGTGCGGTATGGAGCGGGTTGAGGCAGGTGCAGACTTTCATCTTCTCCACCTTGTCGACGGTCTCGCGCTGGGTAAACATCACGCCGCCTTTCTCAAGTGCGGGATGGCCGTTGGGGAATGAATCCTCGATCACGAGGTATTCGCATTCCTCGCTGTTTACGAACGGGGCTACGAAGGTCTTCTTGGCAGTAACGACCGGCTCGACGTCAAGTCCGTCAGCTGCGAGGATGGCCTCTACTGAAGGGTCGGGACGGGGAGTGATCTTGTCGATCATTGTCCAGGGGAAAGAAACTTTGTTCTTGTTCTCGACATAAGCCTTGAAGCCGGGTTTGCAGACACCGTTCTTCTCCCAGGCCTCTGCGAAGGCGTGAACGGCTGCGAACAGCTTGTCGCCGTTGTGTGAGCAGTTGTCCATGCTGACCATTGCGACAGGTTTCTCGCCTGCGATGAAACGCTCATATACGAGGGCGCTGACCTTGCCCATATAGCTTTGGGGCTTGCCGGGGCCTGCTTTGAAGTCTTCTTCTACGAACGGAGCGTAGATGCCTGCATTGTTCTGGAGAGCATATCCCTTCTCAGTGATGGTGAAAGAAACCATCTGCAGGGAATCGTTGCGGAAGATCTCCTTGAGGCGGGGCCAGTCTGCGTCGTTGTTGGAATCAGCGGCGAGGCTTTCCATAATAGAAGCCACGACAGTCTTCTCCACATTGCCGCTGGCCTTGAGGGTTACGAGCACACCGATGTTGTCGTGGGGACGATACATCTTGTCGATGATTTCGTAGTCATAGCCTTCAGCCACCACCAGACCGCGGTCGAGAACACCGGCGTTCAGGAGGTTCTGGCAAACGTTGCACTGGAATGCGCGGAAAATGTTACCTGCACCGAAGTGGATCCAGGCCGGAGCCTTGAGGGTTGCTTCGCGAACTTTATCAATATCGAATGTAGGCAGGGCAAATCCTTTGGCCTTCCATTCAGCTGCGTTGTTTTTAATACCGTTTAATGTAAGTTCCATATTGTTGCTGGTTAGAATTTCAAACTCTTTACGCTGCAGATCTTACCTCCGTAAATGTTCTTGATGTAATCAAGTCCACCCAGGTATGCTTCGTCAGTCAGGGTGTCGGTGGTCTCTTTGGGAACGATGATCTTGAAACCGCGGAAGAATGCGTCAGCAGAAGTGTGGCGGCAGCAGCAATCAGCCTGCCATCCTGTGATGATGACGGTGTTGACCTCGAGCTCCCTGAGTACGCGCTCCATTGAAGTCTCGAAGAAGCCGCTGTAGGTCTTCTTGGGGATTACATAATCTCCTTTCTGAGGTTTGAGTTCATCGATCACCTCAGCGCCCCAGGTTCCCTCCACTGCGTGAGGGCCCCAGACCTTGAACTCCTTGTCAACTTCGGGTGTGTGGCTGTCATTAGCGTAAATCACGGGAACGCCAGCTGCACGGGCTTTATCGCAAAGTTCCTTGATAGGCTGGATGATGTGCTTGATTCTGGGATGGGCGATTGAGCCTGAAACGAAGTCATTGAGCATGTCAACGACGATGATTGCGTATTTGTTCTTCATAATTGTGAAATATTAATCTCTGTCTGTGACTATAAATATGGTGCCAATAACCCTCAAATTTACTAAAACTTTTTATTAAATGCTATATTTGCCGTCCTCGAGAAAACAAAGCACGATGAAGAGACTTTCGATTGCAGCGATTTTGCTTTGTGCGTTCCTTTCTGTTCCCGCAGCTAAAGCTCAGACATATTATATGCTTGACAGCGTTTCGGTGACAGCATCGAAACTGCCGGTTCCTCTACATAAAAACACTCGCACGGTGATGCTGATGGACAGCCTGGCCATCGCTTCCGCCCCTGCCGAAAATATCAACGACCTGCTGAAATACGCCCTTGGCGTGGATGTGCGCCAACGCGGCGCAATGGGTATGCAGACCGACATCAGTATGCGCGGCGGCACCTACAACCAGATTGCGGTACTGCTCAACGGCATCGACATTTCCGACCCTCAGACCGGCCACAACTCAGCCGACTTTCCTGTCAACCTCAGTGACATCGACCATATCGAGGTGCTGGAAGGTCCCGCTGCAAGAGGCCACGGCGCTTCTTCGATGATCGGCGCCATCAACATCGTCACGAAATACGGCGGAGAGAGCAAAGCCTCGCTCAACCTCGAGGGCGGATCCTTCAAATACGGCAACGCCAACGGCTCCGTCGCACTCAAGGGCAGACGCAGCTTCAATATGATCTCCGCCGGCTGGCAGCGCTCCGACGGGTTCAACCGCAATGCAGCGGGAGGTCTCAACAACGACTTCAGCGCCTTGAAGACCTTCTATCACGGCAATGCTGAGTTCGCCTCCACGACACTTTCGTGGCAGGCCGGTGCCAGCCTGAAGGATTTCGGTTCCAGCACGTTCTACAGTCCTCGCTTCGACGACCAGTTCGAGCATACATTCAAGACATTCACAGCCATAAAGGCCGAGGGCAAAGGTGCCTTGCACTTCACTCCCTCTCTCTACTGGAACCACGGCGAAGACCGCTTCGAACTTTTCCGCGGCGCACCTGACCGCTATCCTTTCAACTACCACAAGACCAACACGGTCGGCTCCGACTTCCACTTCGGATTCGATTCCAGCCTGGGCCGCACCGCATTCGGCGCGGGAGCCCGTCACGAAGCCATCCGCAGCACCAATCTCGGCGAAGCGCTGGAAAACCCAGAAGGGGTATATGTCCGCGGACTGGCCCGCACCGCATTCACAGCTTTCGCAGAGCACAGCGTGGTGCTCGACCGCCTCACGGCATCGGCCGGAGTAACTGCGGTCTACAACACCGGCAACAACGAGGGCGTGAAGTTCTACCCCGGCGTGGAAATGAACCTGAGACTGACCGACGCCCTTCGCATCTACGGCTCATACAACGCATCCTACAGGATGCCGACCTTCACCGAACTGTACTATTCGGTGGGAGGACACCTTGCAGACCCTAATCTCAAGACCGAGAAGCTGCACGCATTCGAAGGCGGCCTCAAATTCCTCGGCAGGGGCGTGAGGGCCGTCGCGACCGTCTATTACAACAAGGGGCTCGACATCATAGACTGGATCCAGGACACATCCGCTCCAGACGACGCTCCCTGGATGTCAGTCAACCACACCCGCCTGAACACCTTCGGCCAGGAAGCGACCCTGCAGCTCGCCATCGGAGACCTTGTCGGAAACCGCGACTTCTTCGTACGCTCGGTGAATCTGGGCTACAGCCACATCTCGCAGGACAAGGACACCAAAGAGGGCTTCCGCAGCCTCTATTCGATGGAATACGTCCGCAACAGGGTGACCGCCCAGGCAGACTTCCGCATTACACAGCATCTGGCAGCGAACATTTCCTACCGCTTCGTCGACAGGGCTACTGCATCCGAACTGATCAAGCCCTATTCCCTTCTCGACGCCAAACTGTCGTACAGCCGTCCCGTCTTCGAGGTATACCTGAGGGCGAACAACCTGCTCAACCGCACTTACTACGATTTCGGCGACATTCCCCAGCCCGGCCTGTGGTTCATGGCCGGAATCACGGTGAAAGGCTGGTTCAGATAGCTATTTCCAGAAACGGTAAGTGATGTCTTCGAAGCTGCCGTCCTGCAGGCGGCGGTACATCCTCTGATTTGTCGTCGGCTTGTTGAGAGGACCGAGATGAGCCAGGTACGGCCCCACCTTGATGTAGTCGAACTTCTGACGGTCAAGTTCCTTGGGAAGGCGGATGCGGCCGCTGTACCAGCCCACCTTGAAGTCCGGATAACGGCTGTGGACGTAGTCGGCGAGCTGCTGGAGACGCTCCAGGTCGCTGTCCCCTCCCATAAAGGCCACGCAGGTTATGTCGCTGCGGACCTCCGCCACGAGAGCGTCTATTGCGGCTTCGTCCAGTTCGTCGCCGATATCCTCCCAAAGGTAGCGGCTGTGGCAGCCCGGACAGTGGTTTGGGCAGTTGGAGATATTAATAGAAAGCGTGGTTTCGTCTGGGATCTCCAGAAAAACCACGCTTGTGTTCACGTATTTCAGCATTATTTCACTACGATTTCCTTCTTGGGAGCATAGTAGAACCTGCGGGCTGCCTCGGCCTGGCGTGCGGCTGAGAAGTTGCTTACGCGCTTCAGGTAGCCGATGATGCGGGTCATATAGTCCACGTTCTTGCTTCCGCAGACAGGGCACTCGTGCAGATAGCGCTTGTCGATGTGGCCGCAGTCGTTGCAGATGGTGTTCGGAATGTTGAATGTGAAATAGTTGCAGCCTTCGTGGGCGGCGACCTTGAGAAGCTGGAGATACTGCTCCTTCGACAGGTGCTCCTCGAGGTTCATATGGAGTGCCGAACCGCCGGTGAGGTGCTCGATGAACGGAGCTCCGTGCAGCTTGAACTTGTCGATGATGTTCAGTGAGTCGTCCTCAACCACATAGAAGTATGAGTTGTAGCACTCGCGCGGAACGAAGTAGCCGTCCTCGCGGTCCCACTTGGCGTGTTTTACGCCCACGTTCTCTGCAGGAATCATCTCGCAGTTGAACATAAGGTCCTTGGTGCGGTACTGCTTGTTGAACTTCTCGATGACGCCGAGCACGCCCCTGACGAAGTTTCTGTATTCTTCGTTGGGAGTGATCTTGATGCCGAGGAATTCAGCTGCCTCTACCATACCGTTCACGCCGATGGTGAGATACTGGCGGCTCATATTGATGTAGCCGGCGTCGAACAGCGGCAGCATGCCCTTGTCCTTGAGTTCCCTCAGGTTGGCGTCATAGGCAGTCTGCACCTTGTGGCAGACGTCGGTGATCTCGCCGAGGAACTTCAGGTAGTCCATATTGTTGTTGACGGCATACTGGATGGTTCTGTTGAGGTTGATGGTGAGCACGCTCTTCGATCCCGTGCTGACACCGCCGGCACCGAGGGTATATGAGAAGCCGTTGTCCTGGATCTCGTTGCGCAGACGGCAGCAAGAACTCAGGGAGTCGGCGTTGTCGCTCATATAGGTGAAGAACGAGTGGCCTTCTGAATACATCTGGGCTGTGAACTCGCCGTATTCCTTGTCCTTGCACTCGTCATTCTCGGTGAGCAGCGCCATAGTCTCGACCGGGAAGGTGAGCATAGTCTTCAGGCGCTCCTGGTTGAACCATTTCATAAACCTCTTCTGCAGCCAGTTCAGGCCGTCCCAGTCAGGCTGGGAGCCATCGGGGAAGTAGAAGTTGTCGAACAGGCTCTTGAAGTAGTACTTGTCGTAGTAAGAGATGTTCCAGAACACTGCCTGGTAGTTGCGGGCGCCGGTCGGCTGGTTGATGGAGTAAACCACCTGCTCGAAGCAGTCGGTGATCACCTTGTCGATGGTGCGCTGCTTGGTGCTGAGGTCGACCACCTTGTCGGGGTGCTGCCAGTAGTCCTTGCCGTACTCCATCTCGATGAAGTAGTTCATATACATCAGGAACTCGGGAGTGGCGCAGGCGCCGCTGAGCATCGAGCTCACCATGAACACCATGTTGATGAAGCCGCCGCAGAACGACTTGAGGTTTGTGGGAGCGGTGGAGTTGCCGCCGATGGAAGCGGTGCCGCCGATGAGCCAGGGGTACATCGTGATGGATGCGCAGTAGTTGGCCAGGCTGGTCTCGTCGTTCTTGTAGATGAAGTGTGTGTTGAGCAGTTCCAGGTACCTGTCGGCCAGTTCCTTGCCGTACATCTTCTTGATGCGGTCGGTGAGAAGGCGGCGGTTCAGGCGGATGAAGTTGCTCTTGGGCAGCTCGCCGATGAGGGTTGCGATGTTCTTGTGCTCAACGTTGGCGTTGGCGTCGAACTTCGAGCCGGTGGCGGCGTTTGAAGCTTCGCAGTAGTCGGCGAGGAACTGCATCTTGCTGGTGAGGTCACGGTCTTCCTGATGGCTCTGGCGATAGAGGATGAAAGACTTGGCGACTTTGTAGTAGCCTTCCTTCATCAGGCTTTCCTCCACCTGGTTCTGGATGTCTTCGACCTTCACCCCCTCGTACATGTCGAGGTGGGCCAGGATTTTGCTCAGGACTCCGAGGTCAATGGGTTCCTTCACTGAGTCGAACGCCTTGATGATGGCGTTCATGATTTTGTCAAGGGAGAATTTTTCTAGTTTTCCGTCGCGTTTTGTAATCGAGAACTGGCTAGTGTTTTCCATACCGACTTATATATAATATGTGATGTTTATTTAGTTTTAGGGTTCGGGGATAAATTGCATAGCAAGTTAGCACATTCATAGCTATCAATACCTATTGGTCATTTTTTTGTTTTTAACAATTAATAAACAAAAGGCCTGGCAGCAGCGCCAGGCCTTGATTTGTCATATATTGTTCATTTTTATTAACAACTACTCAACATATCGCCGAAGAGTGATGCAGACATTGTGGCCGCCGAAACCCAGGGAGTTTGAAAGGGCGATGTCGAGGTCGCGGCGGACGGCCTTCAGGGGCGTATAGTCGAGGTCACACTCCGGATCGGGTTCCTCCAGGCCGATGGTGGGAGGAACGATGCCCTCCTTGAGGGCAAGCACCGACACAATTGCTTCCGCCGCTCCGGTGGCTCCGAACATATGGCCGGTCATCGACTTCGAAGAACTGATCGAAGCCCTGCGGGCATCATCTTCTCCCAATGCAAGCTTCAGGGCTTTTGTCTCGGTGAGGTCGTTGTAGTGGGTGCCGGTACCGTGGGCGTTGACATA